>CANRKT010000024.1 GCA_947631255.1 uncultured Enterobacteriaceae bacterium
AATGACCTCTTTTTGGACGGAAAAGAAGGGCCGAAAACTCTACTTTACAGCGGTACTGAACAAAGGGGGAAGATCAACGGTGATTGCAGAAGTGCCAGCCAGTGCTCCGTCCGTGGTAGTAAATGATCACGCGCTCAGTTTTGATTGGCTTCTTGGTTTCAGCTCGATAACGAACCCAGTCTGTCCAAGTTTGAACATCCAGCCATTCAGGGATTGATATGCTTAGCGGATTAAGGCGGGGTTAGTGTCTTTTATGCGTTCCATTTTAGTGACACTGTCACAAGCATGATGGCGATCTAGAATATCCCTCTCGCCGATTTTTTTGTTAGACCCTATTATCAGTCCATTTTTTATCAAACCTTTCATCGCGATAAACTCGTTTGCCAGACGGCTATACCCATCGCCTGTATCTGCTACTCTGCGCTCCTGTTGCCCCAATTCGAGGCCTGGGGATCTGATTAACCCCTCTGTATTCATGAAGCATCCATCCTTTTAAATTCAATCACCCATCCCCTTGCTTAAGACGCTGAAAGAACGTTGTTGGCTAATGACGCCCGCGCCGCTGCGGCGATATAAAGAAGCGCTGACAATGCCGCTTCTTTGTCTGCAGCGGCTTACCGAACCCTATTAGTGTTTGCCTGGAAACCGTTGTTATTACTCGCCTCGGACTGATGAACGGTCGCCATATCAGAAGCATTGATCCCTTACTGTCCCCCTCTGCTCTTTGCCTGTTGTGGCGTGAAAATCGTTGATTCGCCCATCAGTAATCACCCGAACCTCGTCAACAATCTGTAGCGCCTTGCTGAACCATCCGACAGACATATCCTCTGGAGCGAGTATGGCTACGCTCTTATGCTGCCTGGCTGATTGTTCGGCGGCTTTATCCATCCAGGGTAAGATTTTGAAATATGGCGGGTTACACCAAATTGCCCCCATGCTTTCCCATTCCTGCGAAAAAGAGTCATCGCCTCAGTGAAGTATTTCGCAAATAAAGCATTGCGAGCACTCGCCGCGGCATCCAGCCAGAAGCCGAACTCCATATCGAGCGCGTCGAATAGCCATAGCGGTGTTTGCCACAGATCTTTGCAGTCGGGATCGGTGTTTGATTTGATTGTCATGTCACCTCAGAGATAGCTCTGTAGTCGATTGAGAATTCTCTGGTCTTTAGTCACGGCGAATACGTGTTTAATCGCGGCGTTAATCAGTGACGAATAGCACCTGCTGAACTCCTCATCGTCCATATTTGCGTAGGCTAGGCTCTTAGACTCTCTGCCCTAACCTCACCCCGAATGTTCGTCAGGGTGTCGTAGGATCCGGCTAATATCATTAGGTCTTTGCGGAACTGGTTGAACTGAGTCGTTTCATCTGCGTTAGCCTCTGCTGTGCGAGTTAGATCGGGTTATCGCTTTCTGCCTCGTAGTTACCAATCCTTGAAGCTCCCCATCCACCACATGCCTGAGCGAAAGCGGACTGAGTAATACCCAGCCTCCTTCTCTCGTTTGCGATGTTGTTCATATTGTTCCCTTAACGTACTAGTTAAGCCCCCGACAAACACGATTTGTGATTACCAGCAAACACAAATCGTGTAGAGTCTTTTATCACGGAGTGTGATAAAAAATGATCATGAAGATTCAAGAAAATATCTCTCTGAGGATTAAGCAGATAAGGGAAGAGAGAGGTCTATCACAGATAGGCTCTAGCAGAGCTTTGTGGGTGGGCTTCTCAGTCTCGCATTGGTAATTACGAGTCCGGAACTAGGGCGGTCAGCATTGAGGATGCCGATGTTATCGCAAAGGCATTGGGCATTAGCTCGCCTGAACTGCTTTTTGGTTCAGCATACAAAGGTGCGTATTCAACACACAGGGCATTCCCAGTTCTAAGTAAGGTACAGGCTGGCGCATGAGCCAAGGCTTGCGAACCCTACACACTTAACCTCTGGCTTGAGCATTCCAGAAGACACGTTTGTGTTGTTCGATACAGGGCGAGAACCGGTCAACGGCAGCTTGGTAATTGCAAAGCTGGTAGATGATAACGAGGCGACATTTAAGAAGTTGATCATCGAAGGCAGCACTAAGTACCTGAAAGGGCTTAACCCGGCATGGCCTCTTACACCGATTAACGGTAACTGTAAGATTATCGGCGTAGCCATAGAGACGAAGATGCGGCTCGTATAGAGCGCTAAGAGAAAAAAATGAAGATTGGATATCTGTTTCCTGCTGCAATCATCGTGGCAGCAGTAGTGTTTATTGCATGGTTCATTATTGGTGGGTATGCAACGTCTCGGTGAGTAGTAGAGACGAAAATGCGGCTGTTTTAGTAGTTACTCATATAGATTTAGAAGCAAAGAAATATCGACATAACATGCAGTGTAACAATTGCAACTGTTTTTTAGTTGCCCCCCTCTAATAATGAGAAAAATAGACAAGCTCAGGGCAAGACTAGATCCTATGCCCAAAAACTTTACTTGGGACGAGCTTGTTACGCTTTTGAATTATAATGGATTTGTTAGACAAAATGGCAAAGGTTCACGGAGGAAGTTTTACAATGTGGACTGACTCTGAGCCAGCAAGCGATACAGGCCCTTAAAAGCCAAATGGCATACACAAGAATGGGGCAGTCTCACAAAATGACTGTGCATCTAAGAGAGTTTGACAGAACTCGAACTGATGACTGTACTTTTGTATTGGTACCAAAATTTACGGCAAGAAATGGTATTGGAGGAGACTGGTATGCACCAGGTTCATTTGGGGCAACATGGAACCTGATGCTAAAGAGAGCTGGCATTCCCCACCGTAAAGCTTATGAGTCACGGCATATATTTGCATGCCGGGCATTAAGCGCTGGCGTTAACCTAAACTTTATAGCGGCACAAATGGGTCATGCGTCAGCGCAGAGGGTTTACAACGTTTACGGGAAATGGATGAATGACAACAACGAGGACCAAATGAGCATTCTAAATGAAAACTTTAGTGATGATGCCCCCTACATGCCCCCGGCAAAAAACCAGTAACAAAAAACATTTTAAAATCAACGCCTCAATCAGCCCATTCAGGCTTATTCATAATATGATCCTGCCAGTCGACAACTTCGGACTCTTGGACGGCAATATGGCGAACGGAAATACGTTCACCATGCATTGCGGCTTTAGAGCCGGTCAGAAGCGGATGCCAGACCGGAAGCGATTCCCCTTCAGCCAGTAAGCGATAAGCGCAACTGTGAGGCAACCATTCGAAGGTCGGTAAATTATCTCGCGTTAGCTTGATACAATCGGGTTCGTATTCAAAACGGCGCTCATAATTTTTGCACTGACAGGTTTTGATATTGAGCTGTTTGCAGGCCACATTAGTGAAATAGATTTCATCTGTGTCTTCATCCATAAGCTTGTGAAGGCAACACTGCCCACAGCCATCACACAGCGACTCCCATTCGGCATCACTCATTTCATCAAGGGTTTTACTTTGCCAGAAAGGGACAGCGGTCATAACGGTTCCTGCACGAGAGAATTAAAAGGATTTCAGGTAATTTGAGAAGCATCTTTATACCCAAGATAATTCAAGTTGTCTGTAGGTACTAAGTTCAACCCGTCGATGTGCATAGATAAACTGTATGATTCGACGGGCAGGACGCAGGAAACTTGAAATATGACGAGTCTGAACAGTATACCTTAAGAATGCAATTATTGTCGCCGATTGGCAGCAACAGAGTTATAAAACACGGGTAGTCAGGCTCTTATCAGCAAAAGTCACTTCCAGCTCATCATTTTTAGCCAGTGGCCCCACCCCTTCTGGGGTACCCGTCAGGATAATATCCCCGGCACGCAGGGTAAAGAATCGACTGGCATAGGCAATTAGTGGAATGATTTTATGCAGCATATCAGCGGTTGAACCCTGCTGGCGGATCTCACCGTTAATTTTCAGGCTGAGGGGGATATTCTGCGGGTCCTGGGTAAATTCGCGAGCGGAAATAAAACCTGAAATAGGGCAAGAGTTATCAAAGGCTTTGGACTTTTCCCACGGACGTCCTGCTTTTTTTAAACCGCTTTGCAAGTCGCGCAATGTCAAATCAAGCGCGATACCATAACCAAAAATCGCATTGAGTACATGGTCTTCAGTGGCCTGTTTCAGCGTTGAACCGATTAACACCGCAAGTTCGACTTCATGGTGTACTTCACCCAGACCTTGCGGCAAGGCCAGAGGCTGACGAATATCACACAACGCAGTTTCAGGCTTAATAAACAACACGGGCTCTTCCGGCATCTGGCTGCCCATCTCTTTTATATGTTTAGCATAATTACTGCCAACACAAACCACCTTATTTGCAGGAAAATCCAGAATAGCCCCTTGCCAGTTACGATGTTGATACATTGTGTCTTCCTCCGCCTTGAAATCGTCGTGAATGATGATGTCTGAATATCGCTCGCAGTAATATTAAAATGGGTATAAATACTCACCGCTTTTCTGATATTTCTGAGCCCGTGAATAACGGTTCTTACTTTTTCGGAATATTTCCCAAATGCATAGTAAGCAAACTTTCTGGCGGTGGCGGGATCTGTAAATAATAGCCGTCCTGCTCAAGAGCATTCTTCACTTTATCCAGAGACGTTTGGGCCAGTTTTTTACTGCCATCCAGCGGTAACATCATAGCCAACACTGGTGTACCGAAGCCTTTCATTAGCTCTTCAGGTACACGTGAAAAATCGTCTTTTTTCTCAACATAGAGATATGTCTGGTCGCGCTTAGTACTTCGATAGATCACACAATACATGTTTTTTACTCTATTTTAGTCAGTCTGTGACTTGCCTGAATATATTGAGAACTATAACATGCCTTGCGTAGTTCGGAATATCGTCCCACAATTGTGGGGATTGAAACTGAATTGAGTAAGGTCAGGATGTCAAATACGCCAATCGAGTTAAAAGGAAGCAGTTTCACACTTTCTGTCGTTCATTTACACGACTCCCGGCCAGAGGTCATTCAACAAGCTCTGGAAGAAAAAATCGCCCAAGCGCCTGCTTTTTTAAAACATGCGCCAGTCGTATTAAATGTGGCAAGCCTCGAAGGCGCGGTCAACTGGCAACAAATCCAGCATGCGGTAATCTCTACCGGATTACATGTTGTCGGGATCAGTGGTTGTAAAAATGAATCGTTGAAAGCCGCAATTACCGATGCCGGATTGCCACTGCTTAATGAAGGCAAAGAAAAAGTGGTGCGGGAAACAACGCCTGTTATCTCTGTTCAGGATACGGTTCCGCTAGTCGCGCCATATGCCCAGACACGTTTTATTGATACACCAATTCGTTCCGGACAGCGTATTTATGCGCAAAATAGTGATTTGATTGTCGCAAGTCATGTCAGCGCTGGTGCAGAATTAATTGCAGATGGTAATATTCACATCTACGGTATGATGCGAGGGCGTGCGCTTGCTGGCGCCAGTGGCAATACTGATACTCATATATTTTGTACTCATCTGCATGCTGAACTGGTTTCTATTGCAGGAGAGTATCGGCTGAGTGATGAAATACCGGCTGACTATTACGGAAAAGCGATTCGTCTGAATTTGAACAACGGCGCGCTTTCCTTTCAACCTTTATATTAGGCCCTTTTTAACAAGGAAATCCTCATGGCACGCATTATTGTAGTTACATCGGGTAAAGGGGGCGTCGGTAAGACCACGTCTAGCGCAGCCATCGCTACGGGATTGGCTCAGAAGGGACATAAAACAGTCGTTATCGACTTTGATATTGGCTTGCGTAATCTGGATCTGATTATGGGTTGCGAGCGCCGAGTGGTGTATGATTTTGTCAATGTTATCCAAGGTGATGCAACATTAAATCAGGCACTTATCCGTGATAAACGCACTGAAAACCTCCATATCCTGCCTGCTTCACAAACTCGGGATAAAGATGCCCTGACCCGTGAAGGGGTCGCTAAGGTGCTGGAAGACCTTAAAACGATGGATTTTGAGTTTATTATTTGCGACTCCCCTGCGGGTATCGAAGCCGGTGCGCTGATAGCGCTCTATTTCGCTGACGAAGCCATTATTACTACTAACCCTGAAGTCTCTTCAGTCCGGGATTCAGACCGTATTCTGGGTATTCTCTCCTCCAAATCACTGCGTGCTGAAAAAGGCAAAAGCCCTATCAAAGAGCACCTGCTGCTGACCCGCTACAATCCAGGCCGGGTCAGTAAAGGAGATATGCTGAGTATGGAGGATGTACTGGAAATTCTGCGCATTCCTCTGGTCGGTGTTATCCCTGAAGATCAGTCAGTTTTACGCGCATCCAACCAGGGTGAACCGATTATTCTTGATGCCGAGTCTAGTGCAGGTAAAGCCTATGCAGATACCATTGAGCGCTTGCTCGGAGAAGAACGCCCTTTTCGCTTCATCGAAGAAGAGAAGAAAGGATTCCTCAAACGCCTTTTCGGAGGATAATTTATGGCACTTTTAGACTTTTTTCTTTCGCGAAAAAAGAATACCGCCAATATCGCTAAAGAACGTTTGCAAATTATTGTGGCTGAACGCCGCCGGGGTGATAGCGAACCTCATTATTTACCGCAACTGAAGCGCGATATCCTGGAAGTCATCTGTAAATATATTCAGATAGATCCGGATATGGTTACTGTAGCACTGGAACAAAAAGGCGATGATATCTCTGTTCTGGAACTGAACGTGACATTACCTGAAATGGATGAAGCCGTGAAGTCTAACTAAACGACGAACGCCACAGACAGGCTGCTGCCGCATAACGGATGATAATAAGTACCGGAATACTCGTCGAGACTCCGGTAACTTATCTGTTTAGTGGCCTGCCAGTTGCTGATTTAACTTCTCAGCCATCAGCTCTCCACGCCAGCCACTGATAAGCTCCGGCTGTAGCGACTGGGGCTTCAATTTCCAGTGCCAGTTAAGTAACTGGTTGATCTGGCGACGAGAGGCCAGCAGCTCCACGCTTAATCCGCTGGTTTCACTGAAAGTCTGTATTGTCGCCTTAATGGCTTTAAATAATCCACGATAACCCGATATATCAACCAGATTCACCAGCGGCGCCGGTAGTTCGCTCTCAGGTAAGGCTTCCGCTTCAGCAACCAGCCCTATCAGGGTTTTACCGTGAAAACGAATTTCGCTGCCGCTGAGTCCCAGATTACCCAGTTCACCAAGGGAGCCCGGCAGATAACGTGCGACCTGCCAGAGATTCTCTTCCCGTAATACAAAATTGACCGCCATATCCCGCTCACGTGCGCAACGCAGACGCCAGGCAGCCAGTTTCTTCAGGCATGCCAGTTGACGAGGCCGTAACTGCCAGGCCTGGCCGATATCGCGCCAGGCTTCTTCAGGCGCCAGAATATCCTGACGTCGGGCCTGCATCAGACGGCATTCATTCAGTGCTGCCGGCAGCCAGCCCGCCGTTTCAGCTTCAATAACCAGCTTGTGGGCAATCGGCAGCAAATAGAACACATCCGCCGCCGCATATTCGCACTGACGTTCTGTTAGCGGACGCGCCAGCCAGTCAGTACGTGACTCACTTTTATCCAGAGCAATGCCAGTGAAGGACTCAACCAGGGTAGCAAAACCACATGACAATGGCTTGCCAGTGAAAGAGGCCAGAATTTGTGTATCGATAAAAGGTTCTGGCATCATGCCGAAGGTATTAAGAAAGACTTCCAGATCTTCGCTACCCGCATGTAAGAATTTCTGGATACTGGTGTCCTGCAACAGCGCTTTAAAAGGAGACCAGTCACTGATTGTCAGAGGATCAATCAGTGAGATAGTTTCACCGTCATACATTTGCAATAACCCAAGTTGCGGGTAATAAGTGCGCGTGCGAACAAACTCAGTATCCAGTGCTAATGCAGGATACTGCCGGGCAGCTTCACAGATTGCAGCCAGTCCGGCATCAGTAGTAATCATCTGGTAATTCAAATTCTATTCTCTTAGATTTATGCCCAAAGGCAGGCTCTACGCGTGAACGGTATTGTTACCTGTCCCACTCGTCTCGTCACGCAGTTCTCGTCGTAAAATTTTCCCAACATTGGATTTCGGCAATTCAGTTCGAAACTCAACCAATTTTGGCACTTTGTAGGCGGTAAGATGGCGACGACAAAAGACAATGAGTTCCTGCTCAGTCAAGTCAGGCGATTTTTTAACCACGAAAATTTTAACCGCTTCGCCGGTTACGCCAGCAGGTACCCCCACTGCCGCCACTTCGAGAACGCCTTCGTGCTGCATCACCACTTCTTCGATTTCATTCGGATAAACGTTAAAACCGGAGACCAGAATCATGTCTTTTTTCCTGTCGATAATGCGCATAAAGCCTTTATCGTCAATCTCCACGATATCACCGGTGCGCAACCAGCCATCTTTGAGTACTTCCGCCGTCGCAGTGGGCTGCTGCCAGTATCCGAGCATGACTTGAGGACCTTTCACACAAAGTTCTCCTGGCTCACCGGGTGATACTTCAAGACCATTATCGTCAATCAACTTAACATTAGTAGAAGGAACCGGTAAGCCAATAGAGCCGCTGTGATAATTCATATCATGTGGATTGGCGCTGACGAGAGGTGAGCTCTCTGTCAGGCCGTATCCTTCAAGCAGAAAACGTCCGGTCAGTTTTTCCCAACGTTCAGCGACCACGTGTTGGACCTGCATACCGCCCCCGGCGGAGAGATGCAGCGAGGAGAAGTCAAGCTGCTGGAATTCCTTATTATTGAGTAACGCATTAAACAGCGTATTCACACCGGTCATCGCGGTAAAAGGATGTTTCCCAAGCTCTTTGACAAAACCCGGAATATCACGTGGATTGGTAATCAGCAGGCTACAGCCACCGAGTTCAATAAAGAACAGGCAGTTCACTGTCAGAGCAAAAATGTGATACAGCGGCAGCGGCGTAACCACCAGCTCTTTACCTTCTTCAAGCAGTGGACCGTAGGCCGCTTTCACTTGTTCGAGGTTAGCCAGCAAATTGCGATGGGACAGCATCGCTCCTTTAGCTACACCCGTAGTACCGCCGGTATACTGCAAAAAGGCCAGGTCCGTATTCACAATATCCGGTTTGAGATACGCCAAGCGCTCACCGCTCTGCAATGCCTGACGAAATGAGATAGCCCCTGGCAAATGGTATTTCGGCACCATACGCTTGATATATTTAACCACCAGGTTGACTAGCGTGCCTTTCGCTAGCGAAAGCTCATCACCCAGGCGGGTCAGGATCACGTGTTTTATCTGAGTCTGACTGACGACTTTCTCAAGTGTATGGGCAAAATTCGAGACAATGACAATCGCACTGGCTCCGCTATCACATAGCTGGTGCTCTAGCTCACGCGGGGTATACAAAGGGTTCACATTCACGACCACCATACCTGCACGTAATACACCGAACATGGCCACCGGATACTGGAGTAAATTAGGCATCATTAAGGCAACGCGGTCGCCTTTTTTCAGCCCCATTCCTTGCTGCAAATACGCGGCAAATGCCCGACTCCGCTCTTCCAGTTTAAGGAAGCTCATGGTTTCACCCATATTGATAAACGCGGGATTGTCGGCATAACGCTCGACTGCCTGTTCAAACATATCAATCAGAGAGTGATATCTGTCGGGATTGATTTCTGCCGGTACATCGGCTGGATAACGGTTAAGCCAAACCTTGTTCAAAGACACACCTCTAATCGTACTGTTTATTGTCATCGCACACCTCGGCCGCACCATCTCATTAACATTATATTAACTCAGCGTACCAGTTTGTTTATTGGCCTGTTCAAAGGTTGCGAAGCACATCACTCATTTTTTCATGGCAAAAAATGAGAATAAATCGCGGCTTATGCCGTGATTTAAAACAACAATAAATTATCAAAAAAAGGCTCGATACATCGAGCCAGAAGCAGACGCTACTTGCTTTATCAATAGGGAAGAACGTGACTTTTGGCGGTTACTCGCGGCCAGGAAGCTTTTTCCAGGTCACTTCATTGCGTAAATAGACAGGCTCTGACTCTTCAACCACTACCGCACGTCCGGCATTAAACGCCTGAAGTGCCAGGGGCAACATATCTTCAGCTTCGGGCAGGGTCGTTTCACCGTCACGAATAATGAGTCCGCTATCCTGAGCCATATCAGGCCAGGCCTGCCAGCCCGTTCCAACTGTAGCCCACTCCCCGGTCAGTGCCGCTAAACGCTCAGCAACTGCTTCAGGTTTTAATACGGCTTCACTCTCTTCACCCTGCCAGACACCGGCTTCATCCCGAACATATTCAGCCCAGTAAACTTCACCCATACGGGCATCTATCGCAGCCAGCACCCGAGTGGCTCCGGTGCGTCGCCATGCCCCTTGTGCCATCGTCGCCAGTGTTGAAACACCGATCATTGGCAGTTCAGCGCCCAGAGCCAGCCCCTGAGCAATGCCAATACCAATACGCACGCCGGTAAAACTTCCCGGCCCACGGCCGTAGGCCAGCACGTCGATATCCGCTAACCGAGTTTCAGCACATTCCAGGATATCACGCACCATTGGCAGGATGCGTTGCGTATGTTCACGCGGGCACAGTTCAAACTGGGCGTAACACGCCTCAGGGTCTTGTAGTGCAACAGAGCAAGCTTCAGTTGCAGTATCGATGGCTAAAATTCGCATGGACTAGCGAGCCTCTGGCAAGGGATAAGTTCAAAAAACGGCGCGTAGCATATCACAGGTCGCTGATAATTACCGCTCTGGGAGAGCGTTAAGGAATGCGACAGCGCGATTAATATCCCGCGTTCGTGGGGTGGGCGGCAGGCTGTTAAGAAAGACACCGCCATAAGGTCGCATCACGAGTCGGTTATCACAGATAACAATCACCCCGCTATCCTCAACGTCACGAATCAATCGCCCCACGCCTTGTTTTAACTGAATGACGGCATCCGGTAACTGAATTTCAGCGAAGGGATCGCCACCACGCAACTGGCAGTCTTCCATACGCGCCTTCAGTAATGGATCTTCGGGTGAGGTAAAGGGGAGCTTATCGATAATCACCAGTGACAAGGCATCACCACGGACATCCACACCTTCCCAGAAACTGCTCGTGGCCACCAGCAGCGCATTACCGGCCTGAACAAACTGTTCGAGCAACTGCCCTTTACTCGTCTCTCCCTGCAGTAGTACCGGCAGTGTCATGGTAGCGCGGAACTGTTCTGCCAGATCTCGCATCATGGCATGCGAGGTGCAGAGCATAAAACAGCGTCCATTATTCGCTTCGATCAACGGACGTAATAAACGGGCTAGCTGCTTTGCCCCATGAGGACGATTAGGTTCAGGTAAACCACGAGGAATGCAAAGCAATGCCTGTTTTTCATAGTCGAACGGACTCGCCAGCAACAAACTTTCTGCCTGCTCAATACCCAGTCGTTCTGTGAAATGACTGAGTTTATCGTTCACTGATAAGGTTGCAGAGGTAAAGACCCAACTGGCAGATTTTTCGCTGATCACCTCTTTAAACTTATCAGCAACTGATAACGGCGTTAGCGCCAGCGTAAAATGGCGAGCGTTACACTCATACCAGTAGCTATATCCGGGCTGGTTAATCTCTTTCAGCCGTTTAATTCGCTCTCGATAGATAACTGCCCGCTCAAAAGCGGCATCCAGCAGAGCGGAACGTCCGAGTGAGAGTTTTGCCACATCATGGCAAAGCTCAAGAGCATCATCCAGTAACAGCAGTGAGCGCTGAACCGCCGGTTCTGCCAGCGCGGTACGTAAGTTCCCCCGGTAACCCGGCTCCCCCAGTTGCAGACGAAAGTCCTGCGTCCGCATAGCCAGGCTGTCAGCACTTTTTTGTAACTGCTGCACGTCACGCACTTCAGTACGGTAAGCAATAGAAATATCTTTGGCGAGATCAAGTAACTGGCGGCTGGTCAGCGACTGACCAAAATACTGACTGGCAATATCAGGAATTTGGTGGGCTTCATCGAAAATGGTGACATCTACTGCCGGTATCAGTTCCGCAAAACCGCTCTCCTTCACCACCATATCGGCCATAAATAAGTGATGATTGACCACGACTAAGTCCGCATCCATCGCTTTTTTACGCGCTTTGACCACAAAGCACTCTTTATAGGCCGGACAGTCCTGACCGAGGCAATTATCATTGGTGCTGGTGACTAACGGCCAGACCGTTGAGTCCTCAGCCACCGCGTTACAACTGCTGATATCACCCTCTTCTGTGGTGCTGGCCCAATGACGCAAATGTGCGATATCGCTCAGTAGTTCCTGCGCCAGCCCTCCTCCAGCCAGCATTTGCTGTTCGAGCCGTTCAAGACAGAGATAGTTAGCCCGCCCTTTCAGAAGTGCAATACGGCCGGTAAAAGAGAGTGCGCTGGCAATTGTCGGTAAATCACGTGAGTAAAGTTGATCTTGCAGTGCTTTAGATCCCGTCGAGATAATGACTTTTTTTCCGGAGCGTAATGCCGGGGCAAGATAGGCGTAGGTTTTACCTGTACCCGTACCCGCTTCCACTACTAGCGTACCGCCTTGTGCAATGGTTTTAGTTACTGCTTCCGCCATTTGTCGCTGTGCTTCGCGTGGCTTAAACCCCGGAATAACATTCGCCAGCTGACCATCTTGCGCAAAATCGTCCGTCACATTACCCCCTGGTTAAATTGCCAGTAATTATGTCAGCCATAGTAAGTTTAATCCAGCTACCCTGTAGAACAAGGGCAAAGGTTATGGCAGTCTGTGTGCCGTGATTTGTTTACTATCAAGGAGAAACCATGAGCATTACGCGAATAAAACCAGAGGACAGATGGTCCGATGCTGTTATCCACAATCAGAGCATCTATTACACTGCCGTCCCAGAAAATCTGGATGCCGATGCGTATCAGCAAACCGCGAATACTCTGGCACAAATCGATACTCTGCTGGCATCACTGAATAGCGACAAAACGCGCATTCTTGATGCCACCATTTTTCTACCGAACGGTGAGGATTTTGCTGCCATGAACCAAGCTTGGGATGAATGGGTCGTTGCCGGTCATGCGCCAGTACGATGTACCGTACAGGCGGGATTGATGCATCCACAGTATAAGGTCGAAATAAAAATTATTGCGGCATTATAAGCCATACCCCGGGAGGGGGATTATTCCTCTTCGTCGTCGTCATCAAACATGGCGACAATATGGTCCCCGGTATGGGTTGCCCGAATTTCATTCGCCACCAGAGTGATAGCTTCGCCGCTGCTCATGCCACCGCTCATTAGCTCTTGAATACGTTCGACCGCTTGTTGTTGCTGCTCATGACTAAGCGCAGGTAATCCTGAAATCATGTTAAACTCCTTCGACAAGATTTAATGTTGTAATGGTAATAGGTTCTCATTAGTTGACTGCTCCCTGTCGCAAACGGCGAGGCTTCCCACTTCTCAGAGTCGAACCTACGCCGCTTGATGCAATTCAGGGTTTACAGACTCTTCAGAGACTGACGCTGCCAGACCCGCGATTTCGCTATTTTTCGCGGCGTTAATGTCACGGTTATGCTTAATACCACATTCAGGACAGACCCTGTACGAGTATTTAACGCCAGTTTAGAGAGTGTGTAACCGCAACCGCTGCAACGTATTGGCGAAGGGAAAAACTGATTGATGCCGACTACTGTGCATCCGTACCAGTCAGCCTTGTATTCAAGCTGACGCACAAATTTGCCCCAGCCGGCGTCTGTTATCACTTTGGACAGTTTCGGGTTGCATATGGCTTGTGCACGTTATCCATTCGGCGATCCGCTGTTTTTGCAGAAACAGGCATCAATGCATCAGTGAAGGGTTGAGTTATAGACAAAGCGTATACAACTAACTGTTTGAACCAAAAGCTCAATTTGTTCAGGCGTTGGGTAAAACCGATGTTTATAGGCATGTTTCACTTTCACACATTAGCATCAAATATGTGAGGCTGTAAATGTATACAGTAAAAGAAATAAGAGATGTTACCTCCTCTTACCTCCCCGCCCGGATTGGGCGAGGTCTCCAGAGGGATATTTGATGAAAGCTATCAAATCTCCTGTTGTTCATGTTCTTCCCTGGCAAACAGATGCGATACAGCACTACTTTAAAGCGCTGTCTGACCGCCCGTGGGCGATGATGTTGCACTCTGGTTTATCCGATAATCCGTATAGCCGTTTCGATATTATGGTGGCAGAACCTCTCGCCACCCTGGTCACTCGCGAAAAAACAACGCAAATAACACGGGACGGCATCGTTGAGATTTCCGAAAACTGCCCTCTGACGTTGCTGCAAAATACCCTCGATAGCTACGGATTAACCTGTGCCCCAACCCCAGACCTCCCCTTTTGCGGCGGTGCTCTGGGGTTGTTCGGTTATGATTTAGGCCGCCGGTTTGAAACCCTACCCGAGCAGGCAGAAAAAAGTCTGCACACGCCGGATATGGCCGTCGGAATTTATGACTGGGCCTTGATAGCGGACAACCAGCTCCAGCGTCTGACACTGGTCAGCTGGGGTGATATCAATCAACGCCTGACTTATCTTGATTCCCTCAACCCGCCATCACGCGAGCCGTTTCATCTGACCAGTGCCTGGCTGTCGAATATGAGCCGTGAAGAGTACGGTGTGAAATTTAATAGAATTCAGGAATATCTGCGTAGTGGTGACTGTTATCAGGTTAACCTTGCTCAGCGGTTTAGTGCCCGCTATCAGGGTGATGAATGGCAAGCCTTTGAAAAACTCAATCAGGCGAACCGTGCACCTTTCAGTGCTTTTTTACGGTTACCTGACAGTGCGATATTAAGCCTGTCTCCGGAGCGTTTTGTACGTCTGCAAGATAAACAGATCCAGACTCGCCCTATAAAAGGCACCTTACCCCGACTGGCTGACCCGCAGGCCGACCTTGAGCAGGCTTTGAAACTGGCATCATCACCGAAAGACAGAGCAGAAAACCTGATGATTGTTGATCTGCTACGAAATGATATTGGCAGAGTGGCGCGACCAGGTAGTGTCAAAGTACCGGAACTCTTTGTGGTCGAACCCTTTGCTGCAGTGCACCACTTAGTCAGCACTATTGCCGCCGAGTTACCTGACTCACTCAACGCTTGTGATTTACTCCGTGCCACCTTCCCTGGCGGTTCTATCACCGGAGCACCTAAAGTACGGGCGATGGAAATTATTGAAGAGCTTGAACCGCAGCGACGTAATGCCTGGTGTGGATCCATCGCCTATATCAGTTTTTGCGGCAATATGGACAGCAGCATCACCATTCGGACCCTGACCGCAGAGCAAGGTAAGCTCTATTGCTCTGCCGGAGGAGGCATCGTGGCTGACAGTGATGAAAGTGCGGAGTACCAAGAGACGTTTGACAAAGTGAATCGCATTCTACCGTTGTTGGAGAGCTAATTAATGACGCTGGATAATTTTCTTGCCCGTTTTCAGCTGTTACAACCGGATTTTCACCCTCTTATCAGCCATCAACGTGAAGCTGCGGTTCTGGTGCCTATCGTTCGCCGCACAAAGCCTGGACTGTTACTGACTCAGCGCTCACTGACCCTACGTAAACATCCCGGTGAGGTGGCATTTCCCGGTGGTTCGGCCGATAAGACCGATGGATCGTTAATTGCCACTGCATTGCGTGAAACCTATGAAGAAATTGCTATCCCTCCACAGGCTGTGGAAGTGATTGGTCGCCTGCCCAGTATCGATAGTGTTACGGGATTTAGGGTCACACCGATTGTTGGCATTATCTCGCCTGATGTCCCGCTGCAAGCAAGTGCCGATGAAGTCGCCGCTATTTTTGAAATGCCACTTGAAGAGGCGCTGGCTACCGGACGTTATCATCCTCTCGATATTCACCGCAGGAAAATACCTCATCGTGTCTGGCTTTCCTGGTACGAGAGTTATTTTGTCTGGGGTATGACAGCCAGCATCATCCGCGCACTGGCTTTACAGGTAAACTGCAACACAGATAACTCTTTCAGCCGCTAAACTAAGCTATATTAGTTGACTGCTCCTCGCCGTAAACGGCGGGGAGTCCCAATTCACTGAGTCCCACCTAAGCCACATCAAGTGAGTGAAGATTGACAGACTCTCCAGCGGCTAACACCGTAAGACCTGCAGATTTTATATTCTTTGCAGCAAAAATATTACAGCCATGGCGAATACCACATTCAGGACATCAGCAAGCCCCTGTGTTTAACGCCAGTTTAGACAGTGTATAACCGCAACGACTACGACGCCTTGAGGTCGGGAAAAGCTGATTAATAGCAACGACAGTACGATCGCACCAATCAGCCTTACATTCAATCTGGCTCGCGTCGGCTATCACTTTAGAGAGCTTAGGGTAACCTGGTGATTGCTAAAACGGTATTTATATGCACGCTATCCCTGCCCGCATTCGGCGATGCTTTACGCGCTTAATCGGTAAATGTTTTGATCGGTTTATGTTGGTATTAGGTAATTTGCTCTAATTGATTAGTTTAATTCATGTGAATAGTTTACCCATGCAACCAATAAATTTTTACACTATCATATAGCATTTTCAAAGCATCATGTTCGGGTGACGGACGCATTAATAGGAGTTTTATTGTGATTAGTATATTCGACATGTTCAAAGTCGGTATTGGCCCTTCCAGCTCGCATACCGTTGGCCCAATGAAAGCCGGTAAACAATTCGTCGATGACCTGGTCGAACGCGGATTACTCGACAGTACAACGCGTATCGCTGTCGATATCTACGGCTCCCTCTCATTAACCGGTAAAGGTCACCATACCGATATCGCGATTATTATGGGTCTGGCAGGTAATCGTCCTGACAACGTAGTGATAGATTCCATTCCTGGTTTTATTAAGGATGTCGAGTCTCGTGGTCGTCTGCTGTTAGCCAGTGGTACCCATGAAGTCGATTTCCCGGCTGACAATGGTATTCGTTTCCATAGCACCAATCTTCCTTTGCATGAGAATGGTATGTCCATTCATGCTTACAGTGGTGAAAAAGAGATCTATAGCAAAACCTACTACTCTATCGGCGGTGGGTTTATTGTCGATGCTGAGCATTATGGCAAAACAGATTCGACTGAACTTGCAGTGCCTTATGCTTTCAATTCTGCTGAAGAACTGCTGCAATTCTGCCAGCAAACCGGACATTCTATTTCAGGTTTGGTGATGGAAAATGAACTGGCATTACACAGCAAGCAAGAAATTGAGCAGTACTTTGCCGAGATCTGGAGCACTATGCTTGCCTGTATTGACAGGGGCATGAATACTGAAGGCGTCCTGCCTGGTCCATTGCGTGTTCCTCGTCGTGCTTCCGCTCTGCGCCGTATTCTGGTTTCCAATGATAAACTGTCCAACGACCCGATGAACGTCGTGGACTGGGTAAATATGTTCGCCCTCGCTGTGAACGAAGAGAATGCGGCAGGTGGCCGTGTAGTCACAGCTCCAACTAACGGTGCATGTGGCATCGTGCCTGCTGTTCTGGCTTATTATGATCACTTTATTGAGCCTGTCACACCTGAAACCTATATTCGTTATTTCCTCGCTTCCGGTGCCATTGGCGCATTGTACAAAATGAATGCTTCTATTTCAGGTGCCGAAGTGGGTTGTCAGGGTGAGGTGGGTGTGGCCTGTTCTATGGCAGCCGCCGGGCTTGCAGAAATTCTTGGGGCTAGCCCTGAGCAAGTCTGTATTGCGGCAGAAATCGGTATGGAGCATAACCTCGGCCTGACCTGTGATCCGGTTGCCGGACAGGTTCAGGTGCCTTGTATCGAGCGTAATGCAATTGCCTCTGTAAAAGCCATCAATGCCACCCGTATGGCGATGCATCGGACCAGTGCGCCACGCGTATCGCTGGATAAGGTTATCGAAACGATGTACGAAACCGGTAAGGATATGAACGCCAAATATCGTGAAACGTCGCAAGGAGGACTGGCGATAAAAGTTCAATGTAACTAACCGTATTTAAAAAACTTCACGTTGTCTGGGTACGCTGGCTCCTGGCAACGTGAAACACCATGCTAATTTATCTTACCCAGAATCAGGCACTCGTGTTGTTATCTGAGTGTTTGCCATCAGAATCACTCCCCGCGAAACCCATTGCCATTTTTAGCGCGACTGGCTGTCTGCATTGTAGTTTTTATTTATAGGTACCGGATAGGGTGAATTCAAAAGTGACTGATATGATTATTGTACTCGGTCATCAATTAAACATTGCGTTAATTGCTGAGGGAGTGGAAACCCCAGAACAGGCTGATTTGTTACGTCAGCAAGCTGTCTGCCTGTTGCGGGGGTCTCTATGCTAAACCGATGCCACTGACGCAGTTTCCGTGCTGGCTGGAGAGCCATAATAGGGATATCTCCGGCCAGAAAAAAACGTTCCGTCAACGTCATCTGACTTAAAGTTCGTCGTCCTCGTGAAACGGGGTCTCTTTGATAACGCGAACTAAATCAACACGATAATTATTAGCTTCAACGATTTTGATTTTTAATGGTGCCACTTCCAGTACATCACCGACTTTCGGGATCTGGCCATTTACCGCAATCACTAACCCTGCAATCGAGGCAATATCCTCATCATCATTGACCAGTGTGTTGATATCAAGACGCTGCTGCAAAGCATGTAAATCAGTCGTCCCTTTTATCAGCCAGCCATCACCGTCACGAACAATTTCTGGTGTTTCATCAGCATCGGGGAACTCACCTGCAATCGCTTCCAGAACATCCAGCGGTGTCACCAAACCTTGTACCATGCCAAATTCATCATTGACGATAACGAAGCTACCACGGGCACGGCGTAAGACACCTAACAGATTAATAGGATCCAGCGTTTCAGGCACCACAATCACGGGTGACTGAGCAGCAATAGAGGCCACATTCTCGCCTTTATCCAGCGCTACCAGCAGTTCTTTAGCGCGTGCGACACCAATAACTTCGTCCAGCTCACCCCGACATACCGGGAATAAACTGTGCGGTGATGCCAGCAGCTGTTCACGAATTTCTGCGTCAGTTTTTAGGGCATCGACCCAGGAAATATCTCCGCGAGGCGTCATGATACTGCGCAACGAACGCGACGCCAGCGTCAGCACGCCGTTAATCATATAACGTTCTTCTTCAGCAAAGGTTTCGGCTTCAATCGGTTTTATCGCATTGTTGTCTTCCTGACGAGGATCGTCTCCTTTGCGTTTACTGCCTATCATACTCAGAATAGCATCAGCAGTACGCGCACGTAGCGGCTGTCGTGACTGGTGACGAATAAAGTTACGAAGCGCGATTTGGTTGAAAAATTCAATCATAATCGAGAAACCAATCGCTGCGTACAGATAACCTTTCGGAATATGGAAACCAAAGCCTTCGGCTACCAGGCTCAAACCAATCATCAACAGGAAGCTCAGGCAGAGCACTACAACCGTCGGATGTTTATTGACAAAATTAGTCAATGGTTTCGATGCCACCAGCATGACAATCATGGCAATCGTCACTGCGGCCATCATCACTGGAAGATGGTTCACCATACCGACTGCTGTGATAACCGCATCCAGAGAGAAGACGGCATCGAGCACGACTATCTGTGCAACGACCACCCAGAAACTGGCATAACCTTTCCCGTGGCTACCATCGTGTTGTTTGTTTTCCAGCCGTTCGTGTAATTCTGTTGTTGCTTTGAACAGCAAAAACAGTCCCCCGAGCAGCATAATCAGTTCACGACCTGAGAATGTGAAATCGCCAACTGAGAAAAGCGGTTTTGTAAGGGTGACCATCCATGAAATAACCGACAGCAGGCCCAGTCGCATGACTAAGGCCAGAGACAGGCCGATAAGACGAGCTTTATCTCTTTGTTTTGGCGGTAATTTGTCAGCAAGAATGGCAATGAAGACGAGGTTATCTATACCCAGTACAACTTCCAGTACCACCAGTGTAGCCAGTCCGATCCATATTTGCGGATCCATTAACAGTTCCATGTCTTACTCCTGTCGCAGACAGCACAAGATCTTGCTTGATAAGGAGCAAGAACAGCATGAAGAGTAGAATGGTTTTTCGGGCTTGACGCGCCTGTATAGGATGAGAACATTGAAGTTCCGGTTATGAAAAGACGTCGGTGACGATCCATAGAGTGGGCTAAAGCCCTTTACCCCTTACAATTAAACGAACGCTAACAATACCAAAGCTGAATAGGGTTTGGCAAAAATTTAGTTTTCTTTACCAAAATGACGATTCATTTGATTTATTTCACGCTACAAAAATATTATGCAACAACAGTTCTAAATTACGGAACTACATCACATTTTTTATTTTTTTCACGGCATAAAATAAATTATGTGTGTCATTCGCTGCTTTGTTGACCACGTAAGTTGAATCGTTTCGCTACACTTATTACGAACATTGGTGCTCATTATGGGCTACGTCATCGCAACAATAGGAGGTAGCAAGTGACTATTGCTATTGTTATAGGCACACACGGATTTGCAGCAGAACAACTGCTCAAAACTGCTGAAATGTTACTAGGCGAGCAAGAAAACGTCGGCTGGATAGATTTTGTTCCTGGGGAAAATGCCGAAACGTTGATCGTTAAATATAACGCCCAACTGGAAAAACTTGATACATCTGGAGGTGTACTGTTCCTGGTGGATACTTGGGGAGGTAGCCCATTTAATGCCGCTAGCAGGATTGTTGTTGATAAAGAGCGGTATGAAGTTATTGCCGGTGTCAATATTCCCATGCTAGTGGAAACACTCATGGCTCGAGATGATAACCCTTCCTTTGACGAACTCGTTGCGCTGGCCGTTGAAACAGGCAGAGAAGGCGTAAAAGCCCTCAAAGCTGCGCCAGTAGAAAAAGTCACACCGCCCCCTGCGGCACCAAAACCAGCGGCTCCCGCTAAACCTATGGGTGCCAATGACTATATGGTTCTTGGTTTGGTCCGTATCGATGACCGTTTAATCCATGGACAGGTGGCAACGCGCTGGACGAAAGAAACCAATGTCACACGGATTATTGTTGTCAGCGATGAAGTCGCTGCCGATAGCGTGCGCAAAACATTGCTGACGCAAGTCGCTCCTCCGGGAGTTACTGCTCACGTTGTTGACGTCGAAAAAATGATCCGCGTTTACAATAACCCTAAATATGCAGGCGAGCGGGTAATGTTGCTGTTTACCAATCCGACCGATGTCGAGCGTCTGGTCGAAGCTGGGGTAAAAATTACCAGTGTAAATATTGGTGGAATGGCATTCCGCCAAGGAAAAACACAGGTCAATAACGCAATTTCTATTGATGCTAAAGATATTGAAGCTTTCAATAAATTAAATGCGCGTGGCATTGAATTAGAAGCACGAAAAGTGTCCACAGACCAGAAACTTAAAATGATGGATCTTATCGCTAAAGTTAGCTGACGGTATTTTCGTCAAATAAATTACTCAGAGCTCACACTTAAGTCATCACCAATAGGAGAAGTACAATGGAGATTACCATTCTTCAGATTGTGCTGGTGTTTATCGTCGCGAGTATCGCGGGTATGGCATCCATACTTGATGAATTTCAGTTTCACCGCCCGCTGGTTGCATGTACCTTAATCGGTATCGTTCTTGGGGATATGACTACCGGTATTATTATCGGGGGTACGCTAGAAATGATAGCGCTGGGCTGGATGAATATCGGTGCGGCTGTCGCGCCTGATGCCGCACTGGCTTCCATTATTTCAACTATCTTGGTTATTGCTGGTCATCAAAGCATTGGTGCCGGTATTGCCCTCGCCATTCCTCTGGCTGCTGCAGGTCAGGTATTAACCATTATCGTTCGTACTATTACTGTTGGCTTCCAGCACGCGGCAGATAAGGCGGCTGAAAATGGTAACCTGTCTGCAATATCCTGGCTGCATGTGTCAGCTCTGGTACTGCAAGCAATGCGTATTGCTGTTCCTGCCGTTATCGTAGCTATTTCTGTCGGCACCAACGAAGTGCAGTCAATGCTCAACGCCATTCCGGAAGTCATCACCAGTGGTCTTAATATCGCCGGTGGCATGATTGTGGTTGTGGGTTATGCGATGGTCATCAATATGATGCGCGCAGGCTACCTGATGCCGTTCTTCTACTTAGGTTTCGTTACTGCGGCCTTTACCGACTTCAACCTCGTTGCACTGGGTGTTATTGGTACTGTCATGGCTATTCTCTACATTCAGCTTAGCCCGAAATATAACCGTTCCGCAGGTGAGCCGACTCGTGCCGCTACTGCTAACGACCTCGATAACGAACTCGACTAAAGGTGAAAGAAATGGTTGATACCACTAAATTAGCGACTGAAAAGAAACTGACACCAAGTGATGTTCGTGGCGTAATCTGGCGTTCAAACTTGTTCCAGGGTTCGTGGAACTTTGAGCGTATGCAGGCACTTGGATTCTGTTACTGCATGGTTCCGGCGATTAAGCGTTTATATCCGGAAAATAACGAAGAACGTCGTCTGGCGATTAAACGCCACCTTGAGTTCTTCAATACCCAACCTTACGTTGCAGCACCGGTTCTGGGTGTAACGCTGGCAATGGAAGAGCAGCGCGCCAATGGAGCACCTATTGATGACGCAGCAATAAACGGCCTGAAAGTCGGTCTGATGGGGCCACTGGCGGGGGTGGGTGACCCAATATTCTGGGGTACTGTTCGTCCGGTATTTGCCGCACTCGGTGCCGGTATCGCGATGAGCGGAAGCCTGCTCGGACCGTTACTGTTCTTTGTACTGTTTAACGTTGTTCGTCTGTTAACCCTCTATTATGGAGTGTCCTACGGATATCAAAAAGGCGTCGATATCGTTAAAGATATGAGCGGTGGCTTCCTGCAAAAACTGACGGAAGGAGCGTCCATTCTTGGCCTCTTTGTCATGGGGGCATTGGTCAATAAATGGACCCGTGTCGATATACCGCTGGTGGTTTCGACCATTACGGATCCTACCGGCACTGTACATGTCACCACAATACAAACGATCCTTGACCAGTTAATGCCAGGTCTGGTGCCGCTGTTGCTGACCTTCGGTTGTATGTGGCTTCTGCGTAAGAAAGTCAATGCGCTGTGGATTATCATGGGCTTCTTCGTACTGGGTATCGTCGGTTATGCTATCGGCCTGCTCGGCGTGTAATGACCGCAAACTTCAAGGGCTTTAACCCTGGTTGAGTCATCAATAAAGAGGGAGACATTGTCTCCCTCTTATGCGTTTCTTTTTCCCTGAGAACCTTGTCAAATCAGTGAATCATCACAGGGAATTTGAGGTTATGGGCCTTGGTGCCCTGATAATATTTCTGTCAGGTATGTATGCTATGACATTGACCGATTTGGTATTGATTGTTTTTATTGTTTTGTTACTCGCCTGGGCTATCCATGATGAATTCATCATGGATAAACGCCATGGAAAGACGTTGCTTTGTGTTTCCCTGCTACGCCGCAACCGCATCGATGGTTCTATCTTTGTGGTCCTTGTTGGCATCCTGATTTATAACAATATATCAACACAAGGAACCCTGGTCACAACATGGTTGCTTTGTGCGCTAATGTTATTAGCCATTTATATTTCGTGGATAAGAAAACCGAAATTATTACTGAAATCTGAAGGACTTTTTTTCGCCAATGTCTGGGTGAGCTATGACCGAATTAAGGCGATGAATTTATCTGAAGATGGCGTATTAGTTATCCAGTTAGAGCATAGACGCTTGCTTATTCGCGTTAGAAATATCGATGACTTAGAAAGGATTTATAAAGTAATGGTTACAAGTCAATGAGTTACAGTTATAGCGTTGTCTATATTAACGCGGTGTTTTTCAGCAATTAAATATTGATAATGCTATATTTAACTTTGTATTAATAAGTGGATCGAAATACAGCAACATGCCAGTTAATTTATAATTAAATAAAATACAACGGTTGTTTTAAAGATAAAAAACATGTTAAGGTTGCGCCCGTCAGTGGGGAGTAGCCGATTTCCAGTATGGATTTGTACATGTCAACATACTCGTTTTTCCAACAAGTGAAGAACGTGGCATGTACGCCTCAGAGTGTTGAGTAGGCGAGACCATAGGCACGCATCATCGTAAGTTTGGGGGATGGACTGCGTGCATATGGATATTCCCAGCTGAGGTTGTGTTATGAATTTTTCCGCTACAATACTGCTTGCCTTTGGTATGTCGATGGATGCTTTTGCTGCATCTATTGGTAAAGGCGCGGCCCTTCACAAACCTAAATTTTCTGAAGCTGTACGTACCGGCCTTATTTTTGGTGTGATTGAAACCCTGACACCGCTCATCGGCTGGGGACTTGGCTATCTGGCCAATGAAGTTGTGATGGTCCTGAATAACTGGATTGCCTTTATTCTGCTGGCTTTTCTGGGGAGCCGGATGATCATTAATGGCTTCCGTCATACCCCTGAAGAAGAGACGCCAAAAATTCATCGCCATGGATTCTGGTTGCTGGTAACCACCGCCATTGCTACCAGTCTGGATGCAATGGCGGTTGGCGTCGGTCTCGCCTTTCTGGAAGTCAATATCATCGTCACCGCACTGGCTATCGGCTGTGCGACAGCTATCATGTCAACTCTGGGATTAATGATTGGTCGCTTTCTTGGCCCGATGTTTGGTAAACGCGCAGAAATTCTCGGTGGTATCGTTTTGATTGGTATTGGTGCAGAGATCATCTATAGCTATTTAACCGTCTGACCCCCTGCCCCATTACGAAAAAAGCGACGGTGTTACGTCGCTTTTTTCTTTTCCGGCGCTCTTATATTGAGGGGCTACTGGGCTTCCAGGTTATCAACCACCTTTTCCCATACCCGCACCACAAAATCAGTTTCACAAGCAAAGGTACTACCTTGTTTTAGTTGCTGCCACACCTCAGGCCGGGCACGCCAGGCAAATGGCGTCATTTGCAGCAGGGTCACTGCCTGCTCACCGGTCAGTGTCATATTCCAGGCCGGCTGCAATGTCTGTTTCAGGATAAAACCAGGCATCACTTCCGGCACCTCATGGTGTAATTCGACTTGCTGATAGATAAGTTCTTTTAACTGATATAAATGACGTGGCCCTGGCGTTGCAGTGATAACTACGCCTCCCGGTTTCACTACTCGCGCCAGTTCAGCAGCGTTACATGGGGCAAAAATCCGGACAATGGTATCCATGCTATTATCGGCAAAAGGTAACCGCTGGCTGGATGCCACACAAAAACGCACGTCACGATAACGCTTTGCAGCATAACGAATAGCTACCTTCGAGACATCTAGCCCGTAGGTTTCGCCGCCAACATCTGCTCTGACGTCTGCAAATGCCCCGGTGTAATACCCTTCCCCACAACCAATATCCAGCAGTATTTCAGGAGAAATCTGTTGCAGTGTGTTGCAAATAGCCTCTCGCAGCGGCTGATAATGTCCGGCATCCAGAAATGCACGACGAGCCTGGATCATTTCGCTGCTGTCACCAGGTTCTTTTGAACGCTTATGCTGTACAGGTAATAAATTAAGATACCCCTCTCTGGCGACATCAAATTGATGCCTCTGATCGCAGCAAAAGCTATTTGCAGTCTGAACGAGTGGGGAATGGCACAAGGGGCAAAGCCAGGACATCAGAAACTCCAGAATTCTTAAAGAAGCCTAAGTGTACAGCTGAATCATCGCAACGCAAACTACAATACCCGCTAACCTGAAGTATGTATGAAGGATATACAAGCACAGCTGATTAATATGGAAATATACCAGGACAATGAATAGATACAGTGTGAATGCTGAGGAGACGAATTGTTAAATAGATACCTTGTCTGACAAGATAATACATCCCTGATAACAGCTTGCCGTTCAATACTGGCTCCACGCGAATACCTGCGGTGTACGTAGGATATTATCCGGTGTAGCAAAATAAATACGTTATATTAATGTTAATGTTGGGGAGCTGTAACCAGACAATATTTTCATCTTTGTCATATCTGTGTAATAAATCACAGAATGAAGTATGAATCTTCCGCAATTATCATTATAAGAGCGATCGCCAGCACAGATTAAAACTCGGATAGCGTGACGGCTGATGCTGGGAGTGTCGAGTTATTGAGCAAATAATACCTATGTTATAAATTTTATAAACATTTAATACAAAAACAAAAAAAGCCTCATTTGATTGAGGCTTTTATCTTAGCTCTGAGCTATACCGTCATAGTTTAAATGATTAGGGTATATGCAGACCAAAGATGCAATTAGATAGCAGTTACGTTAACTGCAGCAGGACCTTTCTGGCCGTCCTGGATTTCGAACTCAACGTTCTGGCCTTCAGCCAGGGTTTTGAAGCCATTACCCTGAATTGCAGAAAAGTGTACGAATACATCCTTGCTACCATCAGCTGGAGTAATGAAGCCAAAACCTTTAGATTCGTTGAACCACTTAACCTGACCTTTAATCTTTGCCATTTTGCAAATTCCTTAGAGTGTTTTTTCGCCCGCAGGCATACTATATAAATAAAACAACGATATTACTGCATGAGGCACTATATAAGGCTCGGCAGAGAAGCGGTATTCAACGACAACGTTTTTACTCATAACTTCTTTACTGAAAATGCCACATATAACCAGAAGTGACCTCGTTTAATCTAACGTGTTATCACATACAACGTTAACAATGGCAAGCCATTTTTAAACATGTATCGATCTGATGCACAATCTCATAAAAACAAGTGATGCTTTAGAAAACAACTCGCTTTATTTGAATGCACACTTACCAAAAAACTTACAGTAACAACCTGTGCTTCCTGTAAATTCTAACAACAATATAACCATAACTTAAAGCATAGTTTTCGTCTAGAAAAAGACGCAAGAAAATCAGATTATCACCCTATATCTTTATGATAATTAACTCTTGTCTAAGAAAAAGTCATGCTAAGCATAACAATTCTCTATTGGTTCACTTATCGACAATAGAATAAAAACCCATAAATCGCAGAATATATTTAGCGTTAATAAAAATGTTTTACCATTTTCTGCTGAATTAATACCTGATGAGTAATGATGCTATTATGTGCTATCAAACATAAGGCTTGCCTGAGTTAAATAATGCCCGCTAGCAGATGATTAATAGATATCGGTCATATTATGTTCAGCTGAATGTTTTCAGTTTTATTTTCTTATCCACCAGTTGATTCCAACAAAAAACTCTTCAGGATCGGTCAGGGCAACAGACACATAACTCACCACAACTCACGATGGCCCTTGTTCAAATCAGCGCTCGGCGACCATTCGCACCAGATCATCATCCTCATTTGGGATAACTTCGCTGGTTTTCTCGACCATCGGCTCCGGTTCATTGGCTTCACACAGACGACGCAACAAACTGTTTTGTCGTTTTTGTAAATCGACAAGCTCTTCGAGTAAGGCAATCTGCTCGTTCGCTCTCAGGCTGGCACGATTCATAAAAAACCATAACAACAGTACTAAGAGTAACACGACAAGAGACACTGTCAGTGACACAGTATTAATAGCATCCGTCGGTAGCCATGCCAGTTCGTTCATTTCAACCACCTCAATAAAAACGCCATTCTACACCTGAGGTAGAAAGAGAAAAATCGCTACCAGGGAATAAATTTATTCATAGCGCAAGAACCAATGAAAAATTCCACATCCTGGTCACACATAACATTCAGCATCTGAGTCCATAACAACACACAGACAACCAGTATGACTAATGCAATCACCCACTTGTACTTCTTCACAATTCACTCCGCGTTCAACAGCACTGCTTCAGCCATGACTCTGCTGGCAGCCACATTTTATCATCAGAGAGACCCTTTCTGACCACAACGAGGACAAAATGGCAGTGAAATAAGTAAGGTGAATTGCTAAATCAGGGAAATTGATACTAAAAAACCGCAGTTCAGTATGCGTAAACTGCGGTTTTTTATCAGAAAGGATAGTCGCGATAGCCCATCTGCTCTGAAATTGCTCGTGCTGCCTCATGCAGTATTTTAACATACTCATGAAGTCGTTCTTCAGAGAAACGAATCGTCGGGAACGAAATACTCAACCCAGCGATGACAACACCAAAACGGTCAAAAACCGGTACCGCAATGCAGCGCAGACCTTCTTCCTGCTCTTCATTGTCTTCACCAAAACCTTGCTTACAAACGGTCTGCAGTACAGCCAATAGCTCTTCTGTACTCAGAATAGTACGTTCGGTGCTACGGGTATATTCGACATCCGCAAGGATCTCTTTCACTTCTTCAGGGTTACGCCAGGCCAGTAACACTTTACCGATAGCCGTACTGTGTAAAGGATTACGGCGTCCAATACGCGAATACATCCGCAAGTTATACATTGAGTCAATCTTGTGGATATAAACGATGCTGTCTTCATCCAGGGCACCTAAGTGAATAGTTTCCTTGGTCAGACGCGACAGTTCACGCATTTGAATATCAGCGCTACGGATTAAATCAATGTTTTGTAAAGCCCGAGCGCCAAGCTCAAACAGTTTGAGAGTTAAAGAATATTTTTCAGACTCCCCTTCCTGTGCGACATACCCCAGAGATTTCATGGTTTGCAAAAAACGGTATACCGTACTTTTTGACATCATCACGCGTTGAGATAACTCGGTGATACCAATCTCGCGTTCTTCTCCAAGCGCTTGCAAAATACCAAAAACTTTCAGCACTGAAGATACAGAATCAGGTTGTTTATCCAGATCTGTAAGAGCCATTTATCACCTCGTTGCATGTGTTTTATAAAAATCGGAACTCTTTTTTATTATAAAATGCAGCGAGCGTCATCGCAATCACTCTATTGTTTATACGCACAAATCTGCGACGGATTTCTTATATTTTGATGCTAAACTGATATCTTTACCCTGAGCTTACAAAGAAGTCATTGAATATGGATAGAACCCCATCAGATGGTTTACCTGTACCCCAGCGCTATGGCGCAATACTGACGGTAGGTTTAGGGATAACCATCGCGGTGCTTGATGGCACGATTGCGAATGTTGCCTTACCCACCATAGCCCATGATCTTAATGCCACTCCCGCAGAATCTATCTGGGTTGTGAATGCCTATCAGATAGCCATTATTGCCTCGATGTTATCGCTCTCTTTCCTGGGTGATATCTTTGGTCACCGTAGAGTTTATCAATGCGGACTGGCCGTTTTCTGTGTGACATCGATACTCTGTGCCGCCTCCACTTCTCTTTCGATGCTGACTGTCGCACGAATATTGCAAGGTTTAGGGGGGGCAGCATTGATGAGTGTCAATACCGCGCTGATCCGGCTCATTTATCCACAAAGTCTGCTCGGGCGTGGCATGGGAATTAACTCTTTTGTGGTTGCCGTTTCTTCTGCGGCCGGCCCGACCATTGCCGCGGCTATTCTCACCTGGGGCTCATGGCACTGGTTATTTCTCATTAATGTACCTATTGCCCTGATTGCACTGCTTATCTCTCTGCGCTATTTGCCTGCCAATAACACAGCAACCAAACAACGCTTTGATATTCCAAGTGCACTGATGAACGCTGCGACGTTTGGCCTGCTGATTTCCGCTATCAGCGGCTTTTCCCAGGGACAGTCCGCAGAGTTAATTGCGGCTGAAGTTATAGCATTCCTGGTGATTGGTTATTTCTTTGTCCGTCGCCAGCTACGGCTCCCGGTACCCTTACTGCCGGTTGATTTATTACGGATCCCTATTTTTTCGCTCTCAATAGCCACATCAGTTTGCTCTTTTACTGCGCAAATGCTGGCTTTCGTCTCTCTGCCATTTTTCCTGCAAAGCGTACTGGGACGTAGCGAGGTCGATACCGGCCTGTTACTCACTCCCTGGCCGCTTGCCACTATGGTAATAGCTCCTTTAGCGGGCTATTTAATTGGCCGAGTTAACTCCGGGCTAATGGGTTCCATCGGAATGCTGGCGATGGCTGTCGGTTTATTCTCTCTCGCCCTGCTCCCGACCAACCCAACTGACAGCGAAATTATCTGGCGTATGGCACTGTGCGGAGCGGGATTTGGACTGTTTCAGTCTCCTAATAACCACACTATTATCTCTTCTGCGCCTCAGGGACGTAACGGTGGAGCCAGTGGAATGCTGGGGACAGCACGCTTACTGGGTCAGAGCAGTGGTGCTGCTCTCGTCGCTCTGCTGTTTAACCTGTTCATTCATCATGGTACACATGCATCGCTGATTCTGGCCGGCGTCTTCGCCGTACTGGCCGCTATTGTTAGTGGGCTACGTATTAGCGAATCCAATAACAATGTCAGGCGTTGAATAACTCAACAATATAAACCTGCTATCCACGACTGGAATACAGCTTTCACACAAATCCGGATAGCCAAATGCACCATCAGAATAATATTAATCAATGAATTAACTACATAACAATAAATATGGCAAACAAGTAATGTTACGCCGATTACAGCTTTAAATTCGGCGGCCTGCTCTGACTGGCAACGACAATGATTGACGCTTGCCCGTCACCTTTATCAACCTTGTGATAGCTAACAGCTTAACGTCGTATAGTTACCATAGTTGATGGAGGATGCCTCTCAAGGTGCTACTGGCCATACTTAACAGACATAAAAAAAGCGTGCCCCAAGGACACGCTTTTTTCGTGAGGAGGAAAAATCCCTTCTCCTCCTTACCTTATTACCCGTCTCTGAGGCGAGTAATATTAGGGATCACTTCAAGTACTGACCAGAACGCAGCGCTTCAATACGCTTATCCAACGGCGGATGAGTCATAAATAACTCACTCATTGATTTTGCTTTGCCGTTAATGCAAAACGCCATCATGCTGCTGGCTTCCTGAGGTTCATAACTGGTTTTCAGACGCTGTAAGGCAGCAATCATTTTCTCGCGACCAACCAGTTTTGCCGAACCGGCATCGGCATGGAATTCACGATGACGTGAGAACCACATCGTAATGATGCTGGCAAGAATACCAAACACCAGCTCCAGTACGGTGGCAACTGCAAAATAGATAAGCGGGTTACCGTTACTGTTTTCACCCTCATCGCGGTTGCCAGACATAAAACCAGAAACTATCTGGGCGATGATACGAGAGATAAAGATAACGAAGGTGTTCACTATCCCCTGTACCAGCGTCATCGTCACCATATCGCCATTCGCAACATGACTGATTTCATGTGCGATAACCGCTTCAGCCTCATCACGGTTCATGTTTTGTAGCAGGCCAGTACTGACAGCCACCAGCGACGCATCACGGCGAGCCCCCGTGGCAAACGCATTGATATCAGGAGCGTGGTAAATCGCCACTTGCGGCATCGCTATGCCTACTTGCTGAGACTGATGACGAACCGTTTCCATCAACCAGCGCTCAGTTTCGTTACGTGGCTGTTCAATCACTTCGCCACCCACTGAACGTAACGCCATCCACTTTGACATCAGCAACGAGATGATCGAGCCACCAAAACCAAATAGCAACGCCATGATCATCAGGCCTTGCACACTGCTTGACTGAATACCAGTCAGGCTAAGAACTAACCCAAAAACAAGCATAACTGCCAGGTTAGTTAACAAGAAAAGACCGATACGCATCATAATTCTTTTTTACCTCGGTTAAAAATACGCACTTTCACTATTCCACATCGTAGGGGTGCATCGTCTATTTTCAAGCATCACAGCTCGCCAAGTCTTTAATAATACATAACTTTACATTTCGCATTTGTTTCGTATTCATTTCGCTGACCGATGATGAAGAAAGTCGACCAGAAAAGAGATAACCACTCATTACTCTGTCGCCATCATACAGGTTGACTGCTCCCCGCCGTCACGGTATTTGAAGGCACTCGCAGGCAGTTCGGCTGATTGTCTGTGGTGCTTTAAACGTTAGATATTTTGCACGACCCGCGAAGAAATTGGAAAGCGCCGACTCTTGGTGGCGTAAGATTTACTGCAAATTTAGCCAACATCTCAATGTGCTCAGATGTTGGGGTAGAACCGATATTTATGAGCGGGACGTATTTTCACACATTAATATTAACAGTAAAAGAAATAAGAGAGGTTACCCCGCACGTATTGGACAACGTCTACAGAGGGATATTTGATGAATAAATAGAGGGTATCTGAAAAATGTCGACTCCCTGCTTAGCGGGAGCCGACGAGCTGATTAGTTTGACGCTTTAGGCTTGTCTGCAGCGCGAGCTTGCTCAATAGCGGCAAGATCGAGTGCAATATTTACCGTTTCATCAAGATAAGGATCGGGTTCTTGATAATCTTTCGGTAAATCGTCCAGTTTCTTGATCGCCGGTTTACCCTCATGTTTTAAGCGTTCATTAATACGCTTCAGGCGTAAGGCTTCATCTTCCTGATCCTCTTTTTCGCGCTGTGCAAAATTAAGAGAAACAATATTACGTCTATCTTTCAGAGCATTAAAACGCTCGATATCCTGGGCGATATACTGGAATTCAGAATCGTTAGCGATACGCTGCTCATGCTTTTTCAGCAATGAAGGTTCAAACTGGGTGATATCTCCAGTCTTGGCGTATGTTGCAGCCTTAACGCTGTCCCACGGAAGCGCATTATCTTCAAACTGCTCGCCGGTTTCAATTTCCTGATTGCCGGTTGGCATCATGATATCGGGTGTAACACCTTTGCGCTGCGTACTGCCGCCATTAACGCGATAGAACTTCTGGATAGTGTATTGCACTGATCCTAAAGCCGGCCATTCAGGACTGAGCATCTGATCATAGATGCGGTTTAACGAGCGATATTGTTGAACCGTTCCTTTACCAAAAGTGGGTTCACCGACTACCAAGGCACGTCCATAGTCCTGCATTGCTGCAGCAAAAATTTCTGAGGCAGAGGCACTGAAACGATCGACGAGTACAACAAGTGGCCCTTTATAATAGACAATACCATCGGTATCGCTGTCTTCACGGATTTTGCCATTGTTGTCGCGAACCTGGACTATCGGTCCGTTAGGAATAAATAGCCCCGACAAAGCGACAGCTTCGGTCAGCGCGCCACCACCATTAGAACGCAGGTCGATAATGACACTCTTCACGTTTTCTTTTTCCAGCTTTTGTAGCTGGACTTTAACATCGTCTGTTAAACCGACATAAAAGCCTGGAATATCCAGTACGCCAACTTTTTCTTTGCCAATAGTTTTAACCGACATTTTAACAGCACGGTCTTCAAGACGAATACGTTCACGCGTCAGTGTAACGATACGTGTTTTCGCACCTTTAGCCGCAGGCAATATTTCAAGACGGACTTTGCTTCCTTTCGGTCCTTTAATCAACGCAACGACATCATCCAGACGCCAGCCAATGACATCAACCATGCCTTTTCCTGCCTGGCCGATACCGACAATTTTATCGCCTACTGCAATATTTTTACTTTTTGCTGCCGGTCCACCCGCTACCATAGAATTAATGACGGTATAACCATCATCCATTTGCAGCACAGCACCAATACCTTCCAGTGACAGGCTCATTTCTGTATTGAACTGTTCGGTATTACGGGGTGAAAGATAGTTGGTATGGGGATCTATTTCGCGAGCAAAAGCGCTCATCGCCAGAGTAAACACGTCTTCACTGTTGCTCTGCGCCAGACGGCGAATAGCAAACTGATAACGTTTTCTTAATGTCTCACGAATTTCCTGATCGGTTTTACCAGCCAGTTTCAGGCTGAGTTCATCAAATTTGACCTTAGCATCCCACAGTTTGTCCAGTTCTGCGACACTGGTCGGCCATGATGCCTTTCTACGATCCAAATCAATGGTATCGTTGCCGGTAAAATCCATCGGTTTTTCCAGCACTTTCAGCGCATATTGATAACGTTCAAAGCGCCGCTTTTGTGCCAGATTATATAAATCATAGAATACCGTCAGTTTGCCGGTACGCAATTCGTCACCCAGTTGATTTTTTTTATTTGCAAACTCAGCCACATCACTGGCTAACAACACATTATGACTGTAATCAAGCAGGTTCAGGTAACGATCAAATATCTTTGCCGAAAAGTCCGCATCAAGATCAAACTGACGATAATGAGAACGGGTAAAGCGCGATGTCACGCGCTCACTGACAGTAGAATGCTGATTTTCTTCCGTTAACTGCGGAATTTGATCAGCCTTCGTAATGTCAGTTAATGCCAGAGTATTGCCTGCAAAAAACAGCAGGCAAGCAACGGCCGTAAGCTTAAAGAGTTTGTTCATGCCTGGACCAGGCCTCCGTTTCAGAACTGTAAGTGTTCTGCGCGTACGATCATTGCCATACCAGAAGTCAGCTGTACACGGACGCCATCTTTGGTAATTTCCAGAACAGTTGCGTCCATAGCGTTATTACCCGCTTTGACTTTAAGAGTCTGTCCAACCTGTAGTACTGAGATATCCGTTACCGGAGTCCGGCGTTCTTCACGTGGTGCTTTTTCAGCCGGTTTTCCTGCCGGTTTGTTCACCGGTTTTTCTGACCGTGCTTTACGTTCAGCACCTTCCTGACGGCGTGGAGCCGCAGGTTGCGGTTTACGCTTACGACGTGGCGCTTCTTCTGTTACTCCAGCAGCAGAAGCAGCTTCACGTTTTTTAGCTTGCTGTTCAGCACGTTTAGCCTGAACACGTGCTTTCGCTTCTTCAAGCTGAACACGTGCATGTTCAACATGCTGCTCATCGAGTTCACCACAAGGATTACCATCAAGGTCAACGCGAGCTACGCCAGCCTTGATACCATGCAGATAACGCCAGCTTGAGGTATAAAGACGCAATGCTGAACGCAATTGCGTTTTGCTGAGGCTCAACTCGCCTTCTACACGCGAGACCAAATCCTGAAAGATACCAATCTTTAAAGGACGAGCTTCGCCTTCGGCACTAAAGCAGAGCGGGAAGCGCTCTGCCAGAAAAGCGATAACTTCTTTACTGCTATTCAACTTAGGTTGATTTTCCATGAAATTTCCTGATTACACCGGAATTGCCAATTAGCGCAGGCATGAACACGCCACATTATAATGACGCTATCGCTAAATGCCACGGGATCCGTTGTTTATCATGCTATAACGAGAAGATTTTTTTAAAATCTGTGTTGTTCAATACCTCTGACAGCCTTGATACGAGGGATTTTAAACCGATTTCGTCTTCTTGTGAAAAACGAGCGTACTCTGTGCTATCAATATCCAGTACGCCAATAATCTGTCCATTCACACACAGTGGCAGAACAATTTCAGAATTACTGGCAGCGTCACAAGCAATATGTCCGGAAAAAGCATGGACATCTGCTACTCGCTGCACTGAAGCGGTGGCAACAGCTGTCCCACAGACACCTTTGCCCACTGGGATACGCACACAAGCTATCTTGCCCTGGAAAGGCCCTAATACTAAGGTATCTCCTTCCAGAAGATAAAACCCCGCCCAGTTAACCTCTTCCAGACGCTCAAACAACAAGGCACTGGTGTTTGCCAGAACGGCCAGAAAACTCGTTTCACCTGCCATTAACGCGCTAAAGTCGCGGTTCAGATCCGCGTAAAATTGTTCTTTACTCATTACCCTGCCATTTTGATGTCATTGTTAGTTGCATAGAATACTATACCCAAAATAATTCCTGTTAATTGTCGCTGTTGCGTTTACCCTACCGATAGGTATAGATAGAATCTTTGATTCGGCAGGATTGATGAAAGTAACGCCCAGGCTACGGGTATAAAACCTATCGCAGTGAGCTGATGATGACAATAGATGAAAATAGATAAACTCAGTCAAATACTGCCCTCAACAAGCTATCAGCGCTGTCCTGAATGTGATGCATTGTTTTTACTTATGCCCCTGAAAGCGACACAAAATGCTTATTGCCCATGCTGTGATGCCAAAGTCCGTAATGGGCGAGACTGGTCGCTCACTCGTCTTGGTGCCCTGGCGATAGCCATGCTGTTGCTGATGCCGCTGGCCTATACTACCCCTCTGCTGAGTATTCTTATGCTCGGGTCACGTATTGAGGTCAGCCTGTGGCAGGGTATCTGGCAAATGGCTATTGAAGGAAATGCAATTACCGCCGCAATGGTCATGTTTTGCCTGATTGGTGCACCTGTCATTCTGGTACTGTCTATCGTTTATCTGTGGCTGGGTAATATTTTAGGGATGAACTTGCGTCCGGTACTGCTGATGCTCACCCGATTAAAAGAGTGGGTGATGCTAGATATCTACCTTGTCGGTATCGGCATTGCCTGTATTAAAGTCAGTGATTATGCCTATATCGATCCGGGCTACGGACTCATTGCCTTTGTTGCCCTGGTTATTCTGAGTGTGCTGACCCTTATTCATCTGAATGTAGAACAGTTATGGCATCGTTTTTATCCTCGCCGTCGCAGATACACCGATCCAGCGCATTTACGTATTTGCCTGAACTGCCATTTTACGACCCTTCCCGATGAGCAAGGCCGTTGTCCGCGCTGCCATACACCGCTACGCTTTCGACGTCTGCACAGTCTGCAAAAAACCTGGGCTGCACTGATTGCCTCTTTTATTTTCTTGCTACCCGCTAATCTACTGCCTATTTCGATACTTTACGTCAATGGTGTACGTCAGGAAGATACTATCTTTTCAGGTATTATCAGTCTGGCTAACAGTAATATTGCAATCGCTGCAATTGTATTTATTGCCAGTATTCTGGTGCCATTCACGAAAATTATTGTCATGGTTACGCTGTTGCTCAGTATTCATTTAGACTGTGGGCCTGGGTTAAAAACGCGGATGAAAATGTTACGCTTTGTGACCTGGATTGGTCGTTGGTCGATGCTGGATTTATTTGTTATTGCACTGATGATGACCTTGATTAATCGGGATTTATTGCTCGCTTTTACTATGGGACCTGCTGCCCTTTATTTCGGTGCGGCTGTGATTTTAACTCTGCTTGCTGTCGAGTGGCTAGATAGTCGACTGCTTTGGGATGTACATGCCTCAGGAAACACCCGCTTCTGTGATGGAAGCCCGGATTAAAACCAAACGCCGGATCTCACCATTCTGGTTGCTCCCTTTTATCGCCCTGTTGATTGGTGGCTGGTTGATGTGGACCGCTTATCAGGAGCGCGGGGAGATCGTCACTATCGACTTTACTTCCGCTAATGGCATCGTAGCGGGCAGAACACCTGTCCGCTATCAGGGTGTCGAAGTCGGGATGGTAAAGAGTATCAGCCTGAATGATGACCTCCGTAAAATTGAGGTCCAAGTCAATATCAAGAGCGATATGCAAGATGCGCTGCGGGAAGAGACTCAGTTTTGGCTGGTAACGCCCAAGGCCTCCCTGGCGGGTGTCTCTGGACTTGATGCCCTGGTTGGCGGTAACTATATCGGGATGATGCCTGGTGGCGGTCCACCCCAGAGCAATTTTACCGCCCTCGATACCCAACCTAAATATCGGCTGGATAATGGCGAGTTACTGATACACCTTCAGGCACCGGATCTGGGCTCACTGAACACCGGCTCATTGGTCTATTACCGCAAGATCCCAGTCGGTCATGTTTATGATTATGAAATTGATAATACCAAGCAAGGCGTGATTATCGACATTCTGATAGACAGACGCTTTACTAATCTGGTCAAAACCAATAGTCGCTTCTGGAATGTCTCTGGTGTTAAAGCCGATGTCAGTCTGAGTGGGGCGCAAGTTCAGCTCGAAAGTCTGGCGGCATTAGTTAATGGAGCCATTGCCTTTGACTCGCCAGATGACTCTCCAAAAGCGAGCAAGAATGAGAACTTTACGCTGTTTGAAGATCTGGCTCATAGCCAGCGCGGGGTCAATATTACCCTGAGTCTGCCTGGAGGCAGTGGCCTGAATGCGGGATCGACTAAGCTGATGTATCAAGGGCTGGAAGTGGGAGCCCTGACGCGAATGACGCTAAATCCTGACAGTAGCGTGACCGGTGAGCTGGTGATTGATCCCAGCGTCGTCAATCTGATGCGTACCGATACGCGGATAACCTTAGAACAGCCTAAAATCTCTTTGAACAATCCAAGCATCAGTCATTTATTGACAGGATCAACGCTTGAGTTAATTCCTGGTGAAGGCGAGCCGCAACATCATTTTACGGTTCTCCCCAGTGCTGAAAGTCCACTACAACAACCTGATGTTTTAACGCTGACACTCACCGCCCCCGAAAGCTATGGTATCGACGTCGGACAACCACTCATTCTGCGCGGTGTGCAAGTGGGACAAATTACCGAACGCACACTATCGGATAAAGGCGTCAGTTTTGTGATTGCTATCGATCCGCAATACAGGACCTTGATTCAGGGTGACAGTAAATTTGTGGTTAATAGCCGCTTTGATGTAAAAGTCGGCATTGATGGCGTGGAAATGCTCGGAGCCAGTCCCAGTGAGTGGCTCTCTGGTGGCATCCGTATTCTTCCGGGCAGTAAAGGTGATATGAAAGTCACCTATCCGCTGTTTGCTAACCTGGAAAAAGCGCATGAAAATAGCCTGATGCCTCAGCCCAGCACGACACTGACCCTCACTGCCAGCAGTTTGCCAGATATTCAGACGGACTCGGTCGTTCTGTACCGCAAATTTGAAGTGGGCAAAATCATCAATGTTCGCCCGCAGGAAGATAACTTTGAAATCGATGTCCATATCAAACCTGAATTCCGTCATTTATTGACCTCAGGCAGTGTGTTCTGGGCTGAAGGTGGAGCAAAAGTTCAGTTAAATGGGAGTGGATTAAGTGTTCAGGCTGTTCCGCTTTCACGCGCGTTAAAAGGGGCAATTAGCTTTGATAACCTGAAAGGGGCTGGCAAGGGTATTGCCAAAAACGGTAAACGCATTCTGTTTACTTCTGAAACCGCAGCCAGAGCCGTTGGCAGTCAGATCCTGTTGCGTACTTTTGATGCCGGTAAACTGTCGGTTGGTATGCCGATTCGTTATCTGGGCATCAATATCGGCCAGCTGGACGCCCTGGAACTTGAGCCCTCTCGTAAAGAGGTGGTCGCCAAAGCCGTTTTATACCCAGAGTATGTAACAACCTTCTCCAAAGCGGGTACCCGCTTTTCAGTGGTGACTCCGCAAATTTCTGCCGCTGGGGTGGAGAATCTCGACACGATCATTCAGCCCTATATCAATGCTGAACCAGGCTTGGGTAATCCACAGCGTGTTTTTGAGCTACAGCCTGCCTCTATCAGTGACTCTCGTTATGCTGATGGGTTGAGTATTGTGTTAGAAGTCCCCGAAGCCGGTGCATTAAATATTGGTACTCCGGTACTGTTCCGTGGCATTGAAGTGGGCACGGTTGCAGGAATGAAGCTAGGCGAACTGTCTGACCGGGTGATGGTGAATTTACGTATCAGTACCCGTTATCAGCATCTGGTCCGTGACAGTTCGGTATTCTGGCTGGCTTCTGGTTACACCCTTGATTTTGGGTTAATTGGCGGTGTGGTCAAAACCGGAACCTTTAATCAGTTTATTCGCGGTGGAATTGCTTTTGCCACGCCGCCGGGTATTCCGCTGGCGCCTCGTTCTAAAGCCGGAAAGCACTTCCTGCTAGAAGAAAATGAACCAAAAGAGTGGCGTCAGTGGGGAACTGCCTTGCCACGTTAAATCCTGGTTAATGCGAATTACCAGAGCTTTATGCTAAACTGCGCCCCTTATTTTTTCATGGGGCGCCTTTATGGCTCAATCCAGCTCTGCCTACCTGCCACAACCTTTTCTCGATATGATAAGCCAGGCTATGCCGGCTTCTCTGTCCCTTGATAACTTTATCGCTGCCTGCCATCGCCCACTACGCCGCAGTTTACGCGTTAATACGCTAAAAATTTCTGTCAGTGACTTTCTTCTGCTGGTTGAACCTTACGGCTGGCGCCTGACTCCCGTTCCCTGGTGCGAGGAAGGTTTCTGGATTGAGCGTGACGACGATGTGTTACCTCTCGGGAGCACAGCAGAACATCTCAGTGGCTTATTCTATATTCAGGAAGCCAGTTCAATGCTTCCCGTCACAGCGCTGTTTTCCGGGGCTGATACACCACAGCGTATTATCGATATGGCTGCAGCACCGGGTTCGAAAACGACGCAGATTGCCGCTCGCATGGGGAATCAGGGAGCCATTCTGGCGAATGAATACTCTGCCAGCCGGGTAAAAGTCCTGCATGCTAATATCAGCCGCTGTGGCATAAGTGATGTTGCCCTGACCCATTTCGATGGCCGTGTTTTTGGCGCTGCGACACCTGAAGCTTTCGATGCCGTGCTTCTTGATGCACCCTGCTCTGGAGAAGGTGTCGTACGTAAAGACCCTGACGCACTGCGCAACTGGTCAAACGAAAGCACCCAGGACATTGCCGGGACACAAATGGCCCTGATTGATAGTGCATTCCATGCATTACGTCCTGGCGGCACCCTGGTATATTCGACCTGTACGCTGAACCCGGCAGAAAACCAGCAGATCTGTTTATGGCTCACAGCCCGCTATCCGGATGCAGTAGAAATAGAACCTCTCAACGATCTGTTTCCTGATGCCAGGCAGGCAATCACCCCCGAAGGATTCCTGCATGTTTTCCCACAAATCTATGACTGCGAGGGATTCTTTGTCGCCCGTCTGCGTAAAACGGCATCGGTGGAACCTTTAGATAAGCCCGGTTATAAACTCGGCAAGTTTCCGTTTATGCGTATGAAAGGCGCAGCGGCGGAGCAAGTCACCCGCGCCGCGGCTAAATCCGGATTACGTTTTACTGATGCACTTACACTCTGGCAGCGTGATAAAGAAATCTGGTTATTTCCCACAGTGATAGAGCCGCTACTCAATCAGGTTCGCTTTTCGCGTATTGGTTTGAAGCTCGCCGAACAGTATAATAAGGGTTATCGCTGGCAGCATGAGGCCGTGATTGCGCTGGCAAAAGGTGATGACACTCTGTGCTTTCCCTTGACCGCGGCCGAGGCCGAAAGCTGGTATCGGGGTCAGGATATTTATCCCGAAGCCGCCATTTTAAACGACGAAGTGATTGTCACCTTTCAGGGACAGCCTTTGGGGCTGGCACGGAAAGTCGGTTCACGTCTGAAGAACAGTTATCCGCGTGAACTGGTTCGTGATGGAAAACTCTTTACCGCCAATATGTCAGGATAAAAATTAGCATTTTCTTCTTGCCATTCTGGTTATAACAGCCAGGCTAAGAGAAGGCATCTAGCCTGGCTGCCGCTTTATTCGCTTATCCATTCAAGCAATAGCGAGATGATAATGTTTGCCTTGGTTATTTTTGTTTGTTATTTACATGGCGGGTGTGATGATTTTGTCGTCGAGATCCTCAAAACCGAAGAGCAGTGTCTGGCTGTAATGGATGAGCAGCGTATTCGCCGTGGTGGCTGCTATCCACTGGATGAGGTGGTGCACGACAGTTTCTGGCTGCCTGCCCAGGAATATATGGACTTTTATCCGCGATAAGAAAGAGACGGCCAGAAAAACAGGCCGCCAGCCAACTAAAAATCGGGTTATTTATCCCTCGCTCGCGAATAAATACCCTCTATTTACTCTAATTTACCGGTTAAACGCTGATGGAAATCGCTACTACGCGTATCAAGACCGATTATCTCTACCTCAGTCTGGTAACGCTGATAACGCATGATTACAGTATCGAGTATCGCCACTGTCGAGGCATCCCAGATTTGGGCATGCGTTAAGTCAATAATCACCCGTGACGGATCATCGGCATACTGGAAATGTTCCACCAAATCATTGCTGCTGGCAAAAAACAGCGGACCCCGAATTTCATAAGTCACCGAATCCTCCTTCGGTGACAGCTGGCGTTTTGCTTTCACAACATGAGCAATACGGCGAGCAAACAGTATCATGGCAAAAATAACGCCGCCGAGCACGCCGAGTGCCAGGTTATCGGTATAAACGGTGATCACTACCGTGACCAGCATAACCAACGTTTCTGATAAGGGCATCCGGCGTAACATCGACGGCGCGATATTACGCCAGTTCAGTGTTTTTACCGCGACAATCATCATGATCCCGGCCAGTACCACCATCGGAATTTTGGCCATCACTTCACTTAATGCGGTGACCAAAAGTAGCAATACAATAGCGGCGGAGAGCGTAGACAGTCGAGTACGCCCTTTCCCCAATTCGACGTTAACCATCGTCTGACCTATCATCGCGCAACCGGCAATACCACCGTAAAATCCGGCAAAGATATTTCCCACCCCTAATCCCCAGCATTCGCGTCGTTTGCTGGACGGTGTATCTGTCATAGCATCGACCAATTTAGCGGTTAGCAACGACTCCATTAAACCGACAAAGGCGATACTCAGGGCACAAGGCCAGATAATACTCAACGTGGTTAAATTGAGCGGCACTATCAATTCAGTTAGCCCTGGCAGACCCGGTTCCATTCCACCAATGTCTTTCACCATCGGGACTGTCCAGCCCATGACCAGCGTCACGGTGGTTATCAGAACGACAGCCACTAACGGAGCAGGGATAGATTTCAGCACCCTCGGTAACAGTAAAACGATCACCAGCGTGGCCGCCAGCAGCCCCCATATCAGCGGCCCTTTTCCCCAAATATGGGGCATCTGGGCAAAGAAGATCAGAATCGCCAGCGCATTCACAAAACCGTTCATCACCGACAGGGGAATGTAACGCATCATTCGCGCCAGCCCAGTGATGCCAAACAGGATTTGAATCACCCCGGCCAGTACCACGGCAGGTAAGATATAGCCGACACCATGAACCTGTACCAGAGGGGCAATCACCAGAGCAACAGATCCGGCAGCCGCCGTCACCATCGCCGGGCGACCGCCCAGTATTGACAGCGTAAAACAAAGCACAATCGAGGCTATCAGGCTAACTTTAGGGTCAACACCCGCAATGACAGAAAAAGAGATAACTTCAGGGATCAATGCCAGGGCAGTAATCACCCCTGCCAGGACTTCCCGCTGTATCAAACGCGGCGAACGAAGCACACTGCGGAGACTATTTTCCTGGGTATGCTGAGTAATAATGTGGGCGTGTTTTGTCATAATAAAATACAGCGTTAAGGTGTCATATACACCCCCCTCTGGGCAGTGTATAAAGAAAGAGACTGAGTGTAATACTGGCTCGGTTTTGAAGCGAGCTTTTCAGTACACTAGGTAGGGCATTTTGGTGCGACAGAGAAGGTGTTTTTTATTCTCAGCTATTTTTCAGGGTTTGTTATACTCAAAACAAGGCAGGTCATTTTCTATTACAGGAATATAATTATGCACGAAGGTATTCGTCGAAGCTGTCACAGAATTGGACTGGTTGCTGGGATCTTATGCTTTCTGTGTTTTTCATTACTGCTAATGAACGAAATTAATGCCAGCCCACAGGGGAGTATTTCACTGTGGTACTTTGTTCTGACCGCTACACTGTCTATTTTTATCTACTGCGCTTTTCGTTTGCTTGGCTGGATAATCCAGGGGTTTTTCCCGCATCATGGTCGGTAACAGGCCCTGTTGTCTCCGCCAGAAACATAAATCGCCAATATCATTACTGATTTTATTTTAGAAAATTATTATCCTTGAGATTTACAGAATATCGCGTATCTCTGCTGGTCTTTTCAACCTGGATTTTTTGAATATTCATCTTCCAGTCATGGTCGATACCTTCAATCGGCACTAACGCCTCATTAGCGCTGCGTTCACCAATGCCAGCAGTTTTCCGGTTTCCACGTCAACGTCAAAATAAATACCGCCTGAATCACCGAATATTTTGTATCCTCTTTAAAAAAGAAGGCCCTACTGTTGAGATTAACCCTTGACCTGTTCTGAGTCGCGTTGACACATTTTTCGTTAAAATACAAAACGCCTGATGCCGTACATCTGGCGCTCTGGCTGAATAAGTGTCAACTTAAATCAGAATTCGTCACCGGTGTGCATGCCGTCAATGTATCACTTCCCCCCTCTCCGCCCAGTTACGAGCAATCGCAAACAGCGCCAGCAACTGGTCTCTATCTATTTCCATATAGCCCCCTTTGTTTGAGAGAGATATAATCTCTCCATCTTGTAACACCTCAAATCCGGGCGCGTTTTCAGTTTCAAATATGTACATACTTTCACCTTTCTGAATTCTATTAACAGTCAATGACCTTTCAAATATAGTCGGTATTAGCACTCGCAGTACAAAAATCAGACATTTCTTGGATTATCTCACGTTCATACCGCTAACCCATTTTGTTCGTCACATATCCAACACTGCCCGTTGTTGCTATCAGACCATCTCATTGCTGAGGTCTTTGGTCGTATTCCTCTTTCTTTAGTCATCACAAAAGACAGCGCAAACTTTTTGGAGCCGTACATCATTCGCGATAAAAAGAGTATGGCTGCTAAAACCCGCCCTCTTTTTATGAAATAAGAAGTCTGGCTAATCAACTATATAAAAAAAGAGGTGAGGATTTTGCTCAGCGATTATTAGGTCATAATAATTTAAAAATGACTAAGAAATATCTCGACTTGCGTAGTGTGGAATATGTCAGGGTTTAGATCGAGCATGACAATTTTGGGTATTTTCGGTTGATTTCATGAGACATTACAAAAACAACAATCAAAACCAAAAGATAAAAAAAGACCAAACACGAATCCTGTGTTCGGTCTAGGGAAATGGCTCGTCTACGAGCCATGCGCTAAAAACTGGCTTATACCCGATATAATTCCAGTGATGTGAAGTAACACGGGTACACATCTCTATCATCTCTTATCTAAGAGCATAGATGACTAATAGCATTTTTCCAGTTTGCGAAGGAAATAACGCAAAAAAACCATTTCCACTCTTTTATTCGTCATGGAAACAGCAGCAGACTCTTGATCTTATTGTTGTTTCCTGACGAAACTTATTAACTGACAGTTACTGACACAGGGTCTGAGCACGCTCAATAAAAGGTTTTAGGCTCATTTTTTCCCCAGGATTATCTGGCGAATTAATGAGAATAACCGATATAGGCTGTCCCTGGGTTCTGCCACTCAGCACCTGCTCTTCAGCAACTTCATTAAGCGGGTATTGCATTAACGTCCCCGGATTAATCACATACAGAGCATTGTCACCGCGGCAGGTTAACATCACCTCCTCACGATTAAAGGCCCATTTATCCTTCCCTATCTCGAATCGACTCACTGTCGTAATATTCGCTGCCGCCAGTGCAGCACTGGTGCTGGCAAGCAAGGCCAAAGTTAAAATAAGTTTTTTCATCAGTCTCTCTATACCCTAAGTTACAATCAGAATGGTTCCTGGGTTGCAAACAAGCTAACCAGTAACAATACCGCTGCTGATAGTATCACCTCTAGCCAGGTCAGCCGGATGAACTGCTGCTTTGCCAGGGCTGAATGGTTAAACTTCGGTACCAGCCAGTAACGATTAATCAGCGCCAGAATAACCATCACGCCAACCAGTACAATCTTAAGTAGTAATAAACGAAAATAGCGGCTCTCTACGGGAATGTTCCAGCCCAAAATCAGCAAGCTATTTATGATGCCACTGAGGATAACAGCAGCAACAGCCAGATGCCCATAACGGGAAAATCGCATCATGGACTCAATGGCGGCATCACGCCAGGCCGCTTGACGTGCCTGAAACATACAAACTAATAATGGCAGTAATCCACCCACCCAGAATGAGGCACTCAGCAAATGAATAGCATGGTTAATCCGATGAAGGACACCTGTGCCGCCACTGTGTAAAGTGGCATGCCCAACACAAGCCAGAAAGACTAGCTGCAAACCCGTCAATAACAGCAAGTATTCTTGCATCTTCCGCGGACGGACACCCAACACAACGGCATTTGCCAGGGCCAGGATCAAAAGCCAAGTCCAGACGCCACCAAATTGCGTTCCCAGTACCGCCATCCAGACCGAGGGAGTAATGACGTCCATCCAGCCATCGCCCATCAACCCGGCCTGTACAAAAAACAACAAACCGGCACTGATTAGCGAGACGACAATAGCAGGACGCCAGACAATCTTGAGCTGTCGTACTAACACCTCCTGCAAACGCCCTGGTGTTAAGAGCACGCTATACGCCATACAGCCAAACAACAGCATCAGCGATGTAAAATAGATAAAGCGCAGTGCAATATAACACGCCGAAAGCATCATCATTATTTCACAGTAAACTGATAGTTACCCTTAGTTTTATGGCCATCAACCGATACGACATGCCACTCCACTTGGTAAGCGCCGGGTGTTAATGAATCCTCAACGGGAACGATCAGTTGCTTCTCATCCTGAGC
>CANRKT010000025.1 GCA_947631255.1 uncultured Enterobacteriaceae bacterium
GAAATATACTGTGTAATTTAGTAGGATTTACAAAAGTAACGTCAGGTACTTTGAAATATATAGAGTATGGTTTCTACTCCAGAGTGAGGGTAATACTGTGTCTGACTCATTTAAAATAAATACCACTATACTACAAGACTCTTTCAAGGATGCATCAAGAAAACACGAACAGCTAAATGCTGAATTCAATCATCATGCATGGGGAAAATTACATCAGCGTGTTTATATAGAACGTAAAGAACATTTGGAGCCAGTTATCCTATGACTCCTGTTATTGATGTTAACAAATCAGATATTGAAATTAATACTCAACAATTTAATGCGTCTAAGAAACGTATTACCATTATTCTTAGCATCCATACATTTGAGCGCTTTTTGTTTTTCAGCATATCTGTCGTAATACCTCTCAATCTATTCAGTGAGGGGGTGATAACCTCTTCTGACATGGGTTTATTTTATCTTATTTTGTTTGGTTTTTATCGTGGAACGCCCGTTTTATTTGGTTATATTTCTTCATTTATACTCAAAGAGAAAATTCTTTATGTCTCTTTGACTTTAGAAGCATTATCACTTGTTTATATGAGTTTGACAGAAGAATTGTCACATATCTATCTTCTATCTTTCTTTGCAGGCTCTGTCGGCGGTGCAACAACCATGATGATTATAAGCTTACTTGAAGCAGAAGATAAAAAATGCAAATTAATCATACATAATAAAGTTGAGCATGGTGTTTTTAACATTCACTTCATGTTAATTAATGTAGCGGCTTTTATAGCACCATTTCTTGCATTGCTTTCGAGGATTCATTATCAGGTAATTGTTTTAATAACGGCTTCAATATTACTCTTGTTATTAATGCTTTTTATAGTATTTAATAAGATAAATCACCTCTCGAGTCAATTGAGTTCTATTTATTCGGTAATGCGTCGCCAGACTAAATTTGATTTTAATTTTCTCTACATTTGGTTCGCCTGCGTCAGCGTCTGGGCCGCCTGCTCAACCTTTTACGCCATCATCCCCTCACTGGATTCTGGTTTTTTCGGTGTCGAAGGGATAAATGCCTGGTTTTCATTAGATGCCGCTGCTGTTGTTTTATTTTTCTTTGTCTTTAACCGAATAAAAATACTTACCAAAAACACAGCTCAGAATGCTTTTATCGGAATGATTATTCTTGCAGCTGGATTGTTTTTAATCCCTTTATTTAAAGATGATTTTTTATATTCTGCTATAGCGATAATCGTTATCTCGTTTGGTGGTTATATCGCATTTCCTCAATTATATGGATTGGCGGTAAAAACAGACTTTCAAGAACGAAAGGTGCTATATCTTGGCTTGATGACATTTTCGGGTGCAGTCGGTGAAGGTTGTATGCATGCTCTGTTTTGGATGACTGGCAATGCCAATTTTTGCCTGTTCCTGTCAGCAACATGGCTTATAACAAACGCATTTTTGATTAAATTCTGCAAAATACGTTCTTAAATTTGGTTGTTATTGCTCTTAGCCCTCACCCACTATTGAGTGAGGGCTATTTTTATTACGCTAATGCTTTCGCTATTTTCTCAAACAGATCACCCGATAAATTATCCAGCCCTTTCAATTGCTCCAGAGCTGTACGCATCATCTGCTGACGTTCAGCATCATAACGTTTCAGACGAATCAACGGTTCAATCAGTCGTGAAGCAACTTGCGGATTACGGCTATTTAATTCAGTCAGCATTTCAACCATAAACTGATAGCCACTGCCATCTTTGGCATGGAAAGCTGCCGGATTATTAAGTGCAAATGCACCAATTAATGCGCGTATACGGTTTGGATTACTGAGGCTGAATGAACGATGGTTTAACAGCTTACGGATATTTTCCAGGGTATCGCTCGCCGGACTGGTCGCTTGCAACATAAACCACTTATCCATCACCAGGCCATCCTGATGCCATTTTTCATCATAATGAGCCAGTAACTCATCACGGCAAGGCAACTCAGCGGCTACTGCCGCAGAAAGCGCAGCAATTGCATCGGTCATGTTATCCGCTTCCTGATACTGGCGACGCACCAGATTCAGGGCCAGATCGGGCTCACCAAATGCTAAATAGCGCAGACAAGTATTGCGTAGAGCACGCTGACCAATATCACTGTGGTTCACCTGATAAGATTCAAGTTTGTTCGCGTTATATACCGCCAGTAGTTCATCTGCAAGCTCTGTTGCCAGAGTACGGATAAGTGCTCCCTGAACGTTAGCAATAGCCTGAGGATTGATAACCGGGAATAGCTCAGCAATTTCATTCTGTGATGGAAGGGTCAGGATCTCACTCGCCAGTGCGGGAGAAATATGTTCATCAAGCAAGATACCACGGAAAGCATCAACCACATGCACAGGCAAGGAAAGAGGTTGTCCCTGCTCACAACGATTGACATTGATTTTGATATAGAGCGTCAGCAAACTTTGTGCGGCATCCCAGCGAGAGAAGTCGTTGCGGGCATGACGCATCAAAAAGACTAACTGCTCGTCGCTCCAATTGTAGTCCAGTTTTACCGGTGCTGAAAATTCGCGTAGCAACGAGGGTACAGGCTTGACGTTGACGTTATCAAAAACAAATGTCTGTTCTGCCTGAGTCACATTCAGAACATGGTGAACGGGATGGCCGTCTTTCTGTAAAGGAATAACCTGCCCTTCGTTATCATACAGTTCAATATCGAATGGAATATGCAGGGGAACTTTTTCTTGCTGTTCTGCAGTTGGCGGAGTCATTTGACTGATGATCAAACGATATTGCGCGGTTTGTGGGTCATAATCATCGCGTACAGTGACAACTGGCGTGCCTGCCTGGCTGTACCAGCGGCGGAAGTATGACAAATCGATATTCGACGCATCTTCCATCGCCTGAACAAAATCGTCACAGGTTGCAGCGCTACCGTCATGACGCTCAAAGTATAACTGCATACCTTTCTGGAAGTTTTTCTCCCCCAGCAAAGTATGAAGCATACGAATAACTTCTGAGCCCTTCTCATAGACAGTTAGGGTGTAAAAGTTATTCATCTCGATAACTTTATCCGGACGGATCGGGTGCGCCATTGGGCTGGCATCTTCAGCAAACTGCATCGCACGCATGGTGCGTACATTCTGGATACGATTCACAGCACGTGAACCCAGGTCAGAGCTAAACTCCTGATCGCGGAATACTGTCAGCCCCTCTTTCAGGCTTAACTGGAACCAGTCGCGGCACGTCACACGGTTTCCGGTCCAGTTATGGAAATACTCATGACCGATAACGCGCTCAATATCGAGATAGTCTTTATCCGTCGCGGTTTCTGCACGCGCGAGAACAAACTTGGAGTTAAAGACATTCAGTCCTTTGTTTTCCATTGCTCCCATATTGAAGAAGTCGACTGCGACAATCATGTAAATGTCGAGATCATACTCCAGTCCGAAACGCTTTTCGTCCCATTCCATTGATGCTTTCAGGGAGGTCATCGCCCAGTCTGCGCGGCAAAGATTGCCACGATCAACAAATAATTCCAGCGCAACATCACGCCCTGAACGAGTTTTAAAACTATCACGCAGAACATCAAAATCACCGGCGACCAGTGCAAATAAGTAGCTCGGTTTAGGGAAGGGATCTTGCCATTGAACCCAGTGACGTCCGTCTTCAAGAGTTCCTTCAGCGATGCGGTTACCATTAGACAGTAAATAAGGATATTTCTGCTTATCGGCAATAATTTTGGTGGTAAAACGCGCCAGAACATCCGGACGATCGAGATACCAGGTAATATGACGGAACCCTTCAGCTTCACATTGTGTACAGAGGGCTTCACCTGACTGATATAAGCCTTCCAGAGCGGTGTTGGCGGCAGGACTAATTTCATTAACAATCGTCAGAGTAAAAATATCTGGCAGAGATTCGATGATTAATAGGCTCTGTTCCAGACGGTAATCCGTCCAGTCCTGCCCATCGACCTTGATGGATACCAGCGTTAAATCCTCACCATTGAGTTGCAACGATGCACTGGCCTCCCCCTGGCGAATCACGCGGCTTATCGCCGTCACTTGAGTACGGGTGGCATCAAGGGAGAAGGTTAAATCAATATCACTAATGGTAAAGTCAGGTGCACGATAATCGTGACGATATTTAACTTGAGGCTGTTGTGTCATAAAAACCTTCTTATTCAGTCGTAGATAAACGGCATTCAGCCTGTTCCTGTTGCAGTAATGTTACCATGCAGAATCTTTATCCAGCGAACGAAGAATGCTAAGTCGGTTCCACGCTCTGAAATCGATTGCCGATATCGATGCATTGTTGCCCGGTAACCCATGATCTCGTACTACTCAACCTACTTAAAACTACCGTTGGTTCATCGCTGGTTGCCTGTAGCTTGAATTATTTTTGATTTATAACATCATAATAAATATTAAAAGTTTGACTAAATTTAGTCCACGGCACAAATTGCAATTTATCCTGTAAGCCAGCCGTGTTGTGATCTTACTTCAATAAACAGATAATCAAGGTATACTCCTGCGTCATTATCTGCCTGTTCTTGATGGAAACGCTCCTGTGAGAGGATGCTGAAACGCGCCATGACTCGACTCGCTTCCCCAATATTACAATCGCTGCTGGATACCGATGCTTATAAGCTTCATATGCAGCAAGCTGTTTTTCACCTCTATGACGAGGTTGTCGTTACAGCGGAATTCCGTTGTCGCGGCGACGACCTGTTAGGCATTTATGCCGATGCAGTTCGTGAACAAATTAATTTTATGCAGCATCTGGCACTGAGTCCGGAAGAATTTAGCTGGCTTAAAGGTTTACCTTTCTTTAAGCCTGACTACCTTAACTGGCTTAATCAGTTTCGCTTTGATCCGTCTCAGGTTGAGGTGACGAATAACCAAGGCCATTTAGATATCCGGTTAACCGGCCCCTGGTGTGAAGTGATTTTATGGGAAGTTCCTTTACTTGCCATGATAAGCGAAGTCGTCCATCGCCATCGTTCACCTGATATCAATATACAAGTCGCACTCGACCATCTGGAAAGTAAGCTCAATGACTTTAACCAGTTAACTCAGGGTATTGATTTGAGTGCTTTCCGGTTAATGGACTTTGGGACGCGTCGCCGTTTCTCACGTGAGGTACAACAGGCGATAGTTGCCCGTCTGCGTGATGAACCCTGGTTTGTTGGTACCAGTAACTATTCTCTGGCCCGCAGCCTGAATCTGACGCCAATGGGAACTCAAGCCCATGAATGGTTCCAGGCGCATCAGCAAATCAGCCCGACTCTGGCGAATAGTCAGCGGGCTGCCCTGCAAGCCTGGCTGGATGAATATCCCGACAGATTAGGTATCGCCTTAACAGACTGCATTACTATGGATGCTTTCCTGCGCGATTTTGACCATAATTTTGCCACTCGTTATCAAGGCCTGCGCCATGATTCAGGGGATCCCTTCACCTGGGGTGAAAAAGCCATCGCCCACTATCGCTCGCTGGGTATCGATCCTATGAGTAAAGTCCTGGTGTTCTCGGATAATCTTGATTTAGCGAAGTCAGTGGAACTGTACCGTTATTTTTCCGGTAGTGTGCAGCTCAATTTTGGTATCGGCACTCGCCTGACCTGTGATATTCCAGAGGTTAAACCCCTCAACATTGTGATTAAACTGGTTGAGTGCAACGGTAAACCCGTCGCCAAATTGTCTGACAGCCCAGGCAAAACGATTTGCCTGGATAAGGCCTTTGTTCGTGCCCTGCGTGAAGCCTTCAGTCTGCCTGAAGTCAAGAAAGCAAGCTGATTAATGACAGGCAGTGAGGTGTAAAATCCCTATTGCCTGTCAAAACAGGATTTCTTCACCGCAGACAGTGAATTCTTCTTGTCTGCTGATACATGACAAGTAATATAGATAGCCCCTTTCGGGCTAATTTTTTATTGACCATTAAATAGAGAGAAAACTATGAGCGTTGTGCCTGTAGCCGACGTACTCCAGGGCCGTACAGCCGTTGACAGTGAAGTCACCGTGCGCGGATGGGTGCGTACTCGGAGAGATTCAAAAGCTGGGATCTCCTTCCTTGCCATTTATGATGGCTCCTGCTTTGATCCTGTACAGGCCGTTATTAATAATTCTCTGCCCAATTATAATGACGAGATACTACACCTGACGACAGGATGCTCGGTTATCGTTACCGGTACCGTGGTTGCCTCTCCGGGCCAGGGACAGAATTTTGAAATACAAGCGCTTCAGGTTGAAGTCACTGGCTGGGTTGATGATCCTGACACCTATCCAATGGCTGCTAAACGTCACAGTATTGAGTATCTGCGTGAAGTTGCCCATTTACGCCCACGGACAAACCTGATTGGTGCGGTTGCACGTGTGCGTCATACGCTGGCGCAAGCCCTGCATCGTTTCTTTAATGAACAAGGGTACTTCTGGGTTTCAACCCCACTGATTACTGCTTCTGACACTGAAGGAGCCGGTGAAATGTTCCGCGTATCTACGCTCGACATGGAAAACCTGCCCCGCACGCCAGAAGGGAAAGTCGACTTTGATAAAGACTTCTTTGGCGAAGAGTCTTTCCTGACGGTATCGGGTCAGTTAAACGGTGAAACCTACGCTTGTGCCTTATCCAAAGTGTATACCTTTGGCCCGACGTTCCGTGCCGAGAACTCCAATACCAGTCGTCATCTGGCAGAATTCTGGATGCTGGAACCGGAAGTGGCCTTTGCTAACTTAAATGATGTCGCGGGCTTGGCAGAAGCGATGCTGAAATACGTCTTCAATGCTGTACTGGAAGAACGTATGGATGATATGAAGTTCTTCGCTGAACGTGTTGATAAAGACGCTATTGAACGCCTGCAAAAGTTTATTACGGCAGATTTTGCTCAGGTCGATTATACCGATGCAGTTGAGATCCTGCTGAACTGTGGTCAGAGCTTTGAAAACCCGGTTTACTGGGGTGTTGACCTCTCTTCCGAGCACGAGCGCTATCTGGCAGAGCAGCACTTTAAAGCACCTGTGGTAGTGAAAAACTATCCAAAGGATATTAAGGCCTTCTATATGCGTCTTAATGAAGACGGTAAGACCGTTGCTGCAATGGATGTTCTGGCCCCAGGTATTGGTGAAATCATCGGTGGTTCACAGCGTGAAGAGCGTCTGGATGTATTAGATGCCCGTCTGGCTGAAATGGGACTGAATAAGGAAGATTACTGGTGGTACCGTGACCTGCGCCGTTACGGCACTGTACCGCATTCAGGCTTCGGACTTGGCTTTGAACGCCTGATTGCCTATGTGACCGGTGTTCAGAACGTTCGTGACGTGATCCCTTTCCCACGTACTCCACGCAACGCAAGCTTCTGATCAAACAGCCAGAGTAACTCTGGTTTCCTGAAGGTACTCAGACAGTCGATGAACCTATGATTCGGCGGTCTGGGTGCCCCTCTCCCCCGTTAATTTCTCAACCGATTCCTTGTTTATTTTTACTGACGTTCGCTCAGCTCCTGGCACCACACACCTCTGATACAACTTTTGATTTGTACTAAAAACACGACAAGCCCATATGTTTTTTTGCACAGGTTTTATTAACGATCGCTATTTAAATATCAATTTCAACCGTTTTTGTATGTAAGCTAGTTACAAGTTATTTCTTAAAACTGTGGGGAAAGGATCATATTTATGGTCTATCCGTATGAATATGTTTCTCATTAACTACCTCATATTCTGGCAATCTTTCACTGCCAATTCGCATCATCTTTGACTTTCAAGCAACCCGGGGAAATCAACCTTATTTGATGAAAATCACAATAATAAAAATTAAACATAATTAATTCATATATATACGTTAAGAAAAAATCCTCTCATTAACTATTAAGCTGAAGTTTGAATTAGTTCACAAAGTTCCGTTGATTTAACAAATTGTTACACATGCTATCCTGCTGTAACTTAATTTTGATATTTGTAGCATTTTCAGGCTAGCGAAACATGGTCATGGATGGAAAGATGCCTTTAGACACAGAAAGACACCAAACTATCATCTGCATTTTTGTAAGAAATTGTTGACGGCAGTGGAAGGTGTCCATAAAACTAATGAGGGTAATAAATAATGATGAAGCGCAATATTTTAGCAGTGATTATCCCTGCTATTCTGGTAGCTGGTTCTGTAAATGCTGCTGAAATCTACAACAAAGACGGCAACAAATTAGACCTGTACGGTAAAATTGTTGGTGAGCGTGGCTTCAATACCGAAACTGAGAACAAAGACAAAGGTACCAAAAAAGGGAGCAGCGACTCTTCTTATGCTCAGATTGGTTTCAAAGGCGAAACTCAAATCAATGATGACTTGGTAGGCTTTGGCCGTTGGGAATACCGTGCTAAAGCAAGTAAAGCAGAAGGCAACCAGGACAACGTAACTCGTCTGGCTTTCGCGGGTATCAAAGCAGGTGAAGCTGGCTCCCTGAGCTATGGTCGTAACTACGGTATCATTTATGACGTTGAAGCCTATACCGATATGTCACCTTCTTACTCTGGTGAAACCTGGGGCGGTAACACTGATAACTTCATGAACAACCGTACTACTGGTGTTCTGACTTACCGTAACAGCGATTTCTTTGGTCACGTTGAAGGTTTGAACTTCGGTATTCAGTACCAGGGTAAAAACGACCGTGATGCAACCAAAGCGAATGGTGATGGTATTGGCTACTCTGTAGAGTATAACTTTCTTGAAGGCTTCGCTTTAACGGGTGCATATAGCAACTCTAACCGTACCGGAAAGCAGAAAGATGAACTGGGTAACAGCGCTAAACATGCTGAAGCATGGGCAATTGGTGGTAAATATGATGCCAACAATATCTATCTGGCAGCAGCCTATGCCGAAACCCGTAACATGAGTAACGTAGTAAATGGTCTGACTGGTAATGACCTGGCTGCTAAGAAAACTCAGAACATCGAACTGATTGCACAGTACCAATTCGATTTCGGTTTGCGTCCATCCCTGGCCTTCGTACACTCTAAAGGCAAGTCACTGTTCCAGGACGGTGCTGGCAAAGAAGTGAATGCAGAACTGGCTAAATACATCCAAGTTGGTTCTTACTACTACTTCAACAAAAACTTCAACGTTTATGCTGACTACCGTATCAACCTGCTGAGCACTGGCGAAGCAGAGAAAACTGATGGCGGCTGGGTTGGTTCTGACAACCAGGGCATTGTTGGTGTAACTTACCAGTTCTAATATCTGGCAAATTATTTGTCTGATATAAATAAAAACAGGGCGTAAGTCCTGTTTTTTTATGCCTGAAAAGCACAACAAACCACGCAAGAATTTGCCTTCATTCTTTTTTTTGCAAACGGTTGGCATTTAGTACAACTGCGGGTAACCTGATATCAATTTCTCCCGCTATCTCTATGGAATCCGTTATGTTTGAGAACATTGCTGCTGCTCCTGCTGACCCCATTCTGGGCCTGGCTGATCTATTTCGTGCCGATGACCGTGCAAATAAAATTAACCTGGGTATTGGCGTCTATAAAGATGAAACGGGTAATACCCCGGTTCTGACCAGCGTAAAAAAAGCTGAGCTTTATTTGCTGGAAAATGAAGTGACGAAAAACTATCTCAGCATTGACGGTATTCCCGCATTTGCTCAGTGCACCCAGGCGCTGCTATTTGGTAAAGGCAGCCCGATTATCGATGCGAAACGTGCACGTACTGCGCAAACCCCAGGCGGCACCGGTGCACTGCGTGTCGCGGCTGATTTTATTGCTCATAACACCTCGGCAAAACGTGTCTGGGTGAGTAATCCTAGCTGGCCGAACCATAAAAATGTTTTCGAGTCTGCGGGACTGGAAGTCTGCGAGTACAGCTATTACGATGCTGCCAATCACAGCCTGAACTTCGCGGACATGATTGACAGCCTGCAAGCAGCGCAAGCAGGTGATGTGGTTCTGTTCCACGGTTGCTGCCATAACCCAACCGGGATCGACCCTGATTTAGAACAGTGGCAGATCCTGTCTGAAATGTCTCTGGAGAAAGGCTGGTTACCGCTGTTTGATTTTGCCTATCAAGGTTTTGCTCGTGGTCTGGATGAGGATGCTGAAGGTCTGCGTCTGTTTGCTGCCAGCCATAAAGAACTGATTGTCGCCAGCTCTTACTCTAAAAATTTTGGTCTGTATAATGAGCGTGTCGGTGCCTGTACTTTGGTTGCTGCTGATGCCGAAACAGTTGACTGCGCCTTTAGTCAGGTCAAAGCGGCCATCCGTGCCAACTACTCCAACCCACCAGCACACGGTGCTGCGGTTGTCGCAACGATCCTGAGCAATGAAGCATTGCGCACCCTCTGGGAACAAGAGCTGACTGAAATGCGTCAGCGCATTCATCGTATGCGTCAATTGTTTGTGAATACCCTGCAAGAGAAAGGTGCAAACCGTGACTTCAGCTTTATCATTGATCAGAACGGTATGTTCTCTTTCAGTGGCTTAAGCAAAGAGCAAGTATTACGTCTGCGTGAAGAGTTCGGTATCTACGCTGTGGCTTCAGGTCGTATTAACGTGGCTGGACTGACACCAGACAATATGTCCCCACTGTGTGAAGCTATCGTTGCGGTGCTGTAATTCAATAAACTGACATCAGACTGTCAGGGTAAACCGCTGGTCACCAAAGGTGCCAGCGGTTTTTTATGGGCGAAGTTTTACCAGACTGGCAGCTCATCTTGTAAAAAAGGATTATTCTGTCGCTCTTCGCCCAGGGTAGACAAGGGGCCATGACCAGGAATAAAAGTAACATCATCGCCTAACGGCAGCAGCTTACGTTTAATCGAGTCAATTAATGCGCCGTGATCGCCGCGCGGGAAGTCACTACGCCCAACTCCCCCTTTGAAAATAACATCACCAGAAACCAGTAACCGGGAGACCGAATCAAAAAAGACAATATGACCGGGTGTATGGCCGGGGCACTGCAGCACCTGAAATGTCGTCTCGCCAACCGTCACGCTGTCCCCCTCTTCTAGCCACTGATCGGGTGTTAAAGGCTGACACTCTCCAAGCCCGAACATCTGGCTCTGCTGTGGAAGGCCCTGAAGCCAGAACTCATCTTCTTTTTGCGGGCCGATAATCGGAACATGTAAGAAAGCGGCCAGCTCTGCCGCCGCACCGACATGATCAAGATGACCATGAGTCAACAGGATCTGTGTGACCTTAACTCCCGTCTCTGTAATGGCTTGCTTAATACGCTGTGCATCGCCTCCCGGATCAATCAGGGCGGCTTGTTGGGTCACCGGACACCAGACTAATGAACAGTTTTGGGCAAACGGGGTGACGGGAATAATATGGTAATTCATGCGGCTCCATTACCGGCGGAAAACACCGGCTTGTTGTGTTACCAGGTTCTGACCGGCCCGGTATCGATATGTACAAAATTACTACGTGGATAATATCCTACCCCACCCGCTCTCATTGATAATGCAGCTTTACGAACCTGGCTTAGTGCCACACCGTCAATATGAAAGTCCATGGCCTGCCCCTTGGTGTGATAGCTTTTTTTGGCTACCCCCCGCTGGTGCGCCCGCAGATTATTATTAGTTTCAACAGAGCGATAACCGGAGATTAACTGGACGGGTTTTTTCGTGTCTAACAATACTTGTAAACGATACAGCTGATCAAACAATGCGGTATCGATAGTGGTCATTTTATTGGCACGGTAGTCACGGAAAAAATGATTTAACCGGGCCAGCTCATCCTTGATGTAACCTTTGCCATCAAAGAACTCGGCTTTAAGTGACTCACCGGTATTGAGGTTATTCAGTGTCAAGATGCGTGGGCGTGAGGTAGAAAGTGTAGCGAGTGCAGGAAACGGCAACAGCGATGTACCGAGGGCTACGCCTCCTAAAGCCAGCAGCCTGCGGCGATAAGAATCAAATTTATCCATTATTACAAACCTGAAAATAAAATTATTGTGTATACCCTAAAAAGTTCGAGTTGCTTGCAGGCTAAATCTGCCAGCCCTGAAAACTTACAACGCCAGGAGTACATTTAATGCGCAATTTTGTGCTCTCCACCATAACGGTCTAAAGTTTAGCCGTCAAGACCACATATCAGACAGCATTACCCGAATAGCAAAAAGTGGATTTCTGCCATTCGGGTATCAATATTACCATCACTGCTCCTTTACAGGATCAGTAACCGTGCGCGATTCACATTATGGGCACCGACACGCGCTGCACCGTCATAGTTATAAATGTCAGCACGGAAGGTAATGTGTCCGTCAGCTTCACTAAATGCGGTTAAGTAATAGAGCATTACAGGTACATTCTGACGGACTGAGACGAATGTCGTATTACCCTGAGCAAGCGTCCTGGAGATCCGGGAGCTATTCCAGCCTACATCCTGTAATAGCATACCCGCCAGTTCAGAAGCTTTATTGACACGGACACAGCCTGAGCTCAATGCACGCGTTTCACGACGGAACAGACCGTGATTGGGGGTATCATGGAGATAAATGGACTCTGAATTTGGCATATTGAATTTATACCGACCTAGCGCATTGTATTGTCCCGGCTTTTGCTGGAAGCGGAAAGGTAAATTTCGCGCGGTAATGGTAGACCAGTCCACCATCCAGGGGTCGATACTTTCGGCATCTCTGCTCCAGCCCCGGTAAACACTGTAACCCAGACGCTCCAGATACCCGGGATCCTGGCGTACTTTAGGCAAAATATCTTTCCGGGCCAAGGATTCTGGTACATTCCAGGGGGGATTCACCACCACATTATTCAATGCACTGCTCATTATGGGCGTTTTACGATCAGGCCGTCCGACAATCACACGCGACTGCAACGCCTCATCGCCATTTAAATAATAGACTAATGAGTAGTCAGGGATATTGACCATAATCCCGGTATCGATCTTATCTGGCAGTAACCGCAGACGCTGAATATTTAACGCGACAATCCCAGCGCGTTGTGCTGGAGTCGTATTCAACCAGTAACGTGTTTGAGGACCAATAACACCATCCGCCTCCAGTCCTTGCAGACGCTGAAAATGTTTAACACTCTCAACCAGTTCAGGGCTGTAATCCTGAGTGTCATCGTTATCCAGGCTGTTCACGAAAGTACTCGTGCTACGCGCCAGAATTTCACGTAATGCTGGAATATCACGACTGGATTCGCCAGGACGAAGCGTAACTTTATCCTGTAACTGTGGCCAGTCCTCTGTCGGTTGTATCAGAGCATGTAATGACTGGCGCAGCGTTTTATATTGCGGGTTAGTGGGGGCTAATGAAACGATAAAAGCAAAAATATGCCCCTGGCTGATAGCGGTTTGCCACTGGTTAATAATCCCTTGTGGAGGCGCTTTCGGCTTATAGACACTGCTCCCATATAACCAACGCTCTCCCTCGAGAGGTATACCCGAAACATAATCCAGATATCCGAGCATCGCATCAGACAAGATAATATCACGCCCCAGTCCCTGTACTGAGGGATGCGTCAGTTGTTCCACCCAGTAAGCAAATTGCGGCTGAATACCGGCAAGCGCGACCTCCGCCAGTTGCTGCGAAAAGGCCTGTATTGCCCCCTCTTCCTGCCACATCGGCTGCATATCACGACTAGCGTAAAGTTCAGATAAGTTATTGAGATAAAGAGGCCTGTAATCTACAGGCAGGCTGGCAAGAATTTGGGCACGACTTTGCTCTATCGGCAACGGCATCACTGCTGCAGCCTGTGTGTCAATTTGAACAGGTAGAGTTTGTTCTGCTGGAGTCAGCGTTTCTGCCAGGGCTACAGAGCCAGGCCCAAAAAGTAGACTACAACTGATAATTATCAATTGAAGACAATTCACTTTTGCTATCGGCATTCAAGACTCCTTTCATCAATTTGCCCGTTGTAGTGCGCTGTATTTATCACCTGAATGCTTTGCGTTGCTGACAGGCCGATATCAGACAACTTGAAGTATGGCGATAAATACTCAATCGTCGCATCACTTAGACCAATAATTCAGATAAATAAAAGTCGTCAGTACCTGTTCCATTGAAAGAATGGCAGGCTTACCTTAAGTATAAGCCAAAGTTATTTATTCGCTCAAAAATAGACAACTAAGGAAAAATCGGACGAGTTAGCTTACTGATTAATGGTGGCTTTCGACCCAAAGCGAACAATGCTCAGCTGCATCCAAATGTTCTTCTCCATTCGCTGGGACTGACGTGATTTCTGCGTTTGAAGTGCTGACGCAGCGAGGCAGGCGTTTGAAATCCGACCAAGTCAGAGATAGTTTCTACAGGCAAAGAAGTGCTTTCCAGCAACTCTTGTGTGCGTTGTAGGCGTTCGTTAATTAACCAGTCTTTGAATGACATGCCGGTAGCCTTGCTAAAGTGGCGCGTGAACGTCCGTCGGCTCATTGCAGCGCGTTGTGCTAACGCATCGATGGAGTGGGCTTGGTTCAGATGCTCCCGCAAATAGTCCAACAGCGGATTGATCCTGGCATCTTGTGTTGACGGGGCAACAGGCTGTTCAATAAACTGAGCTTGTCCACCTTCCCGGTGAGGCGGTACAACCATCATCCGCGCTATCTTATTCGCCGTTTTTTGGCCGTAGAACTTACGCACGATATAAAGACAGCAGTCCAAGCTAGCTCCTGTACCGGCAGAGGTGATCAGGCCGTCATCATCGACATACAATGCATTCATATCTAACTGCACTTGCGCAAAGCGAAGCTCGAAATCTTGCTCCGCCATCCAGTGTGTGGAAGCGCGTTTACCATCAAGCAAACCAGCATAGGCGAGTGCATACGCACCGTAGCACAGCCCCACGATATGGGCTCCTCGCTGGCGTGCCTGGAGTAAGGCGGCGATCAGCTTTGGCTCGGGACTTTCGTCCAAATCATGCCAGCCGGGAATCACTACGATGTCCGCCTTCGCAAGCCATTCCAGCCCGCCATCAGGTTGAACAAGCAATGCACGCTCAGCAGGCAACGCCGCACCGCCTGCCGTAACTATCTTCAGGTCAAACAGAGCTTGGTCGGGCAAATGGGTGCTGAAAATCAAGTACGGCACGCCAAAGTGAAAGGGGCTGAAGTGCGGGTAGGTAACGAGGGCTACCAGAGGAAGTGGTTTTGACATAACGTTAAAAAGCAAAGTGGCCCAAATCTTTCGATTATTGACATAAAGGTCAATTCTACAAAAAAGCTTGAAGTACCACAATAGAGACCTCTTCAAACTCAACTCTGGTGGTTATGTATGTATTCGATAAAAGCCCTTACCCCCTTGATAGTCTCTCTGTCACTTGGAACCTTTGCGGTGCCCGCTTGGTCTGCCCCTGAAACGGCCACCGACACTTCAGTCGATGTGCAGCTGATCCGTAACGCAACGGTCAAGCTCGACTTTTCTGGCACGACCTTTTTGGTAGACCCCATGTTATCGGCAAAAGGGGAGTTTCCAGGCTTCCCAGATACTTATCGCAGTGAACTAAGAAATCCTCTGGTAGATCTGCCTTTTTCAGCAAAAGACGTGCTCGATAGCGTGGACGCGGTGGTCGTGACCCATACCCATACGGACCATTGGGATGAGGCCGCTCAAAAAGCGATCCCCAAGAACCTGCCTGTATTCACGCAGAACGAAGCTGATGCAAAGATGATTCGTAGTCAAGGCTTCAAAGATGTACGCGTACTCGAAGGCTCGACCACATTTAACGGTGTGACGCTGAGTAAGACCGGAGGTCAACATGGTACCGACTTGTGGTTTGCAGACCCGGCACGTTCTGAGGCGATGGGTCCAGTCATGGGCGTCGTGTTCACTGCCCCTAAGGCCAAAACCGTCTACGTGGCTGGCGACACGGTGTGGCGTCCTGAAGTGGATGAAGCACTGGAGCAGCACAAGCCAGAGGTGGTGATCCTCAATACAGGAAGCGCGCTCATGAGTGGTTTTGAGCAGCATCCCATCATCATGGGTAAGCAGGACGTCCTACAAGCCACAAAGTCAGTACCCAATGCAGCGATTGTGGCTGTACACATGGATGTCGTGAACCATATGTCGCTCAGCCGCAAGGTCTTACGTGAATTTGTACAAGAGAAAAAAATTCAGGATCGAGTGATGATTCCTGAGGATGGTGAGTCCATGACGTTCTGATGAAATAAAGCTGCCTAAACCTTTAGGCAGTCTCTCTGGCTCAGGAAAAAGAAACCCAATAAAAAACACTTATCGTTATTGATATATAGATAGGTTCAATATATCTGGACATGAAAAAACGGGCATGGAGATAACCTCTTCATGCCCGTTTTTTTTACTTGCTCTCTTTTAAGACTTAATCAGGATGCATCCTGTGGCTCTGTCAGTGCTTCAGGTGCGACAGGGGGAGCAAAGCCGCGAAGACCAACCACATGAACATGCTCAGTATTCTGGAAAACTTTACGCACAAGTTTATAAGTCGTCCCTTTTTCCGGGCTGATATTCTCTGGTGCTGCAATAATCAACTGCATCTGCAAGCGTTCACAGAGTTCAAACAGGGTGGCAATTGACTTAGCATCGAGACGTGCAGCTTCATCAAGGAACAGCAAACGGCAAGGAGAAATATCTTTACCACGTAAGCGGCTGGATTCTTCTTCCCAGCTTTGCACCACCATCACCAGAATTGACATCCCTGTACCAATCGCTTCCCCGGTCGACAGCGCACCACTTTCTGCACGCAACCAACCATCAGAACCACGGTTAACCTCGACTTCCATTTCCAGATAGTTACGGTAGTCCAGCAACTCTTCACCAATGGTTTGTGGCGTCCGCTGTCCCATATCAATCTGTGGGTTAAGGCGCTGATAGAGTTTCGCCAGCGCTTCAGAGAAGGTCAGACGATTACTGTTAAACAGATCTTGATGTTGCTCATGCTGTTCAGACAATACGCTAAGCAGTGTCGAGTGGGCTTCACGCACATTCACATTCAGTCGAACACTATGAACCTGTCCGAAGGAGACACTTTGCAGGCCCTGGTTAAGCATGCGAATACGGTTCTGTTCACGCTGAATGGTCTTACGAATAATATTGGCCACACTACGGGAACTGATTGCCAGCTTCTGTTCACGGGTGGTCAGCTCTTCAGTCAGGCGACTCAGCTCAATTTCCATCTGTTCAATCGCTTCAACCGGGTCATCAGTGCGAATGATATCCTGGCGGATACGCTCTCTCAGATGCTGGTACACGGCGACAAAGAACTGAATTTTTCTTTCCGGACGTTTAGGATCTTCAGATAAACGTAAAACATCACGCAAATGCTCATTATCTGCCACCGCCAGACGCAGTGCGCCCAATGCCTTATCCGACATCGAACGCAGTTCATCCGCAGTCTGATAGGCCAGTTCCCGACGATGCAAGCGACGCTCGACGCCGTTATCTTTCACCATCCGCATCACCGCGCACCAGCCCGCTTTCGACATCACGACCTGTTCACGGATTTCCAGATAGTGACGTTCCAGCTGTTTGAGCCTGCGGGTCAGGTTATTCATTTCTGCTTCGCAGAAAGTAATCTGTTTTTCCAGCTGATTACGGCGCGAACGGTTGCTGTTCAGGCTGGCGTGTAGTTCATCCCGACGGATACGAGCGCGTTCTTCGGCCCCGCTATCAGCGCGAACACCAATGTCCTGAAGCTCTTTATGTAACTCTTTCAGTAGCTCATTTTTGGTATCGAAAGCACTTTTCAGTGACGCCAGTAACTGGTTGTATTGCCCCAGTTGCTGAGTATGCTGACGTAAAGCATCACGAGCACGGGCACGGTCACTTTCCGCCTGCGTCAGACGCTGGCGTAACTTCTCATTTAAGTCACTGTTACCGTCGAGCATGGCTACCGAATCGCTGTAACCAAAATGCGCCCGGCGTTGCACCACTTCCGTTAATGAGAAAGCACGCTGACGTGCATCACGCTGCATTTGCTGAGCATGCGTATAATCATCTTTAAGCTGCTCGAACTGTTCCGGATCACTTTGCAGGACACTGGCTACCGCTTCCAGTTTAATCAGCTGATTACCGTGCTGCTGGATAAAGCGCATCGCTTCTTCTGCTTCATCAAGGTGCGCCTGAGTTTCTTCACAACGATCGAATAGCGTTTCGTCGCTTAATACGCCAATACGCGGCAGCAGGCGATTAAGCTGGCTGACCCCTTCTTTGGCTTGTTCAAACTGTACACGCTGATGGGCAGTGGCATTTTCATGCTGACTGATAGCACGCTCAAGCTCACCACGACGACTGTTTAGCTGGCGCAGTTCCACTTCGGGATCATCATCAAATGCCACGCCGAGGTGCTGGCCGATAAAACGGCTAAATGCATGGTGCAGGCGCTGGTTTTTCTGAACATCAAACGACAGGGTTGCAAAACGTTCAGCAAGCGTTTCACGCTCTGCGTGCAGAGCTTCGATACGATTCTCACGCGCTGCTCGACCAAATAACGGTAATTCAGGCAAGCGTGAATAACGCCACTGACGATCGGCCGTCTTCACCAGAACAGCACCCGTTAACTCTTCAACGGTGAAAACACTGTCATCAAAAGAGGATGGATCACCCTCGATAAGATAGAGATCTTCCGGACAGTCTTCTAGGCTCTCAAGATGTGCGCGTACCAGCGACAGATCAGGCACAACAATAGCATGACGAGAAGGACCATACAGTGCAGAGAAGTATGGCGCATCGTCGAGGCTGATATCATCATAAATTTCCGACAGCAGCACGCCACCAAAACGCTCTGCAAGGGTATTAATACGAGGATCGCCCGCGCCGCCTGGCTGGCTAAGCAACTCAATTTCTTCATCAACCAGACGTTTTTTATTACCGACTTCGTCACGCTCAACGGTCGACTCACGCTCCATCTCCAGCAGTTGCTGCATATACTCAGTCACTTGCTGGCTGGTTTCAAACTGCTGATGGCTTTGTTCACACAGCTGATTGAGGCTGGTTTGGGCAGCAATCCATACCGGGGCACGCAGGTTCAGCGTTTTCACCCGGGCCTGCAGCTGTTCCAGCTCCTGACGCAGAGCAGCACGCTGTTCACTGGCTTCTGAAACGGTATGCTGAAGTCCGCTGATCCGGGCTTCCAGTTCATCATGCAGTGCTTCAAGATCTTCAGGGTCAATGTGCTTGCCCTGACGCTTACAGAATTCGTTCAGTAAGCGTTCTGCTTCTTGCTGGTCACGACGGCGTTGTTCCAGTTCATTCAGCCGCATACGTAGCGGTTGCACTTGATCTGACAAATGTCGCTGGTTATGGCTGTCACGAATCAGTTCACGCGCAGTTTCCCAAGCTTCGCCACGACTGACCGGCCCGTTAATCGCCGTGAGTAGCTGATAAGCTTGTTCATACTGGCTATGGGCAGTCTCTGCAACGCGAATTTTCTGCTCCAGAGACAGCATGGTCTCTGTCGCCTCTGTCTCTTTTGCCTGGAACGTATCCAGCCATTCTTCGGCACTGTGGAGAGTCAGATCAGGCAGATGGCACAGGCTACGCGCACGTTCCAGCGCCTCCAGAGCTTGCTGATATTGAATCGCCCGCGTCTGTTGTACGTCCAGAGCTTGCTGGTAATCAGCAAGCTGGCTTTTCAGCTCATCCACTTCCAAGTCTGTGGCTTCTGCGCGCGCTTCATTTTCTTCCTGCTGTTCAATCGCCTCAGCAACAATTTCATTCTGCTCTTCCAGACGCATCTGAAGCTCTTCCAGATCCCCTTCATAGCGTTCAATTTTTTCTTGCTGACGCAAAGCAGTTTGCACCAGATTCAAGTTATCACTGGCTGCCTGATATGAGGCCTCGAGATCTTCTTCTGTGCCGCTGTGTTCGCTCAGCTCACGCGCTATATCGACATGTTTATACTGTTCAGCTGCCAGCTGTTGGCGGCTGATAAATAGCTCACGCCGGCACTCCAGCGCTTTGTCGAGATGAACCCGCCGCTCATTAGCATGACGCATATAGTCTGCGGCTACGTAATCTGTCGCTTCAGTGATTAAATGCTTAAACAAATCACGGTCAGACTGGGTGACACGGATCGCTTCCAGCGTCAGACGGTTTTCACGCAATGCCGCTTCCATATCCTGGAATGCTTTGCGTACCCCACTGTTTTCCGGCAATAAATAGTCACGCAGTGAACGGGTAATGGCGCTTGAGATCCCGCCATACAGTGAAGCTTCAATCAGTCGGTAATATTTACTACGATCGGAAGCGGTACGCAGACGACGCGCGACAATACCCAAATCAAACATCAGAGAGTGATATTCGGTTATCGAGTTAAAAGCTTTAAACTGAATGCCTTCAATCGCCTCAACTTTATCTTTGAGTTCATTCAGGGTCAGTACTCGAGCCTGGCGCTCATTCAGCGCTTCAGTTAACAACTGGGTCGGTTGAAATGAGTCAGGTAAACCTTGAATCGCAAAAGGTTTGATATCCACTTTACGGTCACGGCCGGCCACTTGCTGAAGGCGCACCCCTACCATCACGCGCTGGTGGCGGGAATTGATGACGTCCAGAACCGCATAACAGACCCCGGCTTTCAGCTTACCGTGCAGCCCTTTGTCGCGAGAGCCAGAGGTCGCCCCCGCTTCAGTGGTATTACGGAAATGCAGCAGCGTCAGGTCAGGGATCAGGGCGGTAACAAAAGCCGCCATTGTCGTAGACTTACCCGCACCATTCCCACCTGATAGCGTGGTGACCAGTTCATCAAGATCAAAAGTTCGGGCAAAAAAACCGTTCCAGTTAACCAGGGTTAGTGAGCGAAACTTACCGCGTTCAATCATTCCTGTTCATCCTCCGCGTTACCTGAATCGGCAACCACTTCCTCTGTCTCATCATCGAGTTGTAAGCGAGTCTCAATGAGCATCGCCTCGCCATCACGGATCATTCGTAATTGAGCCTCTCGTGGATCATCGCCACTGCGTACATCAGCACCAAAACGGAAGACGGACTCGGTGATACGAAATTTACTGCTGTCGTGTCCCATAAACCAAATCATGCCCAAACGACGCAGACGGGTCAGCGAGGCGCGGACTTTTTCCTGGAGTTTTTGACGGTCCAGGTCGGAACCGGTGGAACGGTTATTCACCAGTTTAAGTAACTTGCTCTCATCAGCCAGGGTCAGCAGTTCGTCATACAGTTCAACCTGAGTGAAGATCCCTTCATTGGCTAGCCGTTCCGGGCTCAAATAGAGATAACAGAGTATTTTCCCAACCATCATGTCTAACTCAGACAGAGTAGAGCGAGGAATAATGGTGGTGGAACGGGGACGAAGATAGAAAAAGCCCTCTGGGGCGCGGATCAGTTCGACATTATAACGCGCATAGAAGGACTCCAGGTAAATCTGGAAGTCCATTAAAAAGGCATGATTATCCAGCTCGTCCTGGCTGATATGGCGTCCGGCACGTAATTGACTGTCGAGAGCCGGAAATAAAGAGTTCGCCAGCGCTTGTGCCAGTTTGACTGGCATCACGTGTTCAATATTTGTTGATGACATGCGCTTGTACCTTGGCTCCATAATCATTAATTGTTTGCCAGCTCGCTGGCAGACCGGTGAAGTCAGCTTCCGCCACTCCTAAACGTACCGCTTGGTCGACCACAATTCGGGCAACATCAAAATGACGAGCTCTCGGGTATTGCGCCAGGAACTCCTTCATTACCAGACCTAAATCTAGCGGGATTTGCTGAGTTTTATAGGCCTGAAGCGCGGCTTCAATCAGGACAGTCAGCTGTTCACGTATTTCATTAAACTCTTCAAACTCCAGACTGTCAGGCAGCTCACCCGTCACCTCTTCATCGCGCAATGTCATCTCTTCATCACGCATATCAAGCAGGCGGTCAGCACTGGTATAAGTCAGTGTCCAGGGGGCGTCGAGATAGGTCTGTACTGACTGGCGTAATCGCTGAGCAAAGACACGGTTTTTATCCATATCGATGGCGGTGCGAATAAACTTATGGACATGGCGATCATAGCCAATCCATAAGTCGATTGACTGCTGGCCCCAACTGATAATACGGTCGAGCTTGGCTTGCAGGTCAAAAACCAGATGGTCGATAAACTGTAAATCGTCATGGCCCACGGTTGAATCCTGAACCCGCAACAGGTTCGCCTGCATTTTATCGCCAGCCGCTTCCAGGGTGTCTTGCAGTTCACGCAATGTACCTGAGGTTTCTGACAGTAACAGTTCGCAACTGGAAATCGCCGCACGCCAGTCTTTATTCAATAACTGAGCAATTTCGTCTTTAACCTGCTTTTGCTGCTCATCCATTATGCGCTGTGTTAAATCGATACTATCGAAAATTTCAGCAACGGAGTATTTCAGTGGCGCATAGACATTACGATGCCAGTGAACTTCATCCCCTTGCTCATCAGCAGCATCTGCGGCATGTTTTAATTCGCCCGCGACCACGGAAAGTTGCATCGACAACCGCAAGGTAGAGAATTCACGCTGACGGATATAGTAGTCAGTAATTCCCATTCCTAAGGGTGTGAGTCGATAAATCGCGTGGCCATCAGATACTTCACTGACAAAACGGTTAATCAGGCGCTGACGTACCAGATCGTTAATCGCATTGTTGGCTCTGACCGTGATGGTTTCACTGGTCTGCTCAAAACCTTCACTGACGAAACGAAAGGCATCAACCAGCTCACCTTCACTCAGCTCGCCGTCCAGCCGCTCACCATTCAGGGAGGCAATCGCCAGTAAGAAAGTCAGACGTTCTGTGGGCAGCGAGATGGAAAAATCATTTTTCCTGGCCCAGGTAACCAGTTCCGGTACGGTCTGGGAAAAACCATTCATACTTTATCCTTTACTCTGCGGCTTAAACGCGGTGACATGAATATAGCGGCCAAAGCTAATATAAGGCTCTTGCCGGCAATAACGCGTCTCAAGCGTCAGCAAATCATCGAATTTTTCTTTTTGATGCTGTTTATTACGCAGGTAATCATGAAACACCCGTACGCCGGTTTTTCCGGTAATTTCCCAGCCAATTTGCTCCAGCCAGTGGTAAACCTGTTCAGGCTGCAGCGGATTGTTGGGTGACAGTGTACGTTTCTTCTTCTTTGGCATTCCTTGCTCAACATATTCAAGATTGCCGACTACCATATTATGCATCAGCAAACCATTAGCATTATAAAACATCAGCGACAGGGTACCGCCCGGACGCAGACAGTGCCAAAGCGACTCAAGCACCGCACGCGGATCTGCGACCCACTCCAGTACCGCATGGAATAGTAACAGATCTACCTGACTGTCCAAATGCTGTCCCATATCCTGGGCAGGTACCTGGATAAACTGCATTTTGTTGCTGAGTCCCTGCTCTGCAGTCAGTGCTTTGGCGCGGGCGATCATTTCGCCAGAGAGATCGCATAATGTCACCTGATGGCCACGCTCGGCGAAGCGGAGCGCCGTTTGTCCTTCACCGCCACCCGCATCAAGTACACGAAGCCCAGGGGGTTGTGTAGCAAGAAACGCATCCAGATCCTGCCAAAGAATAGCCTGTCGCAATTGGCCTTTGGTGGTGCCATAGATGTTGCGCGAAAATTTTTCGGCGATATCGTCAAAATTACGATCGGCCATTAATCCAACTCCGTGGCAAAAAGGATCACCTGACAAAGGACTTATTTTGGCACAGCCTGGCAGATAATGAACCCATTTGGTGTAATATCACCAGAGTTTACCTGCCGGATGGTTAAAAAAGGAGCCAGAGTTCATGTTTTTCGTACTAAAAAAAGTAGTTGGTGGCCTGCTGCTACCTCTGCCTTTACTGCTATTACTGATGGGACTGGCTATCATCCTGCTCTGGTTTACCCGCTGGCAGAAAACCGGTAAAGGTCTGCTAACTGCCAGCTGGCTGGTATTACTGCTATTAAGTCTGCAACCCGTCGCGGATAGATTACTGAAACCGATTGAAGATACCTATAAGACCCGACTGCAAAATGATGGAGTTGACTATATCGTGGTGCTAGGTGGCGGTTATACCTGGAACCCAGACTGGGCACCAAGCTCGAATCTTTTCGCCAATAACTTACCGCGTGTTACTGAGGCTGTCCGGCTGTGGCAGACGCGTCCAGAAGCAAAATTAGTCTTTACCGGAGCGGCGGCTATCGGCAATACCGTTACAACAGCCGGTGCCGGAGCACGCGTTGCTGAAAGCCTTGGTGTGCCCAAAGCCAATATTATTACCCTGGAGAGTGCCAGAGACACGGAAGAAGAAGCACAGGCCGTCTCGGCGTTAATAGGACAACAACCCTTTATTTTGCTGACCTCAGCTTCGCATCTGCCACGCGCGATGATCTTCTTTAACCAGGCGGGTATGCATCCTCTCCCTGCCCCGGCAAATCAGCTGGCCATCACTTCCCCGCTCAATCCCTGGGAAAAGGCATTTCCTTCGCCAGTCTGGCTGATGCATAGCAATACGGTTTTTTATGAAACGCTGGGAAGAATTTGGCAATCACTGCGTACCCCGCAGGATGATCCGAAAAAATAAGATTTTATCCCCGTTATCGCTACCACACATAGTGGATACCCTTAGCTAATTTGAATCTGTGATTCTTTTCAGAGTAAAAAACCTGATGCAAGGCATCAGGTTTTAGATATTTTAACGGCGCTCATTCACTCAGCTTACTCTGCTATTTGATAGCCACTGCTTGAGGCTTTTGGCAGAGAGCAACTAACGCATGCTCAAACGCACTCGCTCTAAGTCTTCCGGGGTATCGACTCCCACCCCAGGAACTTCTTTAGCGACAGCAACGTGAATTTTTTCACCGTGCCATAATACCCGCAGCTGTTCGAGCATCTCTATCTGTTCCAGTGGACTGGCAGGCCAGCCGACATAACGACGGATAAAACCAGCCCGATAACCATAAATACCGATATGACGCAAAAAGTGTGAGCCTATTTCATCATGACTCTGGGCGAAGCGTTCACGATCCCAAGGAATAGTCGCCCGGGAGAAGTAAAGCGCATAGCCTTGAGCGTCCATCACCACTTTCACCGCATTGGGGTTAAACGCTTCTTCAGCAGAAGTGACAGGTACCGCCAGGGTCGCCATACCGGCTTCACTGGCCGCAATATTGTCGGCAACCTGTTTAATGATAACCGGAGGGATCATCGGTTCATCACCCTGCACATTGACAATCACCGTGTCATCGCTGAAACCACATTTTTCGATAACTTCAGCCAGACGCTCAGTGCCAGACTGATGATCCGGGCTGGTCAGGCATACTTCGCCACCAGCAGCTTCGACAGCATGGGCAACGTCAATATTATCAGTGGCAACGATAATTCTGTCCGCACCTGACTCACGTGCACGTTCCAGCACATGAACAATCATCGGTTTACCGTTGATATCTTTAAGCGGTTTCCCCGGCAGACGCGTTGAGGCGAAGCGGGCAGGAATAATAGCGACAAAACTCATGGGTGGATCTCGTCAGAAGTTAACGTCCGTGCTTCGTTTTCCAGTAATACTGGGATGCCGTCACGAACGGGAAAAGCCAGGCCGTCTGGCTTACAAATAAGCTCATGTTTATCGTGACTAAAATGAAGCTTTCCGTTGCATACAGGGCAAGCGATGATTTCAAGTAAACGACTTTCCATAACAACTCCTGAGGGTATTCTCACAATACCCATAAATATACCTAAATAATTCGAATTGCTTGTGAGGACAATCCTAAAATAGCGTTAAGTATGACCGGTATCACTATCCGGGATAATTTCCCAGCCCTGACCCCATATGTCTCGAAAGGCATCAGGCGCCCCACTCAAACGAATAGATGAAGCAGACTGCCACTGAGCAAATTCTGTTAGTGCAGCTTTTAATCCCACCAGTATACCTGCCGTTATCTTTATTCCTTCTTCAGGATAAAGATTAATGATTTCCAGCTCACCTTGTTTACGATGCATTTTGGCATCTATTCTGCCAACCAGCTGCCCTTTATGCAGTAAGGGCAGAACAAAGTAGCCATATTTACGTTTTTCCGCTGGGGTGTAACACTCCAGCCGATAAGAGAAATTAAACAACACCTCTGCTCTGCGCCTGTCCCAGACCACAGGGTCGAAAGGTGATAATACAGTGCTATGAGTTGCCTTTAGCTGGCCTCGTTGAGCCTTATCTAGCAACGAATACGCACTATGATGCACCAGCATACTCCCTAATGTGTCCACTTCCACTTGACGCAGTCTGTCAGCCCCAAGTTCCGTCGTCAGCCAGGATTTTAAGGGAACATTCTTCAGGCGATAGTAATCAGCCAGCCACTCCGGACGAAAAATCCCTAAACTACGCGCACTGTTATCCAGCATCAACTGTTCGGCCGATGCTTGCTCAAGCCCATGTAAAGCATCATCCCACTCTGGCATAACACGTTCAGTCAGGTCATAGACGCGCTGAAAATTACGTCGTTCAATGACCATCAGTTTGCCAGCGGTAAACAGGCCTTCAAGATGCTTTTTTTGTGGCTTCCACGACCACCAGCCACTCAGACCTTTGCTTTGTGCGCTAAAATCTGCAGAGCGTACTGCCCCATGTTGTTCAATATGTTTAAGTAATTGCTCGATATCTGCGGCATGTTGCTGCATCCATTCCGGACTGTACTTCCAGCCCATATTCTCTGGATTAAGCATACGATGACGGATCAGCTTAAAATCTTGCCTGGGTAAAAAACAAGCCTCATGCGCCCAATATTCAATCAGAAAACCTTTTTCCAATGCCTGATTCAGTAATTCTGGCAGGTAACATCCAAGACGACTAAATAAGACCAGGTAAGGGCTGCGGGCAACAATATTGATGGTATCGATTTGCAGCAGTGACATCCGCGAAATGGTATCATTAATGGCCTGAAGGCCAACCTGCAAGCGGGGCTTGTACAGTAACCCCTGGGCAGCAAGATGTATATTTCGAGCCGCTTGAAGCGAAATTGCCGGAATAGTCACTTGCTGCACACTGTCCTGCGTCGCATAAACGTTACCTGACCAGCTTAACCAGTGAATCGAGTAAAGCCGTGGCAGCAGGATCATCAAGATGAGCATCAACCGGTAAATACCACCAGTCAGACTCAGGATTTGCATATCTGCGGTATTTAACCGCATCTTTTTCCGTCATCAGTAATGTCTGCCCTGGTCGAGTCACAGCATTAATCTCTGCCTCAGTCAGCGCCTGATGATCGGCGAGGGGTACCGTTTTTACGGGCTTAACGCCAGCACTAACAAGTGTGTTAAAAAAGCGCGGTGGATGTCCGATACCTGCCATCGCCACGACATTAGTGAGTTGTTGCAGCGCCAGACGCCTGCCATTCAGAAGATGAATAGCTTCACCCGGAATGAGTTGCATCGCGATTTCATTCCCACTTGCCGTTCCACCATTAACAATCACGGCATCTACCGTAGCAAGACGAGTCGCCCGTTCACGCATCGGTCCGGCAGGCAGCCACCAGCCATTGCCAAAGCGCCGGACACCATCAATGACGACAATTTCTTTATCTCTTGCCAGAGCATAGTGCTGTAAACCGTCATCTGTAATGATGATTTGAGCTGGAGCAGATGCAAGCAACGCTTGAACCGCCGCGCTACGTTTTGGGGCAACGGCGACACTCGCCCCGGTACGCTGGTAAATAAGCGTAGGTTCATCACCCGCTTCTGCGGGTGATGTCTCTGAAGTCAGCACTAAGGGATATGAGGCGGCTTTTCCACCATAGCCTCGTGACACCACACCAACGTTGATTCCACGCTGCTGTAATTGCTCCACCAGCCAGATAACTACGGGTGTTTTACCATTGCCTCCGGCCGTGAGGTTACCCACCACGACAACCGGAACCGGTGCCCGCCAGGGCTTGCGCAGCCCTAGCTGATAGGAAAGGCGGATCGCTCCACTGAGAGCGCCGTAAATCCAGGAAAAAGGAAGCAGCAGCAAATAAAGCCGCGACCTCCCCGACCAGATACGTTCAATCATGCGCCAAACTGCATTTTATGAAGCTGCGCATAGATACCCGCTTGAGTCAGCAACTCATTATGGGAACCACGCTCCACGATACAGCCATCTTCCACCACCACGATTTCATCGGCTTTTTCGATAGTCGACAGACGGTGAGCAATAACCAGTGAGGTACGGTTTTTTTGCAGCTCGTCTAACGCAGACTGAATAGCCCGTTCAGACTCGGTATCCAGTGCTGAGGTTGCTTCATCCAGAATAAGGATCGGACTATCACGTAACAGGGCGCGAGCAATAGCGATACGCTGCCGTTGCCCACCTGATAGCATGACACCATTCTCGCCTATCATCGTATCGAGGCCATTTTCCATCTTATTGATAAACTCCATCGCATGCGCCATGCGTGCCGCTTTTTCAATATCTGCTCGTGAATACTGTTCAGTACGAGCATAGGCAATATTATTAGCGATGGTGTCATTGAACAGATAAACATGCTGAGAAACCAGCGCTATCTGATTACGTAGTGAGGAGAGCGTGTAATCATACACACTATGACCATCGATCAGGATTTCTCCTTGCTGGGCATCGTAGAAACGCGTAATCAAGCTGGCGATGGTTGACTTTCCTGAACCAGAACGACCGACCAGGGCAACCGTTTTACCTGCCGGAATGGTCAAGTTCACATCACGCAGTGCCGGTATGTCACGACCCGGGTATGAGAAGGTGATATTACGGAACTCAACATCCCCTTTGGAGCGTTCAATTACTCGCTTACCGCTGTCCTGCTCTTGCTCAGAGTCCAGAATAGAAAACAGCGTCTGACAGGCTGCCATGCCTCGCTGGAACTGCGCATTAACGTTAGTCAATGACTTCAACGGGCGCATTAAAGCAATCATTGAAGAGAAGACCACGGTAATGGTCCCCGCTGTCAGAGTCTCCATCACACTTGGAAAACTGGCGGCATACAAGACAAATGCCAGAGCCAGGGAGGCAATAAACTGAATCACTGGGTCAGCAATTGATGATGCTGAAACAAGTTTCATCCCCTGCTGACGCATGCGGTTGCTGACTTGATCAAAACGCTTGGTTTCAACTTTCTGACCACCAAAAATCAGTACTTCTTTATGCCCTTTAAGCATCTGTTCCGCACTGGTGGTGACATGCCCCATAGTATTCTGCATATTTTTACTGATATTACGGAAGCGTTTCGAGACAAAACCAATCGCTAAAGAGACTATCGGTGCCAGCACGATGAGGATAACTGACAACTGCCAGCTGTACCAAAACATCAACACAAACAGCCCAATAATCGAGGCGCCTTCACGCACGACTGTGACCAGTGCGCCAGAAGAAGAAGAGGCAACTTGCTCTGAATCATAGGTAATACGAGATAACAGCGTACCTGTAGATTGCTGATCAAAGAAAGAGACCGGCATTCCCATCATATGACTGAATAAGCGCCGACGCATATGCATCACCACTTTACCGGACACCCAGGAAATACAATATGACGAAACATAGCTCGTGATGCCACGTAATACCATTAAACCAATAACCACTAATGGCATCCATTTCAGAACAGATGACTCCGTTTTACCAAAACCGTCATCCAGTAAAGGTTTAAGAAGTGAGAGCATAAAAGTATCACTTGCGGCGTTAAGTACTAAAGCAATTGCCGCTACAATCAAACCTGTTCTGAAAGGGGAGATCATCGGCCAGAGCCGGCGGAAAGTCTGCCACGTGGAAAGATCTTTATCGTTAAGCATTAAATCGAACCAGCCTTATATGAAATAGCCGTACATTCTACTCATTATCACCGATGACGCCAAACCACTGATGATACCAACGAGGAACTATTTGTTCCCGAAATCCAAAAACTTGCCATTTTTCATGATCTATTGAGAGTGTCAGTTGACCTGAATGGGGCGTATCGTACCACTGGTAACCGTTCTTTTGGTAACGATTGACTATCTTAGCTGAAGGCAAGCGCCACTGATTATAGCGTGAGGTCGAGGCAAATGCCGCTTTACCGGCAACGGCTTTTAACAAGGCTTCAGTCGATGACGTTCTGCTACCATGATGAGGAACCTGAATAAAATCCGCCTCCAGGTTCATATTTTTTCGTCTCAGCATGGCGAATTCTGCACTCGCCTCCAGGTCTCCCGTCAGTAACAACCGATGATAACCGTCACTCACTCTGACGACACACGAGTTATTATTTCCACGCAAGCGTTCTTCTGGCGGCGGCCAGTGAACCTCAAACTGAAGCCCCTCCCACTCCCAGTGGGTACCGCGATAGCATGGCAGATGATTATCCCAGCCTAATGAGCTACGTACACTCACGGGAGGTAATAGACGCTGTAAGCTTTTTAACCCACCGATATGGTCCAGATGCTCATGGCTCAGCACAATGGCATCAAGCGTCAGATTATGCCATTTCAGCCAGGGAATAATCGTTTGAATGGCCGCATCACTCTTAGCCCATACACCTCCGGTATCGTAAAGCAGTACCCGGTTATTACGAATAAGTGCAACCGCTAAACCATGCCCGACATCCAGCATCGTCATCTGCCATACCGAAGGTGGCTTTAAAGGACGCTGGTTACCAAGAATGATGGCGGTTATGGCAACCACTAAGACGGCTTTGTAATGCTTAAAAGCCCCGGTACGCCAGTACACTACGCCAATCCATCCGAAAAAACTTAGCCATAGCATCCGTTTTTCAACACTAAACCAGCCATCAGGTAAAGCTGCCAGTGAGCGGAATAGAATAGACAGTACCCTGTCAGCCAACAGCCAGAGCGATGAAACATCATTCAGAAATAGCGCCGCTATCAGTGAAGGAACGACGATAAAAGAGACAAGAGGTACTGCAAATAAATTCGCCAACAGAGCACTAAGACTGATGCCATGGAAGATTTGGATCTGTAATGGCAGCAACAGCAGCATAATTCCGGCCTGCAAATGCAGTAGCTGTACCGGATAACGCAGATACCAGGGCCATCTTCTCACAACACCAGACAAGGGCACCCACTGATACCAAAAAATCAGTACCGCGACTGCCAGAGCAGAAAGACAAAAACTGTCTGATAACAGGGCCAGTGGATCATGGAAGAGTAGACCGGCAATACAGACTAACCAGACATCCCATGATGACCATTTTCGGCCACTGAGGCGTAATACCGACCAAATTATCAAAGCGAACATCGCGCGTAATGCAGGCGGGTTACTGCCCGACAGCCAGGTATAACCTAAAGCCATGATCAGGGCACAAATCAGCGGAAAGCGAAAACCGATGCGACAGGCTGGCATCACCATCTGACAGGCCCTGGCGATTAACCAACCAAGTCCGGCAGCCAAAGTGATATGCATACCAGAAATCGCCATAAGATGTGCAGTACCGGTCTGATTAAGCAACTGTTTATGCTGTTCAGACATCTCACTCCGGTCGCCAAAAAGAAGCGCCATCATAATAGGTTGCATCGGTAAGCTGGCGGTATGACGTTGTACGGCAGACATCCATTGAGATTGCAGACTACAGCCACCAGAAAGCGTCTGAGCCGTGATCACCCGCCCGCTAAATAACAAACGTTGTGCGAGATAGAATCGCTGACTGTCAAAGTTACCCTCATTCAACTGGCCATGCAGTGGACGTAGCTTAATTTTTACTTTCAGGCGCTGGCCTGCACATACCGGAGCAGGTAACCCTGTACCATAAATTCTTACCCCTGGCTGGGGAAATAGCAATCTGCCAGACAGACTCACTATCTTAGCCTCGTGGTATTGCTGGCCATCGCTTCTGACTATCACGACTTCAGCATTCACTGGAGTGACCGGTATCTGCTGAAAAAAAGCCAGATCCTGAGCCGCTGACAGCCCCCCCCAACAAAAGAAAAGGATAACTAACCCAGCCTTACGAGAGATAACCTCTCGACCTGAGAGTAAAATCAGAGCAGCACCAAGTAGAGCAACTAACCAGGGAATGGAAGGTATCGCGGGCAGCCACCATAACGGAATCAGTCCGGTAATTAGCGTCAGACAGACGGTTCTCAGCATAAGCACACTCTTATCACTCTTGGGATCAAAAGCGTGCGCGTTTAGCAAAAAGATGTCTGGTGCAAAAAAAGACTTCTACGACGGACTATCAGCAGATATTGATTATTTACAGCGGGATATCATATGGGACGGATTGCAGCTCGCAATTCTTCGCTAACAGGCAAAAAAAAACGACACCCCAGGCATCGTTTTCGCTGTAATTAATACCAGAGTATTAACTACCGTAGATATTGACACGGTCACGTAACTCTTTACCTGGCTTAAAGTGTGGAACGTATTTACCTTCCAGCGAAACTTTATCACCTGTTTTTGGGTTACGCCCTGTGCGAGGTGCGCGATAGTGTAAGGAAAAACTGCCGAAACCTCGGATTTCAATACGTTCACCTTGGGCAAGCGTAGAGGCCATATGTTCCAGCATCTCTTTTACTGCATCTTCCACAGACTTCGCTGGAATATGAGATTGCTGGGTTGCAAGTCTTTCGATCAATTCTGACTTGGTCATGATTCCTCCAGTTTTATAAAATAAACTTACAGCTATCAATCGAACCAGGGCGACCAAAGCCGCCCTGTTATCTACTCTGCAAAAAATTGCAGTAGATTATTCGCCTTTAGCTGCTTTGAATGCTTCAGCCATAGCGCTAGAGAAGTTGCTTTCTTCTGGTTTGTTGTTAACAGAAGCAATAGCATCTTTCTCGTCAGCTTCGTCTTTAGCACGTACAGACAGACTAACGATACGGTTTTTGCGATCAACACCGGTGAATTTAGCTTCAACATCGTCGCCAACATTCAGAACCAGAGTTGCATCTTCAACGCGGTCACGTGACGCTTCGGAAGCACGCAGGTAGCCTTCAACGCCATCAGCCAGTTCAACTGTAGCACCTTTAGCATCAACTGCGGTCACTTTACCGTTAACGATAGTGCCTTTTTTGTTGATTGCAACGTAGTTGTTGAACGGATCTTCAGCCAGTTGCTTAACGCCCAGGGAGATACGCTCGCGCTCTGCGTCAACTTGCAGAACAACAGCGGCGATTTCATCACCTTTTTTGTATTCACGAACTGCTTCTTCGCCTGTAACGTTCCAGGAGATGTCAGACAGGTGAACCAGACCGTCGATACCACCGTCCAGGCCGATGAAGATACCAAAGTCAGTGATTGACTTGATTTTACCTTCAACGCGATCGCCTTTATTGTGAGTCTCAGCAAACAGCTGCCATGGGTTAGATTTACACTGCTTCAGACCCAGGGAGATACGACGACGTTCTTCGTCGATATCCAGAACCATAACTTCCACTACATCACCAACGTTAACAACTTTGGATGGGTGGATGTTTTTGTTGGTCCAATCCATTTCAGACACGTGCACCAGGCCTTCTACGCCTTCTTCGATTTCTACGAAGCAGCCGTAATCAGTCAGGTTAGTTACGCGACCAGTCAGTTTAGTACCTTCTGGATAACGTTTAGCGATAGCAACCCATGGATCTTCGCCCAGCTGTTTCAGGCCGAGGGAAACACGAGTACGCTCACGGTCAAATTTCAGAACTTTAACAGTGATTTCATCGCCAACATTCACGATTTCGCTTGGATGCTTAACGCGTTTCCATGCCATATCAGTGATGTGCAGCAGGCCGTCTACGCCACCCAGGTCAACGAATGCACCGTAGTCAGTAAGGTTCTTAACGATACCTTTAACTTCCATGCCTTCTTGCAGGTTTTCCAGCAGCTGATCACGTTCTGCACTGTTCTCAGACTCGATAACCGCACGACGAGAAACAACAACGTTGTTGCGTTTCTGATCAAGCTTGATAACTTTAAACTCAAGCTCTTTGCCTTCCAGGTGCAGAGTGTCGCGGACCGGACGAACATCTACCAGTGAACCTGGCAGGAACGCACGAATACCGTTCAGCTCAACAGTGAAGCCACCCTTGACTTTGCCGTTAATAACACCGGTAACAGTTTCAGCGTCTTCGTAAGCTTTTTCCAGCGTGATCCAAGCTTCATGACGTTTAGCTTTCTCGCGGGACAGCAGGGTTTCACCGAAGCCGTCTTCTACTGCATCCAGAGCAACGTCAACTTCGTCACCAACCTGGATTTCCAGTTCGCCCTGGGCGTTTTTGAACTGCTCAGCCGGAATGGCGGACTCAGATTTCAGACCGGCGTCAACCAGTACGATATCTTTGTCGATAGCAACAACAACACCACGAACGATAGAACCCGGGCGGGTTTCGATTTCTTTCAGGGACTCTTCAAATAGTTGGGCAAAAGATTCAGTCATATTGATAATCTTCAGGATTCTTCAATTTAACGTCCATCTAGCATCATGCCGGATGGGGTTGTTTCACATGCCTGCACACAATCCATTGCAGCAGGTTATTGGTATTGGTCGTTATTTCAAACGAGCGCCAGTTTACTTCTGGCGTATTCTAGTGATTTTTCAATCACTTGCTCGATGCTCATGCCGGTAGAATCCAGTATTAATGCATCCTGAGCTGGCACTAATGGCGCAACAGGACGGTTACGATCTCTGTCGTCCCTGTCCTTTATCTCGAGCAAAAGGCGATCAAAGTTAACACTAATGCCTTGCTCCTGCAACTGCCGCATGCGTCTGTCAGCACGTTCTTCTGCTGAAGCATCGAGAAAAATCTTTACCGGTGCGTCCGGAAATACCACGGTACCCATATCCCGGCCGTCAGCAATCAAGCCTGGTAAATCACGAAACGCGCGCTGGCGACGTAATAATGCCTCGCGTACTCTAGGGAAGGCGGCTATCTTTGAAGCTTCCTCAGCGACGTTTTGGGTGCGAATTTCGGCGCTAACATCTTCACCTTCCAGAATTGTCCTGACCTGTTTCTCAGTTGAAACAAAACGAACATCCAGATGAGCAGCAAGTGGAACCAGCGCCTCTTCAGAACGGGTATCGACATGATGGTGTAACGCTGCTAATGCCAGTACACGATATATAGCACCAGAGTCGAGCAGATGCCATTGCAGCGCTTTAGCCATGGCTTTACAAAGCGTGCCCTTACCTGCGCCACTTGGACCATCAATCGTTATCACTGGGGCAATAGCCGTCATCATTTTTTCCTTTCATCAGACTCGCAGAATATCAATTCCCGGCATTATAACGTTGCAAGCACCAGAATCGTTAATTTTCATCGTAAATATCCTGGTAAAATCGGTCATATGCCGAATAATTACACGATATAGCACCAAAGAAGCAATGAAAAAACCTGAACAGAATGCAAATTGCAGAGATTCGTTGTGAAGAATGAACGTTGTTGACGGCGAGAGCAGATAAAAAGGAAATAGCCGGACACTATTTCCCTTTACACTCTGATTCAGACACTTGGCTTATGCCAGTGTGCTGATCCCTGCCAGTTGTTCAAAATAGTCAGGGAACGTTTTAGCGGTACATTTTGGATCCAGAATGGTCACCGGTGTATCTGAAAGTGCCACTAACGAGAAACACATCGCCATACGGTGGTCATTATAGGTACCAATTTCAGCAAATTTCAGCTGAACAGGGGGCTTGACGGTAATGTAGTCTTCCCCTTCTTCAACTTCAGCGCCAACTTTACGTAACTCAATGGCCATCGCACTCAGACGATCGGTCTCTTTTACCCGCCAGTTATAGATATTACGCAGAGTGGTGGTTCCTTTAGCAAACAGCGCAGCAGTAGCAATCGTCATCGCAGCATCAGGGATATGGTTCATATCCATATCGATAGCATTCAGCTCACCACGTTCACAAGCGATAAAGTCCTCACCCCAGGAAATTTTTGCACCCATTTTTTCCAGCACATCGGCAAAACGGATATCACCCTGAACGCTGTTACGGCCAATACCTGTCACTGTCACTTTGCCACCTTTAATCGCTCCGGCAGCAAGAAAATAGGACGCAGAAGAGGCATCCCCCTCGACCAGATAGGTACCCGGAGACTGATATTGCTGACCCCCTTTCACCACAAAACGCTGATAATCCCGGTTTTCGATCGTGACACCAAAGGTATTCATCAGATGCAGCGTGATGTCGATATAAGGTTTAGAAACCAAGTCACCTTTAATGGTGATTTCGGTATCTTGCGGCGCCAGTGGTGCTGCCATTAACAGTGCAGTGAGGAACTGACTTGATACGCTCCCATCAACCGTCACTTTACCCCCGACAAATCCCCCACGCAGCTGAATGGGCGGATAGTCAGTTTGTTCAAGATATTCAATTTGCGCGCCACCCTGGCGCAGGGCATCAACCAGATGGCCAATCGGACGTTCTTTCATCCGCGGCTCGCCCGTGAGGACAATATTGTTACTGCCAAGGCACAGAGCTGCCGCCAATGGACGCATTGCGGTACCCGCATTACCTAAGAACAATTCATGTTCGCCCGCAACCTGTAAAGGCCCGCCGACACCGACGACTTCACAACGCGTACGATCGGCGGAAAGCGTATAAGTGACACCCAATACGCTTAACGCATTGAGCATATGTCGGACATCATCACTGTCCAGCAAATTGGTTAGCACCGTGGTGCCATTCGCCAGGGCTGCCAGCAGCAATGCGCGATTTGAAACGCTCTTTGAACCAGGAAGATTAATGGTTCCGTCAACCAGACTGATAGGTTGTAATGTCAGGGATTCCAGCATGGACAAAATACTCTCAATACAGACAGAATAAAAACCCCGTAGATCCGTTTACGGGGCAGATGCGATTAACCTCGACGGCGTTCGAAGTCGACCATGAAGTCAGTCAGGGCTTTTACACCTTCCAGCGGCATCGCGTTATAAATAGATGCACGCATACCGCCCGCAACACGGTGGCCTTTCAGAGCATGCAGACCAGCAGCGAAGGACTCTTCAAGAAACAGCTTATCCAGCGTGTTATCTGCCAGCTGGAATGGCACGTTCATACGTGAACGATTGCTCGCCGCCACATCATTACGATAAAAATCACTGTTATCAATCACGCCGTACAGCAGGTCTGCTTTGGCCTGATTAATTTGATCCATGGCTGCGACCCCTCCCTGCTCTTTCAGCCATTTAAATACCAGGCCAGCAAGGTACCAGGCAAAAGTCGGAGGCGTATTAAACATAGAGTCATTCTTGTCTAAGACAGAATAATCCAGAATGGAAGGACAGGACGGATGCACGTTACCCAGTAAGTCTTCACGGACAATCACCAGTGTCAAACCAGCAGGACCAATGTTCTTCTGGGCTCCGGCATAAATCACACCGAAACGACTGATATCCAGTGGACGCGAAAGAATAGTGGAAGAAAAGTCTGCCGCGACAATGGTATCGCCGAAATCAGGTGTTTCATCGATAGAGATGCCATCGATGGTTTCATTTGGGCAGTAATGCACAAAAGCACTGTTTTCAGAAACCTGCCAGTCACGCATCGGTTTAATCGCACGCTTACCGTCGACCAAGATTTTCACGTCATGGGCAACCGGTTGACAATATTTCTTCGCTTCTTTAATCGCGCTAGCAGCCCAGTAACCGCCATCAAAATAATCGGCGGTACTTTTATCGCCCAGTAAATTTAACGGGACGCCAGCAAATTGTCCGCGTCCGCCACCATGGCAGAATAAAATTTTATAGTTAGAGGGGATTTGCAATAAATCGCGCAGATCTTGTGCTGACTCTTCCGCTACTTTAATGAACTCTTTACTGCGATGGCTGATTTCCATCACCGATGTGCCTAAACCCTGCCAGTCACATAATTCCTGCTGCGCACGACGAAGCACTTCAGCCGGTAACATTGCCGGTCCGGAACTAAAATTATATATCTGTGTCATTACCCCTCACCACGCCTCGAACAATAAGTTTCTATTAGCTTATCGGTTTTATCACTCACCGATAGCCGGATGCAACGGTTAATCCGTGGCAAGGCAAGAATGCGAAAAGAGTGCAACCATACAATATCCCGATAAGCGAAAAAATCGCCCGATTTATGGCGGCAAAACAGCAACCTTACCCTCTGATAACTCTATAATCCTACGGGATAAAACCGCAATGCCTGCGATACGAAAAGCGGTATTTCTTTACGTTTCAGTTACCGCTTAACACCGCCCAAGAGGATAGCGCCGGGGCAGTAAAACACGTATTATCGGGCTCCTTGCGTACCACCTATAGTGAAAGTCATGACCCAAACCTTTATTACTGGCAAAGATGCCGCTCTGGAAGACTCCATTGCCCGCTTCCAAAAACAACTGGCTGACCTTGGTTTTAACATCGAAGAAGCCTCCTGGTTGAACCCTGTTCCTAATGTTTGGTCAGTACATATTCGCGATAAAGATTGTCCTTTGTGCTTCACCAACGGTAAAGGCGCCACTAAAAAAGCGGCCCTGGCTTCTGCACTGGGTGAGTATTTCGAGCGTCTTTCGACTAACTATTTCTTTGCTGATTTCTGGTTAGGTGATGCCATTGCTAACAGCGATTTCGTGCATTATCCAAATGAGAAGTGGTTCCCTATCCCGGAAGATGAGCAATTGCCTGCGGGTATGCTCGATGACTACCTGCGTGCATTTTACGATCCTGAGCAAGAGTTAACCGCAGGTATGCTGGTTGACTTACAGTCAGGGAATGAAGAGCGCGGTATCTGTGCGCTGCCATTCATCCGTCAGTCGGATCAACATACCGTTTATATTCCAATGAATATTGTCGGTAACCTGTATGTGTCTAACGGTATGTCCGCTGGTAATACCGCGAATGAAGCACGAGTTCAGGGGCTATCTGAAGTCTTCGAACGTCATATTAAAAATCGCATTATTGCCGAAAGTATCAGCCTGCCAGAGATCCCTGCTGAAGTCCTGGCCCGCTATCCAGGCGTGCTGGACGCTATCAACACCCTGGAAGCTGAAGGTTTCCCGATCCTCTCCTTTGATGCCTCTCTGGGTGGAAAATATCCGGTTATCTGTGTGGTGTTGTTTAACCCGGCAAACGGAACCTGTTTTGCATCATTTGGTGCTCACCCTGATTTTGGTGTGGCGCTTGAGCGTACCGTAACTGAGCTGTTACAAGGCCGTGGTCTCAAAGATCTGGATGTATTTACTCCACCTACCTTTGATGATGAAGAGGTTGCCGAACATACCAACCTGGAAACTCACTTTATCGACTCAAGTGGTTTAATTTCCTGGGATATGTTCAAGCAAGATGCCGATTATCCGTTCGTAGACTGGAGCTTCTCTGGTACTACAGAGCAAGAATTTGCCACCCTGATGGCCATCTTCAATGCTGAAGGCAAAGAAGTGTATATCGCTGACTATCAGCATCTTGATGTCTATGCTTGCCGCATTATCGTACCTGGCATGTCAGATATTTATCCTGCTGAAGATCTGTTGCTGGCCAATAATAATATGGGCAGCCATCTGCGTGAGACCCTGTTGTCTCTGCCAGGCAGTGAGGCGACAGCTGAAGAATATCTCAATCTGATCTCGCTGCTGGATGAAGAAGGTCATGACGACTTTACGCGTGTCCGTGAGCTGCTGGGTCTGGCAACTGGCAAAGATAATGGCTGGTATACCCTGCGTATTGGTGAACTAAAAGCCATGCTGGCTCTGGCGGGCGGCGATCTTGAGCAAGCACTGATCTGGACTGAATGGACTATCGAATTCAACTCTTCTATTTTCAGTCCTGAACGCGCTAATTACTACCGTTGCCTGCAAACCCTGCTGCTGCTGTCTCAGGAAGAAGAGCGTGAGCCATTGCAATATCATCACGCCTTTACCCGAATGTACGGTAGCGCAGCTGTAGAAGCCGCCAGTGCAGCTATAAGTGGCGAAGAGCCATTCTATGGCCTGCAACCTGTCGATAGCGAGCTACTTGCCTTCCCTGCGCATCAGGCACTGTTAAAAACTTATGAGAAACTGCAGCGCGCGAAAGTTCGCTACTGGAAATAATCACTAAGTTATTATTTTTCGCATCAACAGTCAGAATAATATTCTATTTTGAAGGGGCATTTATTAATGCCCCTTTATTATTGGTGTTTCTGTGCCTTATTTGTTAGTTTTCATTGATTTTCCGTGAAATATTATTTTTTTAAGCTATACATAAACGCATCGGAAATATTGTTTATCGGTATTCTGGCGTTTTACTGGAAATTTAATTTCAATTTATCACACAAATTTTAAAATTTATTTTCATAAGTTTATTCAACAACTTAGAACCAAAAAAACACGAAAACCCCCTCAGAAAGGGCCTATTAGCTGGGTGTCATATGATCTACATCAACTTTTGCTGCATAGCGCTTTGTTAAAATCATATCGCCGAATAAATATGAAGAGAGAGTTAGTGTGAAAGCTGACAACCCTTTTGACCTGATACTTCCTCCCGAAGTGGCGAAAGTCGCCGAAAATACGGGAGTATATAAAGCGACAAAACATCCATTAACGACGTTTTTCTTAGCGATTACTGCGGGTGTTTTTATTTCCATTGCTTTTGTTTTCTATATCACCTCAACAACCGGCGGAGCCGCGTTGCCTTTTGGTGTAGTAAAGCTGATTGGTGGTGTCTGTTTTTCCCTCGGACTGATTCTCTGCATCGTCTGTGGGGCTGACCTCTTCACCTCGACCGTACTTATCGTGGTCGCGAAAGCCAGCGGACGCATTACCTGGGCGCAACTGGCTAAGAACTGGCTTAACGTTTATGTCGGTAACTTCGTAGGTGCACTGGTCTTTGTAACGCTGATATTTTTTGCCGGAATGTATATGACGGCAGAAGGTCAATGGGGTTTAAATCTTTTACAAACCGCTGACCATAAAATGCACCATACTTTTATTGAGGCCGTTTGTCTGGGTATCCTGGCTAACTTACTGGTCTGTCTTGCGGTTTGGATGAGTTATTCAGGTCGCAGTTTGATGGATAAAATGTTTGCGATGATCCTGCCAGTTGCTATGTTTGTATCCAGCGGCTTTGAACACAGTATTGCAAATATGTTCCTGATCCCAATGGCAATTGCGGTACGTGATTTTGCCAGCCCGGAATTCTGGACTGCGGTGGGATCTTCTGCAGAGAACTTTCCCCACCTGACTGTAATGAACTTTATCACTGACAATCTGATCCCTGTCACCATCGGCAATATTATCGGCGGTGGTTTACTGGTCGGGTTGACGTACTGGGTAATATATCTGCGTGATGGCGCTAAGCATTAGTCTTAGCGTCGCAAGCAGGCTGAAGAACTCCACATTAGAAGGTAGGTGCTACATGTCCGAGCTTAATGAAAAATTGGCCACTGCATGGGAAGGCTTTGCGAAAGGCGACTGGCAGAACGAAGTCAACGTACGTGACTTTATTCAAAAAAACTACACACCCTATGAAGGCGATGAGTCTTTCCTTGCTGGTGCTACAGATGCGACCACCACGCTGTGGGACTCGGTAATGGAAGGCGTTAAACAGGAAAACCGTACTCACGCTCCTGTTGATTTTGATACCGACCTTGCCTCCACTATCACCGCCCATGATGCGGGATATATCAATAAAAGCCTCGAAACTATCGTTGGTCTGCAAACTGATGCACCACTGAAACGTGCGATCATTCCGTTTGGCGGCATCAAAATGGTTGAAGGTTCTTGTAAAGTATACGGTCGTGAACTCGACCCAATGCTGAAAAAAATCTTTACCGAATACCGCAAAACCCATAACCAGGGTGTGTTTGACGTTTATACCCCAGACATTCTTCGTTGTCGTAAGTCCGGTGTTATCACCGGTCTGCCAGATGCCTACGGCCGTGGTCGTATCATCGGTGACTACCGTCGTGTCGCGCTGTACGGTATCGACTTCCTGATGAAAGACAAATTTGCTCAGTTCACTTCTTTACAGAGCAAACTGGAAAATGGCGAAGACCTGGAAGCAACCATTCGTCTGCGTGAAGAAATTTCTGAACAGCACCGTGCTCTGGGTCAGATTAAAGAAATGGCAGCGAAATATGGCTACGACATTTCTGATCCTGCGACGACTGCTCAGGAAGCGATTCAGTGGACCTACTTTGGTTACCTGGCAGCAGTAAAATCTCAGAACGGTGCGGCGATGTCCTTCGGACGCGTATCAACCTTCCTGGATGTCTACATTGAACGTGACCTGAAAGCAGGCAAAATTACTGAGCTTGATGCTCAGGAAATGATTGACCACTTGGTCATGAAACTGCGTATGGTTCGTTTCCTGCGTACTCCTGAATATGATGAACTGTTCTCTGGTGACCCAATCTGGGCAACAGAGTCCATCGCCGGTATGGGCGTTGATGGCCGTACTCTGGTTACCAAAAACAGCTTCCGTGTTCTGAACACCCTCTACACTATGGGACCGTCTCCAGAGCCGAACATCACTATTCTGTGGTCTGAAAAACTGCCACTGAACTTCAAAAAATACGCAGCAAAAGTCTCCATCGATACTTCTTCTCTGCAATATGAGAACGATGATTTGATGCGCCCTGACTTCAATAACGATGACTACGCGATTGCTTGTTGCGTCAGCCCAATGGTTATTGGTAAGCAAATGCAGTTCTTTGGTGCGCGTGCTAACCTCGCGAAAACCATGCTGTATGCTATCAACGGCGGTATCGATGAAAAACTGAAAATGCAGGTTGGCCCGAAAGAAGCGCCTATCCTGGACAGCGTGCTGGACTATGATACTGTCCTGGACCGTCTGGATCACTTCATGGACTGGCTGGCAAAACAGTATGTCACTGCGCTGAATATCATCCACTACATGCATGATAAATACAGCTACGAAGCTTCTCTGATGGCTCTGCATGACCGTGATGTTGTCCGTACCATGGCTTGTGGTATTGCAGGACTGTCTGTCGCAGCTGACTCCCTGTCTGCAATTAAATACGCAACAGTCAAACCCATTCGTGATGAAGATGGCCTGGCTGTTGACTTCGAAATCGAAGGCGAATATCCACAGTTCGGTAATAACGACTCGCGTGTCGATGATATCGCTGTTGACCTGGTTGAACGTTTCATGAAAAAAATTCAGAAACTGACAACTTACCGCAACTCGATTCCAACTCAGTCTGTACTGACCATTACTTCTAACGTGGTTTACGGTAAGAAAACCGGTAATACCCCTGATGGTCGTCGTGCAGGTACTCCGTTTGGTCCTGGTGCTAACCCAATGCACGGTCGTGACCAGAAAGGTGCTGTTGCCTCTCTGACTTCCGTCGCCAAACTGCCGTTTGCTTACGCGAAAGATGGTATCTCTTATACCTTCTCTATCGTACCAAACGCACTGGGTAAAGATGACGATGTTCGTAAAACTAACCTTGCGGGTCTGATGGATGGTTACTTCCACCATGAAGCGTCCATTGAAGGGGGTCAGCACCTGAACGTGAACGTGATGAACCGTGAAATGCTGCTCGATGCGATGGAACATCCAGAGAAATATCCACAGTTAACCATTCGTGTATCTGGTTATGCTGTACGCTTTAACTCTCTGACTAAAGAGCAACAGCAGGATGTCATTACTCGTACATTTACTAAGAGTATCTAACTCTTTGCCTGAGTAAAAAGACCTGGAATAAGGATTCTGCTACAGTAGTATCCTTAACGACAAAGAGGGAAAAACGTGGTTTTTCCCTCTTTGCATTCAAGTCTTTTAATGCATTGATTTATTATTTTTTAATTACTAATGATAATATTAGCCTGTCATCTGGCTGGTAGCCTGTTTTGCTCATTATCTGTCTGACAGATAATGAGCAAAACAGACTAAACACAGGCCTTAGATTGTCTGTGAATAACAGACCCGGAATGGGTCATAGCTGGAGAAACGCCGCAATGTCAGTTACTGGACGAATCCACTCTTTTGAATCCTGTGGCACCGTAGATGGCCCGGGTATCCGTTTTATTACCTTCTTCCAGGGCTGCCTGATGCGCTGCCTGTACTGCCATAACCGTGATACCTGGGATACCCATAGTGGCAAAGAAGTGACCGTTGAGGAGTTAATGCAAGATACCGTCAGCTACCGTCATTTTATGAATGCCTCAGGTGGTGGTGTCACGGCATCAGGGGGTGAAGCCATTCTGCAAGCTGAATTTGTCCGTGACTGGTTCCGTGCCTGCCATAAAGAAGGTATTCATACCTGTCTTGATACCAATGGCTTTGTTCGTCGTTATGATCCAGTCATTGATGAATTGCTCGAAGTCACTGACCTGGTCATGCTCGACCTGAAGCAAATAAACGATGAAATTCACCAGAACCTGGTCGGTGTTTCTAATCAACGGACCCTGGAATTTGCTCGTTATCTGTCGAAAAAGAATATCAATGTCTGGATCCGCTACGTTGTCGTTCCTGGTTGGTCAGACGACGACGATTCAGCGCACTTATTGGGCGAATTTACCCGTGATATGGGTAACGTCGAAAAAATCGAGCTGCTCCCCTACCATGAACTCGGCAAACATAAGTGGGTGGCGATGGGGGAAGAATACAAACTGGATGGTGTGAATCCACCAACCAAAGAGACCATGGATCGCGTGAAAGGTATTCTTGAGCAGTACGGTCATAAAGTGATGTACTAACACGAAACAACCACATGCTTACAGGCGCTCAGAAGTTCTGTATAGTACATAGAACTGTGTAATTTTGATAAAAACCCCCTTAATTGGGGGTTTCTTTTTCCTGAAGAATGA
>CANRKT010000026.1 GCA_947631255.1 uncultured Enterobacteriaceae bacterium
CCCGTCAACCCTCGTTCAATCGTGCAGGGATATAAGAGGAGCTCATCAGAACTTTTCTGCGATGCTACGAATGCTGCAGCGTTGCGATTGTGGCGTCGCCAGCACGACAGGCGAAACAGGCGCGTGATCAGAGCACACCGCGATTCGAATGATACGGGTGCTATCTCATCTTATTGCGGTAAACCAGAACACATTTCTTATCATCATGCTTTATAATGTACGGCAGTCTTCATAGCACAGGCAGAATATTATGACGCAGGATGAACTGAAAAAAGCGGTTGGCTGGGCGGCGTTGCAGTATGTGCAACACGGAACTATTGTTGGCGTCGGTACCGGAAGTACAGCAGCACACTTTATTGATGCGCTCGGCACTATCAAAGACAAAATTGAAGGAGCGGTTTCAAGCTCAGAAGCTTCTACTGCCAAACTGATGAGTTTGGGTATTCCTGTTTTTGACCTTAATCAGGTTGATTCTTTGGGCGTCTATGTTGATGGCGCTGATGAAATCAATGGGCAGCTGCAAATGATTAAAGGCGGCGGCGCGGCATTAACGCGTGAAAAAATTATCGCGTCTGTGGCTGAAAAATTTGTCTGCATTGCCGATGCTTCTAAACTGGTTGGCGTCCTTGGTGAATTTCCGCTGCCGGTTGAAGTGATTCCTATGGCACGCAGTGCTGTTGCACGCAAACTGGTGAAGCTGGGCGGCCGCCCTGAATATCGCCAGGGGGTTGTTACTGATAACGGAAATGTGATCCTCGACGTTTACGGTTTGAGCATCATGGAGCCGATTAAACTGGAAGATGAAATTAATGCTATACCCGGAGTGGTGACTGTGGGTCTGTTTGCTCGCCGCGGGGCAGATATTGCTCTGATCGGTAGCGAGGATGGCGTTAAAGTCCTCAAAATATAGTGCTGCCAGGGAGCCGCTTGCGCTCCCTTCATCGATTAATATTCTGCGAAAATATCCCGCCATTTTTTGTCTTAAAATAGCACAATAAATTTTAATGAATTGATTTTAAATTGTTTTTTGTTTAACAGGCGCTTTTATAGGTTTTTTTTATGTCTTTAGTCTATCTAAAAAAAAAGAAAATTTTTTTTTAGGGATATTTTGGTGACATGTGTCACATTTGTGTTGCAGTCCTGTTATTCATCTCTGCTTCTTTCCGTTACTCAGTATATTGTGCTGACTGCTAGTTTTTCTTGTCGCTTGTCAGAAGGGCTGCGCAATCGTTTATATTGCCCCACGCGTAGATTTTGATATTTTGACAGGAGGAAAGTATCGGGTAGTACACAACAATTCTGAGAATGATAGGGTCGGGAAATGGCAAAAGTATCATTAGAAAAAGAGAAAATTAAGTTTCTGCTGGTTGAAGGCGTCCATCAGAAGGCTGTCGATAGCCTTCGTGCAGCAGGTTATACCAATATTGAGTATCACAAAGGGGCTCTGGACAGCGAAGAGCTGAAAGAGGCGATTCGTGATGCGCATTTTATTGGCTTGCGTTCCCGAACTCATTTAACCGCAGAGATCTTTGCCGCTGCTGAGCGACTGGTTGCTGTCGGGTGTTTCTGTATCGGTACTAACCAGGTTGATTTAGTCGCTGCGGCTAATCGTGGTGTGCCGGTATTTAATGCACCATTCTCGAATACCCGCTCTGTAGCGGAGCTGGTGATTGGTGAATTGCTGCTGCTGTTGCGTGGTATTCCTGAAGCGAATGCTAAAGCACACCGTGGTATCTGGAATAAACTGGCGGTCGGCTCTTATGAAGCGCGCGGTAAAAAACTGGGCATCATCGGTTATGGTCATATTGGTACACAGCTGGGTATCCTGGCTGAATCTCTGGGCATGCATGTTTTCTTCTACGATATTGAAAGCAAACTGCCACTGGGTAATGCGACTCAAGTACAGCATCTTTCTGATTTATTGAATATGAGTGATGTTGTCAGCCTGCATGTGCCTGAAAACGCATCGACCAAAAACATGATGGGTGCTGCGGAAATTGCAGTGATGAAGCCGGGATCATTATTGATCAACGCCTCACGCGGTACTGTGGTTGATATCCCTGCTCTGTGTGATGCGTTATCCAGTAAACATCTGGCCGGTGCGGCGATTGACGTATTCCCTACTGAACCGGCAACCAACAACGATCCATTTATCTCTCCACTGTGTGAGTTTGATAACGTGATCCTGACTCCGCATATTGGTGGTTCGACTCAGGAAGCACAGGAAAATATCGGTCTGGAAGTTGCGGGTAAACTGGCCAAGTACTCTGACAATGGCTCCACCCTGTCGGCGGTTAACTTCCCGGAAGTTTCTTTGCCGTTGCACGGTGGAACCTCAAGCCGTCTGCTGCACATCCATGAAAATCGTCCTGGTGTTATGACGGCTCTGAACCAAGTCTTTACCGATCAGGGGATCAACATTGCAGCCCAGTACCTGCAAACCACCTCGCAAATGGGTTACGTGGTCATCGATGTTGATGCTTCAGAAGAGCGTGCTGAAAGTGCGTTGAAACTGATGAAAGCCATCCCGGGTACCATTCGCGCACGTCTGCTTTACTAATTATCTGATAACAGCGCCTTCGGTGTGAACCTGAGGCGCTTTTACCACTGCCACAGTCGCGAGGGTGTCACAACAGCAGGCAGAGGTATATCCCAGGCTTCAGTCGGAAGCTCTGGCACCCACTGGCAGTCATGTGCCAGACCGACAGGATAGAAATGATATTGCTGCCAGTGCTGTAGCGTCCTGTCATAGAATCCCCCTCCCATACCAAGCCTTTGTCCTTCTGAATCAAAAGCGACGAGTGGCGTCACTAAAACATCCAACTGAGCAACCGGCAGTACCTGCCTGACATCAAGCCTTGGTTCCAGAATTTTCAAGCGGTTTCTGATTAATGGCGTCGTTTCGCTGTAGCGCAGAAACAATAAATTTCCGGCACTGAAAGGATGTAATACCGGGAGATAGACGGCTTTATTCGCCAGCCAGAGCGCACGAATTAAAGGAGCGGTATCCAGTTCACCATCGAAAGAAAGAAACAGAGCGATATTTTGGGCTTGAATAATTTCTGGCAAGGCCAGCATCCGTTGTGCCGCTTTAAGCGCATAATGGCTTTGTTCATCAGTAGATAAAGCACGTCGGTGTTGGCGTACAGTCTGGCGAATTGTCTGACGAAGTTCAGTGCGGGAAGAGGAAAATGTCATAGGCGGAAGGCCTGTTAAAGAGGGGGGATTCTCCGAGATGCCGCTGCAGGCTGTAACCCTTGAACCCTTGGTTCAAGGTGAACATGTCGTCATGGTCTTAAGGCTTCTCGGACGAACCGAGCATGCACACCGACCATGGAGCGCCACATTCTGTTGGTATGAAATATCGGCTCAGGGGACTGGCCCGCTTGCAAACATCTCAGAGAAATTCTGTCTGTTACTGAACAGTATAGTCGACTTTTACACGTTATTCAAACGCCGGTCCCGGTCTATCTGATGGACGCCCTTGCTCAAGTAATGCACGTTCAATCGTCTGTTGCAGCATGCGAATACGTTCTTCCATATTCGCGGCATAATCACGAGTTTTGACTTTTTCTTGCGACAGTTCATAACAAATATTAAGTGCTGCAATGAACACTAACTGTTCTGTATTTGTCACTCGGGTACGAACTTTTAAATCTTGTAAACGCTGGTTCAGTTCTTCTGCTGCCTGATTCAGCGCATCCTGCTGTTCCGGTGGACAGTTAACACGTAATGAACGACCGAAAATTTGAATATCAACTGGTTGTGCAGACATGCGACCTTCCTGCTGTTAACTCGCCTGCCTTAGGATTATGAAAATTCAATAACCTAAGGCGCGCCACTATAGCTACCCTGATATTAAGATACAAGCCCTTTTCTGGTATCGACAGGGGTCAAAGTGGTAGCATAACACACTCCTCCAGCTAACGACGATGAATGCGCATGTCTATACAAAATGCAATGCCCGGCTACGATACAGTAGGCCAGCTATTAAATGAACAAGGTGTGGGCCTTACGCCCGCGGAAATGCACGGTTTAATCAGCGGCATGTTATGTGGCGGAAACAATGAAAATAGCTGGCAAACGCTGCTCCATGAGCTGACTAACGAAGGGTTGGCGTTTAGCAAAAACCTGGCTGATATTTTACGTCAGATGCATGCTGCTATTGCTGATGCTCTGGAAGATGACGGCTTCCTGTTTCAACTTTATATTCCTGATGATGAGGAAACGACGGTTTTTGACCGGGCTGACGCGCTATCTGGCTGGGTGAACCATTTTCTGTTAGGGCTGGGAGTCACGCAGCCTAAACTGGATAAAGTCCCTGGCGAGACCGGTGAAGCGATTGACGATTTACGTAACATCGCCCAGCTGGGATATGACGAAGATGACGACCAGGAAGAACTGGAAATGTCTCTGGAAGAGATTATCGAGTATGTTCGTGTCGCGGCTTTACTTTGCCATGACACCTTTACCCGTACTCAACCGCTGGCACCAGAAGTGAGCAAACCGACACTTCATTAATCAGAACAATTTCGGGAGGAGTGATGAAGCAGCAGTCTGAATTTCACCGTCGCCGTCAGGCATTACTGGCGAAAATGGAGCCGGCAAGTGCCGCTATTATTTTTTCGGCGCCTGAAGCAACCCGCAGTGCTGACACTGAATTTTCTTATCGTCAGAATAGCGATTTCTGGTATTTGACCGGGTTTAATGAGCCAGAAGCAGTACTGGTGCTGATTAAAAGCGATGTGACACATAGTCATAGTGTGCTGTTTAATCGCCTTCGCGATAAGACCAAAGAGATCTGGTTCGGTCGCCGTTTGGGCCAGGAAAATGCTCCGCAAAAACTGGGTATCGATCGGGCACTGGCATTCAATGAAATTGATGAACAGCTGTATCAGCTCCTCAACGGACTGAATGTTGTGTATCACGCTCAGGGGGAGTATGACTATGCTGACCGCATTGTATTTACTGCGCTGGATAAGCTGCGTCGCGGTAGCCGTCAGAACCTGAGTGCTCCAGCGACCATGACCGACTGGCGCCCTGTGCTGCACGATATGCGCCTTTTCAAGTCAGAAGCTGAGTGTGCAATCTTGCGCCGTGCTGGCGAAATTAGTGCGCTGGCACATACCCGAGCCATGAAAACTTGTCGCCCGGGAATGTTTGAATATCAGCTTGAAGGTGAAATTCATCACGAATTTACTCGCAATGGTGCCCGTTTCCCAGCGTACAATACCATTGTAGGTAGTGGGGTTAATGGCTGCATTCTTCATTACACTGAAAACGAAAGTAAAATGCAGGATGGAGATTTAGTCCTGATTGATGCGGGCTGTGAATATCAGGGCTATGCGGGCGATATTACCCGTACTTTTCCGGTAAATGGTAAGTTTAGCGCTCCTCAGCGTGCTATTTACGATATCGTTCTGGAGTCTCTTGAGACGGCTCTTGAGCTGTATCGACCAGGCACCACGATTCAGAAAGTCACAGAACAAGTGGTACGCATCATGGTGACAGGACTGGTGAAACTGGGTCTGCTGAAAGGCGATGTTGATACGTTGATTCGCGAGAATGCCTATCGGGAGTTCTTCATGCACAGCCTCAGCCACTGGCTTGGTCTGGATGTTCATGATGTTGGTGTCTATGGCGCTGAGCGGTCTCGTATTCTGGAGCCCGGTATGGTGATTACTATTGAGCCAGGGCTCTATATCGCCCCTGATGCTGATGTACCGCCAGAATACCGTGGTATTGGTATCCGTATTGAAGACGATATTCTGATAACTGAAAACGGTAATGAAAACTTAACCGCTGGTGTCGTGAAATCTGCTGATGATATTGAAGCGTTGATGGCTGCGGCTCGGCAGTAACGAGTATCCTATGAGCATCATTATTGTAGGGGGAGGAATGGCCGGAGCAACACTTGCGCTGGCTATTTCTCAGTTAACACAGGGCCAATTACCTGTTCATTTAATTGAAGCGGTAAGCCCTGACAGCGCTTCCCATCCTGGCTTTGATGCCAGAGCGATTGCCTTGGCGCAGGGAACCTGTCAGCAACTGACGAACATTGGTGTCTGGTCTGCGATTGCTGACTGTGCCACGGCTATCCGTACTGTGCATGTCAGCGATCGTGGGCACGCCAGCTTTGTTACGCTTAATGCTGAGGATTATCATATCCCGGCGCTCGGACAAGTGGTTGAACTGCATGATATCGGCCAGCGGCTGTTTGCTTTGCTGCAAAAGGCACCTGGCGTCACTGTACACTGTCCACAACGCGTCACAACTTTTCAGCGAGAGCAGGACAGCGTTCATGTCACACTCAGTGACGGAACGGTACTAAAAGGCAGTTTGCTGGTGGCTGCAGATGGATCGCGTTCGGCTCTCGCCGCACAATGTGGCGTGGTATGGAAATCCGATGACTATCAGCAAGTGGCCATTATCGCCAATGTCACCACCTCTCAGCCTCACCTTGGCCGTGCTTTTGAGCGTTTTACCGAACACGGACCATTAGCGATGTTGCCCATGTCTGATGGTCGCTGTTCGCTGGTCTGGTGCCATGCCGGAGAAGAGGCTGAACAGATTGCCGCCTGGAATGATAGTGAGTTCTGTCAGCAGCTACAGCTGGCATTTGGCTGGCGTCTGGGGCGTATAACCCAGGTGGGGGCTCGTCATCATTACCCGCTGGCATTAACCACTGCGGCTCAGTCTGTTTCGCATCGTCTGGTTCTGGTGGGTAATGCGGCGCAAACGTTGCATCCGATAGCCGGACAAGGCTTCAATCTTGCCCTGCGTGATGTCATGTCGCTGGCTGAGAATCTCTCGCTGGCGTGGCAGACGCAACAGGATCCTGGTAGTTTCCCGATACTGGCGGCTTATCAGCAGCAGCGGATGACAGATAAAACCATGACAATTGGCATGACAGACAGTCTCGTTCATCTGTTTGCTAACCACTGGGCACCTTTAGTGGTGGGGCGTAATCTTGGTCTGATGGCCATGGAATATTTTACTCCGGCACGTGATGTGCTGGCTCAGCGCACGCTAGGTTGGGTTGCGCGTTAAAGGAGAGTCAATTTGCAAAGCGTTGATGTGGCCATTGTCGGTGGCGGTATGGTGGGGCTGGCAGTCGCTTGTGGCCTTCAGGGAAGCGGTCTGCGTATCGCGGTACTGGAAAACCATGTACCTGAACCACTGAGTCCTGATGCAGCTCCTACGCTGCGTGTGTCAGCCATCAATGCGGCCAGCGAGAAGTTTCTGACCCACCTTGGTGCCTGGCCGAATATTGCAACGCGCGCCAGTTGCTATCACGGTATGGAAGTCTGGGATAAAGACAGCTTTGGACGAATAGATTTTGATGATAAAAGCTTTGGCTTCAGCCATCTGGGTCATATCGTTGAAAACGCAGTGGTGCATTCTGCGCTCTGGCAGCAGGCTGAACAATGCCCGGATGTCACACTACTGGCTCCGGCTGAAGTTCAGCAAATAGCCTGGGGTGAAAATGAAGCTTTTCTGACTCTGAAAGACGGTACCATGTTAACGACTCGTCTGGTGGTTGGTGCGGATGGTGCAAACTCATGGGTACGGAATAAAGCGGATATCCCACTGACATTCTGGGACTACAATCACCACGCTCTGGTTGCCACTATACGTACGGCTGAACCGCATCAGGCTGTTGCTCGTCAGGTATTTCATGGTAACGGAATTCTGGCCTTTTTACCGCTGAGTGATCCACATCTTTGTTCGATTGTCTGGTCACTGTCACCGACAGATGCTGAGGCGATGCGAACCGCAAGCAACGAAGAGTTTAATCGAGAGCTTTCTTCGACCTTTGATTTACAGCTCGGGTTATGCCAGCTCAATAGTGAACGACGGGTATTCCCACTAACGGGTCGCTATGCGCGTAGTTTTGCCAGCCATCGTCTGGCGTTGGTGGGAGATGCGGCGCATACCATCCATCCGCTGGCAGGTCAGGGCGTGAATCTTGGTTTTATGGATGCCGCTGAGCTGGTTTCTGAAATTCGTCGCTTACACCGAGAGGGGAAAGACTTTGGTCAGCACCTTTATTTACGCCGTTATGAACGTAGCCGTAAACACAGTGCAGCGCTGATGCTTGCCAGTATGCAGGGTTTTCGTGAACTGTTTGCGGGCAATAACCCAGCCAAGAAGCTGCTGCGTGATGTCGGACTTAAGCTGGCCAATACCTTACCGGGTGTAAAACCAAAATTGGTCAGACAGGCAATGGGGCTGGACGACTTACCGGCCTGGTTACGCTGATACTCTGACAGCCATAGACTGTGTCAAACTTCTCTTCCGCAATGGCGGAGGAGAAGCGTCATTTGTTTGAAAAATTCTAATGTCAGGCTGATTTTCGCATTATTTTTTCTAATCCCATCCCTTCTGAACAACGTCTAATCCCTTATATAAAACTTCATAACTGTTATCTGTGACGCATTAATTAAACAAAGACATACTATTTATGAGGCCTTTGTCTCATTTTTATCCCAGTGTAGGACAGGTATTGTTTTTTCCAATCTATCGATAAGCTAATCCAGCAAGGATTTTAGCTTATAGTTTAGTCAGTGATTCGGTGATAACTTCAGCAAAGAATCTTGTTCGTAGCCCTACCTGATTAAGGTAAAGCTGCGGGTTGCATCGATGGGTTAAAAGAGGAAAGCATGACTCAACAAACCCCCTTATTTGAACAGCACCAACAGTGTGGTGCTCGCATGGTCGACTTTCACGACTGGATGATGCCATTGCATTATGGCTCGCAGATTGATGAGCACCATGCAGTACGCTCTGACGCTGGCATGTTTGATGTCTCCCATATGACTGTCGTTGATCTCCATGGTCGCCGTACCGAAGAATTCTTACGTTATCTGGTTGCCAATGATGTGGCGAAACTGACGCTACCCGGCAAGGCCCTCTATACCGTGATGCTGAATGCCTCTGGTGGAGTGATTGATGATCTGATTATCTACTTCCTGGACAATGACTATTACCGGCTGGTAGTTAACTCCGCAACACGTCAGAAGGATCTCGACTGGATCAATCTGCAAGCAGAGCCTTTCGCGGTATCAGTTAACGTGCGTGATGATCTCTCTCTCATTGCCGTCCAGGGCCCTCATGCTAAAGCGAAGGTCGCGACATTACTGAGCGATGAGCAACGCCAGACGGTTGCCGGCATGAAGCCCTTTTTTGGTGCCCAGGCAGGTGAGCTGTTTATTGCCACCACGGGCTATACCGGCGAAGAGGGTTATGAAATCGCTCTCCCCAATGAACAGGCGGTCGATTTCTGGCAGCGACTGCTGGCAGCGGGAGTGAAACCTTGTGGATTAGGGGCGCGTGATACCTTGCGTCTTGAAGCAGGACTGAATCTATATAGCCAGGAGATGGATGAAGAGACATCCCCTCTGGCTGCCAATCTGGGCTGGACTATCGCCTGGGAACCGGAAAGTCGTGATTTTATTGGCCGTGAAGCTCTAGAAGCTAAACGGGCGGCGGGCGGTGAAAAACTCGTGGGTCTGGTACTGGAAGAAAAAGGTGTCTTACGGGCTGGCTTGCCAGTACGTTTCACCGATGCAGCCGGCAATATTCACGAAGGGAAAATTACCAGCGGAACCTTTTCGCCAACGCTTGGCTACAGTATCGCTTTGGCGCGTGTCCCGGAAGATATTGGTGATAGCGCAATTATTGAGATGCGTAAGCGTGAGATGACCGTAAGAGTCACCAAGCCGGTGTTTGTCCGTGGGGGCAAGCCGCTAAAATTTTAATTGATTGCAATAAGCTGTCAGGAGAAAACAATGAGCAATGTGCCGAACGAATTAAAATACACCGAAGAGCATGAATGGTTACGTAAGGAAGCTGATGGCACCTTCACGGTAGGCATTACAGAACATGCCCAAGAGCTACTTGGCGATATGGTCTTTATTGACTTACCTGAAGTGGGAACCACAGTGGGTCAGGGAGATGATTGCTCGGTAGCCGAGTCAGTAAAGGCTGCCTCTGATATCTATGCCCCGATTAGTGGTGAAATTGTTGAAGTGAACGCTGAGCTGGAAGATACCCCAGAACAGGTTAACAGCGAACCCTATGGCAGTGGCTGGATTTTTAGAATTAAAGCCAGTGATGCGACTGAACTGGAAGCGTTGCTGGATGCAGCAGCTTACAAGGCGTTGCTGGAAGACGAGTAACTGCGAGTCTGGCGAGAACGCAAGATTTATCCGTCTGGAATAACTGTGCTGGTGAGGTTGATACCCAGTCAGTATCTGGCGTTATTGCCTGGCAAAGAACGGCCCGATTCAGGAAGTGCTGCTCATGACCGAATCCTTACATCAGCTTGAAAATAAAGAAGCTTTTATTGACCGTCATATTGGTTCAAATCAACAGCAACAACAGGAAATGTTGGACGCCGTTGGTGCCTCCTCGCTTAACGCCTTAATCTCTTCTCTTGTACCTGAAGATATCCAGCTTGCCAGCCCACCTGCGGTGGGTGAGGCAGCAACTGAATTTGCAGCGCTGGCTGAGCTAAAAGTGATAGCCGGGCGCAATAAACGTTTTAAAACCTACATTGGCATGGGGTACACCCCGGTTCATACACCGCCGGTTATTCTGCGTAATATGCTGGAGAATCCCGGCTGGTATACCGCTTATACCCCTTATCAGCCTGAAGTCTCTCAGGGGCGTCTGGAAGCTTTGCTGAATTTCCAGCAGTTGACCCTTGATTTAACGGGGATGGATATTGCCTCGGCCTCGTTGCTTGATGAAGCGACGGCTGCCGCAGAAGCGATGGCGATGGCAAAACGTATCAGTAAACTAAAAGGCGCGAATCGTTTTTTTGTCGCGGCTGATGTTCATCCGCAAACTCTCGATGTCGTACGTACTCGCGCTGAAACTTTTGGTTTTGATATCATCGTTGATGATGCCGAAAAGGCGCTGGATCACCAGGATGTGTTTGGCATTTTGTTGCAGCAAGTTGGCACGACCGGAGCCCCCCATCATTATCAGGATCTGATTGAGCAACTGACGCAGCGCAATATCATTGTTGCGATGGCGGCAGACTTTATGACTCTGGTGATGCTTGATTCGCCAGGCAAACAAGGGGCTGATATTGTCTTTGGTTCAGCTCAGCGTTTTGGTGTCCCGATGGGATACGGTGGTCCTTACGCGGCCTTCTTTGCAGCCCGTGATCAGTTCAAACGTGCGATGCCAGGACGTATTATCGGGGTCTCGCGTGATACCGCTGGTCGTACCGCACTGCGAATGGCCATGCAAACCCGTGAGCAACATATTCGCCGCGAGAAAGCGAACTCCAATATCTGTACCTCTCAGGTATTACTGGCCAATATCGCCAGTTTATATGCGGTCTATCATGGGCCGGTTGGGCTCAAACGCATTGCTGCCCGTATCCATCGACTGACGGATATTCTGGCTGCTGGGTTACAGCATAAAGGGCTGTCGCTACGTCATACCCACTGGTTTGATACTCTCTGTCTTGAGGTGGTAGATAAGGCCGCTGTGCTGGCCCGTGCCGAAGAGCGTGAAATCAATCTGCGCAGTGATATTCTGAATGCAGTGGGTATTACGCTTGATGAAACCACGACCCGGGAAGATATTCTGGCTCTGTTTGATCTCCTGTTAGGTGAAGATCATCAGCTGGATATCGATGCTCTGGATCAAGCAGTGAGTGCCGCTGAGTCTTCTATTCCGGAAGCAATACTCCGTCGTGACCCCATACTTACGCATCCGGTATTTAATCGCTACCACAGTGAAACGGAAATGATGCGTTATATGCACAGTCTTGAGCGTAAAGATTTGGCGCTGAATCAGGCGATGATCCCGCTTGGGTCTTGCACCATGAAGTTGAATGCTGCCGCTGAAATGATCCCTATCACCTGGCCTGAATTTGCTGAACTGCATCCCTTCTGCCCGGCAAATCAGGCGGAAGGTTATCATCAGATGATCTCCCAGCTTTCTGACTGGCTGGTTAAGCTGACAGGATACGATGCGTTGTGTATGCAGCCTAATTCAGGCGCTCAAGGGGAATATGCTGGGCTGCTGGCGATCCGCCGCTACCATGAAAGTCGCAATGAAGCGGGGCGTCATATCTGTCTGATCCCGAGTTCTGCTCATGGTACCAACCCGGCATCGGCTCAGATGGCGGGCATGGAAGTGATTGTTGTCGGCTGTGACGCATGCGGGAATATCGACTTGCATGATTTACGTCTGAAAGCAGAGCAGGCGGGTGATGCGCTCTCCTGCATTATGGTCACTTACCCTTCAACTCACGGCGTTTATGAAGAGACTATCCGGGAAGTATGCCAGATAGTGCACCAGTTCGGGGGACAGGTTTATCTGGACGGTGCCAATATGAACGCTCAGGTCGGCATTACTTCTCCGGGTTATATTGGGGCGGATGTTTCTCATCTTAATTTGCATAAAACCTTCTGCATTCCCCATGGCGGTGGTGGTCCGGGTATGGGGCCTATTGGGGTGAAAGCACATCTGGCACCTTTTGTACCGGGTCACAGTGTGGTGCAAATTGAAGGGATGCTCACCCACCAAGGTGCGGTGTCTGCTGCGCCATTTGGAAGTGCATCGATTCTGCCTATTAGCTGGATGTATATCCGTATGATGGGTGCTGAAGGTCTGAAGCAGGCCAGCCAGGTCGCGATACTGAATGCGAACTATATTGCCACCCGCCTGAAGTCAGCCTTCCCGGTACTGTATACCGGGGCTGATGGTCGGGTAGCCCATGAGTGTATTCTGGATATTCGTCCACTTAAAGAAGCCAGCGGTATCAGTGAGCTGGATATTGCCAAGCGCTTGATTGATTTTGGTTTTCACGCACCAACGATGTCATTCCCGGTAGCGGGTACTTTAATGGTTGAACCCACCGAGTCGGAAAGCAAAGTCGAGTTAGACCGGTTTATTGATGCCATGCTTGCCATCCGTGGTGAGGTTGATCGAGTCGTCAGTGGTGAATGGCCGCTTACTGATAATCCTCTGGTTAACGCCCCGCATACACAGGATGAAATAGTGGCGGACTGGACGCATCCTTACAGCCGTGAACTGGCAGTCTTCCCGGCAGGTTATGCCAATAAATACTGGCCAGCGGTTAAACGACTGGATGATGTTTATGGCGACAGGAATCTGTTCTGTTCCTGTGTGCCAATAAGTGACTACCAGTAAATCTGCTTAGAGCTAAAAAGGGTACCTCGGTGCTGACGGTTCCCCATAAATAAAGACAGGTGTAGAAGGTTGTGATCGACTTAGTGTTCCACCAAAAAGTAAGGTCACTCCTCTATGCCTGCTTCTCAAGTTTGCCATAAATCTTTCAGCCACTTCCTGGACTCACTTCATCAGTACCGTAAACACGCTCTGCTCGATATGACCGTTGCTCTGACAGGCGGTGCTTCGCGTTCGGAGCCATTACTCGCCTGGTGAGGATCTCTTGGTGGGATCTCAAGACCATTTTGTGCGGGTAAGGTATGTATTTCTTCGTTCAGCTCTATGGTCAGTGTCCCGGTGAGAACAAAGAAAAATTGCCGGGACTGATGGTGATAATGTCTTTTTTCTTTTGCTATAACGCTGAAAGCGATGTTTTACCAGACGGCTGCTATGGTGAATATACTGACGATTGATATCCTGGATAGATAAAGGAAAGACTATGCGCATTGCTTTGATTACGGGAGGCAGCCGGGCGAGTAGATAGAGTCAAAAATCTGCTACCTATGCAGCGGGGTGGTGAACCTGCGGAAGTGGCTGAGGCGATAGCTTGGCTGTTAAGTGATAAAGCCTCCTATATTACCGGAGCATTTATTGAAGCGGCAGGGGGGAAGTAGCCACTCTCGGTTCATGAAAAGTTAAACTTAAATGTGAAAACTCTCCTGCAATAAGTTGTATAAACTTTATCGATTACAGCTACATGCAGTGAGATTACGCTGGTGGATATTCCAAGGCGAGGCCCCAGTTTTCGCTTTGGATTATCAATATAAATATGTGATAGAGACCGCATAAATAATTTATATTTATTAAATAGACTAGGTTTTTTGTTCAATGAGTGGTATTGCTTGCTTGTATGAGTCTAAATATAGGCTACATACATTTGTTATGCTGTGAATATATTTTAGTAATCCTGCTAAGATTTTAAAAATAAATTGTAATGATTATATAACCTGAGTCTCAGGTTCGGTGTTTTATTTATATGGCCTGTAGTACATTTTTCATAGGTAAATAAATATCATGCAATGCCATTATATATTGAAAATAACGAACTTAATTATTCTTCATTATTTAGAGGGGAAGGACTATGTATGTTATAAAAAAACCAAAAGAATCAGATGAAACTAATCTTAATTATTCCAGAGCAATAGAGTATATCTACTTCAACAAAAACAAGTTTGCGAGTGATGTTCAAGGGGAACTTAAAGGTTCAGTTTATTATGTTCAAAACAGTATAATTCCATCTCACAAACATATTTCTGATGATGTTCAACCCAGAATTGTAGCGAATAGAAAGTTAATGATTTTATTTAGTCCTGACTTAAGTGATTTGGATATTATTTACCTTAATGTTAGAGATGAAAATAATCGAATAATTCTTACTCAAACACTGGTGAATGATGACGACAGAATTCCTTTGCCTCATCAAATAAATATAACTCATGCGGACTTTTCAACACCAGAAAAATTTGATGTTATCATTGACAGGAATAATGAGCTTGAAAAAATATCATATGATACAAATCACTTTGAAAGCATTATATTAGAAAATAACAGAATAAAAATTAGAACATCTGATGGTAATCATTCAGAAAGCTTCACTCTCAGACCTAATTTTTCTTTTTCCGGGAAGGTTATATTATTTGTCTGTGACTCTGGATATCAGATTAAAGTCATTCGCCCTGGACTCAGTACGATAAAAATGTCTAGAGGAGAAAGTTATCTTTTTATAAATTACAGTGGAAACTGGTTGGCTGAAAATGATATACAGTATTCTTTGATCAGATATATCAAAAATTGCTGGCATACTTCAATTCTTGCAGAAGTGGTCAAACCAGGTATTAAATTTGAATTTTTTACGTATGATAAAAAAGGAGTTATTAATGATGTTGATATAGGTTCACCTAATCAATTATTGTTACACACGATATCTATTGGAATGTTAACACCCTATCTTAAAAAATTTGAATTTCAATCTAATCCTGAATACCATCGACAGTATTTTCAACAAATTCCGATTAGTCAATTGATTGTATCAACCTATGATCCTATTTATCTTAAAGAAATCATGTTACCTGATGGAGAATTTCTTACCGATTTTTCTCGTGATGAAGGAGGTGTATATGTAGGAAATCTACGAGAGTCAATCGCCAAGGATTTAATTAGTCAAGGTATCAATTATGCTAACTATGGTTATATCTCTTCAAAATATCAAGATCTTGATAGACAAATGGCAGTAGGACAGATATGTGTTCATATCTCTGTCGGTCAGTATTCTAATGGAACCCACGCTCATGGACAATCAGGTGGCGGAGGCCTGGCAACACTGATTGATACTATTGGTAATGAATTTAGTCATGAGCTTGGCCATAATTATGGATTATCCCACTTTCCAGGTGGTTTTTATGGGTCTGTTGCTCAAATTCCCAGTGTAAGAAATTCAACATGGGGTTGGGATAGCGATAATCATTTCTTTATGCCTAATTTTGAACAGATTATTACTAATAAACCGACTTTCTTAACGGAGGAAAAAGATGAGACCCTTTCAGCGGCCCCCTTTGAAGGTCATTCATTAGGTAGGGATACCATGGCCAATGGTAGTCCATTGTACCCTGAGGTTAATGTATTTACACTACATACACCTTATGCCTTATCGGTTATACAAAAATTCTTCGAGTCAACAGCAATGTTTAATCGAGCATCTCCTACTGGATTTGGTATCTGGAATGCGAAAACAAAAAAAATAGAACCTTACAGATTAATTAATGGAGATGTTCATTTTTATCAACTGACTGTTCGCAATGGTGTAGATATAACCGCAGATGAACTTAATAGATACTTGGTAAATAAAATAAATATTTTTATTGAAACCTGGGATGGATCTCATGTCAGAAACGTTTACTTACCTAATGCTGAACAGGCTAATAATGACGCAGTCGTCAAGCTGGAAATTAATTCATCATTTTATGTCAATGTTATAGTTAATGGTAAAATAGATGAATTACATAAAGGAACGATACGCAGATATAGATCTAATGGTAATTACTGGGAAGTCATCGATTTTGATTTGACTAGTATTGCACCTTATAAACAAGGCGTTAAAGTTATTACGTTAGTCGGGTATTATGATCCTGAAGAAAAATTAACCAGTTATATTTATCCGGCGTTAAATGGTTCATATGGTAATGTTTATAACTTCCTCATGAACTCTCAGAACTATCTGGAGGTAGAGTGCTCTTCGGGGCGGAAAATGACCTATCCTCTTTTATCCTCCCGGTTTATATCAAACAAAATGAATAAGTTCCATGTTAATGTTGAGCGAGATTTGATTCCTGATACGGTCAGGCTTTATCTTAATGGAAAAATTGTTACCCAGAGAAAAATAACATTAGGTAGTGATAATTTGTTCTATACAGTTAATGGCGCACCTTTTTTATAACATATCCGTCATACTACGAGTAACGCGAATTATTTATAATGTATATCAACATATTTTACTTTGAAAAAATATGAAGAGAGAGCATGGAAATCTCTCTCTTCATGATTTATTTGCACGTTCCTGAAGTATTAGAGCGTTTCACCGTTACTGGCAATAACCTCTTGATACCAGTTAAAACTTTTCTTACGTGAACGGGACATATCACCTGTTCCATCATCATGCTTGTTCACATAAATAAAACCGTAGCGTTTACCGTATTCGCCAGTCGTGAAAGAGACGCAGTCGATACAACCCCAAGGCGTGTAGCCCATCAGCTCAACACCATCATAGGTGACAGCCAGTTTCATCTGTTCGATATGGGAGCGCAGATACGCGATACGGTAATCGTCATTGATAGAACCGTCAGCTTCGACTTTGTCATAAGCGCCGAAGCCATTCTCAACGATAAACAGCGGTTTTTGATAACGCTCATACAGTTCACACAGAGCATAACGCAGGCCGACCGGATCGATTTGCCATCCCCAGTCAGACGCTTTTACGTGAGGGTTCGGTACGCTGCCCTGGAAACCACTTAGCGCATCACCGACACCACCTTCAGCCTGGACGGCGTTGGTCATGTAGTAGCTCAGACCTAAATAGTCGCAGACACCTTCACGCAGGATCTGCTCATCACCCGCTTCCATTTTGATATTAAATTCACGACGTTCCCATTCATTCAGAACATAGGCAGGGTAATAACCACGCATCTGGACGTCGGTGAAAACATAACGCTCACGCATCGACTCCTGGGCATACATCTGATCTTCAGGCTTACAAGAGAAAGCATAGAGTGGAACCATCGCCAGCATACAGCCGATTTGCATATCAGGATTAATTTTATGACCAATTTTGACTGCGATTGCACTGGCAACAAACTGGTGATGCAGTACCTGGTACATGACTTCTTCAGGATTTTCGTGTTCGGTGTAGACCACGCCTGAGCAACAATAACCGAATAACGGAGCACGCCAGTTACGCTGGTTGTTGATCTCGTTAAAGGTCATCCAGTATTTCACTTTGCTTTTGTAGCGCTCAAACACAACTTCGGCGAAGCGAACGAAGAAATCAACCACTTTACGGTTAGTCCAGCCACCGTATTCAGTCACTAAGTAATGCGGCATCTCGAAGTGTGACAGAGTAATGACGGGCTCAATGTTATATTTGAGCAGTTCATCAAACATATCATCATAAAACTTCAGGCCTTCTTCATTCGGCTGTAGTTCATCCCCTTTCGGGAAAATACGGGTCCAGGCGATAGAAGTACGGAAGCATTTGAAGCCCATTTCAGCGAATAGCTTAATGTCTTCTTTGTAATGACCATAAAAATCAACTGCGTCATGGTTCGGATAATACTTACCTGACTCAACCTGAGTAGTGATGACACGAGGTACACCGTGAGCGCCACCGGTCAGAACATCACAAATACTTGGGCCTTTACCACCTTTATCCCAGCCGCCTTCAACTTGGTGAGCAGCCACTGCGCCGCCCCACAAAAAATCTTTTGGTAACTTAAGCTGTTTCATAATATTAAGACCTCACAGGAGTATCTGAAATAATGAGTTATATGGCTCATTATGACGCAGAGTTAATAGAATCTGGCTGGAAGTCTAACAAATGAAGAGCATTTGTCACGATATAACAAAATAGAGGAATTGTGATTTGTCACATAAAAAAAACAATATGTTTTTTATGCTAATTTTTTTGCCAGACGCCGACCGAGAGTTTCTAAAATATAAATAACCGGGATTTGGGTCGTGATATCGTAAATATCACCAATGCGTATTGGTGGGATATGCCATGACAGATTAAAGTCAGCAAGCTTGGCCAGAGAGGATTTTTCATGGCTGGTTATCGACATCACTTTACATTGGTGCAGGCTAAACTGACTGGCAAAACGCAAGATTTCTTCGGTTTCACCTGAGACGGAAAGTACAATTGCCAGGGCGTTTTTTGCCATGTCACGGGTAACGGGAAAATAAGGATCATCAATATGATTACTGAATTTCCCAACATTAGAAAAGAAACGAGCACCATATTTTGCTAATGAACCAGAGGTTCCTGCACCGACAAAAATAATACGCTCTGAAGCATGAATAATATCAACGGCATTATCAATGAGATGCTCAAACTCACTATTATTAGTGCTTTTAAAAAAGCTAATAATTTCACTATTACCAAAATTAGTGGGTTGAACGTCATTCTGTTCAAGATGTAATTTAAATCGTACTCGAAATTCAGAATAACCAGAACAATTAAACTTACGACAAAAACGTAGGACGGTTGTGGTGGAGACCTCAGCGGCATCTGCGAGTTCACGGATGGTCATATACATCACTTTATCTTTGTTCTTGATAATATAGTGATAAACCATCATTTCCAGGCCATTCAAACTGGCAATTGCCGTGTGCGTAAACATGCTTTTTTCCTGCTGCTAAAATCTTACAAGTCGCCAACTGACTCATTTCGCCAGTATCCAAACAGCTTGAAATATGAAGGAGATAGCGGGTTATAAACATATTGCCATACTCTGACCATAATCTGGCAATTATTGTGCGGTTCTGGTGATTTATCCGAGCAAAAGAATAATTTTAGCTTACACGTGTTCACTGGAATTTTTCTCAGTTAGGATAGAGGGCAGCATCACGCTATACCCAGGCAGCTCGAATGATTCAGGGTACATTTCTTTACAGGAGGAGCCTGATGGCTCGTAAACCACTTGTCGCTCAGGGATATTCACTGGCAGAGGAGATTGCCAACAGTGTCAGCCATGGTATCGGGCTGGTTTTTGGCATTGTTGGACTGGTTCTGTTACTGGTTCAGGCGATAGAAACGAACGCCAGTACCACCGTGATCACTAGCTATAGTCTGTATGGTGGCAGCATGATTTTGCTATTTCTGGCATCTACGCTCTACCATGCGATTCCGAATGTGCGCGCCAAACGCTGGCTAAAACTCTTCGACCATTGCGCTATCTATCTTTTGATTGCCGGAACCTATACACCCTTTTTGTTGGTCGGGCTTGATTCGGCTCTTGCCAGAGGCTTGATGGTGGTCATTTGGGGGCTGGCATTAGTGGGTATCTTATTCAAACTGACGATAGCACATCGTTTTAAAGTGCTGTCTCTGGTGACTTACCTGCTAATGGGCTGGTTATCTTTGGTGGTGATTTATCAGATGGTAATGAAGCTGGCGCCTGGTAGTGTCACTTTACTGGCTGTCGGGGGCATTATTTACTCACTGGGCGTGATTTTTTATGTCTGTAAACGCATTCCTTATAATCATGCCATCTGGCATGGTTTTGTGCTGGGAGGCAGTGTCTGCCATTTCTTTGCTATCTATCTCTATATTCTTTGACAGACTCCGCCCCGGCTCTGGGGCGAAGTCCTGACGATTACTCTTCAACCAAACTATAAGGCAGTGGCATTATCGCCAGTGTACCCGTGGCGTCGTCACGTACCCGTAGAACTGTGTCTGCGGCCAAATCGTTATTCATCACGGCCTGAACCCGAACCTGGCCATCTTCCAGTCTGACAGCAGCCAGTACTGTCCCGGTACGACGCCAGTTTTCACCCAGCTGTAGCTCCAGGTCTTCACCTGCAGCTGGTACGCGGCCTGCTTGCCCTGCTAATGACCATAGCGCACGTTTATTGGCACCACGGAATTTCGCACGAGCGACCATTTCTTGTCCGGTATAACAGCCTTTTTTAAAGCTAATTCCGTTCAGAAGCTGGAGATTCGTTGCCTGAGGAAGGAACTGGCCGCTATTGGCGCTGTCAATTACTGGTAGACCGGCTTCAATATCTAATGCAAGCCATTGCTGACTATCATTAAGTTGTGCCTGTTCACTGAGTTTTCCAGCCAGTTCCTGAGCGGTAGCGTCATCGGTAACGAGCAAGAATCGTTCTGCTGGGGTATTTAGCCACAGAATAGAGGTGTTATTGGACGTCACTACCGGTGTGTGTTCGTCGGGTAATTGGTCAAATAAAGCTTCTAGCGCTGCTCGTGCTTGCTGGCCTGCGAGACCAAGCAGTACGCTTTCATCGTCAGCTGTAATCGTGACTTTTGAAAATACGGCATATTTTTTCAGCTCAGTCAGCTGGGTATCGCGTAGACTGCGGCGCAGGATGAATGCAAAGCCTTCATCACGATGGAACAGTCGTAAATTGCTCCACATTTTGCCTTTTGCATCGCAGTGTGCGCACAGAACCTGCTGTGAGTCAGTGAGTTGAGAGACATCGGCAGTGACCTGACCTTGCAGGTATTTTTCTGCATCTAAGCCTACGACACTGGATAGCGCCCAGTCATTCAGCGTCATGAGTGTCAGTGGCAGAGCATGGGAAGCCAAAGGAGGATGTGCAGAAAACGATGTAAGAGACATAAAAGGGATCCCAAATTGTCCAACAGGTTATTTAACTAATGGTAAAATAGCGCCAGGACAATGCAAGTAGTTTAATAGTGCGATTTGTGCTTTTGCGTGATGCCCCGTACCAGCAAAGTAACATGCTGACGGGTAACAGACCAATATCGATAATATGCAGATTAACCAAGATTCTCATCATCAGTCGGATGAAAACACGTTACACTAAGACCAGAGGCTGTCTCTTGTTAGAGAGTTAAATAGGTAGAAAACATGGATATCTTTAATAAATCCCGTATTCACTGGGCATGTCGGCGGGGAATGCGCGAACTCGATATTGCGATTATGCCTTTTTTTGAACATGAGTATGAAGGGTTAAGTGACCTGGACAAACAGGTATTTGTGCGTCTTCTGGAATCTGATGATCCGGATTTATTTAACTGGTTAATGAATCATGGAAAGCCTGATGATGCTGAACTCCAGCGCATGGTGGCGCTGATTCAAACACGGAATAAAGAACGTGGCCCTGTGGCAATCTGATCTAAGCGTTTCCTGGCGAGCACAATGGCTCTCATTACTCGTCCATGGCCTACTGACATTGTTGGTTTTACTGATGCCATGGCCGATAAATTATACACTAGTCTGGATGTTGCTCTTATTAATTGTGGTGTTCAGTTGTGTGCGTAGCCAGCGCCGTATACATGCTTGTCAGGGAACGTTCAAACTTCTCGAAGACGGTTGTGTTTGCTGGAAAGGCTATAAATGGAAAATGGCAAGAAAACCCTGGATTATTGATAGCGGCATTATGTTAAAACTGACGCGTCCGGGTAAGCGTGGCAGTCTGCATTTGTGGCTAGCCGTAGACAGTATCGACAGTGAAGAATGGTGCGATCTTCGCCGGCTGCTGTTGCAACAGCAGGCAAAGAGTCATTAATTGCATTAGCTAAAATGAGCTGCCATTTCGCCAAGAATTTGCTCACACCAGTTTTCAAGGCGCTCATCGCTTAAGTCGTATTGGTTGGTTTCGTCTAACGCCAGTCCAACGAACAGTTTCCCATCAGCGGTTACCGGGACTTGACTTGTAAATTCATAGCCTTCTGTTGGCCAGTAACCAATAAAATGGGCACTGGCTGGCGCCAGTTTATCGTGTAGCATGCCTAAGGCATCCAAAAACCATTCGCCATAGCCAATCTGGTCGCCCATACCATATAAGGCAACCGGTTTACCTGTCAGATTGAGATTATCGAGTTGTTCCCAGACCGCTTCCCAGTCTTCCTGCAATTCACCAAAATCCCAGGTCGGTATGCCGAGAATCAGGGCATCGTATTGCTCCATTAGAGCAGGAGAGTCGTCTTTCAGGTTATGCAGTGTAATGATTTCCGATCCAATAATGTCACGGATTTTTTCAGCGGCCATTTCGGTGTAGCAAGTACTGGAACCGTAAAAAAGACCAATATTCATAGTAATAAAAGCTCAATTGTCACGTGCAGATCTGCTAAGTGTATCAGATCCTTTTCAGCACTAGTTATAATGGACTCAATTTGATAACTAAGGAGCAGGATGTGGAACAAGACCAGGCACAAATAGAACAATTTCTGGATGCGCTTTGGCTTGAGCGAAACCTGGCTGACAACACGCTTGAAGCTTACCGACGTGACTTAACCGGACTGGTGCAGTGGCTGGAGCATCAGCAACTCAGTCTGATTAGCGTCCAGAGCGCAGATCTGCAAGCTTTACTTGCCGAGAGGCTGGACGGGGGATTTAAAGCGACCAGTTCGGCACGTATGCTGAGTACTATTCGACGGTTATTTCAGTATCTGTATCGGGAAAAAAAACGGCCTGATGACCCCAGCGCATTATTGTCGTCACCTAAACTCCCGTTGCGTTTGCCGAAAGACTTAAGCGAAGCCCAGGTAGAACGTTTGTTACAAGCGCCCAGTACTGATAATGCGATAGAACTGCGCGATAAGGCCATGATTGAGGTACTCTATGCCACAGGTTTGCGTGTTTCGGAACTGACGGGATTAACAATGAGCGATGTTAGCCTGCGTCAGGGAGTGGTCAGAGTACTGGGCAAGGGTAATAAAGAACGGCTGGTTCCTCTTGGTGAAGAAGCAGTCTACTGGGTAGAATACTTCCTGAAATATGGTCGTCCCGAACTGCTCAATGGGCAGTCGTTAGATGTCTTATTTCCCAGTAACCGAGCTCAGCAGATGACCCGACAGACTTTCTGGTATCGTATCAAGCACTATGCAGTACTGGCTGATATCGATAGTGAAAAATTGTCCCCGCATGTTCTGCGCCATGCTTTTGCCACGCACTTACTGAACCATGGCGCGGATCTTCGCGTAGTACAAATGCTGCTTGGTCACAGCGATTTATCTACTACACAGATTTATACTCATGTCGCCACGGAACGTTTACGTCGGCTACATCAACAGCACCACCCGCGAGCGTGAGTGTCTAACATGAGGAATTATAATGAAAAAAACATTTATCTTGCTGTCCTTGCTCGTGACAGCCATGTCAGGTGTTGCACATGCGGATAGTGCGAAAATTAAACAGTCACTGGAAAAGCTGGGCATTGCCGATGCTGAGGTCCTGGATACGCCAGTTGCCAGTTTGAAAACCGTACTGACTGACAGAGATGTGCTATATGTGACTGCTGACGGCAAGTATGTTTTACAGGGAACTCTTTATGACGTCAGCAAAGAACAGCTAGTCAACGTGACCAATCAGATGTTGATGGGAAAACTGAACTCGCTTGAAAAAGACATGATTATTTATAAAGCGCCAGAAGAGAAATATGTCATTACTGTCTTCACTGATATCACTTGTGGCTACTGCCACAAACTGCACGAAGAGATGAAAGATTATAACGCTCTCGGTATCACCGTTCGCTATCTGGCATTCCCTCGCCAGGGGCTGACAAGTAAAGCTGCGGCTGATATGAAATCTATCTGGTGTGCTGAAGATCGCACAAAAGAGTTTGATAGTGCTATGACGGGGGGCAAGGTTGAAGCAGCCACCTGTGATATCAATATTGCAGATCAGTACAATCTCGGCCTGCAATTCGGTGTTACAGGCACCCCTGCGGTTATTCTTGAAGACGGAACTATCATTCCTGGCTACCAAGGACCGAAAGAGATGAAACAGATGCTCGACTCCCACCAAAAAATGACGAAAAAGAATGGTTAATCGCAGGTGAAACAACGAACACAGCTTCGCCGCCGTGAAGTCGATAGCACGGCGGTGCTTCCAGATACGCTTGCTCCATTATTAAAACGTCTGTATGCCAGTCGGGGTATCCGTACCGAACAGGACTTGGAACGTGGTGTAAAAGGTATGTTGCCCTGGCAGAAATTGCATGGGATCAAGCCAGCCGTCACGCTGTTACATAGCGCACTTCGTGAAAATAAACGCATTATTGTGGTGGGTGATTTTGATGCTGATGGAGCGACGAGCACGGCCTTAAGCGTGCTAGCACTGCGCAGTATGGGATGTTTAAATGTCGATTATCTGGTACCAAATCGTTTTGATGATGGCTATGGGTTAAGCCCGGAAGTCGTCAACCAAGCACATAGCAAGGGTGCTCAGATGATCATGACCGTGGATAACGGAATCTCTTCCCATAGTGGTGTTGAACGCGCCCATCAACTCGGTATTCCGGTTCTGATAACGGATCACCATCTCCCCGGTGATGTGTTACCTGCAGCAGAAGCGATTATCAATCCTAATCTTGCCGATTGTACTTTTCCTTCAAAGTCACTGGCAGGTGTTGGCGTCGCTTTTTATCTGATGCTGGCGTTACGCAGTCATTTACGTGATGAAGGATGGTTTGAACAACGTGGGCTGCCTATTCCTAACCTTGCAGAATACCTGGACTTAGTGGCACTGGGAACCGTTGCCGATGTGGTTCCTCTGGACGCCAATAATCGTATTCTGACCTGGCAGGGATTGAGCCGAATTCGGGCGAGTAAATGCCGCCCGGGTATTCGTGTTTTACTGGAAGTCTCAAACCGTGAACCACATAGAATTACCGCCAGCGATCTTGGTTTTGCGCTGGGACCTAGACTGAACGCTGCTGGCAGACTGGACGATATGTCAGTGGGGGTTGCCCTGTTACTGAGTGAGAATATCGCCCAGGCGCGGATGCTTGCGAATGAACTGGATGCCCTTAATCAGACCCGTAAAGAGATTGAGCAGGGGATGCAGGTCGAGGCGATGACGCTGTGTGATGAGTTATTACGTAATCAGAGCGAATTACCTTACGGACTGGCTATCTACCATCCGCAATGGCACCAGGGTGTGGTGGGTATTCTGGCCTCCAGAATTAAAGAACGCTTTCATCGGCCAGTGATTGCTTTCGCTCCGGTGGGTGATGGCACTCTGAAAGGTTCCGGTCGTTCCGTTCAGGGGCTCCATCTGCGTGATGTACTGGAGCGCCTGGATACACTCTATCCGGGATTAATGCAGAAATTTGGTGGCCATGCCATGGCAGCAGGCTTATCACTTGATGAGTCGCGTTTTGAAGAGTTCAGGATGCGTTTTGCCGCACTGGTCCATGAGCTGATGGACGCTTCTATGCTGGAAGGGGAAATTTGGTCTGATGGTGCTTTGAGCGGGCAAGAAATGAATCTGGACGTTGCGGATATGCTCAGAGATGCCGGCCCTTGGGGGCAGATGTTCCCGGAACCGTTGTTTGATGGAGAATTCAAAATCTTACAACAACGGCTGGTGGGTGAACGCCATCTTAAACTGATGGTTGAACCCCTGGGGGGAGGACCCTTGCTCGATGGCATTGCTTTTAATATCGACTCAACATTCTGGCCTGATAATAGTGTGCGCGAAGTGAAGCTAGTTTATAAGCTCGATGTGAATGTCTTCAGGGGCAATCGCACCGTACAGTTATTGATTGACAATATCTGGCCGATTTAACACCAGCAGACTACAAAATATGACGTAATTCCGGTAAACTTTCCGGTTTATGAGTGCATTTTGTCTTCTGACATTAACATAAGAATTTAAGCATGTTTGAAATTAACCCGGTAAAAAACCGCATCCAGGATCTCACTGAGCGCAGTAACGTTCTCAGGGGGTATCTTTGACTACGATGCCAAGAAAGAACGCCTCGAAGAAGTAAACGCTGAACTCGAACAACCTGATGTCTGGAACGAACCTGAACGCGCCCAAGCGCTGGGTAAAGAACGTTCTGCACTTGAGGTTATTGTCGAAACCTTAGATCTGATGACGCAAGGCCTGGACGATGTTTCCGGTTTGCTGGAACTGGCAGTTGAAGAAGAAGACGAAGAAACCTTCAATGAAGCTGTTGCAGAGCTGGATCAGCTTGATGCAAAACTGGCTCAGCTAGAATTCCGTCGTATGTTCTCAGGCGAGTACGATAGCGCCGATTGCTATATTGATATCCAGGCGGGGTCCGGCGGAACAGAAGCACAGGACTGGGCCAGCATGCTGGAACGTATGTACCTGCGCTGGGCTGAATCTCGCGGCTTTAAAACTGAAATTATTGAAGAGTCTGAAGGGGATGTGGCAGGTATTAAGTCTGTCACCATCCGTATTCAGGGCGATTATGCTTTCGGCTGGCTGCGTACTGAGACAGGCGTACATCGCCTGGTGCGTAAGAGCCCGTTTGATTCCGGCGGCAGACGTCATACTTCATTCGGCTCGGCATTTGTCTATCCGGAAGTGGATGATGACATTGATATCGATATCAATCCTGCCGATCTGCGTATTGACGTCTATCGTGCGTCAGGTGCTGGTGGTCAGCACGTTAACCGTACTGAATCTGCCGTACGTATTACCCATATTCCAACCGGAACCGTGACTCAGTGCCAGAACGATCGTTCTCAACATAAGAATAAAGATCAGGCAATGAAGCAGATGAAAGCTAAGTTATATGAGCTGGAAATGCAGAAAAAAAATGCTGAGAAACAGGCGATGGAAGAGAACAAGTCTGATATTGGCTGGGGCAGTCAGATTCGCTCTTACGTGTTAGATGACGCTCGTATCAAAGACTTACGTACCGGTGTAGAAACCCGTAATACGCAAGCGGTACTGGATGGCGATCTGGACAAATTTATCGAAGCAAGTTTGAAAGCTGGGCTATAGGAACCAACATGTCTGAACAACAAGAACATAACGTAGATGCATCAGTTGAATTAAATAATGAACTGAAAAGTCGCCGTGAAAAACTGGTCGCGCTGCGTGAGAACGGTATGGCGTTTCCAAATGATTTCCGTCGCGACAGTACTTCAGACCAACTTCATGCTGACTTCGATGCGAAAGAAAATGAAGAGCTGGAAGACCTGAATATCGAAGTCGCCGTCGCCGGGCGTATGATGACACGCCGTATTATGGGCAAAGCGTCATTTGTGACCTTGCAGGATGTGGGTGGCCGTATCCAGCTATATGTCTCTCGTGATGACTTAGCTGAAGGTATCTACAACGAGCAGTTTAAAAAATGGGATCTGGGCGATATCCTCGGTGCGCGCGGTAAACTGTTTAAAACCAAAACCGGCGAGTTATCTATTCACTGTAGCGAGTTGCGCCTGCTGACCAAAGCTCTGCGTCCACTACCGGATAAATTCCACGGTCTTGCAGACCAGGAAACACGCTATCGTCAGCGTTATCTGGACCTTATCTCCAATGATGAGTCCCGTAACACCTTTAAAATACGTTCAAAGATCATGGCATCCATCCGCCAGTTTATGGTTGAGCGTGATTTTATGGAAGTTGAAACCCCAATGATGCAAACCATCCCGGGGGGGGCCGCTGCGCGTCCATTTATCACTCACCACAATGCGCTGGATCTTGATATGTACCTGCGTATTGCCCCAGAACTGTACCTGAAGCGTCTGGTTGTGGGGGGGTTTGACAGAGTATTCGAAATCAACCGTAACTTCCGTAACGAAGGGATCTCTCCACGTCATAATCCAGAATTCACCATGATGGAACTCTACATGGCGTATGCGGATTATCGTGATCTCATAGAACTGACGGAATCGCTGTTCCGTACCATTGCAGAAAAAGTGCTGGGTACCACTGAAGTGCAATACGGTGAAGAGACTTTCGATTTCGGTAAACCGTTTGAAAAACTGACCATGCGCGAAGCGATTAAAAAACATCGCCCTGAAACGGATATTGATAGTCTTGACGATATGGATAAAGCGGTTGCTATCGCAGAGTCTATCGGTATCAAGATTGAAAAGAGCTGGGGTCTGGGACGTGTAGTTACTGAGATCTTCGAAGAAGTGGCTGAAAGCCATCTGATTCAACCTACCTTTATCACCGAGTATCCGGCAGAGGTTTCACCGCTGGCTCGTCGTAACGATGTGAACCCTGAAATTACTGATCGTTTTGAGTTCTTTATCGGTGGTCGTGAAATCGGTAATGGTTTCTCTGAGCTGAACGATGCTGAAGACCAGGCGCAGCGTTTTGCTGACCAGGTTAATGCCAAAGATGCAGGTGATGATGAAGCGATGTTCTTCGATGAAGACTATGTGACGGCTCTGGAACATGGTCTGCCGCCAACGGCTGGTTTAGGTATTGGTATCGACCGTATGACGATGTTATTTACTAACAGCCATACCATTCGCGACGTTATCTTATTCCCGGCTCTGCGTCCGGTTAAGTAAGCTTAATTTCCCTCCCTGTCACAGGGGAGGGAAACGTCCTGTCCTACCACACTCGAGGATCGTTTTGCTCAAGGAAAGCCCTTTTATGCGCTGGAAAATCATCGTCTGTTTACTACTGAGTCTTCTGCTGACGGCGTGTTCTTCCAAAAAAACGAGTAATGAAGGGACCTTCAATGGTTCGGTTTATACCGTAAAGCGTGGCGATACCTTATTCAAAATATCACGTATGACGGGTACCAGTGTTGGCGAGCTGGCGAAAATGAATAACCTGCCTCCTCCCTATAAACTGTTAGTGGGTCAGCGTCTGCGCACCAAAGGGACGGCGAACCGAGGTCGCACCAAAAATGTAGTGACAGCCAAAAATAAGATATCTGCTCCTGCGGCATTGCCTAAAGTCGCTCTGCCTCCGGTCGGGTCTCGCTGCTGGTTATGGCCTGCTAAAGGGAAAGTCGTCGACGCTTACTCCTATAGTGATGGTGGCAATAAAGGGATTGATATCGCGGGTTCGCGTGGCCAGCCTATTTATGCCTCAGGCCCAGGTTCAGTGGTCTATGCGGGTAATCAATTACGGGGTTATGGCAATCTGGTGATGATTAAGCACAGTGAAGATTACATTACGGCTTATGCCCACAACGACACTATTCTGGTCAGCACCGGACAAAAGGTTAAAGCCGGACAAAAAATAGCGACGATGGGGAGCAGCGGCTCCACTTCTGTGCTGTTGCACTTCCAGCTACGTTATCGGGCCACGGCGATTGATCCGCAGCGTTATCTGACATCATCCTGCCCGCGTTGACATGTCGTTCAAAGATTATCATGACTGCGGTACTGACCATGCTCAACATAGCCTATTCGGCTGGCTATCGCCTCTGCTTCCCACTCGCTATGAGTGACCAGCAGTGCTGTCTGGCCTGCCTGGCGTAAGATCTCGCGCACTTCTCCACTTAAACGCTCTCTGGTTGAGCGATCAAGGCTTGAAAAAGGTTCATCCAGTAACAGAATATCTGGCTCAGGTGCCATGGCGCGAGCCAGTGCTATTCTTTGCTGCTGGCCGCCAGAAAGTTCATGAGGATAGCGCCCGGCGTGCTGCTGTAGCTCAACCAGGGTCAGTAGTCTGTTGACCCGTTCCTGTTGCACTTCACGCGATAATTTACGTAGCCCAAAAGCGATATTCTGGGCAGCCGTCAGATGTGGAAAAAGTGCATAGTCCTGAAATACCATGCCCACATTACGTTTTTCGGGTGGCAGATGTACTTGAGATCCTGCGACACAGCGTCGGGTAAGGTAGATCTCCCCGCTACTCAGATACTCAAATCCGGCAATGGCTCGTAAAACGGTGGTTTTCCCACAACCCGACGCGCCAAGCAGGCAGGCGATTTCACCGGTTCGGACTATCATAGAAAAGCCGTCTAGTACAGGACGGGGGCTTCCGCTATAAGTGACGCTGATACTCTCCAGCGACAGAGCAATCTCAGACATGGCGCTTTTATTCCCCGCGGGTGATTTGGTTGCGCATCAGCAACAGTACCGGCAGTGTGCCAGCCACGACAATTAAGAGTGCTGCAATGGCCCCTTCTTCATAAGTTCCGCGAGCAGCCTCGGCATACAGCAAAGTTGCCAGCGTTTCAAAGTTGACCGGGCGCAGTAGCAGGGTGGTGGGCAACTCTTTCATCGCATCAGTAAATACCAGTAACGCGCTACTGACCAGAACCGGGCGTAACAGGGGAAAGTGAACACGACAGAAGGTACTCGATGCACTCTCTCCCAATGAGCGGGAGGCCTGCTCAAGGCTTTTTGGCAATCTGGCCAGACCGGAATCAATAGCCCCAATGGCAATCGCCTGAAAGCGAATCGCACAGCAGATAACCAGCACAATTCCCAGCGACATCAATGGCAGTCCACGTATGTCGAGCAATCCCGCAAGCCATTTATCGACCGAAAGTGCGGGGGATAAAAACCCAATTGCCAGGATAGTACCCGGTACGGCATAACCCAAAGAGGAGAGGCGTAAAATAGAACGACGATAACCAGGGCAGGGACTACCCACCGCCATCTGACGGGCATTCCAGGCGACTATCAGACTGACCACTATCACCACTAGCGTGACGCCACCGGCCAGCATCAATGTATGCAGTAGAGCATTTAATAGTGCGGGAGAAAAAGGGTTACCCTCTCCGATACGCTTAAAGGTTTCAACCAGCAGATAGCAAACTGGCGCGATAAACCCTAACAGTACCGGTAATGCAACCAGGCAGGTAGCCAGTGTAGCGCGGCCTGGGGTTAGTTTCGCAGGCTTAACTTCGCGAAAATTACGGCTGCTAAAACCTTGTCTCTTTCTACCATAAAATTCCAGCGTCAGAATACAAAAAATAAACAGTAACATCAGACTGGCTATCTGCGCCGCCGCTGCGAGATCTGAACGAGTGACCCAAGTGGTATACACGGTAACGGTCAGTGTTTGAATGCCGAGAAATTCAGAGGCGCCAATATCATTGAGCGTTTCTAACAGCGCCAGACTGACACCCACCGCCAGTGCCGGACGCGCCATCGGTAATACCACACGAAAAAATGCGCCCGTCGGCGTACATCCTAAGGTTCTGGCAGCCTCAATTAAGTGGGCAGGCTGGCTAATAAACATGGCTCTGGCAGTGAGGTAGACATAAGGATAGAGCACCAATCCCAGAAGAATTATTGCCCCACCGAGAGAGCGAATGCCCGGTAAACGAAATTCACGTGGGCTGTCGTAGCCGAGCAGATAACGAAGAGCCGTTTGTAGTGGGCCTATCGGATGCAGAAGATCCAGCCAGGCAAAGGCCACGATATAAGTCGGCATCGCCAGGGGGAGCAGTAGAGCCCAGGATAATATTTTTCTGCCCGGAAATTGCCAGGCGGTAACGGCCCAGGCACAGCCAACACCAATCACAGCAACCATCGCCGCCACCCCAAGGAGTAAGATAAAGGTGTTTTTTATTGCTGTCGGTAGAACATATTGAGCAAGATTATCCCAGTGAGAAAAATCAGACTGGGTAGCGAGCCAGGCGAGAGTCGCCAGAGGCGTGAGAACACCAATGGCCACTAAAGTGGCCATCAGTTGCAATGGTGATATACCCGAACGTAGCTGGGTTAGCCAACCAGGTTGCGAGGTCTCTCGGGGAATTTTATTGATCGAATCCAACTTTATCTACCAGTAGACTTGCCTGCTTACGGTGTTTCACTATCTCCGTCAGTGGGATCGTATCAACCTGGATTTCACCGATAGTGTCTTTGATGATGGGATCCAGCTCAATACCCTGAACAACCGGGTACTCATAATTTGCTTTAGCGTAGATCTGCTGGGCAGGGACTGAGACCAGATATTCCATCAGTTCAACCGCTTTTTCTTTATTCGGAGCATGGCGTGCAACTGCCGCACCACTGATATTAACGTGGGTACCGCCTCCTTCAAAGGTCGGTTTAATCACTTGAATAGCATCGCCCCACTGGCGAGCATCACTGCCTTCTTTAGCGTTTTTCATATGACCGACATAGTAAGAGTTAGCCAGTCCGATATCACAGATACCGCCCAAAATATCACGTGCTACGTCACGGTCACCGCCGGTCGCTTTACGCGCCAGGTTGGCTTTCACGCCACGTAACCACTCTTCTGTTTTCGCTTCACCCTGGTGAGCAATCATCGCTGCAATCATGGCGGTGTTATAAGGATGTTGTCCGGAACGCAGGCAAACTTTGCCTTTGTACTCTGGATTGCTGAGTTGCTCATAATTCCAGTCGACAGTCGGGAATGACTTGTCTGCATACAATACGCGAGCACGCATTGAGAGGGCATACCATTGATTATCTTCGCCACGTAGGTTTTTCGGCACCGCAGCATTCAGTTTTTCAGAAACGACAGGTTGCGTTACGCCAGCTTCAACCAGGTCTATCAGATTACCGGCATCAACGGCCATTAGCAGGTCAGCAGGGGAGTTTTCACCTTCTGCTTTAACACGCTCCAGCATACCGTCTTTAATATAGACCGTATTGACCTTCACCTTGCTTTCATTGGTCCAGGCATTTAGCAGTGGCTGAATAAGCCCTGGTTCACGGGTGGTATACAGAGTTAGCGCTTCATCAGCGAAAACCGGTAAGCTTGTGGGTAATACCAGTGCGGTGGCAAGAAAAATGCGTTTCAGACGCAGAGAAGGTTTGATCAATACAGTCATTCAGTTACCCCAGAGAAGTTATCAAACGTACCAAAAGAGCATTTATTTTCTACGAACCGTAATGTAAATGATAATGACTCCTGTTTGCATGCTAAATATCGTTGCTAATTGAAAATATCACTCTTCGCAATCAAATGCGTGATGTCTGTCACGTTTTTGATGCTCGTACCAGAGGAAAAACACAGAAAGATTGGTCACACATCGCAATGACAAGCTCCTACTTTTTCTAAGGATTTTAGTATTGATGCGGTTAGAGCAGGCCACTAAAATTTATCCATGAAGGGGGATCGTTCAAGTAGTTATCAAATGCAATAATAAAATGGATTGTTGGTAGTTATATATCTTGCAGGTGTAATTATGCTGATAATTAAGCAGCGGTATAAGTTAATAATAAATATGTTTCCCACACCATAAAAGAGATGGAAATAATATCATTAAACCAGATTGAATTATCAATGACCGGATTGGATTATTCTTAAAGTATATTTCATAAAACAATTTTTTTTAGCTAAATACTATTTTTTATCATAGCGATACCTTACTAAAATCATTGTTTTCATATCTAATATAATGGCTTGGTTAATATATTTATAAAAGGATGTTTTATGTTAAGGAAAGTTATTATTGGATGTGTGTTGTCTTCATCTGTCATAATAAACACTAATGCCAGTGCAGATAATCATACTGTTTCTCTCGGGTATGCGCAGAGTAAGATTCCGAGCCTTAAAGACATTCGTGGGGTTAATGCTCAGTACCGTTATGAGTGGGATTCTCCAGTCAGTGTTATTAGTTCATTGACCTATATGAAAGGAGACGAAAAGCATTCACATCAGGATGATTATGAGCAATATAGTGTAAAAGTAGATAGTAAGTATTACTCACTATTGGCTGGTCCAGCATATCGTATTAATGATTATGTCAGTCTCTATGCGCTTGTCGGGGTAGCCCATGTCAACATTGAATTTAAGGAGAATTCATTGATTGATTTTACTCAATCTTCAGAAGAAGAGAAAAAAAGTACGACTTCCGTTGCCTATGGCGCAGGTATTGCTATCAATCCGACTGAAAACATGTCTGTCAATATTGGCTATGAGGGAACCACTGTTAAATATGATGACAATGTATCAATCAATGGGCTAAACATTGGTATTGGCTATCGTTTTTAATTAAAAAATACTTTCCCCAGCTTTCTAATTCATGCTTAATACCGCCGCCCGATAAAACGGCGGTATTAAGGTTAGTTTTTAGCGTAGGCCTCGCCGTTTACCCAGAGATGGCTCTCTTCCCAGGTAAACAGCCATTGACGTACCGGACCCGCCATCACATTCAGATAATAGCTGTCGTAACCTGCGATGGTCGCGACTGGGTGGTAGCCTTTCGGAACCTTGACCACGTCTTTGTCATAGACTGCCATACATTCATCCAGCGAGCGATCGTCGGTGTAAACTCGCTGCATACAAAAACCTTGAGGCGGGTTCAGGCGGTGATAATAGGTCTCTTCGAGACAGGTTTCCTCTGGCGGATTATCAGTATCATGTTTATGGCTGGGATAGGAACTGGTACAGCCTTCATTGGTATAGACTTCAACTACCAGCAAACTATCGGCAGGTTTATCTTCCGGCAGTATGTTATGGACATAACGCTGGTTATGTCCTTTACCTCGGGCCTCGGCGTCAATGTCCTGCGGAGCAATCAGCCGCGTAGCGTAGGTGCCTTGACCAGGAGCTGCACAGACTGCCAGTTCTAGCGGGGTCAGCGCCTCAACTTCGATTGTCTCGCCTGAAGTAACATATACCGCCCAAGGCTTCAGACGTTCAAAGGGACTCATTCGCTCACCAATGTTCGGAAAGCTCGCTGAGGGAGTATCAACCGTTGCGCGTCCGGCAACCAGCACCAGACAACGTTCTTCAGCCACTGCCGGTAATGACAGCTTCTGACCTGTGTTTAACTGATAAACTTCAAAGCCAACGTAGCTCCATCCCGCATTTTCAGGTGTGACCGACTGCGTGCGGCCATGAATATTCGGTGCTTGCCAGCGTGAAAGTAACTCGGACATCACTCCCCCTTAAATCAGGCCAGCATTGCGCGCCAGATTACTCAGATTATTGTAACCAAGGCGGGCATAAGTCAGCGGATGGGCAATCGCCGGATCCTGTTCTGCTTCCACCACCAGCCAGCCCTGATAGCCATGTTGTTTAAGTAATGCCATGATTGGCGGATAGTCTACACAACCGTCTCCCGGAACGGTAAACACGCCACTTAACACTGCGTCAAGGAAGCTAGTCTTACGGTTTTTCACCTCGGCCAGTACTTCTGCCCGTACATCTTTACAGTGAACGTGATTGATACGGGATATCCAGCGTTGTGCCAGGGTAAGTGGATCTGCCCCGGCAAAAGTCAGATGGCCGGTGTCCAGTAGCAGCCCGACTTCCGGGCCGGTGTGGGTCATCAAATTATCGACATCCTGAGCGCTTTCAATCACGGTGCCCATATGGTGGTGATAAGCAATTTGCACCCCTTGCTGCTGAGTATAGCGAGCAAAGGCGCTCAGCTTCTCGCCATATTCCTGCCAGCGTTCTGCCGGAAAACGTGGGCGAAGATGGACGGGTGTTTGCTGTTCCCCGTGAATACAGCCAGAGACTTCGGCAAAGACCAGTACTTTCGAACCCAGTTCACGTAACAGCGTCAGGTGCGGCTGTACCGCCTCAATTTCTTCTTCTACGCTGCGTTCTAGCAAGCGACCAGAATACCAGCCGGAAACCAGCTTCAAGTCATGCTGGGCGAGAATAGGGCCCAGTACCGCTGCGGTTCTTGGAAATTTATTACCCAGCTCAAACCCTTCAAATCCTGCTTCTTTTCCTTCGCTCAAACAGGTTTCAAGCGGGGTATCGGAACCCAGTGAAGGCAGGTCGTCATTGGTCCACGTGAGTGGGTTAATACCTAAGTGTACGGTCATGATATTTTCCTCAAGGTAGTCTGGCCGCGCTCACGCCACAGGGCAATCAGCTGCAAATAGTTATTCCGAATACGATCCACCAGTTCGGCATCGTCAATCGCACGTTTAAGCCAGAGCTGAGAGGGTTCGCCAAAGAGGGTGCGACCGACGGCAAATCCTTTAACTATTGGATAATTTGCTGCGGTATTAAATCCGTCACGCAGTACGGATACGGGCGCATCCAGGCCGAGAATTACGACACCGCGACAATGGGGATCACGTTTTTCAATCAAGGCGCTGAGCGCAGTCCAGCCTTCGTCTCCCAGTGGCGGCAACTTCCACCAGTCCGGATAAATCCCGAGATTGTAGAAACGTGAAATGGCACGTAAATACAGCTCATCATTGCGCGGCATATCGGCCGGTAAAATGACCTCCAGCAGCAGCTCATGTCCGGACTGGCAGCAGGCCTGATAGATTTCGGCTACCTTTTGTTCCTGCTCAAGGCGCAAGCCATGGGCATCCTCTGGGTGGAAGAACACCAGGCATTTAACGATATGTTCCAGCGGCCAACTGATCAGTTGCGATCCTATATTGCCATGCTCCATTTCTAATGGCCGTGAGCCGGGGAGCTCTATCGGGCGACCAATCCACCAGCCTTCACCTGTAATAGAGTTGAGCGCATCCTGACCAAAGGTCCCATCACACAATAAGCCTGCTTTCCCTTCCAGCTCAGCGTGTTGGGCCGCTTCCCGGCTGGCTTGTAGGATCAGATGTTTCAGCGCCGGGATACGACGCAAGTCGGCACCATTTTGTAAGGCCATTTCGGCTAACTGACTACGGTGATCAAACGCCATGACACAGAGTTCTGGCCACTGACGGCGGCGAGAAATGACACGGTGAAGATGATTTAAGTGAGTGTCGAGGTCAGGACGTGGAACCGATTCTTCGCGTGCCAGATAATCATCAAGTTCAATTTTACCCGGCATTGCAGGAGCACAACCATGTCGTGATACCACCAGAGCACCACAGGCATTGGCATAACGACAAGCCTGAATCCAACCTTCATCATTGATATAGCCGCGCAGTAAACCGGACATAAAGGCATCCCCGGCACCTAATACATTGAGCACTTCAACCCGGACTCCGGCCACATTGATGCCGCCATCAAGCGAGTCAGGGATTGGCCCGGTAAAGACTGAGCACCCTTGAGCGCCGCGTTTACAAACCAGTGTTGCAGCACTGACTTCACGTACTCGTTTAAGTGCTTGCAGGGTATCGGTATCTCCCCCGGCGATATGAAACTCTTCCTCGGTACCCACAACAACATCAAATAAATTCAGGACAGACTGCAATTGTTGAGTGACTTGTTCGGCGGCGATAAACCGTGTTTCGCCATCACCTAATGCCGTCAGCCCCCACAAGACAGGACGATAGTCGATATCCAGTGCCGTACGTACTTCGTTACGCCGCGCATATTTCAACGCCGTGAGTACCGCATCACGAGTGCGTGGATTGGAAAGATGTGTGCCAGTGATAGCCAGACAACGGGCAGAAGCGATGTACTCCTCACTAAAATCATCAGAGGTAATCGCCATATCGGCGCAGTTCTCACGGAAGAAAATAAGTGGGAAGGTATCTCTGTCTTTAATACCGAGTAATACCAGGGCGGTAAGTCGCTCTGTATCAGTTATCAGATGGCTGGTGTCACAACCGACCTGGGTCAACTCTTCACGCAGAAATCGCCCCATATGCTCGTCACCCACGCGTGCCAGCATTGACGATTTTAGTCCCAGACGTGCAGTACCATAAGCCACGTTGCCTGACGATCCGCCAAGATAGCGGGAAAAACTGGTAGCATCTTCAAGTCGCGCACCAATCTGTTGACTATAAAGATCGACGGCCACGCGTCCCATGCAAATAAGATCCAACGGTTTCTGTTTCATGCTTGATCCTTAGACAATGTCAGATACTTTCACCCAGCGGCCGTCCTGATGAGACAGAGCGATAGCATCGAGAATACGTGAAACTTTCCATCCTTCTTCAAAATCAGGCCACAGTGGTGTGTCACCGGCAATGCCATCGATCAGATCTCGCACTTCGACTGTTTTTTGATCGTTAAATCCAATGCCGTGTCCTGCGCCCATACAGAATGCTCCATAATCCGGGTGAGCAGGGCCGACCAGTAAGGTACGGAAACCCTGACGATCTTCAGGATCATCTTGCAGATACAGTTTCAGCTCTGCCATGCGTTCCTGAGTAAAGGTGATAGCGCCTTTGGTGCCGGTAATGGTCCATGTCAGTCCCATTTTTCGACCACTGGCTACCCGTGAGGTTTCGATAATGCCCAGTGCTCCACCCGCAAAACGCACCATGGCATGGGCCTGATCTTCATTTTCAACTGCAACCCATTCGCGACTCCCCGCATGTGCTGGACGCGCAGGCACGACGATTTTTAAATCGCCACACACTTGCTCAATATCGCCCACCAGGTATTGCGCCATATTGACAATATGCGCGGCTAAATCGCCTAACGTGCCCAGCCCGGCGGTTTCTTTAAAGCAGTGCCAGTGAATGGGTACCAGCGGGTCGGCCATATAGTCTTCGTTATGTGTACCGTAGAAATGGATAATTTCTCCGATTTCACCACGTTCGATTATCTGTTTTGCCAGCTTGGCAGTGGGGTTTTTCATGTAGTTGAAACCCACCAGTGTTTTCACCCCAGCTTCACGGGCAGCATCGACCATCTGTTTGGCATCACGGGCATTCAGTGCCAGCGGTTTTTCAGAGTAGACATGTTTTCCGTGACGAATCGCCTCCAGAGCCATCTCTTTATGGAGGTGGTTAGGGGAGCAAATATCCACCACATCAATATTGGGATCCGCGACCAGTTCACGCCAGTTGCTCGTTGAACGGTTGAAGCCAAATGCCGCGGCACGTTTTTCAGCAAGCTCGGGCGTGACTTCTGCCACCATTTCACGTACCAGCTGACCTTGCAGTTCAAACACTGTCGGTGCCTGGGCGTAAGCAATTGCGTGGGCTTTGCCAATATATCCGGTGCCAATCAGGCCAATTCTTACTTGTTTCATCAAATACTCCTGAGCTAAATTGCGCCGCGACGACTCTTGGCATAAGTATCAAAGGCAACCGCCAGCACGATAATCAGACCGGTAATAATTTGCTGGTAATAAGCGGAGACGTTCATCAGTACCAGGCCGTTAATCAAAATCCCCATAATGATCGCGCCAATAATGGTTCCGCTAATACGACCATAGCCGCCCATTAGCGAAGTCCCGCCAATTACCACAGAGGCAATAACGCGTAACTCAAAGGAGATCCCCGCGACCGCTTCGGCGCTCCCCAGGCGAGCACTCAGTACAAAACCTGCCAGCCCTGCCAGACAACCAATCACCACATAAACGCTGACCAGCACACGTCTGACATTGACCCCTGCCAGTCTTGCTGCCTCAGGATTACCGCCGATGGCATAGACAAAGCGTCCCCAGCGTGTTTTATGCAGTGCCAGATAACCGATAATTGAGACAAAGGCGAAAATCCAAATGGGAATAGAGATACCGAGCATTTCCCCGCGTCCCCACCAGCGATAACCGGCATCAAATCCAGCAATCGGTGCGCCATCGTTAATCACCAGCGTCAGTCCACGCCAGATAGTCATGCCGCCTAAAGTCACAATGAAGGGAGGCAGGCGTAAGCGGGTAACCCCCAGGCCTTGTATTAGCCCTATCAGAGTACCGAGAGCCAGACAGATACCCATCGCTAACAGCCAGCTCATACCGCTCCAGGCATCGGGATCGACAGTGGTAAAATTATCGCCTTTTATCACGTAGGCGGCGGTCATTGCGCAGAGCGCCAGAATCGATCCGACTGAGAGATCTATTCCGGCAGTCAGGATGACGAAGGTCATACCGATAGCGATGATCCCGTAGATCGATACTTCGGTAAGGATATTTAATATATTGCGCTCACTCAGGAAGTTACTGTTCTGCGTCTGGAAAAAAATCAGCAGCAGGATCATAAAAATCAACACCCCGAAGCGCTCAAAAAAGCCGATAAAATCGAAACGCGATACGCGTTTTTCCTCAGCCTGGGTTTTAGAAATCATCTGCGTCATGGGCTCTCCCGTTATGCGACATTTAACGCACTGTGATTGATCGCCATCATTGTCATCAGGCGTTCTTCATTGGCCTCATCACCGTGTAATTCACCGGTAATGTGTCCTTCGCTCAGGGTGATTATTCGGTCGGATACTGCCAGTATTTCCGGTAAGTCGGACGAGATGACGATAACCGCCACCCCCTGGCTTGCCATATCAAATAGCACCTGATGGACTTCAGATTTTGTACCAACGTCGATACCGCGCGTTGGCTCATCAACAATCAAGACTCTTGGATTGAGCGCCATACAGCGTGCCAGGATCACTTTTTGCTGATTGCCGCCGGAGAGCTTGCGCACTTCTTGTTCAGGATTAACCATTTTGATTTGCAGTGCCTGACGGTAAGCTGCAATCAGTGCATCTTCTTTGCGGGGGCTGACGAAATAACGCCAGGTCAGTAATGATGAAAGGCTGGAAAGTGACATATTGTCGCGGATCGATAATCCCAGCACCGCGCCTTCTTTTTTACGATCTTCTGGCACCAGGGCGATCCCCTGATCCAGTGCGTGCATGGGATCGCGTGGCTGGTAAGGTTTGCCGTCGAGTTCAAAACGACCGGAGGTAAATTTGTCAGCGCCAAACAGGCAGCGTGCAATTTCGGTCCGACCCGCGCCGACCAGGCCAGCTATCCCCAGTACTTCTCCTTGATGAACATGAAAACTGATATCGTGTAGCGCAATACCCTGTGGATCGAGCGGGGGTTTTTCGCGGCTTAACCCTTTTATCGATAAACGTATCGGTTTATCCTCGTGATGCGTCAGGCTGGAGTCTCGGCGGTTAAATACCACATTACGCCCCACCATCAGGCGAATAATCTGTTCAACATTGGTGCCTGCGACGTCGCCAGAACCGGTATAACGTCCATCCTGAAATACCGTAAAACGATCGCAGAGCTGGAATACTTCATGCAGACGGTGTGTCACGTAAATGATACTGACGCCACGTCCTTTCAGTTCACGTACCACGCGGTGTAAACTTTCTACTTCACTATCACTCAGGGCTGCTGAAGGCTCATCCATAATGATCAATTTGGCGTTCAGCGTCAGGGCTCGGGCAATTTCGACCATTTGCTGCTGGGCTACGCTCAAACGTGCAACTGCTGTTGTCGGGGCAATATTGAGCTGCAAATAGTTCAGGATAACCTGCGCTTCATTATTGACAGCTTTGGCATCGACAACCAGGTTATGACGTCTGGGTTCGCGACCGAGGAACATATTTTCCGCCACCGTCATATTGGGCAGCAGGTTAAATTCCTGGTAAATAGTAATGATGCCTTTGTTCTGGCGTTCGACGGGTGAGTCGTCCGGCTTGAGCATCTCCCCGTTGAACCAAATCTCACCACGAGTCTGGGGCTGTGCGCCAGCCAGAGCTTTTAACAGTGTCGATTTTCCGGCTCCATTCTCACCCAGTAGCGCGTGGATCTCTCCGGCTCCGACGCTAAGACGGGCATCACTGAGTGCCCAGACACCGGAGAAACTTTTTGCAAGCTGGCTGACTTTTAATAAGGGCTGTGACATCAGTTGGCTCCTCTAACGCCCGCCATTAGACGGGCGTATAAATAGGCTTATTTACCGGTTTCGCCGATACGCTCTGCTTTATCGAGGTTAGCCTTGGTTATCAGGGTTGGAGCATAGTCTGCTCCGGTAATCGCTTTTTTCTCGCGAATATTATCCACCAGCTGACTCATTGCGGTGGTCACGGCATAGCCCGGCCGCTGATCGGCGGTCACTGCCAGCCAACCGTCTTTAACTCTCTCCAGTGCTTCTGGCACGGCATCAAAACCGGTAACGATAACCTCGCCCGGTTTCATTCCCTGTGATTGCAGCGCCTCAATAGCACCGAGAGCCATATCATCGTTTGCTGAGAGGATGACCTGTGGTTTTTTCGGCAGAGATGGCAGTACGCTTTCAACAATGCGCATACCTTCAGATCGCATCCAGTTTCCGGTCTGATCGACGACGATATTATATTTTTTACCGCCTTCAGTCAGACGATCGCGGATCCCTTTGGTGCGCTCAATATTGGAAGAGGATCCTGGCTGACCGGTCAGGAGAATGATGTCAGCGCCTTCAGGGAATTGTTCAATCACGTAGCTGGCGACAGCCTGGCCACCTTTGTAGTTATTGGCACCAAAATGTGGCACGGGTTTATCGCTAATCACGGAACGATCCAGCGTCACGACCGGTAAATTAGCGTCCTGGATTTCACCGACAGCGCTTGAAACAGCATTAATATCATTAGGAGAGACGATAAAACCTTGAGCACCACGGGTGATGGCATTTTCCAGGTCTGCGGCCTGTTTGGGTGAGCTACCCTGACTATCGAGTACCTGAAGTTTCACACCCATTTCTTTGGCGGCGTTGACGGCGGTACGCTGCATATGAACCTCAAACGGCATGGCAAGGTTCGGAGTACTAAAAACAATTTGTTCGTTTGCGGCTAATAAAGGAGTGGTGGTTAATGCGATAAGGGCGGCAAGAATGAGTTTTTTCATTATTATATCTCTTCTGTTTGTAGGGTTATCGAAGGTTATAATTCTATTTCACACCGGTTATGCAGAGACTCCAGTGCTTTGTCGGCCAGATACAGCGCGCGTTCACCGTCTTCGCCGCTGCACTCTGGTTTCGCTTCACCGCGCAGAACCTCAACAAAATGCTGCCATTCTGCGGCATAGGCTTCTTTATAACGTTGCAGGAAAAAGTGCTCCGGTAATGCGCTGCGGCAGCCCGAAGCGCTAAGGTGCTGTACCTGGTTTTCCAGAATATTTCCGGCAGATAACAGGCCATTGGCACCATGTAATTCAATACGCTGGTCGTAGCCATAGGCTGAACGGCGGCTGTTAACGATGGTTGCCAGTGCACCAGAGCGATATTTCAGGACAATAAACGCAGTATCGATATCACCGGCTTCGCCGATAGCGGGGTCGACCAGATTACTTCCCTGGGCATAGAGAGAGACTGGCTCTTCACCCATGATGAAACGAGCCATATCGAAATCATGAATGGTCATATCGCGGAACATGCCGCCAGAAACACGCACATATTCAACAGGGGGTGGGGAAGGGTCGCGTGAAATAATCAACAGGGACTCAGGTTTGCCGATCCGGCCTTCGAGGACCTCGGTTTTGATGCGGCGAAACTGTGGGTCAAAACGACGGTTAAAACCGACAAACAGTGAGACGTTATTTGCCTTGACCACTTCAAGACATTCACGAACACGGGCTAGGTCAAGGTGTACCGGTTTTTCACAGAAAATGGCTTTGCCATGGCGTGCAGCAAGTTCAATTAAGTTTGCATGGGTATCAGTTGCCGAGGCAATCAATACAGCATGAATGTTAGCATCAGCCATCACTTCATCTACGCTTTGTACCCGGATTTGATATTGGGCAGCAATGCGGGCGGCATTCTCTTCATTCGGATCAACAACTGACCACAGCCTGGTCTCTTTGTGGGCAGCAATATTTGCAGCGTGGATCTGGCCGATACGACCGGCACCCAATAAGGCAATATTAAACATAGCGGCTCCCAAAATGGGTATTGCGTTAATCTTTCTTACCGGAGGATCCCGGCATCCTGTGCAGCTAAGAATCGACACCTAAAATAAAACATTTATTTCATTTTAATGCAGATTGAAAGTTTCATTTTTGTGCGGGGGTTAACATTTTGTTTTTATGATGGGTGCTTTTTGTAATCAAAGTCACAATGTTGGATTGTCTGAGGGAAGTTTCAAAACGTGGAATTGAGATGTGCAGCCTGAATTCACCGCGAGCAGCGGATTATCTTTACAGAGATGAAATAAATATTCCGCCTGGTTTACAGGCGGAATAGGGGGGGTTAGTACTGACGGGCCTGTTTGAGCATGGCCTGAGTATCTTCGAAAGCCTGGGTTACCGAAGATGACTGTGCTATCCCGGCATCACCGGTTCGCCACCAGGCCTCGTAGTCGTGCGTCATCGTCTTCGGCAGAACTTTGATATCCAGCAGGACTGGGCCATCGGCCTGTTTAGCGCCTTCCAGAGCGGCTAGCAGGCTTTGCTCATCGTGAACACGAAAAGCGAGGCAGCCATAACTCTCGGCATTTTTGGCAAAGTCGACTTTTACCAGCGGCCCGTCAAGCTTGCCGGTATGTGGATTTCGCTGGCGGTTTTCAGTGGCTAAACTACTGATCCCGTGCCCCATCTGTAGATTGTTGATACAACCAAATCCTGCATTATCAAATAGTAATACGGTTATTTTTATCCCCTCCTGAACAGCCGTTTGCAGCTCAGAATGGAGCATCATATAAGAACCATCCCCCACCATGGCATAGGCTGACTGAGCAGGTTTCGCCAGTTTAGCCCCCACTGTTGCGGCTATTTC
>CANRKT010000027.1 GCA_947631255.1 uncultured Enterobacteriaceae bacterium
ACTCGAGGTGGCGTATATTACGCTTTCCTCTTTCAAAGTCAAGCGTTTATTTTCGCTTTTCTTCGACTGACCCGGTGGTTAGTAACCGTTGTTCCGTGTCAGTGGATGCGCATTATAGGGATTTATTCCCGGCTGACAACCCCTAATTTCAATTAATTCGCCACTCGTTCGTTTTTTAGTCGCTACGCTTAGTTTTTCAACTGCTTGATGCGTTTTGGCAGGTCTGCAAGGCTATTCAGTACCCAATCTGCTGCTGCTTCACCTTCGGCAGTCACAGGTTTACCGGTACGTACTAAGACTTTAGTGCCTACTTGTGCCGCCTTTGCTGCCTGCATATCTTCAATTTTATCGCCTACCATATAAGAAGAGGCCATATCTATATGAAGGAAGTCTGCCGCGGAGAGCAACATACCGGGTTGTGGCTTACGGCAGTCACAGGTCTGGCGAAACTCTTCAACAATGCCTTCCGGGTGATGCGGGCAATAATAGATACCATCGAGGTCAACACCACGATCGGCTAATGACCAGTCCATCCATTCGGTTAAGTTTTCAAAATCAGCTTCGGTGAACAGACCGCGGGCAATCCCGGACTGATTGGTAACCAGTACCAGAGCAAAGCCCATCGCTTTGAGTTCCCTCATTGCATCAATGACACCTTCGATGAATTCAAAACGGTCAACTTCATAGACATAACCAGTATCAACATTAATAGTGCCATCGCGGTCAAGAAAAATAGCAGGGACAGACTGTGCCACTTGGAAACTCCTAAAACGATTTAATTCTCTTTAGTATCGCATGATTCATCCATGATGAGAGAGCAGACATTCATTGTTGATTGATTTAGACGTCTGGATGCCTTAACATCCATATCGATGTCGGTTGCCCCTTATTATTGACAGCAGAAAATGCCACGGCTAACACTTATACGATAATTAATAACTCAATGATTAAACTTTCCAATATCAGCAAAGTATTCCAGCAGGGTAACCGCCAGGTACAGGCATTGAATAATGTCAGTTTGCATGTGCCTGCTGGACAAATTTATGGCGTCATTGGTGCCTCAGGTGCAGGAAAGAGCACGCTGATACGCTGCGTGAATTTACTTGAACGTCCAACACAAGGTTCAGTCCTGATTAACGGCCAGGAACTAACCGACCTTTCTGAAAGTAAGTTAACGCAAGTCCGTCGCCAAATTGGGATGATTTTCCAGCACTTTAACCTGCTGTCATCCCGTACTGTCTTTGGTAACGTCGCACTGCCTTTAGAGTTGGACAACCTATCCAAAGAGGAAATAAAGCATCGAGTCACTGAATTACTCGACTTGGTTGGCTTAAGTGAAAAGCACGACGTTTATCCGGCTAATTTATCGGGTGGTCAGAAGCAACGTGTTGCGATAGCCCGCGCTTTGGCCAGTAATCCAAAAGTTTTACTCTGTGATGAAGCAACCAGCGCGCTAGATCCAGCAACGACACGTTCGATTCTTGAGTTGCTGAAAGACATTAACCGTCGTCTTGGTCTGACGATTCTGCTTATCACCCATGAAATGGATGTGGTAAAGCGTATCTGCGATTGCGTTGCTGTTATCAGTGATGGTGAGCTTATCGAGCAAGATACCGTGAGCGAAGTATTCTCTCACCCGAAAACCCCCCTGGCTCAACAGTTTATCCAGTCAACATTGCATCTGGATATTCCGCAAGATTATGTCGAACGTCTGAGCGCCGATAACTTGGATAAAATGACGCCTTTATTACGTCTTGAGTTTACCGGTCAGTCTGTTGATGCTCCCCTGCTATCGCAAACTGCGCGTAACTTTAACGTCAACAGCAACATTATTAGCGCACAGATGGATTACGCTGGCGGTGTGAAGTTTGGAATTATGCTATGTGAAATGCAAGGGACGACCAGTGATACAGAAGCGGCTATCGCCTGGTTGCAAGAACAGCATGTGAAAGTAGAGGTATTTGGTTATGTCTGAAGCAATGGTATGGTTACTCTTCCGCGGTGTGTATGAAACACTCGCCATGACTTTTGTCTCAGGTTTCTTCGGCTTTCTGCTGGGTCTTCCGGTGGGGGTACTGCTTTATATTAGTCGCCCAGGACAAATTAGCGCCAATGCACAGCTCTATCGTAGCCTCTCGGCACTGGTCAATATTTTCCGCTCCATTCCTTTTATTATCTTACTGGTATGGATGATTCCTTTTACCCGTACCATCGTCGGAACCTCTATTGGCCTGCAAGCGGCAATCGTTCCGTTAACCGTCGGCGCTGCGCCTTTTATTGCCCGTATGGTTGAAAACGCATTACTTGAAATCCCTTCCGGCTTGATTGAAGCCTCAAGGGCTATGGGTGCAACACCGTTACAGATAATCCGTAAGGTTCTGCTGCCTGAGTCATTGCCAGGGCTGGTCAATGCCGCGACCATTACGCTTATCACCTTGGTGGGTTACTCTGCTATGGGCGGCGCTGTCGGGGCTGGCGGTTTAGGTCAAATAGGCTATCAGTACGGCTATATTGGCTATAACGCCACTGTCATGAATACGGTACTCGTGTTACTTGTGATCTTGGTGTACTTAATTCAACTTTCCGGCGACCATATTGTCAGAGTTGTAACGCATAAATAACCCCTGAATCATCCTGATGTGAAAACTGACGGGCATAAACAAATTAATATTAATAAGGAAGGGAAACAGATGGCATTTAAACTTAAGACTCTTGCTGCACTGAGCGTTCTGGTCGGTTCTCTGGCGTTAGTCGGATGCGGGCAGGATGAGAAAGATCCAAACCACATTAAAGTGGGTGTTATTGTCGGTACTGAACAGCAAGTCGCTGAAGTTGCCCAGAAAGTGGCTAAAGATAAATACGGTCTGGATGTTGAGCTGGTTACGTTTAATGACTACGTACTGCCAAACGAAGCACTGAGCAAAGGCGATATTGATGTTAACGCATTCCAACATAAACCTTATCTTGATCAGCAGATCAAAGATCGTGACTACAAACTGGTTTCTGTAGGTAACACTTTCGTTTATCCAATTGCCGGTTACTCTAAGAAAATCAAATCTTTAGATGATTTGGAACCCGGTTCTCAGATCGCACTGCCTAATGATCCAACTAACCTTGGTCGTTCACTGCTGCTGTTACAGAAAGTGGGCTTGATTAAACTGAAAGACAATGTGGGTTTACTGCCAACCGTTCTGGATGTCGTAGAGAACCCGAAAAACCTGAAGCTGGTTGAACTTGAAGCACCACAGCTACCACGCTCTCTGGACGATGCTCAGATTGCCCTGGCTATCATCAACACAACCTATGCCAGCCAGATTGGTCTGACACCAGCGGAAGATGGCATCTTTGTTGAAGACAAAGACTCTCCATATGTGAATTTGATTGTTACACGTGAAGATAATAAAGACGCAGAAAATGTGAAAAAATTCGTCCAAGCTTATCAATCTGACGAAGTCAATGATGCTGCGAATAAAGCTTTCAACGGCGGAGCTGTTAAAGGTTGGTAATTTTCGCTCTTTAATTTGCATAAAATAACAAGACGGGCGTACGCCCGTCTTGTTATTTGGGCAAGAGATTGCTTCAATGTTACTAATTATTATCTATTGAGGAAGTATTATGCGTGCTTTACCGATCTGTTTATTAGCCGTTATGCTCAGCGGCTGTTCCGTGTTAAGCAGATCCCCTGTCGAACCTGTTCAAAGCACTGCAACACCTCCTCAAACAAAATCGGAAAAAACCAGAAGTCCCCGTACTTCTGTACCCGTAAAACTCTATACCAATGCAGAGGATTTACTGGGTAAAACCTTCCGTGATTTAGGTGAAGTCAGCGGCGTATCTTGCCAGGCGAGTAATCAAGACTCACCCGCGAGTATTCCAACCGCCCGTAAGCGATTACAAATTAATGCCTCAAAAATGAAAGCCAATGCCGTACTGGTACACAGTTGTGAAATTACCAGTGGTACACCAAGCTGCTATCGTCAGGCTGTCTGCTTAGGGTCAGCGTTGCAAGTCTCATCCCAATGACTGATTTCCAGTTTGCACAGATAGGGACGATTCATTCCCCTTATAAAGAAAAATTTGCCGTTCCTCGTCAGCCAGGATTAGTGGCTGACGGGGGGGGCGAATTACACTTGCTGCCTCCTTATAATCAACAGGATGCAGTAAGAGGACTGGAAGGATTTAGTCATATCTGGCTGCTGTTTATCTTCCACCAGACGATGGAGGGTGGCTGGCGTCCTATGGTGCGCCCCCCACGTCTGGGCGGAAATGCACGTATCGGCGTCTTTGCAACCCGATCAACCTTCCGACCTAATCCTGTCGGCATGTCGTTGGTAGAGTTAAAAGGTATTCGTTGCCAGAAAGAGTCGGTGATTCTGGAACTGGGGAGTCTGGATTTAGTCGATGGCACACCGATTATCGATATAAAACCCTACTTACCTTTTGCCGAAGCGCTGCCAGAAGCGCGCGCGGGTTATGCACAGCATGCCCCTGCTGCCGATATGCCAGTATACTTTACCCCGGCGATTCATCAGCAACTGACGCAACTGGAAATTCGTTACCCGCATTTAAGTCGTTTTATTCAGCAGGTGCTGGCACAGGACCCACGTCCTGCTTACCGTAAAGGTGAGGAGACAGGTAAAACCTATGCTGTCTCTCTGCTGGACTTTAATGTACGCTGGCGCATCACTGAACAAGGATTTGAGGTGTTCGCTATAGAGGCGAGTTAATTTATCCCCTTCTCTTTTGACATCTCTGCCACACTGGTAAACTATATTGAAATAATTCAGGTTGCTCGCAAGTGTAAAATTCCGTTCGGGCAATTTGAAGTATGACGGGTATAAACCATTTTTTAAGCAGGCCTCAGGCCTGCTATTCGACGTTCAACTGGAACCGTAATAACATGCGTACTAGCCAATATCTGCTCTCCACCCTGAAGGAGACGCCTGCCGATGCCGAGGTGATCAGTCACCAGCTGATGCTGCGCGCCGGGATGATTCGTAAGCTGGCCTCTGGGTTATACACCTGGATGCCCACTGGATTACGCGTCCTGAAAAAGGTCGAAAACATCGTGCGTGAAGAAATGAATAACGCCGGTGCAATCGAAATGTCTATGCCTGTCGTTCAGCCAGCCGATCTGTGGCAGGAAAGTGGACGCTGGGAGCAATATGGCCCAGAGTTATTACGTTTTGTTGATCGTGGTGAACGTCCCTTTGTGCTTGGCCCGACACATGAAGAGGTCATTACCGATCTGATCCGTAACGAACTGAGTTCATATAAGCAACTGCCCCTGAATTTATTCCAGATTCAGACCAAATTCCGTGACGAAGTACGTCCACGTTTTGGTGTCATGCGTTCCCGTGAATTCCTGATGAAAGATGCTTATTCTTTCCATACCTCACAGGAATCTTTGCAAGAAACCTATGACAAGATGTACGAAGCGTACAGTAAAATCTTTTCCCGCATGGGACTGGATTTCCGTGCTGTCCAGGCGGATACCGGTTCAATCGGCGGCAGTGCTTCTCACGAGTTCCAGGTTCTGGCAAACAGCGGTGAAGATGATGTTATCTTCTCTGACAGTTCAGATTATGCAGCCAATATTGAGTTTGCAGAAGCCGTAGCTCCGGCCACCAGCCGGGCGGCACCGACTGTCGAAATGAGTCAAATCGACACGCCGAATGCTAAAACAATTGCCGATCTAGTAGAACAATTCTCGCTGCCGATTGAAAAAACCGTTAAGACCCTGCTGGTTAAAGCAAGCGAAGAAAGTGCAGCACCTCTGATTGCCTTACTGGTACGTGGCGATCATGAGCTGAATGAAGTTAAGGCCGACAAACTGCCACAAGTGGCCAGCCCGCTGACATTCGCAACTGAAGAAGAAATTCGCGCTATTGTGAAAGCAGGCCCCGGTTCACTCGGACCGGTTAATCTGAACGTTCCGGTTATCGCAGACCGTAGTGTCGCTGTGATGAGTGACTTCTCTGCGGGTGCTAATATCGATGGGAAACACTTTATCGGCATTAACTGGGAGCGTGACGTTGCCTTGCCAGAAGTCGCCGATCTTCGTAATGTCGTAGCGGGTGACCCAAGTCCGGATGGCAAAGGTACCTTAATGATCAGAAGAGGTATCGAAGTCGGTCATATCTTCCAACTGGGAACTAAATACTCCGAAGCGCTGAAAGCCTCTGTTCAGGGTGAAGACGGCCGTAACCAGACTCTGACTATGGGCTGTTATGGTATCGGTGTAACACGTGTTGTTGCAGCCGCTATTGAGCAGAACTTTGATGACCGTGGTATTTTATGGCCAGACGCGATTGCACCATTCCATGTTGCCATCCTGCCGATGAACATGCACAAATCCTTCCGTGTACAACAACTGGCTGAAGAGCTCTATAACACATTACGTGCTCAGGGTATCGAGGTGTTGCTGGATGATCGTAAAGAGCGTCCAGGTGTGATGTTCGCAGATATGGAACTGATTGGTATCCCACATTCTATCGTTATCGGTGATCGTAACCTCGATAACGAAGAGATCGAATACAAAAATCGCCGTACCGCTGACAAGCAGATGATTAAGACTGGCGAAATCGTTGATTTCCTGGTTAAACAAATCAAAGGCTAATCCTGTTTTTCGTTAAACAGTAACCTCAGGCCTGCCCCTATTCGAGAGTATTTTCTCCATTGGGTGCAGGCTTTTTTTCTCCTGCCGTCCCCTCTTCCATCAAATAGCCTTTTTACTGTCATGAAATATGTTTTTTCGTGCCATAGAAGTTAATACGAAATTATTATTTAAATCAAACAATGATTCATTATTCTTCATACTGTGAATATATAAGTAATATTGTAAGACATTAACATCAATACATTATTTATTGTTCTACATCAACGAAAGTAAAATACCTCCCCCAATGAAAATAACAATATTAAAAAACCGCAATAAACAGCTTCCGGTATCATAATGCAGTGTGTATTAAGAGTTTTATTCTATAGAATGACTCCGCAAATAGTATTACTTGCATATCTGTGACACGGGGAATCATAAATAAAATGAAATCACTGTTCTTTATCTCTTTAATTCTACTGTTTATTCCTGCTGTATCAAAGGCCACATGGAACGCGACCAAGACTCTGTACAGCTTCGAATCTGGTGAGACGTACAATAACCAGGAATTACACCTCTATAACAATCAATACGCTGACTCCCTGATACTAAATGGGTATTCTCACCTTACGATAAATGGTGGCTCACTATTGAGTAATTCTATTGTCAATAATAGATCCGTTGTTCACCTTTATACTATCAATAGCCTTGAAACAGATCACCCTATTATTAGAAATACTCAGTTCAACGACCATAGCACACTTATTATGGAGACAAACTCGACTTCTTCAGGCTCACTATTTATTGCTCAAGGGTCCCGGCTGAATATCATGCATGTTGATAATGAGTCGACTGAGTCCTTTTTCAATTTACCCCAGATAGCGGGCAATGTTGCTATTGAAAATCTGAATCTTGCCGGAACGACCTTTATTGGCCCCACGGCTGCATTAGTGGAGGACAACGATGAAAATGTAGAGAGCAGCTACCAGCAGCAACCAGGCCCCACGCTAGTAACCCGTATTGGAAATCTGACCATGCAACCGGGCAGTGTATTGAAAATGCAGGGATATATCCCTCACATGCAGTTTAACCAGCTGCAGATTAATACTCTGTCAGGCAGCGGAGAGTTTGTACTCGAAAGCCATCTGGCCGGCGGGATGAGTGACAAAATTGTAGTCAGTGAGCATGCATCCGGTCATTTTGGCCTGTGGATGACGGATAGCGGTTATGAGCCTGTTACCCCAAAACGGGTGGATGTTATCTCTGTAAACCGCGGAGATGCGCAGTTTGAATTACTGAATAATAATGGCGTTATTGAGGCCGGCGTATGGCAATATACCTTGCAGCATGAGCAGAATGACAAGCATAGCCACTGGTATTTATCGAACCAGCAACCGCAAATTGTCGTCGTTCATGATGACAATCCACCCGAGGATCGGGAGGTCGTCCCGACGGCTCAGTTGGCGGTAACAGTGCCAAAAAGTAAGACCGGTATTGATCCCCCGATCACCCCATCTCACTACAGCAACATCAAACCGACCCTGAGTCGTAGCGCACAAGCTGTCGTGAAGATGGCCAGCGCCTCCCGGAAGATTCTGGCAACCGAAATGAGCACCTTCCGTCAGCGCCTGGGAGCAGTACGCAGCCATCAAAAAAACATCTCAATCTGGGCGCGTTATCTGAAAGATGACAGCCATCATGCTCGTCACTCTGACTCCTCCTTCCAAATCCATCTTCAGGGTCTACAAATAGGTTTCGATAAACGCACTGAATTTAACGCCGGCGACTGGCTGCTGGGAACCTACATTTCTGACAGCAAAATGACGGTTCAGTCAGATGAATTACCCCATGGCAAAATAAGAAGTCAAAGTGGTGCCCTCTATGCAACCTGGCTGGATAATTCCGGTCTCTACTGGGATAGTGTTTTTAAAATAAATCAGTTACGCCATGAAATCCGCACCAAAATGAACAACGGTCAGCTTACCCAGGGGCACTACCATCAGAATGGGATCTCTGCGGCTTCCGAGGCCGGTTATTCACTTCATCTGAACCCAATGCTGACCTTAACACCCTATGGCAAAGTCAGCTATTTTCTAACCCGTCAGGTGAATGCTGTTTTAGATAATGGGCTGGCCACGAGCATCCCTCAGGCGGCCAGTGTAGATGGCGAAGCTGGATTAATACTGGAGTTCCCGTTCAGCCTCGATAACTCCCGTCTGCGTCCCTACCTTAAAGCTGCGGTAAGTCGTGAACTGGTTGGAGACAATACTCTGACGATAAATGGAATAGAGCTGGCTCTTCCCGGGAGCGGAACGCAGGGCAAGTATGGTTTAGGCACCACCTTGCAGATGAGCGGTAATTTATCAGCCTGGGCGGAAATAGATTATCAAAAAGGGAGAAGAACAGAGACGCCTGTGAGTGCCACTCTCGGGGTTCGAGTCACTTTCTGACAGCTAACTCAGTCTCTGCCTGTCATTCCCATCAACATGAACTTTTTTAGCTCTGACAGTTTTTCCCCGGAAAGAATGTTGCCTCACCATCTGATACCAGAACATTCTGCAGCATATCGCTATCCGGTTTCAGCTGCTGAATAAAATGCGCTTCAAATTGCAGTAATACTGGCAAAATATTTTCATCGCGAACGGCCAGATAAGCATTTTGCAGGGCAGCATTACTGTCTACCGGATAAATTTTCCCGCTACTACAATCTTTAAATATCGCGGCGTCAGCCAGATAGGTATATTCCCCTTTCATGGGCATCGGGGTGCTGGGTAATGGAAGAGTGACGGCTTTAAGAGTGTCATTCAGTGATGACTGAATGGGTTCCCCTTTCGTATCCAGCATGACCAGGCTGCCCTCTTTAGGTAAGAAATACTGCTTCTCACCGTGACTGGATGTCAGCACCAGTTTATTGGCAGTTCGCGCCCACTCACCATAACTTGCGAAAGAAGTCTTTTTTCCCAGGTAATACTGATTCATTACCCAGGTTCCTGACGTTTCAAGAAACAGAGAGGTCTCAATACCTTCACAATCTGCGCAAGGGAGAATACCACGGTAGCTTTGTTGCATCGGTTTCAATGGCATCACAAGTTCAGAGGCAACCGCCTGAGTATCATTGCGATTATTACAACCAAACAAAGCAAATACACTGAGTACTGCAACTACGGTCAGGACTTTCTTACTCATTATCTCTTCCTTATGCGGATCCCCATCCCGGTGGCTAGTGGGAATAATCACGGAGCTTGCCACGCCGGGCTTTTGTTTCTGATTTTTGCGATTTAGATGCCAGGCGACGCTCTTTCGACGCACGCGTGGGTTTGGTTGCTTTACGATCCTTAGGTACGACCGTTAATTCCTGAATAAGTGCCACTAAACGTGCCAGCGCAGCCTCACGGTTCATCTCCTGGCTGCGATAAGATTGCGCTTTAATAACCACAACCCCTTCAGGCGTGATCAAATGGTGAGTTCGCCCCAGTAGCTGTGCTTTAGCAGACTCCGGCAGGCTGGAAGCAGAGATATCAAACCGTAAATGAATCGCTGTCGATGTTTTGTTGACATGCTGCCCACCGGCACCCTGCGAGCGAATAGCCGTCATGATCACTTCATTTTCTGAGATTGAGAATCTTTGCGAAACTCTAATCATGCTGATTGCTGCCAACAGGTAAAGTGAATTTCCAGATTGTTCGTATCATCAGATAACCAGATAGCCCCATCCTGAATGGTCGCTTGCAAATTCATGGTACGGGTGCCGAAGTCACTTAATTTTGCCAGTTGTTCATCGTCCAGATACCAGACAGATAAATTTTTCAGCTGGCTGGCCTTGTTCTGATGTTGCTGCCACCACACCTGAGCTGCGCGACTATTATAGGTAAAGAGTGCGACTTCGGCTGACTGACTACAGGCTTTTTTCAAACGCCGCTCTTCAGGAAGCCCCAGCTCTATCCATAAATCTATTCCCAGGTGGTCGTTTTTCAACCATATCTCTGGTTCATCATCAGCACATAACCCACGGGTAAATTGTAACCGTTCGTTAGCGTATTTAATCCAGGCCAGTAAACGTAACATCATGCGTTCTTGCGTTTCAGAAGGATGACGCGCCAGTGTGAGATTGCTATCCAGAAACAGATTCCTGTCGAGATCGGCTACATTCACCACAGCTTTATAAATTGTTGCTTTTAACGCCATCATTCCTCCTTTCAATAATTGTCGCTATTGTAGCGAAGATTTGCCCAAAAGGCTGTTGCCTTAATCTCTAGTCATAAGCAGACTCATTTATTTCAATTCAATCACTGTGATATAGTCGCCTTGCTAAACAGCATTTATCTTCGTAGAGTGATGGATTACATGCCGCAGTCAGAGTTCTGAAAGGAGGGGGTGTGGAAAAGTATTGTGAGCTGATACGAAAGCGCTATGCAGAAATCGCAAGTGGTGATTTGGGATACGTTCCCGACGCGCTAAATTGCGTTTTGATGGTTCTGAACAACGTTGCATCCAGCGAAACAATATCTGAGTCGGTCAGGGAACAGGCGGCTTATGCTGCAGCTAACTTACTGGTGAGCGATTATGTCAATAAATGATGTCTACCAACCCATCAATTGCGACGACTACGATAATCTTGAGCTTGCCTGCCAGCGACATTTACTTATCACGCTGGAGTTAAAAGATACTGAAGTTTTCAAAGCGAAGGCTCAGGATCTGGTATCTCGCAAGAACATCGAATATCTGGTAGTAGAAAATAGCGAGACAAAACGAGAAATACGTCTCGATATGATACATAGCTTCAGCCATCCTGACATTGGCACCATCATTGTCAGCGAAGAATGAATCGTTATTAAAGAGACAATGCCCACCCGACAGGCCACTCTCTACGGCTTGCCAGGTGCGGCAGTTACCCCCCGCTCTTGAAATCTAGCTGCCAGCTATCCCCGAACGAAGCCTGTCCCTCTTTAGTGACAAAAATGCCGACTGCCGCAATGAGCTGTTCCCCGTAAAATAGCAGCGGTGTGACGTCCCGTTGCCAGGGGGGAATATTGAACTCCTGCCATATTTTCTTCAGCATTCGTCCTTTATCACGGCCGACGATATGGTGTAAGCCACTGGCCTTAAAGCGTATCGTTACAACTTCATCCGCTTTAGGAGGACGAACCGCCATTCCTTCATGCCGTACAGACAAAACGCCAAGCCCACCCAGCGACAGGGGGGAAAAAGGCGAAGACCAGACATAGATTTTATCTTTATCGGCATGGATAACTGGCAGCCAATATAACGCCCCCTGGAAACGTCGAACCTCATGCTGCCCCAGTTGTAAACGCGGGCTGGCATCTTCCCGACTCAAGGCCACTTCCTGCCACATACGTTGCAGAGCAGACTTTGACGGCATCAAAGCCTGATGAAACTTAAGCCAGCGTCTCAGAATGGCAAAACGTCGCGCATCACTCACTTCGCAGAGCGGAGCAATATGCAATGAACCATTATCTGCCATTAAGTCTGCGAGTTGCTCTGCCAGCAGTTCATCCAGCAACTGCTCCTGCTCCCCACAGAGCTGTGCACTTCGGGTCACACTACGAGCAAAGTACGGCCAGCGCTGCTGAATAACGGGTAACACCCGTAAACGTAAAAAATTACGATCGTACTTATCATCCTGATTGCTCTCATCTTCAATCCAGGTTAACCGATGCTCGACCGCCCAGCACTCAAGCTCAATACGACTGACGTTAAGTAAGGGACGTAACAATTGGGTATGTGCAAACTCAAGTCGTTCAGGCATCGCCGATAAACCCGCCGGACCACTTCCCCGTTTGAGAGCCAGTAATACGGTTTCGCACTGATCGTCCTGATGCTGTGCCGTCAGGAGGACTTCATCAGTGAAAAGAGCCCGGGCTAATGCCTGATAACGTGCCTGCCGGGCCTCTGCTTCAATTCCCTTCCCGCCCACTGGTAGCTGAACATAAGCAATTTCCAGAGGGACGTTCCATTGATGGCAAAGAGACTGGCAATGGGCAACCCAGCTATCGGCCCGTGTACTTAAGCCGTGATGAATGTGCATGGCACGGATCTGGAGTGTAGGGGCTACAGAGTCACGCAGCAGCGTTAACTGGTGTAATAAGACCGTAGAGTCCAGCCCGCCACTAAAAGCGACCAGCAGACGACGGCGAGATTGTAAAAAAATCAGAAGTTGAGTGATATCCATTATCTTGTCTAAAACAACCTGAGTCACCAAAGAAGATCACTGTTGATAGAGCTCGAGTGGTAAACCATCAGGGTCGGTGAAAAAGGTGAACAATTTTTCAGTAAGCGGATCAACTCGAATCTGTTCACATGCTACCCCGTGGTGTTCAAGGTGCTTTACTGCCTGGTGAATATCATCGACGCTAAAGGCTAAATGACGTAACCCACAAGCTTCAGGATAGCTGGCTCTGGCTCGCGGCGAGGGAAAAGAAAAAAGCTCGATAACATACTGACCATTCAAGGCCAGATCGCCTTTCCATGAATCACGTTCTTTCCGATACACTTCAGTCAGTAACGTAAAGCCTAATACATCACAATAGAACTGCTTACTGCGGGCATAATCCGTGGCAATAATAGCGATATGATGCACCTGCCTTAACCCTAACATAAAAGCCCCTTAAACTCGTCTGAAAATAAAACACCCTGCAAGTCTTTAGTACTTACAGGGTGTCATTTAACTCACACGAAGACTTATCATAAAGACCTTCGCTAAGAGAGCTCGCTTATCACGCGTAACCGTAATTCATCAAACGATGATAACGACGGTTTAACAGCTCTTCCGTATTCAGTACATCAAGATCGGCAAGATCTTCCAGCAACTGAGCACGTAAAGATGCTGCTATCTGTTCAGGGTTACGGTGAGCACCACCAGAAGGTTCAGTGATGATCGTATCGATCAATTTCAGCTCTTTCAGGCGCGGAGCAATAATACCCATTGCTTCAGCAGCCAGCGGCGCTTTATCGGCGCTCTTCCATAAAATGGAAGCACAGCCTTCCGGTGAAATAACTGAATAGGTGCTGTACTGAAGCATATTCACTTTATCACCGACACCAATCGCCAGTGCACCGCCTGAACCGCCTTCACCAACGACAGTACAGATAATCGGTACTTTCAGGCGAGACATTTCACGCAAGTTACGTGCGATAGCTTCAGACTGTCCGCGCTCTTCTGCTCCCACACCGGGATAGGCTCCGGGTGTATCGATGAAGGTAATAATTGGCATCTTAAAACGCTCGGCCATTTCCATCAGGCGTAAAGCCTTACGGTAACCTTCTGGCGCTGGCATACCAAAATTACGGCGAATTTTCTCTTTGGTTTCACGTCCTTTCTGATGACCAATGATCATCACTGGACGCCCATCAAGACGAGCCGTTCCACCCACGATTGATTTGTCATCAGCATAGGCACGATCGCCGGCTAATTCATCAAAGTCATCAAACGCCAGACGGATATAGTCCAGAGTATAAGGACGCTGCGGATGGCGTGCCAGTTGAGCAATTTGCCATGCACCTAAATCTGCGAAAATTTTACGTGTCAGTTCTGCGCTTTTTTCACGCAGGCGCTGAACTTCGTCATCCAGATTAATATCCAGTTTTTCATCCTGACGGCTCACTGACATCAGGGAATCAATTTTCGCTTCCAGCTCTGCAATCGGCTGTTCGAAATCAAGGAAATTCAGACTCATAATATTCCTGTTTTAGTCAAACTCCAGTTCCACCTGCTCCGAACCTATCAGGGTCCGCAGATCGTTTAGCAAACGATCGTTTGGAGAAACACGCCAGGTTGCACCAAAGCGCAACCGGGTTCGTGCATCCGACCTCTGATAGTAGAGATGTACCGGAATTGTCCCCGAACGATGGGGTTCCAGAGACTGACGGAGACGGTTTAAAAACTGGTCATCAATTTGCCTGTCCGTCAGCGAGATAGCAAGCCCGCGCGCGTATTTTTCACGCGCTTCATCGATATCCATCAGCTCTCGGGCCATCATTTTAAGCCCTCCGCTGAAATCATCAAAGCTGACTTGTCCGCTAACGATCAGGATACGGTCTTTTTCCAGCAAATGCTGGTACTTTTCTAGCGCATCTGTGAATAACATCACTTCCAGACGACCCGAGCGGTCATCCAGTGTACAGATACCGATACGATTGCCTCGCTTAGTGACCATAACCCGCGAAGCAATGACCAATCCAGCAGCCGTAGCAACTTTACCACGTTCTGTCGGATGCATCTCTTTTAGGCGCACGCCACCGACGTAGCGCTCAATTTCTTTCAAGTACTGAGTGATAGGGTGCCCCGTGAGATACAGACCCAGGGTCTCACGTTCGCCATCCAGTACCCGTTGTTCCGGCCAGCACACAACGCTAGCATAAGATTTTTCAACCTGTTCAGGTTCTTCAGCCAGCACACCAAACATATCCGCCTGGCCAATCGCTTCTGCTTTCGCATGCTGATCGGCAGCTTTCAGTGCATCGCCCAGCGCATTCATTAACGCGGCTCGGTGCGGACCCAGTCGGTCAAAGGCACCGGACATGATCAGTTTTTCAAGTACTCGCCGATTCAGTTTTTTCGTCTCAGTTCTGGCGCAGAGATCAAACAGCTCACGGAAATATCCACCTTCGTTTCGGGCTTCAATAATCGCTTCAATCGGTCCTTCACCGACGCCTTTAATCGCCCCAATACCATAAACGATTTCATCTTCATCGTTAACATGGAAATGATAAAGCCCGGAGTTAATATCCGGTGGCAGTATTTTCAGTCCCATACGCCAGCATTCATCAACCAGACCGACAATTTTATCGGTATTGTCCATATCTGCAGTCATTACCGCAGCCATAAACTCAGCCGGATAGTGCGCTTTCAGCCACAGTGTCTGATAAGAGACCAGTGCGTAGGCAGCGGAGTGCGATTTGTTAAATCCGTAACCCGCAAATTTTTCTACCAGGTCAAAGATATGCATGGCCAGTTCGCCATCCACACCATTATTTTTTGCTCCGTCTTCAAAAATCGAACGCTGCTTCGCCATCTCCTCAGGTTTCTTTTTACCCATGGCACGACGTAACATATCCGCCCCACCCAGAGTATAGCCTGACAGAACCTGGGCTATCTGCATGACCTGTTCTTGATAGAGAATGATGCCATACGTCGGTTCCAGTACCTGTTTCAGGCTTTCATGCTGCCACTGAATATCAGGATAGGAAATCGCTTCACGGCCGTGTTTACGGTCAATAAAGTTATCAACCATGCCCGATTGTAACGGTCCAGGACGGAACAGAGCCACCAGGGCTATCATGTCTTCAAAACAGTCCGGCTGTAGACGTTTAATCAAATCTTTCATGCCGCGAGATTCAAGCTGGAAAACCGCCGTCGTCTCCGAACGTTGCAGCATATCGAAGCTTTTTTGGTCGTGCAATGGAATAGCAGCAATATCCAGCGGCGCTTCACCCTTCTTCGCCCGCTTGGCATTGATCATTTCCAGTGCCCAGTTAATGATGGTGAGCGTACGCAGGCCAAGGAAGTCAAATTTGACCAGACCTGCATATTCCACGTCATTCTTATCAAACTGGGTAACCGGATGCTGCCCCTGTTCATCACAATATAACGGGGCAAAATCCGTAATTTTAGTGGGTGCAATAACAACACCACCGGCATGTTTACCGGCATTTCGTGTGACACCTTCAAGTTGACGCGCCATATCGATCAGCGCTTTAACCTCTTCATCTGCCTCATAAATTTCAGGAAGTTGAGGTTCTACTTCAAAAGCTTTCGCCAGAGTCATGCCCGGATCAGGCGGGATCATTTTGGAAATTCTGTCGACAAATCCGTAGGGGTGCCCTAATACCCGTCCGACATCGCGGATAACCGCTTTGGCCGCCATGGTACCAAAAGTAATAATCTGGGATACCGCTTCACGTCCGTACATTTCTGCGACGTGATCAATCACCAGATCGCGTTTTTCCATGCAGAAATCAACGTCGAAGTCAGGCATGGATACACGTTCTGGATTCAGAAAACGTTCAAATAGCAGATCGAATTCCAATGGATCAATATCGGTAATGCTCAAAGCGTAAGCCACTAACGATCCGGCACCCGATCCACGACCAGGCCCCACCGGGACACCGTTGTCTTTGGACCACTGGATAAATTCCATCACTATCAGGAAGTAACCAGGGAACCCCATCTGGTTAATGACCTTAAGTTCAATATCCAGACGTTCGTCATATTCACCACGTTTTTCGGCACGAACTTCAGGATCCGGGAATAAGAACTCAAGACGGGCTTCCAGACCTTCTTGTGATTTCAGTACCAAGAAGTCTTCGGTGGTCATCTCGCCGGTCGGAAACTGCGGTAAATAATATTCACCAAGGCGAACGGTGGTATTACACCGTCTGGCAATTTCTACGCTGTTTTCCAGCGCTTCTGGAATATCGGAGAACAGCTCACACATCTCTTCTTCACTACGCATATATTGCTGCGAAGTATAGTGACGTGGGCGTTTAGGATCATCGAGGGTGAAACCATCATGGATCGCCACGCGAATTTCATGGGCATCAAAATCTTCGGCATTAATAAAGCGAACGTCATTGGTGGCCACAACGGGTAAGTCGTGGGTCTGAGCGAAAGCGACTGCCTCATGGATATAACGCTCTTCATCCGCGCGACCGGTCCGGGTCAGTTCCAGATAGAAACGATCAGAAAAATAGCCCTGATAGAACTCCAGACACTGCTCTGCCAGCGGCTGGTTACCGCGTAATAAAATTTTACCGATATCGCCCATCCGGCCACCGGACAGCAGAATCAGACCCTCGTTCAGCTCACCCAGCCATTCGTTATCAATATAGGGGCCGGCAACGCCATAACCACGCTGATAAGCACGGGAAATAAGCAAAGTAAGATTTTGATAACCGACGTTATTCATCGCCAGTACTGTCAACTGGTTAAATTCATCACCCAGCAGAGGATTGGCGACATTAAAATCAGCGCCGATAATCGGCTTAATTCCTGCACCATGTGCCGAACCATAGAATTTCACTAAACCACACAGGTTGGTGAAATCGGTGATCGCCAGTGCTGGCAGGTTTAATGCCGCATTTTTTTTGACCAATGGCCCGACTTTCGCCAGGCCATCAATCATAGAATAGTCACTGTGCACCCGAAGGTGAATGAAACGGGGTTCAGCCATCTTTCATCCATTAATTCTGCTCTGATACCTGATTATCAGGAAAGCAGCCCAAGTGAGCGTTTGACAGGAGCAAAGCTACGACGATGATGCTCAGTAGCACCATGTTCAGCCAGTCTCTCTAGGTGAAGAGCGGTTGGATACCCTTTGTGCTGGGCAAAACCATATTGCGGAAAACGAGCATCCAGTTCAATCATCTCGCGGTCGCGTGTCACTTTAGCCAGTATTGATGCAGCACTGATTTCTGCCACCCGGCTATCGCCTTTTACTACCGCCTGTGAGGGCATCGGTAATGGAGGGCAGCGGTTACCATCAATAAGAACATATTCTGGCACCACGCTCAGCCCGGCAACAGCACGTTGCATCGCCAGCATAGTCGCCTGCAGAATATTAAGATGGTCAATCTCTTCCGGTTCAGCCCGCCCGAGACTCCAGCTTAACGCTTTTTCGATTATTTCATCAAACAGGGCAAGACGACGTTTTTCAGACAGCGCTTTAGAATCTGCCAGACCTTGAATCGGTCGTGCCGGATCAAGGATCACCGCCGCCGTTACCACGGCACCCACCAGCGGCCCGCGACCGACTTCATCGACGCCAGCAACCAGGTGCAAATGAGGATAGGTAAACTCAATCATTGTGCTAACTCCAGCACTGCCGCCGCGGCTTGCTCATCTGCATTGCAACGAATCAACTGATGCAAACGACGAAACTCTTCATGCATCTGATGACTTTCGCTGCTTTCCTCCAGCAAAGGTAACAAAGCAGCTGCCAGAGCAATAGGTTCACATTCACCTTGCAGCAGCTCGGTAACCAGCTCCCTTCCTGCCAGCAAATTAGGCAGAGAAACATAGTCCGTTTTAACCAGCCGCTTCGCCAGCCAGAAGGTAAAAGGCTTCATGCGATAACCCACAACCATCGGGCATTTCGCTAACATACATTCCAGAGCAGCAGTACCCGACGCCAGTAAAGCAGCATCGCTGGCAATCATCGCTTCACGTGCCTTGCCATCCAGCAGATGGATATCAAGTTCTGGAGCAATCTCAGCTTTAATTCTCTCGAACTGCTCCCGCCGTTTGCTATTCACCAGCGGCACCAGAACCTGAAGTTCCGGCCAGCGTTTGCGCAGTAGTTGTGCTGTACGCAGAAAATCAGCGCTAAGCATCTCAACTTCGGCGTTACGACTTCCCGGTAGCAATGCCAGACATTTCGCCTCAGAGGCGATACCCAGCGCACGTCTGGCTGCCTGTTTATCCGGCGTCAGTGGAATCGCATCCGCCATGGTATGGCCGATAAATCGACAAGGAACATTAAATTTGTCGTAAAACGCTTTTTCAAAAGGCAAAAACGCCAGCACCAGATCGGTAGCCTTGCCTATTTTGAAAACCCGTTTTTGTCGCCAGGCCCATACAGAGGGGCTAACATAGTGGATGGTTTTGATTCCTGTCTTTTTAAGATTACCTTCAAGCGTAATATTAAAATCAGGGGCATCAATCCCCACAAACACATCTGGCTGCAATGCTGTAAAACGTTTAGTGAGATCGGCACGAATATGCAGCAGTCGGCGCAGGCGAGAAAATACCTCGACAATCCCCATCACCGCCAGCTCTTCCATCTCATACCAGGCTTCACAGCCTTCGGCCTGCATCAAAGGGCCAGCCACACCAACAAAGCGCGCATCCGGAACTTGAGCTCTTACGGCACGAATCAGACCGGCACCAAGAATATCGCCGGAGGTTTCTCCGGCGACCAGTGCAATAGTAAGGGGACGTCCTGCCTTCATTTAACGAATCACACCACGCGTTGAACGCGCAAAAAATTCGATAAAGGCATTCACCTCAGGGTGTTGTGCCGCAATTTCAGCAATTTCCGGCTTAGCCTCTTCCAGTGTTTTACCGCTACGGTAAAGCGCTTTGTAAGCACGACGGATAGCATTAATCGCTTCTTTACTAAAACCACGACGTTTCAACCCTTCAATGTTGACACCGAAAGGCGTGGCATGGTTGCCCTGGGCAATAACATAAGGTGGTACATCCTGGGCTACGCCCGAGCAACCACCGACCATGACATGTGCACCAATAATACAGAACTGATGTACTGCGGTCATACCACCAATAATGGCGTAATCATCAACAGAAACATGCCCGGCTAACGTGGCATTGTTCGCAAGGATACAGCGATTTCCAACAGTACAATCATGGGCAATATGCGCATTGATCATCAGCAGATTATCGCTACCCACCTTCGTTAATCCACCACCCTGTGCGGTTCCCCGATGAATCGTCACGCTTTCACGAATACGGTTACGGTCACCCAGCTCAACACGAGTAGGTTCGCCCGCGTATTTCAGATCCTGGTTAACTTCACCGATAGACACGAACTGATAAATCTCATTATCGCGGCCGATTTTAGTATGACCGTTGATAACAACATGAGATTTCAATACCGAGCCGTCACCAATTTCAACGTCAGAACCGATAATACAAAATGGTCCAATGTGAACATTAGCGCCAATAATGGCACCATCTTCAACAATGGCAGATGGATGAATAAAGGCAGATTTATCTATCACGAATTAAGTCTCCCGACTACGCGCACACATCATAGTTGCTTCGCAGACGATTTTACCGTCGACCAAAGCAACACCTTTGAAACGGGTCAAACCACGACGCGTTTTCTCAAAGGTCACTTCCATAATCATTTGGTCGCCAGGTACTACCGGACGTTTAAAACGCGCATCATTGATACCCGCGAAGTAGTACAACTCGCCAGGTTCCAGTTTACCCACACTTTTAAATGCAAGAATACCTGTTGCCTGTGCCATGGCTTCCAAAATCAGTACACCTGGGAAAATCGGTTTACCTGGAAAATGGCCCTGGAAAAATGGTTCATTAACAGAAACATTTTTTACCGCCCGCAGAAAATGGCCTTCTTCAAAGTCCAAAACGCGATCCACCAGTAGGAATGGATAACGATGCGGGAGCAACTCTAAAATCTCTTCAATGTGCAGAGTATGAGTGTCAGTTGTCAAAATACTCTTCCTGTCTAAATATGCTAAATGGCAGTAATAACACGGCCTGCGACTATCCGGAGAAAATCGCAGGCCGCAAATCAATTGGAGCTATATACTGACGCTGGCCTTAAATGGCAGTGTCAGTATACACGGCAAAACTGGTGCTCAATCTTATTGATTGACCTTACGTTCGATGGCTTTTAAGCGTTTGCTCATGTCATCAATATTCATCACCAATGCTGCAGTTTTACGCCACACTTTATTCGGCTGTAATGGAATACCAGAGGAGTATACACCAGGTTCGGTAATTGGACGCATAACCATTCCCATTCCGGTAATATTTACCTTGTCACAGATTTCCATATGACCATTAATCACACTGGCACCACCAATCATGCAGTAGCGACCTATTTTAAGGCTACCGGCCATGATAACACCCCCCGCAACCGCCGTATTGTCACCAATCACAACGTTGTGGGCTATCTGGCACTGGTTATCAATAATAACACCATTACCGATTATCGTGTCATCCAGTGCGCCACGATCAATAGTGGTACAGGCACCAATTTCAACTTTATTGCCGATAATCACTCGACCGAGTTGCGGTATTTTTATCCAGTTACCACGGTCATTGGCATAACCAAAACCATCGGCACCAATTACCGTTCCAGATTGAATCAGGCAATCTGTGCCAATTTCAATCTCATGATAAATTGAGACATTCGCCCATAAGCGACTGCCGGAGCCAATTTTGGTCATTTTACCAACAAAACAACCGGCACCAATCACAACGTTATCACCCAGTTCCACACCAGACTCGATAACCGCATTAGCACCAATTGAGACGTTCTTACCAAGCGTAGCACTGGCATCAATCACCGCACTGGGTGCAATTCTAGTCGCAGGCTGAGGCGTGGTATCAAGAATTTGTGCCATTCGTGCATAGGTAAGATAAGGATCCTTTACAACTAATGCAGCGCTTTTGGCAAAAGGCAGGTCTGCTTCGGTCATCACGACAGCAGAAGCCTGACAAGTTGTCAGCTGTTCACGGTAACGTGGATTAACAATAAACGTTACCTGGCCGGCCTGGGCCGTTTGCATAGATGCGACGCCGATGATGACGATATCGCCATCACCGTGCAATTCCGCATCCAACTGTTTAGCTAAATCAGCCAGTCGAATCGAAACCATGGCTTATTTAACCTGTTTCAGTACGTCTGATGTGATATCAGTTACATTCTTACCGCTATAAACAACAGTATTGGTATCCAGTACAACATCATAACGCTTATCGTCTGCGACTTTCTTCACTGCAGCCTGGATACGAGCAAGCAGTTTACCACGCTCTTCGTTAGAACGACGGTTACGGTCTTGCTCAAATGCCTGCGCTTTGCTAGCGAAAGTTTCGCGCTCCGCCATGACCTGGTTTTCCAGCTTAGTACGTTCTGCGGCTTTCATGGTAGAACCATCGCGTTGCAGGCGTTGCATCTTAGTTTGCAGATTAGTTTCCAGGCTTTGCAACTCAGAAGCACGGCCTTTAAACTCATTTTCCAGTGTGCTGGAAACACCCGATTTCTGTGCAATCTGCTGGAATAAACTGCCCATATTTACGACTGCAATGTCAGAAGCTGCCTGAACACCAGCAGAAGTAACTAAAGCAATACCAAGACCTGCGGCAACTAACCACTTTTTCAAAATGAACTCCTTACCATCCCAATTGTGTCCGAAAACACGTTTTTTTTGAGTCCCTGCCAGCCTGAAGACTGACAGGTTCACTCCGTTACTGCACGCCATATTCCAAGCCGGACCACTACATACTACCAAGTTTTACCAATATTAAACTGGAACTGTTCTGACCTATCACCGTCATAAGTTTTCACAGGTTTAGCGTAGGAGAAGACCAGTGGTCCCAGCGGCGACATCCACTGCAAGGCAACACCTGCAGACATACGAATATCACCGGGTCTGCCATAATCCGGCAGGCCTGCAATATTATCCCAATTGGTATCCCATACTGTACCAGCATCCATAAACAGAGAGGTACGGACAGAGTTAGCATACTGCTCACTCAGGAATGGGGTTGGTGTAATAAGTTCAAGACTTGCCACACCCATGGCATTACCACCTACGGCATCATCAGATTGACAATACTGCCCCGCAACTTCAGCAGTCTCACAGTTACGCTGGTTCGGGCCATAATAAACAGCCTTAGGACCGATGTTATTCGACTGGAATCCACGTACTGTACTAGAACCACCGGCATAGAAGTTTTCATAGAATGGCATCTCTTTGCCACCTAAGCCGTCACCATAACCCCAACGCGTTCTGCCCAGTACCACCCAGGTTCTGTCCTGGTTGATAGGGAAGTAACTTGCGGTATCCAGCGTGATTTTATAGAACTCGTTCTGGGAACCTGGAATGGTCACTTTACCATTCAGGTTGACGCGAGAACCTTCCGTCGGGAAATAACCGCGGTCAAGTTTATTATACGTCCAGCCATAGTTCAGCGTGAAGTCATCCGCCGTGAAGCCGTTTGCTCTGACATTGCGGGAAGGCTTTTCACCCATCGAATCCAGATAACGCCACATAGCGACTTGCGGCTGCATATTCGACAACGAGTTATGAACATAGCCTAATCCCAGACGCAAGCTGTTGTACTCGTTGACAGGGAAACCTAGCGTACCGTCCAGACCATAACTTTTATTCGTATAATCGGAGAGATCGGCATCATTCGCCTTAAAGTCATTATAGAACAGGCGTCCGCCAAGACTCACACCATCGACAGTAAAATACGGATCGGTAACAGACAATTCAGCATAGGTCTGGTAGTCATTCTTGGTACCGTTAATACCAACAGAATAACCCGTACCTAACCAGTTATCCTGCTGGACACCGACCTGGAAGCTAACGCCACTTTCCGTACCATAGCCGATACCGAAGTTTAAGCTACCGGTATTACGCTCTTTAACTTTATAGATGATATCAACCTGATCCGGGATACCTGAAACGCGCTGTGTATCAACGTCAACGCTTTCAAAATAGCCCAGACGATTCAGACGTTCTTTACCTGCATTGACTAGGTCACTGCCAAGCCAGGCACCTTCCATCTGACGCATTTCACGACGCAGAACCACATCTTTACTGGTATCGTTACCTTCAAAGCGGATCTTACGTACGTAGAAACGATTTCCTGCATCAACACTCACATGCAGTTTTACCGTTTTATCGACGTCATTGATTTCAGCTTGAGTCTGCACGCGCGGATAAGCATAACCATAACGGCCAAGCAGCTTCTTAATGCTGTCTTCCATCTTGGTCACTTTAGCCCCACTATACAACTCTTCAGGCTCGAATACCGCCAGGCTTTCGATTTCAGCCGAATGTCCTGCCAGATTGCCTTTCACCTCAACACCGTTCAGCGTGTATTTCTCGCCTTCAGTAATGTTAATGGTGACATAAATATTTTTCTTGTCCGGCGTCAGGCTGACCTGTGTGGAATCGATATTGAAGCGCGCATAACCGCGGTCAAGATAGTAACTACGCAGAGTCTCAAGATCCCCTGCCAGTTTTTGCTTCTGATATTTACGGTCAGCAACAAAGTTCCACCAAGGGACTTCATCACGTAACTGGAAATGAGAGATCAGTTCTTCAGTGGTAAAGACTTTATTACCAACAATGTTAATCTGCTGGATCTTCGCAGAAACTCCTTCCTGGAATACCAGTTTTAAGTCCACGCGATTTCTTGGTAATGGTGTAACTACCGCTTTCACGCTAGCACTGTATTTACCTACGCTGTAGTAGAAATCTTCCAGTCCCTTTTCGATATCAGCAATCGTGGTGCGATCCAGAGACTCACCCACGCGCACCCCTGAAGCTTCAAGGTTTTGCTTGAGCATGTCATCTTTCACCGACTTGTTACCAGAGAAAGTGATGTTCGCAATAGTTGGACGTTCTTTGACCTGAACCAGAAGTATTTCACCATCGCGTAATACTCTTACGTCTTCGAAGTTGCCAGTGGCAAACAACGAACGAATTGTATTACTGATATCCTCGTCAGAGATGTTATCTCCAACGCGAACAGGCATGCTAAGGAGGGCCGCACCAACGGCAACTCGTTGCAGGCCTTCGAAATGAATGTCCTTCACTACGAACCCGTCTGCACCGTATACGGTGGCGCTGCTAAACAGCAGCGACGCTATGAGCAACTTTTTCATCGCCATCGTTGTTACGCGTTATTCCTAACCTGTTCTCTCTATAAACGAGAGAAATCATTGAAAAGTGCAAGCCCCATTAATAACACCAGCAAAATAGAGCCAATGCGATAACTAACGTCTTGAACTCGCTCAGAAACCGGTGTGCCTTTTAGTTTCTCAATTGCTAAAAATAACAGATGTCCGCCGTCCAGAACAGGGAGAGGAAACAAATTGATTATACCTAAGTTAATGCTGATAAGAGCCAAGAACATGAGGTAGTAAATCACACCGTATTCCGCTGACATTCCTGCGCCTTGGGCAATTGAGATTGGCCCACTGAGATTATTCAGTTTTACATCACCAGTTATTAATTTTCCTAGCATACTGACTGTGAGTTTCATCAGTTGCCAGGTTTTATCCGTGGCCTCTGCGACTGCAACAAACGGTCCGTACTGTTTTACTGTTTTGTACTCTTCAGGTAACGGGATGACCTCTGGTACTACTCCCGCAAATCCCTCTAACTTCGTTCTTCCCTGCTTGCTGTCAGGGGTAAGCGTTAACTCACGGGAATCCCCTTTACGGTCTACCTCGACCATCAGTGGCTGACCTGGATTATCACGAACCAGATAAACAAAATCCATCCACTGAGTCACTGGCTGACCATTGACTTTAACGATCCTGTCGCCTGCTTGCAAACCGGCTTTAGCAGCGGCTGACTGAGGCTGTACTTCTTGCAATACAGTTTTGACTTCTGCTCCCCGGGGCCTGAAGCCTAATGAGGTGATAGCATCTTCTTTGTCAGGTTCAAACTGCCAGTGGCTCAGATCAAGTGTCACTTCTCGCGTTTGACTGGTGCCAAATGGAGCATAAGCAATACGTAAACTGTCATTACCGATTGTAGAAAAAAGTGCTAAGCGTACTGAATCCCAATCAGGCATTTCGATGCCATCTATCGCTTTAAGTTCCATTCCAGGTGTAATTAGTGTTTCAGAAACGATGGAATTGGGGACAACTTCCCCTACGACCGGGCGTAAACTCGGCACGCCGATAATAAATACCAGCCAGTAGGCAAAAATGGCAAAGATGAAGTTAGCAAGCGGCCCGGCTGCAATGATAGCAGCACGCTGGGAGACCGTTTTATTATTGAACGCATAATGGCGCATTTCTGGTGAGACCGTTTCAACCCGCTCATCGAGCATTTTAACGTATCCCCCCAGAGGGATAAGAGCGATGACAAATTCAGTGCCTTGACTGTCTGTACGACGCCACAACGCTTTTCCAAAACCAATAGAAAAACGTTCAACCCGTACTCCACAACGGCGGGCAACCCAAAAGTGGCCAAACTCATGCACGGTAATCAATACACCCAGCGCAATGACAAATGCAGCCAAATTCCAGAGCAAGCTCAGCATAGAATATTCCATTAGATAATGCTAAAAACCAGCAGCATCAGGCAGCTAAAAACCGGTATTGCAGCCGTTAAACTATCAATTCGGTCAAGAATACCACCATGTCCAGGTATCAGATGACTGCTATCTTTAATGCCCGCTTCGCGCTTAAACATACTTTCGGTTAAATCACCCAGCACTGAGGCAAGTACTGCCACCACAGAGCAAATGAGCAAAATAGTCGGTGTGACGTCAAAATCAGCCCAGTGGCTAAACAGCAGGGATATAATGGCTGATGTCACTAACCCGCCGACGCACCCTTCCCAGGTTTTTCCAGGAGAAACTTTAGGCGCAAGCTTATGTTTACCGAACATTTTACCAAACATATAGGCACCAGAATCGGCTCCCCATACCAGGCACATCACATACAGCAGCCAGAAAGCCCCCGCATATTGCTCAGTTTCATAGTTCCAGCTACGTAACACTACCATACCCCAGAAGAACGGCACGATAGTTAGCAGTCCAAACACCAGACGCAACAATTTTGAATGGCGCCAGAACGAAGCCGATACCGGATACGATAATACCAGTAGCAACGCTATGATCCACCAAGCTAACGATGCCCAGAGCGAAAACTGTATCACCGGCAAATGAGAGCCTATTGGACTTGCTGATGATAGCAGTAACATCGCTGTCAGCAGAAGACCGCACAGTACTGCTAATCCAATACGTTGGAAACCTGTCACAAAACCGGCCAGTTGCCCCCACTCCCAGGCTGCCAGTACGCAGATAACGAGTGTCGCTATCGCAAATCCCATTGGTGGCAGCAAAAAAAGTGCCGCTATAACGGCAGGGATCATGATAAATGCAGAAATCAGACGATATTTCAGCAAAAGTGCCCCCAAGCTGGTTTATTCACTATCCGGCATGGCGCCACCAAAACGACGCTCTCGATTTGCAAAAGCATTTAACGCACCTTCAAAGTCTTGTTCATCGAAATCAGGCCAAAGAACATCAGTAAAATAAAGTTCTGCATAGGCAATCTGCCAGATGAGAAAATTACTGATACGATGCTCCCCTCCTGTCCTAATTACTAAATCAACGGCAGGCTGTTCATTCATACAAATATGATTGCCCAGCAAATGCTCATCAATCTGGTCCGGACACAATTTCCCCTCTTGTACTTGTGAGGCAAGGTACTTAACACCCTGAATGATATCCCAGCGACCACCGTAGTTTGCAGCAATATTCAGTGTCAGACCGGTATTGTCATGAGTCAGCGCTTCCGCTTTTTTGATCCGGCTCTGTAAACGACTGTTAAATCGGCTGGTATCACCGATAATGCGTAAACGTACATTATGACGATGCAAGCTTTTTACTTCACTGTCTAAAGCCCAGACAAATAGCTCCATCAGCGCAGAGACTTCTTGTTCCGGTCGATTCCAGTTTTCACTGCTAAAGGCATAAAGTGTGAGCGCATCGATACCATTGTTCGCAGCAAAACTCACCGCACGACGAACAGATTTCGCTCCTGCTTTATGACCAAATACTCTCATTTTCCCTTGCAACTTTGCCCAGCGCCCGTTGCCATCCATAATAATGGCAACATGCCGGGCACCGTGTGTTGCTAAAGGTTCGATTAATTGTTCGTTGGAAGACAACATAACGCGTATTAATTCCCTGAAAAGGACGAAGCGATAGTCAAAGCACCAGAGCCAGCCATACAAAAAAGCCGTGTTGTAACACGGCTTTACACTTAATTGTCAGCTACTCCTGACAATTAAGTGATGCAGACTATATCATCGAAGCCCAAACTGAACAAATGGCGACAATGAGCAATCAATAATTATCATCAACATGAGAAACGGAGCACCTGTTTTTTAGCAAATTCACGTGCAAGGGTATCAATAGCCAGTACTTCCTCAATGCTCTCAGGCTCTGCGAGGCTGATCCCTGATAGCACTTCGCTGTTTACCGCAGCAATATCAGTAAACCTGAGGCTATTTTCAAGAAAGGCCGCAACTGATATTTCATTGGCAGCATTCAGTGCCGTTGTCGCTACCTGACCACTCTCAAAGGCATCCATAGCCAGTTTCAGGCAAGGATAGCGCTGGTAATCCGGTTCACAGAATGTCAGTGCACCCGCTTTACAAAAGTCCAGTGGTGGAACGCCCGAGATGACACGCTCAGGATATGCCATCGCATGAGCAATAGGCGTTCGCATATCAGGTTCACCTAACTGTGCCACCACACTGCCATCCAGATAACGTACCATGGAGTGAATCATCGACTGCGGATGTATCAGGACTTCCATTTGCGCAGCTGAAGCATTAAATAACCAGCGCGCTTCAATATATTCCAGACCTTTATTCATCATAGTCGCTGAATCTACTGAGATTTTACGTCCCATTGACCAGTTTGGATGATGACAGGCTTGTTCTGGCGTCATCGCTGACAGCATATCGAGTGGCGTTTCACGGAAAGGTCCACCGGATCCGGTGAGAATAATCGAGGAAACACCATGCTCATGGAGTTCGGCTGCACCTAATTGGTTTTGTATTGTTTCAGGTAAACTCTGAAAAATAGCGTTATGTTCACTATCAATCGGTAACAGTCGCGTTTTTCTGCGCGCGACCGCATCCATGAATAGCCGCCCGCAGGTCACCAGCGACTCTTTATTCGCCAGCAAGACATCTTTGCCCGCATCAATAGCCGCAAGCGTGGGTAATAGCCCGGCGGCGCCCACTATAGCCGCCATGACCTGATCAACCTCATCCATGGCTGCAACGTCACAGGCCGCCTGAACACCTGCCAGAACTTCGGTTCTGCTTCCTTGTTCGGCTAACAGACGACGCACTTCACTGGCACTCGGCTCATAGGCCATTACCGCGAAGCGTGGCGAATACTCAAGGCACTGCTCGACCATTTTCGCTACGTTTTGCCCTGCCACTAATGCAAAAACGGCAAACTTATCAGAATTATTCTGGATGACACTTAGGGTGCTGGCACCCACTGAGCCAGTAGAGCCAAGAATAGTAATCTGCTTCATGAGAATACTCGGAATTGTAAATACACTATTTATGGGGCATAAGTTTGCGGCGACACCGGCAAATTGTCTATGTCTTTCACAAAACAAAACGCCGTTCGCTCCACTGATAACGATTCAGAGAGATCGAACGGCGTCTTTTTAAGCGTTGCAGACTAGAACTGCATCAGCTCGGTTTCTTTATCAGCTAAAGCGGCATCCACTTTCTTGATAGCAATATCAGTCATTTTTTGCACGTCGTCCTGAGAACGGCGGTCATCATCTTCACTGATCTCTTTATCTTTCAGCAGTGCTTTAACTTTGTCGTTCGCATCACGACGTACGTTACGTACGGCAACGCGCGCGCCTTCAGCTTCACCACGAACCACTTTGATCAGTTCTTTACGACGTTCTTCGGTTAGGGCAGGTAGAGGAACACGAATATCGCTTCCTGCTGAACTTGGGTTCAGGCCCAGATCAGATGCCATAATCGCTTTCTCAACTGCTGCACTCAAAGAACGGTCAAAAACGTTAATTTTGAGGGTGCGGGAGTCTTCTACTGTGACACTTGCCAACTGGCGCAGTGGGGTTGGTGTACCGTAATACGGTACAACGATCCCGTCCAGCAGGCTCGGGGAAGCACGACCGGTACGGATTTTACTGATTTGGTTTTTAAACGCTTCGACGCATTTTTCCATACGTACTTCAGCATCTTTTCTGATATCGCTTATCACGTTATGAATCCTTGAAAACTTGTTTAAGGCAGACCATGCTTATGAGCCGTCTTCGACGAGCGAAAAAGTATAGCCCCGTTATTCCATGGTGATGTTAAAGCAAAATGCCACATTGAGCCTGCTTCAACAAACATTATTCAGTAATTAAAGTCCCTTCGTTTTCGCCCATAACCACGCGGCGCAACGCTCCCGGTTTATTCATATTGAACACACGGATAGGCAAATTATGATCACGAGCCAGCGTAAAGGCAGCTAAGTCCATGACTTTTAACTCTTTATCAAGAACTTCATTATACGTCAATTGTTCGTACAAGGTCGCGGTCGGATCTTTTACAGGATCGGCAGTAAACACACCATCTACTTTGGTTGCTTTAAGCACGACATCAGCTTCAATTTCAATGCCGCGCAAGCAGGCTGCTGAGTCAGTGGTAAAGAACGGGTTACCAGTACCCGCTGCAAGGATAACGACGCGGTTATTGCGCAGTAAGCTAATGGCTTCCGCCCAGCTGTAGTTATCGCACACGCCATTCAAAGGAATAGCTGACATCAGGCGGGCGTTCACATAGGCGCGATGTAACGAGTCTCGCATAGCCAGACCATTCATTACTGTGGCCAACATTCCCATGTGGTCGCCCACTACGCGATTCATGCCTGCTTTTGCCAGGCCTGCACCGCGGAATAAATTTCCACCACCGATCACCACCCCAACCTGGATACCCAACTCTACCAGCTCTTTAATCTCTTGCGCCATACGATCAAGAATACTTGCATCGATCCCGAAGCCTTCTGAACCTTGCAGAGCTTCACCACTCAACTTGAGTAGAATGCGTTTATAGACGGGTTTTGCATTGGTAGCCATGTTTCTTTCCTGAGAACAGTAAACGAACGGGGATGGTTAATTCAGACAATTTCAGCCAAACCTCATGAAGCATGACTGAATTTAACGCTCAGATAAAAAGGAACCGCCAGTTGGCGGTTCCTTTTAAACCTTAATTAAGACTGCTTGGACATGGCAGCAACTTCTGCTGCAAAGTCAGTCTCAACTTTCTCGATACCTTCACCCACTTCGAAGCGGATAAAGTTAATCACATCAGCATTACGCTCTTTCAGCAGCTGGCCCACAGTTTTTTGTGGATCCATAACGAAAGGCTGACCAGTCAGAGAAACTTCACCGGTGAATTTCTTCATGCGGCCTTCAACCATTTTCTCTGCGATTTCTTTCGGCTTACCAGACTGCATAGCGATGTCCAGTTGAACCTGGTACTCTTTCTCTACGACTTCAGCAGATACGTCTTCTGGTTTAACGAATTCAGGCTTGCTTGCAGCAACGTGCATTGCCAGCTGTTTAACCAGCTCTTCATCAGCACCGGTCGCAGAAATCAGAACGCCGATACGCGCGCCGTGCAGGTAGCTACCCAGAACATCGCCTTCCAGAGCAGAAATGCGGCGGATATTGATGTTTTCACCAATTTTAGCCACCAGCGCAACGCGCTCTTCTTCAAACTGCTCTTTCAGTGTATCTACGTTAGTGATTTTACCAGCCATCGCTGCATCCAGAACTTTATTAGCAAAAGCCTGGAAACCGCTGTCTTTAGCAACGAAGTCAGTCTGGCAGTTTACTTCCAGAATCAGACCATAGTTGCCATCGATTCTGGTGATGATGATGCCGTCAGCAGCAACGTTGCCTGCTTTTTTAGCGGCTTTGATAGCACCAGACTTACGCATATTTTCGATTGCCAGCTCGATATCGCCATTAGCTTCGGTCAGCGATTTTTTGCAATCCATCATGCCAGCGCCAGTACGCTCACGCAGCTCTTTTACCAGGGATGCGGTAATTTCAGCCATTCTAAAATCCTCGGAGATTTCACTTGCCTGTCATAAAACAGACAAATGTAAAAGTAAAAAAGGGGCCATATAAAGGCCCCTAACCAAACTAGATACTACCTGGTTAAATAAGGGCTCTAACGAGCTGGCCTTATTATTCCGCTTCTACGAAGCTTTCTTCAGCCTGGGAAACCAGGTCCTGAGAACGGCCTTCGCGAACGGTAGCAGCTACAGCGCTCAAGTACAGAGTAACGGCACGGATAGCATCGTCGTTACCTGGGATTACGTAGTCAACACCGTCCGGATCAGAGTTGGTATCAACGATAGCAAATACTGGGATACCCAGATTGTTTGCTTCTTTAATAGCGATGTGCTCATGATCAGCGTCAACAACAAACAGTGCGTCTGGCAGACCGCCCATGTCCTTGATACCACCCAAGCTGTTTTCCAGTTTCGCCAGCTCACGAGTACGCATCAGCGCTTCTTTTTTAGTCAGCTTTTCGAAAGTACCGTCTTGAGACTGAGTTTCCAGATCTTTCAGACGTTTGATAGACTGACGAACGGTTTTCCAGTTAGTCAACATACCGCCCAACCAGCGATGGTTCACAAAGAACTGGTCGCAGCTGTTAGCAGAATCTTTCACCGCTTCGCTTGCCGCGCGCTTAGTACCAACGAAAAGGATTTTACCTTTACGAGAAGCAATCTTGTGCAACTCAGCCAGAGCTTCGTTGAACATTGGTACAGTTTTCTCAAGGTTGATGATGTGAACTTTGTTACGCGCGCCGAAGATGAAAGGCTTCATTTTCGGGTTCCAGTAACGGGTCTGGTGACCGAAGTGAACACCAGCCTTGAGCATGTCGCGCATGGAAACAGTAGCCATGTTTAAAACCTCTAATATAAATGTATGGGGTTATGCCTCCACGTATCCCATATTACCGACCCTTGAGGGCACCCCGGAATATGTGTCGATACGTGTGTGTTATTTACACATAATGAGCGTATCGGCTTGCCCGTCAAAAACAAGAAGACAAGTCCGGCGCGCTTTATACCATAAATAGCCACCAGACTCCAATAGTTGTTGGCGTATTAAGCATTCAATGATTCTCGATTTGGCAGGACGCAGCCCCACTGATACCATTACGCTATTGATTACCAGTTAAGCGCTTGCTCCATCCATTGGAACAACCCCTTAATGATTATCGACATTTTTGACCATTGTGGACCCGATATGGCTATCTCAATTAAAACTCCTGAAGAAATCGAAAAAATGCGCGTCGCTGGCCGTCTTGCTGCCGATGTACTTGAAATGATTGCACCCCATGTAAAACCAGGCATCAGCACCGGTGAACTGGACCGTATTTGCAATGACTATATCGTCAACCACCAGCAAGCGGTTTCAGCCTGTCTTGGCTATCACGGCTTTCCTAAATCAGTCTGCATCTCTTTGAACGAAGTGGTTTGTCACGGTATTCCTGATGACGACAAAAAATTAAAAGATGGCGATATTGTCAATATTGATGTCACCGTCATCAAAGATGAATACCACGGCGATACTTCAAAAATGTTTATTGTCGGCAAACCGACCATTCTCGGTGAGCGTCTGTGTCGTATCACTCAGGAAAGCCTGTATCTGGCACTGCGTATGGTTAAGCCAGGTATTCGTTTACGGACGCTGGGTGCTGCGATTCAAAAATTTGCTGAAGCTGAAGGTTTCTCTGTGGTACGTGAATATTGTGGTCACGGTATCGGCCGCGGATTCCACGAAGAGCCTCAAGTCCTGCATTACGATGCAGATGACAGTGGCGTAGTATTACAGCCGGGTATGACTTTCACCATCGAACCCATGCTCAATGCGGGTGATTTCCGTATTCGTACCATGAAAGATGGCTGGACCGTGAAAACCAAAGACCGCAGCCTGTCTGCTCAATATGAGCATACTATTGTTGTCACTGAAGATGGCTGTGAAATCCTGACTCTGCGCAGCGATGACACTATTCCTCGGGTTATCTCGCACAGCGCGTAATGCTTTAAAGCGGTACGTTTTCTCTGAGGCCAGCACTATGCTGGCCTCATTTTTATCCGTAATACACCGTTAAACCGTCTCATCCATCGATTGAATACCTCATCATTTGTTTCTGAACACTGAGGAATAAGAAAAAATGATTTGTCGGCTTTGTTGTTGAAGAGCGACAATCAACGCATGAGAGCAGCCGGTTCTGGCTCTGTTGACGATATTAAGCCCGCAGCTATGCCGGCGTATTTAAGGGTGACGGATCATGAGTTTAACTTTACCCGAGCAGTTTACTAACACCACTGAACCTGAAATTATCGGCCAGCCTGACTACCCTAATAGCTGGTCTGATGATGAACTTAACTGCGCCCAGATAAAATTACATCTAGAAGCCTTTCAGCACTGGCTGGGTGAAGCCTTTGATAGTGGCATCGTTGCCGAACAACTCGTCAGTACGCGTACTGAGTTTATCGATCAGTTGCTGCAACGATTATGGATTTCATATGGTTTCGCCGATGTCCCTGACGCAGCTCTGGTTGCTGTTGGCGGTTATGGTCGCGGTGAATTACATCCCCTGTCAGATATCGATTTACTGGTGTTAAGCCGCCACCCTCTCTCGCCCTGTCATTCGCAAAAAATTGGTGAATTACTGACGCTACTGTGGGATGTCAAACTCGAAGTGGGCCAGAGTGTGCGCACACTGGAAGAGTGTCTCCTGGAAGGATTATCAGACCTAACCGTCGCCACCAATCTAATTGAGTCACGACTGATAATGGGTGATGTGGCGTTGTTTCTTGAGCTACAAAAACATATTTTCAGTGAGGGGTTCTGGCCTTCGGCACTGTTTTTTGATGCCAAAATTAACGAACAAACTGAACGCCACAAACGCTACCACGGCACCAGTTATAACCTGGAGCCTGACATCAAAAGCAGCCCCGGTGGATTACGCGATATTCACACCTTACTGTGGGTAGCTCGCCGCCATTTCGGAGCCACTTCAATGAGTGAAATGGTCGACTTTGGTTTTATCACTGATGCGGAGCGTAATGAATTAGATGAGTGTAAACATCTGCTCTGGCGCATTCGTTTCGCCCTGCATCTGGAAGTGACACGTTGCGATAACCGTTTGCTGTTTGACCGGCAGCTCAATGTCGCCAGACGACTGGAGTATCATGGTGAAAGAAACACCCCTATCGAGCATATGATGAAGGACTTCTACCGCGTAACAAGGCGGGTCAGTGAACTCAATCAGATGCTGTTACAACTGTTCGATGAAGCGATTCTTGCGCTGGATACCAGTGAAAAACCGCGTCCGTTAGACAACGATTTTCAGTTACGTGGTTCGTTAATCGATTTGCAAGATGAGACCCTGTTTATCCGGGAACCCGAAGCGATTTTGCGGATGTTTTATTTAATGGTGTGCAATCGGGAAATTACGGGCATCTATTCCACCACCTTACGCCATCTGCGCCATGCCCGGCGTCATCTGAAACAGCCGCTGTGCTATATTCCTGAAGCCCGTAAGCTATTCTTAGACATTCTACGTCATTCCGGTGGTGTCAGTCGGGCATTACTGCCGATGCATCGCCACAGCGTGCTCTGGGCTTATATGCCCCAGTGGTCGCATATTGTCGGGCAAATGCAGTTCGATTTGTTTCATGCCTATACCGTCGATGAACATACCATTCGGGTAATGCTGAAACTTGAAAGTTTTGCCGATGAAAGCACCCGTCTCCAGCATCCGCTCTGTATTGAAATTTGGCCACGGCTGGCGCAACCGGAATTGATTCTGATGGCAGCCCTGTTTCATGATATTGCCAAAGGTCGCGGGGGAGATCACTCGGTGCTGGGCGCACAAGATGTACTGAGTTTCGCAGAGCTTCATGGTCTGAACTCTCGTGAAACGCAACTGGTCGCCTGGCTCGTGCGTCATCATCTGCTGATGTCGGTCACTGCCCAGCGTCGTGATATTCAGGATCCTGAAGTGGTTATGCAGTTCGCCGAAGAGGTGAAAACAGAACATCGACTACGCTATTTGTTGTGTCTGACGATTGCCGATATCTGTGCTACCAACGAAACGCTGTGGAATAGCTGGAAACAAAGCCTGTTAAGTGAACTCTATTTTGCTACCGAAAAACAGCTACGCCGGGGAATGCAGAATAGTCCTGATATGCGTGACCGGATACGTCATCATCAACGTCAGGCGCTAACCTTACTGCGAATGGACAATATCGATGAACCTGCCCTGCACAGTATTTGGTCTCGTTGCCGGGCTAACTATTTTCTGCGCCATACTCCGAATCAAATTGCCTGGCATGCGCGTCATCTGTTAAATCATGACTTAACCAAGCCACTGATTTTACTCAGCCCGCAAGCGACACGCGGGGGAACTGAGATTTTTATCTGGAGCCCAGACCGCCCTTACCTGTTTGCCGCAGTCTGTGCCGAACTCGACCGCCGAAATTTGAGCATCCATGACGCGCAAATTTTTACCACCCGTGACGGTATGGCGATGGATACTTTTATTGTTCTGGAGCCGGATGGCTCTCCACTGTCCAGTGACAGACATGCGCTGATAAGCCAGAATTTGGAAGAAGCTATCACCAAGCCATCCTGGAAACCGCCATTGCTTCGTCGTCAGTCGGCAAAACTCCGTCATTTCACGGTCGATACTAAAGTGAATTTTTTACCGACCCATACCGATAAACGAACGTTTTTAGAACTGATCGCACTCGACCAGCCGAGTCTGCTGGCAAGGATAGGAAAAGTGTTTGCCGATCTCGAAATTTCACTCCACGGGGCCAGAATTACGACAATTGGTGAGCGAGTAGAAGATTTATTTATAATTGCGACAGCAGACGGACGTGCACTTAATAATGTGCTGCAACAAGAAGTGCGTCAACGGTTGACAGCAGCCCTTAATCCAAACGATAAATAACAGTCTTTTATTTTTACCTTTAACACTTCAGATTTCGATTACTTCTTGACCTGAAGAGTAAAGCGTAACGTCAATCAGGAAACTTGATAATGCAGCAGTTACAGAACGTCATTGAATCCGCTTTCGAGCGTCGCGCCGAGATCACTCCGGCAAACGTAGATACTGTTACCCGTGAAGCGGTAAATCAAGTTATTACGCTGCTCGATAGCGGTGCATTGCGCGTAGCAGAAAAAGTAGAAGGTCAGTGGATAACCCACCAGTGGTTAAAAAAAGCCGTACTGCTCTCTTTCCGTATTAATGATAATAAAGTTATTGAAGGCGCGGAAAGCCGCTATTTCGACAAAGTTCCAATGAAGTTTGCTCACTACGATGAAGCGCGTTTTGTGAAAGAAGGCTTCCGCGTCGTTCCCCCTGCCGCTGTGCGTCAGGGTGCATTTATCGCCCGTAACACTGTACTGATGCCATCTTATGTCAATATCGGTGCTTATGTTGACGAAGGCACCATGGTTGATACCTGGGCGACCGTCGGTTCTTGTGCTCAGATTGGTAAAAACGTTCACCTGTCAGGTGGTGTTGGGATCGGTGGCGTACTGGAGCCACTGCAAGCTAACCCAACAATCATTGAAGATAACTGCTTTATTGGCGCACGTTCTGAAGTTGTTGAAGGCGTGATTGTCGAAGAAGGCTCTGTTATCTCAATGGGTGTTTACATTGGCCAGAGCACCCGTATCTATGACCGTGAAACCGGAGAGGTGCACTACGGTCGCGTACCAGCAGGTTCTGTTGTTGTTTCGGGTAACCTGCCATCTAAAGACGGTTCTTATAGCCTGTATTGTGCTGTTATCGTGAAAAAAGTCGATGCAAAAACCCGCAGTAAAGTGGGAATAAACGAATTATTGCGCACTATTGACTAAGTTTTTTGCACAAAAAAGCGGGGAAACCCGCTTTTTTTGTTTAAGGGACTGGCGGAATAATACCGTTCTGTTAATGATCTATCCTAAATCATTCCTGCGATAATTGGCGCGAGTCTTCATAAGCTGATTTCAGTCAGTGATTTTGGGGAATAAACGCCGCTAAGCGTAAAGAATAACGGGTTCATTTTTAAAGGAGTTCCTTATGTACGATAATTTAAAAAGTCTGGGTATTACTAATCCTGATGATATCGATCGTTACAGTCTGCGCCAGGAAGCCAATAACGATATTCTGAAGATCTATTTCCAGAAGGACAAAGGTGAGTTTTTTGCCAAGAGTGTGAAGTTTAAGTATCCACGCCAGCGTAAAACCATAGCCACTGATGGAACCGGACAAGGTTTCAGAGAAGTTCAGGAAATCAGCCCTAATCTACGTTACGTTATCGATGAACTCGACCGTATCTGTCTGCGGGATCGTATTGAAGTGGATCTGAAACACAAAATCCTTGACGATTTGCGCCATCTGGAATCAGTTGTATCAAATAAAATTGCTGAAATTGAATCAGACCTGGAAAAACTGACCCGTAATAAATAGGTTAGTCTCTCTGACTATTCAGCAATGAAGTCTGTGTTCTCTACTCCATTCCCGGGAACAGTAAAAAAGGCCGCATTTGCGGCCCCTTTTACTGTCTGTCCCCGTCAGATTACTGCATCAATAAGTACAGCGAGCTGTCGCCACGCTGGATATTCAACGCCAGTACTGAAGGTTTCGTTTCCATAATTTTACGCAGTTCAGCGATGTTATTAACTGCCTGCTGGTTAATACCCACAATGATATCGCCTTTCTTCAGACCGATACGGGCAGCAGGGGTTCCTGGTTTAACTTCGGTCACCTGGATACCTTTCTGATCTTTTCCGCTACGGTTGCTCATTTCAGCGCCTTCAATACCGCTAAAGATAGTGGCAGAGTCGACTTGAGTCTGGCTGCTCTGTTGCAGTTCCAGATTCACAGAAACAGGCTTGCCGTCGCGTAACAGGCCTAAGGTAATTTTACTGCCAACCGGCATAGAACCGACTTCCGCACGCAGCGCTGCGAAGCTGCTGATAGCCTTACCATTCATAGTGGTGATCACATCCCCCGCTTTAATACCCGCTTTCTCTGCAGAAGAGCTTGGCATCACCTGGCTGACGAATGCGCCACGCTGAGCATCGACTTTCATCGCTTTTGCCAGTTCAGAGTTCAGCTCTGTTCCCATGATACCCAGTTCACCACGGCGAACCTGACCAAATTCAACCATCTGAGAAGTCAGGTTTTTCACCATATTGCTTGGGATAGCAAAGCCGATACCGATGTTTCCGCCGTCTGGAGCCAGAATGGCGGTGTTAATTCCCACCAATTCACCGTTCAGGTTGACCAGTGCACCACCAGAGTTACCCCGGTTAATAGCTGCGTCGGTCTGGATAAAGTTTTCGTAATTTTCAACATTCAAGCCGCTACGACCCAGGGCTGAAACAATACCAGAGGTAACGGTTTCACCCAGGCCATAAGGGTTACCGATCGCCACGGTATAATCACCAACACGCAAGGTATCAGAGTCAGCCAGTTTGATAGCAGTCAGGTTTTTAGGATCTTGTATCTGTAACAGTGCAATATCTGAACGTGGATCTTTACCGACCACTTTGGCATCGAAACGACGGCCATCACTCAACTGTGTTTTAATGGTCGTCGCATTATCAACCACATGATTGTTGGTCACCACATAACCTTTAGCGGCATCAATAATAACGCCCGATCCTAAAGCTGAGAATTTCTGTTGTGGATTCACTCCGCCACCCTGTTCTCCACCCTGGCAGAAAGGCGATCTCTGGAACGGAGAACCTTCCTGGCAGAACGGGGAATTATCACCAAAGAACTGCTGGAAGTTGCGTGAACGCTGCGCATTAGCCGGTGCGTTCCCTTCAACAGTAATGCTAACAACAGAAGGCATAACGGTTTCTAGCATCGGCGCAAGACTTGGCAGCGGCTGCCCGGCTGTCACAGAAGAAGTACTCTCCGCAGCCGCCATAGCAGACATTGGGCTCAACGCTAAACCCAGACTCATTGCCAGTGCACTCATTGCTAATGTGGTTTTTTTCATGGATTCACTCTCAAATTTTTAGCCAATTAATATTGCTGTTTATATCACTCTCAGAGTAATGTTTAGTCCTGAAGTTCAGTTCTTAAATGACTAGAAAAAGTAAAAAATTATTGTCCGTCTTTACAATAATAGCGGGCTATTTATTCAACAGCCATTAATCTCCGATACTCATCCCAGGCATATAAATCTGTCATTCCACTGACATAATCTTGTATCAACCGCGAGCGGTAATAATATTCCCAAATAAAGAAATCAGCAGCCTCAGGAGTTAACTCAGCGATGGCTTCAATATAAGCAACTTTATGTTTTATCGACAATTTATGAAAAAGCCGAGTCTCTATCGGGTGCTTTGATAAGCGTTCATCACGTACTAATCGTGAAAACTGGCTTTCTGAAAGCTCAAGTAAGGGACTGTAAATATCCAGTAAGCCTTTGATGACGCGATAGCCCTGGAGTTCAAGTTGTTCGACTTCCGGATGATTAAAAACATGGTAAACGGCCACCTGTTTATACATTTCCAGCAGCTGAGAATACGGACTGTCGTCCTCCAGCAACGCCTGATTAAACTCTCCGGAATAGATTTCGGGTAAATGATGAATAAAGCGTTGTGCGGCGTAAGGCACTAGCTGAGTTAGCGTATTCACGCGCAAATACATAAAGAACTGATCAACAGCACTGTTGGGAATAGCATGGGTACGGGACTTTGCCCAGGCAGCATGGATAACGCTGTCGAATAAGTCACCTGGCTGATGATTCTGCCAGGCACTGTGTAGATGCTGATAAAGTTGCTCAACACTAAAAATACGTTTTTCAACCGCATCTTCCAAGTCTGCCACACAGTAAGAGATATCATCTGCGGCCTCCATAATCCAGACCAGTGGAAAACGGTTGTACTCATCCATTTCCAGTGCAGCACGTAATTGATGAATGTAACGCTCTTCAGAAAGATAAAACCCCGGTTTTTTCATCAGATAGCTACGGCTGGCAGGAATAGGATCGGAAAACCACGCCGGGCGGGTATATTTTAAAATACATCCTACTTGTGCCCAGGTCAGATTGAGCCGCAGCAAACTGTGCACCATTCTTATTCCCTGCGCATTGCCTTCAAAATGACACAGATCCTGGCGCACTTTACAGCGCAGGTCATTTAACGCTGTCTCTCCCTCACGTAACCGCAATAATGGCACTTTACAGCTGTCGTTCTCACCACTGATAGCGGCATTTTCCAGGGGCATCAAACGGTGACAGAACCAGTCTTTAATCGCCGACTCACCAAAATGACCAAAGGGCGGATTACCGATATCGTGCATCAGGCAAGCCATCTCGACAATACTCTCAAACGGCCCCGTGAGTTCATCCAGGCCATACTGTTTAAGCTGATGCTGTTCTTTAAAACGGCTCAGGATCTCTTTGGCGATATAGCGACCCACTTGCTGTACTTCAAGGGAATGTGTGAGTCGGGTACGTACGACCGCATTGCGTTCAAGAGGGAAGACCTGCGTTTTCTGCTGCAAACGGCGAATTGCCGGTGAGTTAACGATCCTCCCACGATCACTTTCAAATAAACGCGCAATATCGTGCTCACTTTGCGGCCCTTCCGGGGAACGAAAACAGCGACGCCAGTTTATTTTTTTCCGAAAATCGATCTCGCTCATGCACGCTCCGGTCAGCTTTAAAGAAGATGGGGAGTACTGAAAGTCTGTTATTTATCTCAGCGCTCAGTTAGCAGCTTATAAAACCAATTAAAATCAACATATTGAATTTAATGTAGCCCCAAAATAGTCAGCTGCATGATATTTTTCACGCGTTATCAGCAAGCTGCGGCCAAATGCCATGATAGACTATTCACCAAATTGACGTCATTTTCTATCATATTATCGGGTATCTCTATGAAAGTAGGCATTATTGGGGCAATGGAAGAAGAAGTTACGCTGTTGCGTGACAAAATCGAAAATCGTCACACACTGAGCCTGGCCGGGTGTGAAATTTATACCGGTACTCTGGGTGGTGTTGAAGTTGCCCTTCTGAAATCGGGTATTGGTAAAGTTTCTGCGGCAATGGGAGCGACCTTACTGCTTGAGCACTGTAAACCTGACGTGATTATCAATACCGGTTCAGCGGGGGGTCTGGCACCGACGCTGAAAGTTGGTGATATCGTTGTTTCTGATGAAGTGCGTTACCACGATGCCGACGTGACTGCATTTGGCTATGAAATCGGTCAGATGGCGGGTTGCCCGGCGGGCTTTGTCGCCAACAATGAGCTGATTGTCGCTGCGGAGTCCTGCATTCGCGCGCTCGACCTACATGCAGTACGTGGGCTGATTGTCAGTGGCGATGCCTTTATTAATGGCGCCGAGATGCTGGCAAAAATTCGTCACAACTTCCCGCAAGCAATAGCGGTAGAAATGGAAGCCACGGCTATCGGTCATGTCTGCCATAACTTCGGCGTTCCCTTCGTGGTTGTTCGCGCTATTTCTGATGTCGCAGACCAGGAATCACACCTCAGTTTTGATGAGTTTCTTGCTCTGGCAGCCAAACAATCTACCCTGATGGTAGAAAAGCTGGTACAGAACATCGCGCATGGTAAATAGATTTTTTGGGCGCCTGACTGGCGCCCTGTTTCTTATTTTTCTTCCTGCACTGCTGGTTGCTGCACCGAGAGTCATTTCCCTCTCGCCCAGTAATACCGAACTGGCTTTTGCCGCAGGTATCACGCCGATTGCTGTCAGTACTTATTCAGATTATCCACCAGCAGCCAAAGATATCGAGCAGGTCGCAAACTGGCAGGGAATGAATTTTGAACGTATTGTCGCCCTCAAGCCAGATGTGATACTGGCATGGCGCGGCGGTAATCCTGAACGTCAGGTAAATCAGTTAGAAGCTCTGGGCAATAAAGTGCTCTGGCTGGACTCGAAAAGTATTGCTGATGTTGAAGCTGGATTACGCAAGCTGGCACCTTACAGCCCCACTCCCGAAAAAGCCCTTCAGGCTGCTGATACGCTAGCCGAACAATTTACTGAACTCAAAGTGCGTTATAAAACGCTTAAGCCGAAAAAGGTTTTCCTGCAATTCAGTCAGCAACCGTTGTTCACTACCAATCATGACTCTATTCAGAATGAAATTGTTGAGATGTGTGGCGGAGAAAATATTTTTGCCGGGAGCCGGGTTCCCTGGCCACAGGTCAGCAGAGAACAAGTGTTAACCCGTAAACCGGAGGCAATTATTATCGCTGGTGACAGCAGCAAAGCGAAGGCCGTAGAAAAAAACTGGAAGGAGCAATTATCGGTTCCGATTATTGCCATTAATGATGATGAATTTACCCGTAACGGGCCGAGAATTATTTTGGCAGCAAAGCAGCTGTGCGAGGTGCTGGACAAGCTTTAATAACTCAAAAACACTGACAGACAGAGATGAAGAATAGACTATAACAGAGAGCTGTTTTGCTTGTATTCCGGTTTTTCGTTCCGGGAAAGCATTAACACAGAATATCTATATGTACTTTATAACTTATCATAGTGTCCCCCCGCGTAAAGTATGGCTAAAAGGGTTATTTGCCATTGATATAATAGACAAATAACCCTGACTACATTTAGCTTATAATCGTCTCATCAAGAAGCTGTAACCATTTTTTATTTTCTATAGATACCGTTTTATCAACATTAGGTGGAACAAATCCAGACAGACTGCTTGAACTGCCGGGCGAAGTTACCACGGGTTTTAACGGCTTCACTTCTGGCCATTTCGTCACTCCACCATTAGCATTATGGTCTTTCGACGGGGTACCTGTTCCATTGCTCCCCTTGCTATCACCTCTTGGTGGAACAAATCCAGACAGGCTGCTTGAACTGCCAGGCGAAGTTACCACCGGTTTTGACGGCTTCACTTCTGGCCATTTCGTCACTCCACCATCAGCATTATGGTCTTTCGACGGGGTACCTGTTCCATTGATCCCCTTGCTATCACCTCTTGGTGGAACAAATCCAGACAGGCTGCTTGAACTGCCGGGCGAAGTTACCACCGGTTTTGACGGTTTCACTTCTGGCCATTTCGTCACTCCACCATCAGCATTATGGTCTTTCGACGGGGTACGTGTTCCGTTGCTCCCCTTGCTATCACCTCTTGGTGGAACAAATCCAGACAGGCTGCTTGAACTGCCAGGCGAAGTTACCACCGGTTTTGACGGCTTCACTTCTGGCCATTTCTTTACAGGTTTCTCCGGTGCTGGCTGTTTCTCCGGTGTCGGCTGTTTCTCCGGTGTCGGCTGTTTCTCCGGTG
>CANRKT010000028.1 GCA_947631255.1 uncultured Enterobacteriaceae bacterium
GACTTAACCCTTGCGAAGATAAGAACCATCGAGATTAAAAAAAGATAAATAAAGTCCGTATATAAGAATACTGAGTATGAAGTATTGAAAACAAGACGGATACCGGGAACGCTGATAAATAGATATTTTCATTAAACCAGTACTTGAAAGCGTTCAAAAGACATCCGTACGTTAAAAAGCGAATAACGTCTTCGCCTGTCACCCATGCTGATGTAGCCCTCATCTGCGAGCTTGATGAACAGCGGGGGCAGCAAGACAGCAAGACCCGGCAACACTGGCTCTGGTATGCCTGTAATACGAAAACAGGCGGAGTAGTAGCCTACACTACACCTTTGGCCCCCGTACTGATGAAACCTGCCGGGAACTGCTGGCATTGTTGACGCCATTCAATATTGGCATGATAACCCGCGATAACTGGGGCTGTTCCGCGAGAGAAGTGCCGAAAGATAAACATCTGACGGGCAAAACTTTTACTCAATGCATTGAACGAAATCACCTGACTTTACGTACCCGAATCAAGCGTTTCACGCTCCATCGAACTCCACGAAAAGATCATCGGAGCATTGATAGAAAAATACATGTTCTACTAATTGGAAGCATTATCCGATTTATCATTGTGCCCAAAAAATAATTGAGTCACCAAGTTATTATCAATAGTTTCACCATCCAGCGTTCTGACCAGCAGTTCACTACCTAATAATGGCAGTGAGAACACCATATCCGGGTTTACCCGTTTCATTTTTTTGATGTTTTGCGTATCGTTAACCAGCGCCAGAGTTTTGGTATCTTCGCCTGCTACCTCTTTTGCTGCCAGAATCACAAAAGCATTGTCGGCATCGTTGGTGGCTAAGGCGATAATACTTTTCGCCTTATCAGCACCGGCAAGTACCAAGGTTGCTGTTGCTGATGGGTCACCCTCAACGATATCTGTTTTCGCAGGGTAATTATGGGGGGTGCCAGGATTACACACGACAGTGACATCATCACCACGAGCACGCAGTGAATTATAGACAGTGACGGATAAAGGGTTTGCGCCGACGATAATATAGTGATTTTTTCTGTCCATGTTATACACCCTGCCTTTAACTATTCGCTTAATATTATTACTGATCATCGGGCCAGCAATAGAAGAGATCGATGCGGCAAAAACAGTAATACCTGAGACGATGACCGTCAATGTGAACATACGTGCTTCGGTACTATGTGGAATGATATCGCCAAAACCGACGGTCGACATACTAACGACGGAAAAATAAAAAGCGGTTTGTAAATCAGTGATATGGGGTTTAAACTGATCGCCCAGATAAAGAGTCCCCAGCATGCTATAGACGATAAGCCAGGAGATACTGATGATGGCAAAGTAAGTGCCGCTGGCAAGGCTATGATAATAAAACTGACGCCAGTAATAAATCATCGCTATCAGCACGGCAGATGAGTAGGCTATTTTATGACTATTTTCATGAATGATGAAAATATCTAAAATAATAATAGTGAATAATAATATTACAGTAAAAAACCAGGCGATTCTATTTCTGGTCGGCAGCAGCACTGCCATAAATATCATAAACAGACCAATGGAAAAGTGTGGGATCTCAAAATAATTAAGAAAACTAAGCGTATCTTTCCAGGAAATAAAATCATTTTTCAGGCTGGGCAGGTGGTTTATGATATTGATTATAACAGGAACCAGAAAAAAACCACCATTAATAGCCACTAAAACAGCCAGACACAAAGGAATGGATATCTTTTGTCTGATTATTTTCACTGCGGTAACTGGCGTCATAATACCTTCTTTATAAAGATGGTTTATCTACATAATAATACAAAAAGAACAAAAAAACAGTCAGGATGTGCTGCGCCTTACATATCTGATATTTTTCATGGATGGGTTGGCTGAGAGGATTAGCTCTCTTCGCCACTGATTAACACTCAAAAACAGACAGCTCAGTGACAAAGCAGAGCCGTCTGATGAATTATATAAGTCTTCCTTCCGCACTACATACATGTATTTTATCCCGAACAACCGCTTTCATGGCATCCATTCCCATACGCATATAATAGCGAGGATCATTACCTTCTGGATTATCAGTGAACCATTTTCTGACTGCGCCAGCAAAGGCTATCTTCAATTCAGTCGCTACGTTAACTTTGCACACGCCTAACTCAATAGCACGGCGAACATTTGCATCAGGTACATCGCTTGCACCGTGTAATACCAAGGGGATGTCCACTGTATTTCTGATTTTTTCCAGGCGGGCAAAATCGATTTTGGGGCGTTGTGTATACAGGCCATGTGCAGTGCCGATAGCGACAGCCAAACTGTCAATACCGGTTAGTTGTGCAAAGCGCAAAGCTTCTGCAGGAGACGTCAAAAATGCACTTTCTGCATCGACTTCCATATCATCTTCAACGCCGCCGAGACGGCCAAGCTCAGCTTCGACACTACAGTCATGGGCATGGCAGAAATTAACAACGGATTTCACTAAAGCAATGTTTTCTTCAAATGGTAAGTGACTCCCATCGATCATTACACTGCGTACGCCTTCACCGATCTTGGTTAGAATATCATCAAGTGTTTCGTGATGATCGAGATGGAGTGCAACGGGCATGGTGAAAGAATGTGAGTATGCTTGGCACAATGCATAAATTTCGCTGAACCCAATATGCTTAAATGTCCCAGGCGTTCCGGCAAGTATCACCGGAGCGCGCATTTCTGCACAGGTTTCTAGGATAGCCTGGATAGTTTCAGCGTTGTGAATATTAAAGGCTGGCACAGCATAGCCATTGCTCTGTGCATGGGTCAGTAAATATTTCGTTGAGATAATAGCCATAATTATGCTCCTATCTGCTGAGTTACCCACGGATGAATAACGACACCCTGAACGACTCTGTTTACTGTTCCACTGGCGGATGGCGTATCTGGTGTTATCCCTGCTCTAACGGATTGGTTGAGTGCAAAAAACTGGGCATATGGAAGAAAGCAGAACAGCAACTCTGTATCACAGAGTGCTTCACCGACTGGTAGATAACAATGTGTACCACTGCTGCTGATATCATCCGGCTGATCTGCGATAGCGATGACCTGTTTTGCTATACCGTCTCGGCGCAACTCCACCAGGAGATCCAAATCATACTGACGTGTGTATGTTTGATTTGAGATATACATGATCACTAAAGTTTCATTATTAACCAGTGATTTAGGTCCATGTCGAAACCCGGTTGGACTATCGTAAAAGGTGGTGATTTTTCCAGCTGTGAGCTCCAGTAGTTTTAAGGCTGATTCGCGGGCGAGTCCCTGAAAACCGCCACTACCGAGATAAACGACACGAGAAAACTGATCACTGTCTGGCAGGTTTTGTGATCCCTCTTTATGGGCTGCAATCACGTCACGAGCGCGCTGGGCGACGCGAGTAAAATGTGGGGTACTGAATTTTTGTGGTACCAGTGCAGCAAGACAACTACACATCATGGAAGTGATGCTACTCGTCATGGCAAAGGCTTTATCATTGGTTTGAGATGGCATCAGAAGAGCAAAGCCGTTTTTACTTCCCCGTGTACGTTTATAGAGATGTCCATCCTGATTACAGGTGATCACTAGATGAGAGCAGGTAGGTATAAATTGATTAGCCAGATCAAATGCTGCAACACTTTCTGGGCTATTACCAGAGCGAGCAAATGAAATCAGCAGTACAGGTTGATGCTGCGGAAGATAGTCATCTGGATTCGTCACAATATCCGTTGTGGGTATAGCGGTGACTCTTTTGCCTGTATGGCGGTGTAATACCGATGAAATCATCTCGCCGATGAAAGCAGATGTTCCTGCGCCTGTGAGGATTATATTCAGATTATCCTGTGCCAGTAATGGTGATAAAAACGTATCCAGTACGGCACGCTGTGAGTCGATTGAGCGTAACGCACTCATCCAGCAATCAGGTTGCTGGCGAATTTCTATTTCTGTCCAGGTTGAATATTGCGAGGTAACGGCAGTGGGAAGATCGTGCATATTTTTATCCTTAACATTCCATTTAGTCCGAAAGTGAAACGAATTAAAATGTCGTTAGCTTTCTACTTAGACCTTTCGGTTTCTTTCTTTTAGGGGGTTTGTTTAATTTATAAGGAACGAAGTGAAGGGTCAATGGTTGGGGGAAAGAAAGTGAAATCATTTTTCCATGCCGGATGAGGTGATCACGTTATTGTTGGTTATTTTTCGACAGGTGCCATTCGAACGATGAATGATGAAGGATGAATGATAAGGAAAAGAAAGATGCAGCGATCCCCTGTTGTACTTTGAAAGCTAATGGTAGCTAGTGCATCAGGCTTATTATCCATGATATCCATACCTTCTCCTCCATGGACATGGGGATCTATATAAGCAGGACAGAGCCGTTCAGCATCAAATCTTTTTTCCCGTATGGGCATTGAGCTGTTATGTCATATCCCCCCATCCTCTGTTTCACAACCGCGTTGGCGTTGTAATTCATCGGTCAGGCTGGTTAATCCACGGCGTCCGCAAGCGAGTGCTTTATGCCTGAATTCTTCTACAGAGAGATTATCCCGCTCTAGTACCATTTCCAGCAGTAATTGCAGGCTGGTACCGGTGATGACTTCGCGATCTTCTCGTCCCTGTGACAGGGTGGCTGATAACCGGAACGGCGTACCCCCCAAGATATCCGTCAGAAAAATCACGCTATCACAATTTTTTAACTGTTCTAACGCTGTTTCCAGTTTCTGCCACAGACTGGCAGTGGTCGATTCTTTAGGGAAATCAATAGCTATAAAATCTACTTGTTCACCAATGATTTGTAGCATTGCTTTTTCTAATCCAGAGGCAAAGCCTCCGTGACCGCATAAAATAATCCCTGGCATCAGTATCTCCTTAGTATTTTTATTTATAGAAAGTGAGCAAATTTCCCGATAATCGCTAATGCAACTGTGAGAGTAATTAAACGTAATGGTCTCCATCCACGTCGCACCAGCCAGAACATTGTTAGGGTATAAACGAGAGGAAGAAATGCAGGCATCAGTTTATCAATGACATCGCTCTGTAATTTTACTACTGCATTTCCGGCGGTAATTTCCAATGTGGTGGATAAACGGACATAAGTAGCAACCAATGCACCTATCACCGTCATCCCGACTATCGAAGCAGCGTGACCAACTTTTTTTGTATTGTTTTTAATCAACGGAATAGCTGCCACACCCATGCGATAAGCATAATGTGCGAGTCCGAAACGTAGTCCAAAGTGAACCACGTTAAACATCAGCAGAAAAACGACAGCGCCAAGAATCGATCCTTGTAATGCTAAACTGGCACCAATGCCACCGCAGATAGGGAGAAGAGTCAGCCAGAACATGGCATCACCAATTCCACCCAATGGCGCACCGACAGCAATTTTTGTGCTTTGGATACTGTTTACATCCTGTTTTGAACGCTCCATTGCCAAAATAATGCCAATAACAAATGTGACCAAAAATGGGTGTGTATTGAAAAATCCCATATGGCCTTGCATAGCTCGTGCGAGATCTCGTTTATTGGTATGGATTTTTTTCAGTCCAGGAAGTAGAGCATAGAGCCAGCCAGCGGCCTGCATTCTCTCGTAGTTAAACGATGCCTGTAATAGCAACGAACGCCAGGCAAATCGGTTAATATCTTTTCGGGTCAGTTCTGTACCGGTTGACTGATCTTCATAGATATTTTGATTACAGTCCACCGGCAGCAGGGGGGGCGCTTTATCAGTAGCAGATGAATGTATTTTTTCAGATACCATCTTCAAACTCCTTTTGTGACCGATGTGCTGGTGTGGTTTCTGCTGGTTTACGAACAAGATCGATCATTGCCATTGCCAATGCGGCGACAGCGATAGCCAATACGGGTAACTGAAGCCAAGCAGCGCCGACAAACCCGAGAATAAAGTAAGGGATGTAGGCATTTTTCATCATGATTTTCAGTAAAACGGCAAACCCGATTGCGGGCATGATGCCACCGGCAACACCAAGGCCGTCGATTAAACGAGCTGGCAGGACATCAATCAGTGTTTTGGCGTGATCGGCTCCGAAATAGATGGGCAAAAAGGCACAGAGAAAATAGAAGATCCCCAAGGCAAGCAGTGCCAGATAGTTGATACGCTCAATTCCTTTGATATCGCCATTGGAGGCCATTTTGTCACAGCGAGACATCACACCAGACATAACGGAGAATAGAAATGTTATCCCCATTTGAACCGCGACAGCGAATGGCACTGCAATACCAACAGCAACTTCGGGTTTTACACCTGTGGATATAGCAAATACGGTACCCACGATTGTGCCAATGATTACATTAGGCGGCTGGGCTCCTGCCAACGGTGCCAGCCCCATCCAGACTAGCTCAAGTGTGCCACCGGTCAGAATACCGGTGTTCAGGTCTCCAAGTATGACACCAACAATAGGCCCAAGAACCACAGGGCGATGAATATGTGTAAGTCCGTTAAACAGATCCAAACCTGCAATAAAAGCCACCAACCCGAGAGCGGTAGCCTGTAATAGACTAATTTCCATACCTTTATCCTTAAAGGAATTTAAACAGATCTTGAGCTGGTTCAGTTGGTACACCTTGAATGTAACAAGTGATACCTACGTTATTTAGTTTTTGGAATGCTTCTATATCAGCATCATTCACAGAGACTGTTTTGGCTATCTGGCGCTTGCCTTCTTCATAGTGAATATTGCCGACGTTAATACTGTTTATCGGAACACCTCCTTTTACGAGAGTCAGGAAATCAGCCGGATTTTTACAGACAAGCAGAATTTTTTGCCGCTCAGTAGCTTTATGAATGTTGTCGATTACTTTTTGTAGTGGCCAAAAGCGCACAGCAATACCTTCTGTTAATACCATTTCCATCAGACTTTGTTGCAAAGGGTCAGAAGCCACTTCGTCATTGGCGACGAGTACCAGATTAGCACCTGCAAAACCCACCCATTGAACACCAACTTGTCCATGGATTAATCGTTCATCAATACGACTTAACACAATATTTGGCATAGTATTTCTGACTCTTATTGGCAGGCATTATGATAGTGGCGTAGCACTGTCTGAATATGTGCGACAATCAAGTCTTCCGGTGTGGCAGTGAGGTGACCCGCACGGATTTGTGGGTATTGCAATGGTAAATACTGGCTAATGAGAGGTAGAGGAATAGCTGTTTTATTTAGATTTAGCAGTAAGCGTTCAACGGCAATAGTGATGGTTTTATCTGGCCAGTAATAGCGTATGCGGTCAGAATAGCTATAGTTACGTGCTATACGTTGTGTCAGCGCATCACCGGTGTAATAACTCTCCCAGTACCTTGGTTTTTCTGACATCACATTTTCCATTACTTGACGCAGAGAAGATCGTTCAGACACTGTAATCAATTCATCTTCTATTGCGGCGAGCGCAAACAAAGCTTCACGCAGTGCAAAGGTCAGTCCCGGACCCACTTTTAGAATAGCAAAGTGATCCTCTACGAGTTGGCTCAGCGCGAGTGGTGTTTGATAATCAGTGGAGTGTGCTTCATACACAAAGTTGTGTTGATGGGTCACCATTTCACTGAGTTTTATAGTTTTTTGGGGTTGATAATCAATTACATTAACCTGATCAAATTCAACACCTGGTTGTACTACCAGTCCGATTATCCGAGACCAGATATCTGCGATATGGTGTTGTGAAAATGCAATTTTATGTGCCTGCACTGTTGCAGCTGCTGCTTCTGGTGTTGTGGTCGCGAGCTCTGCCAGTTCTTCATGGGCACCACCTGGCACGGGAACCTCACTACCGATAACATAAACCAGATCACGGGTTCCGAAATATTGTTGGCAGGTTTCTTCTGCAATAACGGCCAGGCGAGCTGCTCTCTGCGCGACAATTGTGTTTGTTAATGGGGCAGGGTCATCGGCACAAGACATACTGCAATCAAGGTGGATCTTTTTAAAACCAGCCGCAACATAAGATCGGATCAATTCATCCGCTTTGTTCATTGCTTCGTCAGCACACTCATTCTGCCAGCGGTTTGGCCCGAGGTGATCGCCGCCAAGGATAAGGTTTGCGCGGGGAAAATGATATTCGTCCGCCAGTTGCCAAATAAAATCTCTGAAATCAGTTGGTTTCATCCCAGTATAACCGCCAAACTGATCTACCTGATTGGATGTGGCTTCAATCAGCAGGGGGGTTTTCTGGTCACGAGCGAAGCATATTGCAGCTTTTAAAACATAGGGGTGTGCGGAGCAGACAGCATAAATACCCGTTTTTTCTCCTTGCTTGTGGTGTGCAACTATATCAGTCAAAAGTTTCACTTCCCTCTCCTTGTCACGACACATGGTTTTTTTTTGTTTCGAACACGTCATTCATACTGCAATAAAGAATTAAAAAAAACAAAACGAAATATTTAAAATACATTTCTCATCACAAAAGTAATCTAGTGAAAGGTTTTTTGTTATAGGCCAGTAAGTGACGTACTGTTGTAGGCTTGTATTTTATGCAAAGAAAAGCGTTAATAAGCATAACGAAACGAAACGAAAGATTTTTCGTATGGATAGGAAGGATAGAGTGATGAACAGTCCGGAACTCGGCATGGATAATCGTGCCATAGGCACAAGCGAACGACGTGAACAGATTATCAAAATGTTACGATCTCAAGGTAGTGTTCAGGTCAACAATCTGTCGCAACAATTCAGTGTATCTACAGTGACCATTCGCAATGATCTGGCTTTCCTGGAAAAGCAAGGGATCGCTATACGTGCTTATGGTGGAGCATTGCTTTGTGAAGGTGTTACTCCTGTCAGCGAGCCCTCTTTAGAAGTTAAAAGTACAAGGCATACGACGATTAAGCGCAATATTGCGGCTATCGCCGCACAGCGGATAAATCCAGGTCAACGCGTTATTTTAGACTCAGGAACGACAACTTATGAGATTGCTCGTCAGTTAATTAATCACCAAGATATCATTGTGATGACTAATGGTATAAATGTGGCTAATGCATTGCTGGATGCGCGAGGTGTAGAGTTGATGATGACAGGAGGACAACTGCGTCGACAATCTATGTCTTTTTATGGTGATCAGGCTGACCAGTCTTTACAGAATTATTACTTTGATATGTTGTTTCTCGGGGTTGATGCCATCTCTCTTGAGAGGGGGATCAGTACGCATAATGAAGATGAAGCACGTTTAAACCGACGAATGAGTGACGTTGCGGAGAAAATTGTAGTAGTTACTGATTCCAGTAAATTTAATAGTTCGAGCTTGCATAAAATAATTGATACTCAGCGTATTGATACCATTATTACTGATGATGGTATCTCGGAAGATAACTTAGCGGGGTTATGCCGTATTGGTGTGGAAGTCGTGCTAGTTAAAGGGGATGAGTAAATCACCTTAGTATCACTCTTTTTCAAACCCGAAGAGAAGGCTACCTATATTGATGAGGTAGCTTTCTTTTTAAGTGGTGTTGATTGCCTGTGCTCTGGCATCACATCTTTATTCGGTACCTGGAATAGCCAGGAGCAATAACAAATGGCATACAGGATCACGCGTTCTGGGTTTGTGAAAGGGTGAACTCAGATAGCTGATTCTATTCTTATCGTGATTCAGTCCAGGCGCGCTCGACTTCCTCAGCCAGAATTTTAACGCCGGCTTCAATTTTGTCTGGCTCAGGCACATAGTTCATACGCATACATTGATGGGTATGAGGCCAGGGTTTCTCAAGACCCGGGAAGAAGTAGTGACCTGGTACCATCAGAACGCCGCGTTTCTTCAGGCGCTGATACAACAGTTCGGTGGAGATAGGTAACTCTTTGAACCAGAGCCAGAGAAAAATAGCCCCTTCCGGTTTATGGATCAGGCAGCGTTCTGGTGATAAATAGCGACGAATAATCGCGACGGTTTCCTGCACACGCTGGAGATAAAAGGGTTTAATGACCGTTTCTGATAGTCTCAGCAGGTCATTGCGTTTAATCATCTCGCAGGCCATCGCCGGGCCAACACCACCAGGTGACAGGCTGATAATCCCGTTCATATTACTGATTGCTGAAATAACCTTGTCATTGGCAATAATAATGCCACAGCGGCTTCCCGGAAGCCCGAGCTTGGAAAGGCTCATACAAAGAATAATATTAGGGTTCCAGAGTGGGCGTGCTTCAGTAAAGGTAATACCGGGAAAAGGAACACCGTAGGCATTATCAATGACTAATGGAATACCGTGATCATTCGCCATCGCATCGAGCTTCATCAGCTCTTCATCAGTAATGACGTTCCCGGTTGGATTAGTCGGACGTGAGACACAGATCATGCCGGTATCTTCGCCAATATGAAGGTGTTCAAAGTCTACATGGTACTTAAACTGTCCATCTGGCAGTAACTCGATATTTGGGCGAGTGGAGACAAAAAGGTCGTCTTCCAGACCAGAATCCGCATAGCCAATATATTCTGGGGCCAGCGGAAAGAGCACTTTCTTGGTCGTGCCGTTTTTACGGCGTCCAGCAAACAGATTAAATAAGTAGAAAAATGCGCTCTGACTGCCGTTTGTTAGTGCGATATTCTGCGGCTCAATATCCCAACCTAATTCGTCGCGTAGCATGCCAGCCAGGGCGGTCAGTAGCTCACTTTTGCCCTGTGGTCCGTCGTAATTACACAAGGTATCAAGGAGTTTGCCGTTATCCTGCATATCTGAAAGTAACTTCTGAAAGTAGTTATTCATTGCAGGAATTTGTGCGGGATTACCTCCTCCTAGCATGATTGCACCAGGGGTACGTAAACCATCATTGAGATCCTCCATCAGGCGTGTAATGCCTGAATGGCGGGTAAATTTGTCGCCGAAAAGAGAAAACGTCATAACGTATTATCTACAGAATCTTTTGAAAGAGACTAACCATAACGCTGGTAAAGGCACTGTGCAAACAGACTTCGTACAGCGCTTTCGGTTTTTTATATCGCATTATTGCCATTAATACAGTTTAATATTCTGTTTTTGTGGCGGTAGGGTATCTACCCGTTCTCAAGATGAGAGCTCAGTATATTTCTACTCACCGAAAGTTCCTCGAGTGTTCTTGTTAGCTGGGCATGTAAACTGGCATGTTGCTCAAAACGAGAGAGATGCTCTGACTGGATCTGTTGCAGTTTTTCAGACAATATCCTCACCTCCGCTTCCGCTCGCAAACGTGCCTCATGCTGTGTTTTGATCAGCGTATCGGCGGCGGCCAGGCGCTGACGAGACTCTGCTTTTTCCTGATGATGGACATTAGCTTTTAGCTGGGCAGTCTGCTTATGGCGATTAAAATGGCGTTGAAGTTTATCGATTTCCCGCTGCATCACACTGCGTACCAGAGCTGATTCTTTCAGGTGCATCTCCTGACTCATATTCAGCGTTTTTTTTAGCTCAGTTATCTGGTTTTCATATTGCCGCAGTTGATTGATGGTTTCCGGTGTATTGCAATAAAGGGTTTGTGGTGAATGATGTTTTTGCTGCTCTTCTTGTAATTGTGATAGCAGACTGGCGGCGCGGGCTTCGGCTACCTGTAAGCGCAGTAACGTTTCTGGAGAGTCCTGATAAAGAGTACGCTGGGCGGTTTTATTATCGAGATTGATATTGCTCAGTGCGCTATTCACTTCCGATATAATTTGCTCTTTATTTTGTAGCTTCATACGGTTACATGCACTGGCTAAGAAGCTTGCGGCTTCATGTGCATTATTGGTTGCGAAGGCTTTTTTTATCAGGTTCTGAACCATGCTCATTTTGCCAGTTATCCTGTATCAACGAGGGAGCTGAATATCTCTTATCCGGACAGCTGTTGCTTTATTTACTCTTTCTTTATCGGCCAGTAACTCCCGAATTTTATAAAATTTTTTGCCAGATATTATGATTTCCCATGGCGATATTTCGGCATGATATCCTTTCTTAACGTGCCCTGAGCCGTTATTTTTGGTATCTTTGGCGCTTACTTTCTATACGGATTAGAAATAATGAGTTTGAAAGGGAAAATCCTTTTTCTGTTTGGAGTGATGAATGATAAAAACCCTAATAAAACAATTAGGGGGCGCGATATTTTTGCTACTGTCGATGGGATTGTATAATACGGTTTTAGCCAGTCCACAGGTTGCAGAGGCGCACAGCAAAACCCTTAATACTAAAAGTACGGCACACAGCACAAAAGAGTATTCTCGCAAAAGTGAAATGAGTTCGCTTCCTGATTTGCGAAAATACCCTTCCGGGACTCCAAGGAAAAAAGCGTTTTTCCGGGCGGTTATGCCATATATTAAACAGCAGAATGCAGAGATTACCGCTGAACGTAATTGGTTAATAAAAAAACGTTATTCAAGTCGTTTTTCCCTGACGGAAATTACGCGTCTGAAAGATATTACACGGCGTTATAAAATTGCCTGGCAAGGAAATACTAAACGTATTCCCTGGAACTCGTTGCTGGAAAGAGTCGATATTATCCCGACTAAAATGGCCGCGACTATGGCAGCAGTAGAAAGTGGCTGGGGGACATCAAAACTGGCCCGTAGCAACAATAATCTGTTCGGGATGAAATGTGCTAAAAAACACTGCAATAGTGAGCCTGGTAAAGTAAAAGGCTATCAGCACTATGGTTCTCTGAAAGAGGGTGTAAATTCTTATGTGATTAATTTGAATACCCATCCTGCCTATTCGTCATTCCGTAAATCTCGCGCTCAATTGCGTAAATCGGATCAGGAAGTGACGGCCAGCACCATGATCCATAAGCTGGAAGGTTATTCTCAAAAAGGTAATCGTTATAACAACTATCTGTTTGCGCTGTACCAGAGTAATCAGAGTCTGATGTCGCTCTATTAAGGTGACTGATCCTCGGTAGATATCCTTGTGGTGACAGGCTCTGTTTTATCAGAGCATGTCATTGATTTTTTTCTTTCCCTTCTCCAGTCGCCGCTTTTTCAGGGGTATGACCATACAATTTGACGGCATTTGCGTATATACTGGCCGCCTCTCTTAAATCCACGGAACGCGTGCGAATTCAACATGCAAAAGTTTGATACCAAGACCTTTCAAGGCCTGATCCTGACTTTACAGGATTACTGGGCTCGCCAGGGCTGCACCATTGTTCAACCTTTGGACATGGAAGTTGGCGCCGGAACCTCTCACCCAATGACCTGTCTGCGGGCATTAGGGCCAGAACCGATGGCGGCTGCTTATGTGCAACCTTCTCGTCGCCCAACTGACGGCCGTTATGGCGAAAACCCGAACCGCTTACAGCATTACTATCAGTTCCAGGTGGTGATTAAGCCTTCGCCGGACAATATTCAGGAACTGTATCTTGGGTCGCTGAAAGAATTGGGCATGGACCCAACGATTCATGATATTCGTTTCGTGGAAGATAACTGGGAAAACCCAACGTTGGGTGCCTGGGGCCTTGGCTGGGAAGTCTGGCTTAACGGTATGGAAGTCACGCAGTTTACTTACTTCCAGCAAGTTGGTGGCCTGGAGTGCAAACCTGTAACCGGTGAAATCACTTACGGCTTAGAGCGTCTGGCAATGTATATCCAGGGCGTAGACAGCGTTTATGACCTGGTCTGGAGCGACGGCCCATTAGGTAAAACAACCTATGGCGATGTGTTCCACCAGAATGAAATTGAGCAATCCACGTATAACTTCGAATACGCCGATGTCGATTTCCTGTTTACCTGTTTTGAGCAATACGAAAAAGAAGCTCAACAGTTACTGGCTTTAGAAACACCTCTGCCACTGCCCGCTTACGAACGTATTCTGAAAGCGGGGCATAGCTTTAACCTGCTTGATGCCCGTAAAGCTATCTCTGTGACTGAACGTCAGCGCTATATTCTGCGTATTCGTACTCTGACTAAAGCAGTGGCTGAAGCCTACTATGCTTCTCGTGAAGCGCTTGGCTTCCCGATGTGTAATAAGAAAAAATAAGAGGCTGCCATGTCTGAAAAAACTTTTCTGGTGGAAATCGGCACTGAAGAGCTGCCACCAAAAGCTCTGCGCAGTCTGGCTGAATCCTTTGCTGCCAATGTGACTGCTGAGCTGGATGCCGCAAACTTGACTTATGGCGATATTAAGTGGTTTGCTGCTCCGCGCCGTCTGGCGCTAAAAATTACTAAACTGGCTGCCACCCAGCCTGACCGTGAAGTTGAAAAACGCGGCCCGGCCATTGCCGCTGCGTTTGATGCTGAAGGTCGCCCGAGTAAAGCGGCAGAAGGTTGGGCGCGTGGTTGCGGTATTACCGTTGACCAGTCTGAGCGTTTATCAACGGATAAAGGTGAATGGCTGCTGTATCGTGCGCGGGTTAAAGGTGAAAGTGTTCAGACGCTGTTACCGAATATCATTACCAGCTCACTGGCAAAATTGCCTATCCCTAAATTAATGCGCTGGGGCGCGTCTGACACGCAGTTCGTTCGTCCAGTACATACTGTGACCCTGCTGTTAGACAGTGACGTTGTTCCTGCCACTATTCTGGGTATCCAGTCAGACCGTATCATTCGTGGACACCGTTTTATGGGTGAGCCTGAATTTAGCCTGGAACACGCTGACCAGTATCCAGAAGTATTAGAGCATCGCGGTAAAGTTATTGCTGATTATGAGCAGCGTAAAACATTAATTAAACGTGATGCTGAAGAAGCCGCGCGTAACATTGGTGGCGTTGCTGATTTAAGCGAAAGCCTGTTAGAAGAAGTGGCTTCACTGGTAGAGTGGCCAGTGGTTCTGACGGCAACGTTTGAAGAGAAATTCCTCGCCGTTCCTGCTGAAGCGCTGGTCTACACCATGAAAGGTGACCAGAAGTACTTCCCGGTATATAGCCCGGACGGAAAATTGCTGCCGAACTTTATCTTTGTGACCAATATTGAGTCCAAAGATCCGCAGCAAATTATCTCAGGTAACGAGAAAGTGGTTCGTCCACGGCTGGCAGATGCTGAATTCTTCTTTAATACTGACCGTAAAAAGCGTCTGGAAGATAACCTGCCGCGTCTTGAAACCGTTTTGTTCCAGCGGCAGCTGGGCAGCCTGCGTGACAAGACCAATCGTATTGAAGCGCTTTCTGGCTGGGTTGCTAAACAGATTGGCGCTGATGTTAACCATGCGACCCGCGCAGGCCTGCTTTCCAAATGTGACCTGATGACCAATATGGTGTTTGAGTTTACTGACACCCAGGGCGTGATGGGCATGCACTATGCGCGTTTCGACGGTGAAGCTGAAGACGTTGCGGTTGCATTGAATGAGCAGTATCAGCCACGTTTTGCGGGTGATGAACTGCCTTCTAATCTGGTTGCTTGCGCTGTTGCCATCGCAGATAAAATGGATACCCTGGCAGGTATTTTTGGTATCGGCCAGCATCCTAAAGGCGATAAAGACCCGTTTGCTCTGCGTCGTGCTGCTCTGGGTGTGCTGCGTATCATCGTTGAGAAAAACCTCAATCTTGATCTGCAAACTCTGACAGAAGAAGCCGTTCGTCTCTATGGCGATAAGCTGACTAATGCCAAAGTGGTCGATGAGGTTATCGACTTTATGCTGGGTCGTTTCCGTGCCTGGTATCAGGAAGAAGGTCATGCTGTCGATACTATTCAGGCTGTTCTGGCGCGTCGTCCTACTAAACCGGCAGATTTTGATGCCCGTATGAAGGCGGTTTCCCACTTCCGTACTTTGGAAGCGGCAGCAGCTTTGGCCGCGGCGAACAAACGCGTTTCCAATATTCTTGCTAAGTCGACTGAGACGCTTAATGACAGCGTACAGGCTTCGGTTCTTAAAGAAGCGGAAGAGATCCACCTTGCGACGCATCTGGTGGTATTGCGCGATAAGCTGCAGCCATACTTTGCGGAAGGTCGTTATCAGGAAGCACTGGAAGAGCTGGCAAACCTGCGTGAGCCCGTTGATGCCTTCTTTGATAAAGTCATGGTTAACGCCGACGATGAAGCATTACGTAGTAACCGCTTGACGTTACTGGCTAAACTGCGCGAGTTGTTCTTACAAGTAGCGGATATTTCTTTGCTGCAATAAAAAGTAAGCGCACCATGCTGTTACGGATAAGGGGAGAAAATAATTATTTTCTCCCCTTACTTTATGTGCGCGAGTAAACCAAGGTGCAGCAGGGATAGATAACCTCAGTGTACATCTTCCCCGGGCGATAGCGCAGAAACTGTGCTTTATCGGCTCCTGTCCTCTCAAACACCCGTTATGGCTGTGCCAGGCGCTGAATCACACCCTATGTGCGTAATATAAATAAAAAGTAAGTAAATCTTTTAATAATATTATTTATAGCTCGGGTAGTGTTATTTTCTTGGCTTTGTAATTGTTTGTTTATAATGCCGAAAATAACACAAGGAAGTATATGATACATAACCATTCAGATATATCATTTCAGGAAAATCATTTATATGATACGCATCAAATTGATGGGCAAGTAATACAGCCTAATGATTCTAATTTATATCCGCTAGTCAAAAAAACAACCGAGGTGACAAACTCGGGGGAAAAGAAAGTTAATCATGAAGCAGAACATCGTTCAGTGAAGACAGGATTAGTGAAGTCTTTGCTTATTGGTGCCGCTGTCCTGACTGGCATTAGCGCTCTGGCGACATGTGGCTACTATTATGTGGCAGGAAGACAGAATTCTGGTCTGTCAGGAAATAGTCTTCCCCCTCGTCTTTCGGTACCCGTAATGGATAATATTATTCCAAGGGAAGCAGGTAGCCGCTTATCAACGACTCCCGATCATATTCTGATGGCCATTACGGATCCCACGCTTATTACAGAAAACACATCCTCTCCTTATTCTTATTATGAGGGGATTTATGGGAGTACCGCATCACTAAAGAATAATCCGCCATCGCTGCCTGTCACGACAGGGGAGAAGCCTGCCACAACGACGAAGAAACCTGCAACGACGACAGAAAAGCCTGCCACAACGACGAAGAAACCTGCAACGACGACAGAAAAGCTTGTCACAACGACGAAGAGACCTACAGCGACTACAGAAAAGTCCACTGTCACTATAGAAAAACCGAGCAGGATGACGACAGGCAACCCGACATCTGCGTATATGGCAGCCAAATCGACGACAACATCCAAAGCCGAAACAGCGGCTACAGAGTATAAACATGAGTCTGGGCGATCTGTTTATTATCAAACTGTTCAAAGTAAAAATCACTATCCATTAGGCACGAAATTCTTCAATGAACTGCTCGCTTTTTGTCAGGCAGAGACTAAATATGATATTGAACAAGCCTACCGAGGCACTCCAGAGTTACGATGTAAATTACTTGATGATATCAATAATAAGATAGAAGCTCTTAAAGATGATGAAGCTTTAGTCCGCAGAATAAATGCTGAAAAAGAGACGTTATCAGTAAAAGAACACGGCGAAGAAATTATGCTGAGGAGGAAATTAGCGACTCTTTATTTGGCGGCAGAAGCTATTATTAATAAAAAAGATTTTTATGTTTTTTTACGTGAAGTGAACAGAGATTACAAAAAACACTCGACAAAAGAGCTTGCGCAGCGAGAAGAAAAAATTATGAATTATTTTCCAGAGAATTGTTAATACACCTGACAGAAATCCGTCATGATAATGGGTTACGCAGTGAAGAGCCTGTAGATCAATTTGTGTCATTGCCTGATTTTAATATATTCAATTAAACATCAGAAGCAGATTGCTTTATGGACTAAAAACAGTGCGGGTTCTGGCTAACGAACTGGCCAAGGGTGATCCCCCCAAAAAATCGGCGTTGAGGCAGCTCTCACGCCGTAATGGAACGGATTTTTGAGTGACTGAAGCGGCCACTGAATGCAGTCTGCCCCATTGTTTGTATTGACTATATTATCCTAAAGGTCCGGCAGAGATCTGCAAAGTCATCTCCCGTTATTTAGCCGTGTAGGTTGAACAACACCGCTCTTTCGAAAAATAAATGAGGTGATGGAATGGCATCTCATAAGTGAAGAGATTCATGCGAAAGGGTATCTTGCCAGCAGCGGTTGGACTATCCTTAACTCAGGGTTCAGTAGTTGATTAGAAATTAGTTAAAGGGGTAGATAAAATGGCGACAGGTAAGTCCTGGTCTCGCTGGTTTTCGTCGCTGGCGATGTTACTAATGGTGGTAAGCTTGAGTGGTTGCTTTGATAAAGAAGGCGACCAACGTAAGGCATTTATCGATTTTCTGCAAAATACCGCGATGCGCAGTGGTGATCGTCTGCCTACATTGACCTCTGATCAGAAAAAACAGTTTGGTCCTCTGGTTTCCGACTACGCGGTTCTGTATGGCTTTTCACAACAGATGAGCCAGGCAATGGATCAGGGTATTAAGCCGGTACTGGACACCATCAATGGTATCCGGGTTCCGCAAGACTATCTGACCCAGCGTAATACGCTACGTCAGGAAAACGGCGCGCTCAATGTGTTAGGTCAGCAGGTACAAAATGCCAAGATGCAGGCTGATAGAGAGCTTTCTATGCTCAAGCAACCTGAAGAGCTGAAAGTCGTTTACGATAAGGTCTATGAGAAAGTCGTCACTAATCCGGCTAATGCGATTGTGCCATTAATTCCAGCGGCACAAAATCTTACTCAACAGCTTATGCAAGTGGGAGATTATATCGCTGAACAAGAAGGCCAGGTGAGCTTTACTGCTGGTGGTATTCAGTTCCCGACTTCGCGTCAGGCCCTTCAGTATAATATGCTGATTGCTCCGCTTGCGGGTCAGCACCAGGCATTTATGCAGGCGTATACTGCGACCCAGAACATCGTGCAGTAATCTGGCGCGATAAAATTTAAAAGGCTATTCGGTTTCCCGAATAGCCTTTTTTTATCTTTCTCAGCCTGTTATTTGAAAATTTCAGGATTCACGCAGTTCACTTCTACTTTGCCCGTTAGTGCGGCAATCAGGTTATCCACGGCACATTCGTCCATTCCAGAACGTGTTTCATGTGTAGCTGAACCAATATGTGGTAGCGCAACGACGTTTGGCATTTTAAGCAATGGCGAGTCTACCGACAGCGGCTCGCGCTCGAAAACGTCCAGCCCGGCGGCATGAATCTTGCCCTCTTGTAATGCCTGAATCAGCGCTTGCTCATCAACCACCGGGCCACGGCCCACATTGATGAGTATGGCTGATGACTTCATTTTTGAGAGTTGTTCAGCACCAATAAGATGATGTGTTTCTGCGGTGAGTGGCAGCAGAATACAGACGAAATCCGCCGTTGCCAGCAGGGTATCGAGGTCGCAATACTGAGCATCAAAACGCTCTTCTGCTTCTTTATGATGACGACGTGCGTTATAGAGAATCGGCATATTGAAACCAAAGTGAGCGCGCTGTGCCAGCGCCAGGCCGATACGTCCCATCCCGATGATACCGAGTGTTTTATGATGCACATCGACACCGAACCAGCCAGCATCAACACTACTTTGCCATTCACCGGCTTTAACGCGTTCAGCCAGTTCGACAATCCGACGAGAACTGGAAAGCATCAACGCCATTGCAGTATCAGCCACCGTTTCTGTAAGCACGGTAGGGGTGTGCATCAGAGTCACATTACGGGCATTGAGGGCATCGACATTGTAATTATCATAGCCAACGGAGATAGTTGAAGCTGCACGAAGTTTTGGCATGTTTGCCAGGAAAGTCTCATCAACTTTACCGCCAGAGCCCAGTAATCCTTCAGCACTGGCAAAAATTTGTGGGTTAGCCGCGACAGTTTCAGGGCTGATATCATCAAGTTGATTGATGACGAAGTGATTTTCCAAACGTTTGACGAGGTTATCAGGTAATTTTTTGTAGAGGATAATCGACGGCTTCATTAGAGGCTCCGTTCATCATTGATAGAGATCGGCCAATACGTTGACCGATAATCTTTTAGATTAGGAAAATATTCACCGTACTGCAAGTTACCATGGGGCTACTTCCATTCATCCCGGCTAATATATTAAATAAACAATCACTCCTGGAAGAAAAACACATAACAAATAAATCACCAGTTAAACCATAAAATCTTATCCAACTGCATTGTTATTAGCGGCTGGGAATTAATATTAACATTCGCCAAAAATAGGGGCGACTAAAGTCGTCACTCATATACTTGAGGACATAAACTTATCAGCTTGCCAAATTATATAGTCTATTTATGCTCATCCCAGGAGCCTACAAGCAACTTGAATGATTAAGAGAGTACACTGATAGCTTTATAGTGATATTATTTTTATGGAAATATTTTTAATTCTAGTTATGTATTCCTATAGGTTTTTAATGATAACCGACAAAAGTTGTCTGAGAAAAGTCTTAAATATTCATTCCAAATTTTCCTGCAAATTATTACTATAGCGTATCCATAACGAAGATTTTAGATTGCTGTGTTTTTAAAAACATAAGGGAAATTAATCTTGCCAGGAATATATCGGAAGGAAATATCATCATCTAGTGCTAATTTTAATTCTTATCCGCTGGGCAGAAAAACACATGCTGAAGAGAATATAAATAATTCTGATATTATTGAAAAAATAGCAATGGTAAATAATAGCCCAGATACCTTTCACGGACAAAGTCCTGAGACGCCTGGACCTACAGCGCATAAAGGTTTCTGGTATTATTTCATTCATTGCCTTTTCCTGAATAGAGACAACCCAGAACACAATGCTGTTGAACTTGATATTATTCTGGCAGAAGGCCGGGCATTACGCCAGGATGCGGAAGAGGTGGCTAAACAGCTCCAGCGAACAGGGCAAGTTCATCCTCCTACATTTTCTTTGAAAACAAAGCTCGGATTATTAATAGGAACCGTACTATTGATGGGGGGTGGTGTTGGGCTTTATATGCGACGAACGACGGTACCTGAAGCCAGTAATGATTTTAACTCTGATGATTTGCTTATTACTGCAAAAGAATTAACTGACGATATTCATGCAGATAGCCGTTCCACTCTACCGCTTATCATACCGAAAAGAGTGAATAGACATTATCCGAATAGTATGGATACAACAGAAAAAAAAACGGAGGATAAGGGAAAAATATTAAAAAGTGTTATCTGTATTGATGACGAAAATTTTTACTATGATTACTTATCTGGCAAGTTAATAAAGAAAGAGAATCAGCCATGCTCAACCGGGAATGTATTATTTCCTAAATACAATAGTCCCAGCGCTATAGATAATCAACTTCCACCGTTATCTGAAATTATGCCACTGGCAACGATAAAATCACGCACTATGGTTGAAATGAATGAGCAAAAATCTGTAGCTGGAAGGATCACAATTAATAGTTACCAGAATAATGATCAGACATTACAGCGATGTCGTAACCGGCTGATTGGTTATATTAATGCTTATATTGAAGTACCAAAAAATGCAGGTGATAAAGATCTTGCACAGTTAATGCTTGCGTTGATATCCAGACACTCTTTCCATGAATCGCGGCTGGCTCAAATTTATCTTTATGGAACCGGATTGTATGGTGAAAAAATAGATGAACATTTAAGTATAAACGTACAACGACAACTGGTTGGTGAGCTGCTATCACAATTAATGTATGGCAAATCACTTGATGAATATTTGCTTCATGCTTTTTCACTTAATCGCTACATTTTAATTAAAGATTTTAAATTACAGATATTAAAAAATAATTATGACTCTCAAAATGGTAACTTAATTCCTGAGATGAGTTTTTTTTATGAAAAATATATTGTTCCAACAATGCCGATTTTCTCTTTAAAATTGAGTAAATATTCTGATGTCCTTTTTGGAAGCATTACATGGCTTTTGATTTATCTCAGCTCAGAGGCAGAATGGTTGGACATAATTAATGATGATGAACAAAGTGCTATAATGTATGGTATTGATATACTCAATTCATTTATAAATGAAGAACTTTCTAAAGTCAGTAAGAGTAAAATTGAAATAGGCATGAAGTTTAGTATGCTTTATTTGCATTCAAATATGGATTATCAAAAAATACCGGACTTTAAAGATTCATGGAATACAATCCGTGATGAATTAGTCAAACGTGTTGACTTATCCTATGATGTTGTAAAAACAATAGGTTTGATCATTTCAGGAATGAAAGAAATAAAAGGTAAGTCTTGGGGGACAATTAATGAATTTACCGATCAACTATTGGTTGAATATTGTCATTGCCAGGATCCTGATATATATATCATCAAAGATATCACTCCTGCTAATAGTAGTCATAGAGAAAATACCTCTGTCTTTATTGATAAGGATGAATTTATTAATTCTATAGATAAACCGGGTTGGTGTCTGATTGAAAATAATAATAAAAGTGAAAAAAATAAATACGATTATTTCACAATAAAAATACCCATTGTCAAAAAAAAATACAATGCACTGCTAAGTCAGGTTATATATTTTTATAAAAATGTAAATGAACTTTTTATAAGGAATAATTTTGTATCCAGTGACTATTTTAATCCATCATTAGACGGGGGTGACATTGAATTCATTAATGCAGCCTCACTGGAGGTTGTATTACTACAACTTACTGAGCATCGCTTTGCTCAAACGAGATGGATCGGGCCACCACTAAAAAAAATACAGATGAAAAGTAAATATATCTTTTTCAGCGCCACACATTTGGGGGAGCAGAGGATATATGCGTTAGACAAAACATATAAAAAGCTAATGCAAAGAGTTAAAATCGACTCAAAAAATCTTAAAGAAGATATTGGAGAGTTTTTTGATGGCTGGTCAGATTATAATGATGGATTTATAAAAATAGCAGTTTATAAAGATTCTAAGGTTAATATTTCTACATCTACACAAGAGTCCTCCTCTCTTTTTCTGAGTAAAGTTGTGGAATGGCAAAATAAAATTATAGAAGACCTTATTTATAAGCATACTACTGAAGTGGTAAGTACTAAAGATATGATAATTAATATCATGAAAGACCTTTTTATCCCGTTCTATTCATGTATCACGTCTTTGCAGCGTGAAGATGTTACAGATGCGTTCATCAGTTGTTTTCTTGATGGCATTTTTATTGTTTTTCCAGCAGGAAAAAAACTATTCAGTGTTGGCAGTAAAATGACTGACAAAGCCATTGATTTCTCTTTTATGGTCAATAAAAATAAAATTTTTAAAAGTGATGGCCGTATTATATGGAGTAAAGTGGTTAATGATTTTTATATTTATAATACCATCATGAACGAACAAACCATGTTAAGAATTTCTGTTGTTGACGTACTTATTGGAAGTATCGATCCCGGCATTGGATTAATAAAAGATATAAAAAACTCGGTCTTGAATATAGCTTCTACGATTATTAAGGGGGAGTTGATTCGGCTTCCTTTTGCATCAATTCGGCATATGAAAAATATTGCAGAATTTAGTGTTCGTACTCAATCTATATTTGAATCATCGAAAAAAATCGCCATTAAAATATCTAAACCATCAGGGCGTTTAACAATGAACCATTATTATAGTAATGGGACATTAACTTTTTCAGTATATGATAGTTTTTACCAGTTTGGTGATTACTATGCTTACTATTCAAACAGGAATGAAGTTGATATATTACTCGGAATAACAGAAGAGATAACCGAGGATGGAGAACATGTCCATGTCACTCTGAGTGAAGACGAATATAGTGGTATTATTTTTCGGGTCACTTTTGAAAAAAATAAAGAAGGAGAATTAAATATTACCCCTTGGTTCTCTGCTACATCTCAGGCAACGAAAATAATTGCTTCTGATAGTCGCTTGACGAATAGTGGGTATCAAATGATATTTATATATGATAAAGATAAGCCACTTGAAAACCTAGTGTTTTATCCAGAGCATCAATGTCATTTTTCATCAGATGGTTTCTCTGCAGATAAAATTTTTGACATATTTAAAATAGATGATGTTTATTACATTCTTGATCCAGAAAATAAAAATTTCCGACCTGTTTACGATGGCGATTACGCCAAGATAATAAATAGAGATAAAAGTATATATTTTTATAATATGATAAAAAATGAAATTGGTGATGTCATTATTAATAGTCAAAATATAACGAGGGTTTCTGACTATTCACCCTTTGCAGTACAATATTCATTGAGTGGGAATTCTTCCCTGACTAAAGAAATATTGGGGCGTGAGAGTGATAAATTACATTTTTTATCCGGAAAACTATTCTTTTATAGACATGGTCTATTTTATGAGGTGGGTTTGTCAACAATAAAAAATCAATTTATGATGAATGAAAAATATTTAGGTTATCCCTCTATTATGATTGGCTGGGATTCATTGAAAGATGATTTTATTGCAGTAAAACCTTATCTTAAAAAAAGCTCATCACACGTAGGTGAAGTACTGGAATCTTTTGTTTATGATAATTGCACATTGGGTGAAACATTAGAGAAGTTTCCTACTCTTTTACTTAGTGGCGCGATTTCTTCTAAGTCAGAGACTAAACTAAGAGTTTCAAATTACTATTATCCCTTAGAGGTGCTTGAGAATAATAATTTCTATTTAAAATGTTCTAATTTACAGCCTAATATATTAGCTGAACTATATTATGATTTATTTACCGAGAGTTTTGAGCTTATCTCCTCTAACCCGAAAAATGGTTATGAGTCACCTTATGATCGTTTGATTAATCAGTATTTCTCTAAAGAAAAATATCCAGAGATAATGGATCTGGTTGATTTTGATATAAATCATGTTAATGATAAATTGGCCATGAGGTTACGACAGGCTGCTTTTCTAAAGCGACTGAACCCCATTGAGAGGTTAGATACCCTGCAACTTCCCGTAGTACAGATATATTCATGGAAACTTCATCATGATGCTCAGCCTTTTCAGAGAAAATATCCAGCTGCTGCTTTGTGGATGACGTGGCAGCGGCAGCTTCATTTATTATTAAAGAATAAATCATTAAATGAACTTATGCTAATAGAGAAAATATATTTAAAAGATGATAAAAATGATAAATTATTCTCCAGTAATAACAGACTAGCAAATATAAAATATACTGATCATGAGGCCATCTGGATCGATAACGATGACAGTGATATTCCTCATGTGCTCAGCTCTTTTCAGCGGGTTTATAAAAATGACAGTTTGATCTCGGAGAATGGTTTCGTTGAGTGGTTTCCGAGATCCAAATATGCCAATGCAGTACCTGTCACACAATTTATGTATGAAAAAAACATTCATCCAAAAATAATGATTAATACAGAAAGAAATATAGTAAAAGTGATTAACTCTTTCTTTGAAGATATATTTATTAATCGTTACTCAGTAGATTCTAAATTTGAATATTTTATCATTTCTCCCAATCGACAGTGGATGGTCTCTATTGATAACAAGAAAAGTGTATTGTTCTATGATTTATATAGAAAAGATTTCGGGTATACAGATAAAACGAAGAGGGTTATCTATGCGATAAGTTACTCCAGATTAAAAAATTGCGCATCTGAAAATTATTTTTTATTTGCACTTTCTGATAGTGGCGTGCTTTTTTGTCCAAAAAATAATTTATGGGTGGATAATAATAGTGAGCAATTTTTCTGGAGCGCCCCTACGAATTTTTCCCCTGCTTTTATCAGTCAGGAACAACGTTTTTTGGGGTTTAAAAATAAAGATAATTTTAATATCATTCTTTATGATATGAAGAGGGAAAAAGAATTTTTACTCACAAGGCCTTCTGGGCTGCATGATAATGGAAATATTACGGCTGTTTCATTTTCAGCAATGAATGCAGTGCTAGCTGTAGCATTTGATGATGGTCATATCTATTTATACGATCTTATTCAAGAACGACAGGAGAGTACGCTTTCGCCTATGGCTCATGTGAAGTTAAACAATACTATCAATAATAAATCCTACAATAATATATTGATGCGATTTGAAGGGGTTTTTGATAGCTTGACGATTATTCACCCTGAGGGACGAGCGAATGAAAATAAAGAACAGGATGATATTGTATTTACCCGTAGCCGCTATGGCTTTCATGGTGCAGTATAATAATGTTTAAATTCCCCCCTCTAAAAATAAAGATGAGGGTGAAAACGCCTGTTGCGATCAATCGTCCTCTCCCCGCATAGCGAGGAGAGGACGACGAGGCTAGCGTACTTCGCCGTTGATATCCTGGTCGACGGCAAAACAGGCTACCAGTTGACCATCACCGTAATCTTTAAGTTTTGGCTGCAACTGGGTACAGGTGCTAAAACGACGACGGCAGCGGGCATTAAAGGCACAGCCTGGTGGTGGATTCAGCGGGCTAGGTAACTCACCGGTCAGTTTAATACGTTCTCTGCGGTCATCCGGGTTAAGACGTGGCGTCGCAGAGAGCAGAGCCTGGGTATAGGGATGCAGGGGGTTAGAGAAAATCTGTTCTTTAGTCCCTTTTTCCACACAACGACCGAGATACATTACCATCACTTCATCGGCAATATGCTCTACCACCGACAAGTCATGTGAGATAAAGACGTAAGACAGCCCTAACTCCTGCTGTAAATCCATCATTAAGTTCAGGACTTGAGCACGGACAGAAACGTCCAGAGCCGAGACGGGTTCGTCAGCAATAACCACATCCGGGTCAAGCATCAGACCACGGGCTATTGCGATACGTTGGCGTTGACCACCGGAGAACATATGTGGATAACGATCGTAATGCTCAGTTTTCAGGCCTACTTTCGCCATCATTGTCAGCGCTTTTTCACGACGCTCGGCTTTACTCAGTGAAGTATTAATCACTAAGGGTTCTTCAAGGATCTGCCCGACTTTTTTGCGCGGGTTTAATGAACCGTACGGATTCTGGAAAACTATCTGGATTTTCTGACGACGTAGTTTTTCTGCCGAAGCATCAGGCTTCAGCAGATCCTGTCCCTGGTAATAGAGCTCACCTTCAGTGGGTATTTCAATCATGGTCAGCAGTCGGCCGAGGGTAGATTTACCGCAGCCTGACTCACCGACCACTGCCAGGGTTTTTCCGCGTTCAAGGGTAAAGGTGACACCATCAAGGGCTTTCACCAGTCGTTCAGGTGTGAACATGCCCTTTTTCACAACATAGTGTTTTTTCAGATCGATAGCCTGCAACAAGGGTTGCACGGTGGCCTGTGGGGTACTCATAGCGTTGGCCTCCCGGCATTATCGAGGGGATAGTGACACTTAGACTGACGACCGTTATCGACCATCCTGAGTTCAGGCTCTTCGCTACGGCATTTATCAGTGGAATACGGACAGCGTGGATTCAATAGACAGCCCTCCGGGCGGTCATACTTGCCGGGAACCACACCAGGCAATGAAGCCAGACGCGCTTTATCCTGAGCGAACTCTGGCAAGGCACGTAACAGTGCCTGGGTATACGGGTGGCGTGGAGAGCGGAAAATATCCTTAGAGGATCCGGTTTCTACCACCTGTCCGGCATACATCACGATAATTTTATGGGCCGCTTCAGCCACCAGCGCCAGATCGTGAGTGATGAGGATCAGCGCCATATTCTCTTTTTGTTGCAGTTCTATCAGTAACTCGATGATCTGCGCCTGAATGGTCACATCCAGGGCCGTAGTGGGTTCATCCGCAATCAGCAGTTTTGGACGACAGGCAATCGCCATCGCTATCATCACGCGCTGACTCATCCCGCCTGAGAGCTGATGCGGATAAACATCCAGACGTGATGCAGGATCAGGAATACCGACCTGGTTAAGAAGGTCTATAGCACGCTGAAGACGGGTTTTCTTATTGCCACCCTGATGAACTTTAATGGCTTCCATAATTTGAAAACCAACGGTATAGCAAGGATTCAGGCTGGTCATCGGATCCTGGAAAATCATCGCGACATCAGCACCTACCAGATTGCGACGTTCTCTTTCTGAGATACGTTGTAAATCCTGGCCATTGAACTGTAAGTTTTCGGCACTGACCCGGCCTGGGAAGTCGATCAGTCCCATAATCGCCAGTGAACTGACAGATTTACCGGAACCAGACTCACCCACGATCCCGACCACTTCACCTTGCTCTACGCTGTAGCTTACACGGTCTACGGCACGGAAAGGTGCATTTTTATCACCAAAATGCACTGATAATTTATCTACATTTAATAACGCCATCTCGTGCCTCTTTACTGCTTGAGTTTAGGATCGAGCGCGTCACGCAAGCCGTCACCCATCAGGTTAAATGCCAGCACTGTCAGCAGGATTGCCAGACCCGGGAAGGTCACAACCCACCAGGCACTTTGCGCAAACTGCAACACATCGGCGAGCATGGTGCCCCACTCCGGTGTAGGTGGCTGTGCACCCATGCCAAGGAAGCCAAGAGCGGCCATATCGAGAATGGCGTTAGAAAAGCCCAGCGATGCCTGAACAATCAGAGGCGCAAGGGTATTAGGAAAAATATTGATAAACATCTGACGGATAGGACCCGCACCGGCGACACGAGAAGCGGTCACGTAGTCGCGGTTCACTTCCACTAATACCGCAGCACGCGTCAGGCGGACATAGTGGGGGAGTGCGACAAAGGTTAATGCCAGCGCGGCATTACTGATAGAGGGGCCAAAGATAGCGACCAGTACCAGTGCCAGTAGCAGGCTTGGCAGCGCCAGCATGATATCGACCACTCGCATGATAATGTTATCAACGATACCACCGAAGTAACCAGCCACCAGACCCAGCACTATCCCCATCGCTAGCGACAGTAAGACGACCAGGCAGCCGACCAGCAATGACAGGCGTGCACCGTACATCAGACGTGAAAGAATATCGCGGCCAACATCATCGGTACCTAGAATAAACTGCCAGCTACCGCCTTCCATCCAGACGGGGGGGCGCAGGAGTGAATCACGGAACTGTTCTGCAGGTAGATGTGGAGCAAGGAAGTTTGCGAATACAGCAATAAAGACCATCAGGCTGATATACACCAAGCCGACGACAGCCCCTTTATTACGACAAAAGTAATGCCAGAATTCCTGGAAAGGTGTCATTGGCGTGGGAGCCACAAGAACCTTATTTTCAGTGGATTGTGTCATGATCACCCTTATTTTTTATGGCGTATACGCGGGTTCACCACGCCGTACAGCAAATCAACCAGTAAGTTGACCAAAATAATCATGGTCGCTACCAGTAAGACCCCGCCCTGTACTACCGGATAATCACGGCGTTGTAGAGCTTCGATTAGCCAGCGCCCAAGACCCGGCCAGGAGAAAATAGTTTCTGTCAAAATTGCACCGCCCAGCATCGTACCGACTTGCAGACCGATAACAGTGACGACAGGTAACATGGCATTACGCAGGGCATGAACCACAATCACACGTATGCGGGTTAAACCTTTGGCACGTGCGGTACGAATATAATCTTCACTCAGTACTTCAAGCATTGAAGATCGTGTCATACGCACGATAACCGCCAGCGGAATAGTCCCCAGCACAATGGCAGGCAAAACAATATGAGCAAGCGCATCGATGAAGTCACCTGATTCACCCCAGATAGCGGTATCCAGTAACATAAAGCCGGTCAGTGGATGGGAGTCATCAAGGAATATTGTATCGCTAATACGACCGGATACAGGGGTCAGGTCCCACTGAACGGAAACCAGCATAATCAACATCATACCCCACCAGAAGATAGGCATGGAGTAGCCAGTCAGCGCGATACTGACCGCAGTATGATCAAAAATGGATCCGCGTTTAACCGCAGCCAGTACGCCCACTGGGACACCGACTGAAACCGCAAATATCATGGCACAGACGCCGAGTTCCATCGTCGCCTGCAAACGCGGCACAAACTCTTCCCAGACAGGGATGCGGCTTTTTAACGAAATACCTAAGTCACCATGCATCACACCCCAAATATAATGGAGATACTGTTGCCACATGGGTTTATCAAGGCCAAGCTCTGCCAGTAACTGGGCGTGACGCTCAGGAGAAAGACCACGCTCTCCAGCCATAATCAGCACTGGGTCGCCGGGGATCATATGGACAAAGGCGAAAGTCAGTAAGGTAATACCTATAAACGTGGGAATAACTAATCCCAGTCGTCGGAGGATGAACTGCAGCATATCCCGGGTTCTCTTTATTGACAGGACGCCTTAAAAGACGTCTGTCTGCATTGCTCAAAAAATCGGTCACCCTCTTCCCAGTGGGAAGAGGGTATACAGCACGTTGTTTTTATTTTTCAATCGATACGTTGTCAAAGTGGTGTTTGCCCAGTGGGTCAACCACATAACCTTTAACTTCTTTGCGCACAGGCTCATAGACTGTGGAGTGAGCGATGATCAACGCAGGTGCTTGTTCATTCATCACGACCTGAGCTTGCTTATACAGCTCAACACGCTTTTCGTGATTGTCAGTGGTACGTGCAGGAAGAATGATTTCTTCAAATGGCTGGTAGCACCAACGAGAGTAGTTAGAGCCTTGTTGTGCAGCAGCACAGCTAAACAGAGTACCGAAGAAGTTATCCGGATCCCCATTGTCGCCAGTCCAGCCCATCATGACAGCCTGGTGCTCACCTGCTTTAGCTCGTTTGAGGTATTCGCCCCACTCGTAGGTGACGATATTGGCTTTAACACCGACTTTCGCCCAGTCAGCCTGAATCATCTCAGCCATACGACGAGCATTTGGGTTGTATGGGCGCTGAACGGGCATTGCCCACAGGTCAACGGTGAAGCCATCAGCAAGACCGGCTTCTTCCAGCAGCGCTTTCGCTTTTTCTGGGTCGTAGTTGTAGTCTTTTACATCATCGTTATAGCCCCACATGGTGGGTGGGATCAGGTTTTTCGCCGAGCTACCGGCACCCTGATATACCGCATCGATGATGGCGTCTTTATTCACTGCGTACGACAGTGCCTGGCGTACTTTTACGTTATCAAACGGTTTTTTCTCGGTATTAAAGGAGACATAACCTACGTTCAGACCTGGCTGCTCTTTCAGGTCGACATTCTTATCTTCTTTCAGACGAGCAATATCGGCTGGGTTTGGATAAGGCATGACCTGGCATTCATTTTTCTGCAGCTTGGCATAACGCACAGAAGCATCTGGCGTAATAGAGAAGACCAGACGGTCAATCTGTGGTTTGGTGCCCCAGTAACCAGGGAAAGCTTTATACAGAATACGGGAGTCTTTCTGGTACTGCTGTAACTGGAATGGACCGGTACCGATTGGATTCAGGTCAATCTTCTCAGGGGTTCCCGCTTTCATCATGTTGTCGGCATATTCTTTAGAAAGAATAGAGGCGAAGTCCATCGCGAGGTCAGCAAGGAATGGCGCTTCTGGGCGAGCGAGAACGAATTGAACGGTATTATCGTCAACCTTTTTCACTTCAGTGATAAGGTCAGGTAAGTCCATACCAATGAAGTATTCATAGCTGCCACCAGACACTTTATGGTACGGGTTTTCTGGATTCTTCTGACGATCAAATGAGAACACGACATCGTCTGCGTTCATATCGCGAGTCGGTTTGAAGTCTTTATTGTCTTGCCATTTCACACCTGGACGAAGATGGAAAGTATAAGTCTTACCATCTTCACTGATTTCCCATTTCTCGGCCAGGCCCGGGACGATTTCAGTTGTACCGGTTTTAAACTCTACCAGGCGGTTATAAATAGGGACTGAGCTGGCGTCATAGGTCGTACCAGAGGTAAAGAGCTGAGGGTTAAAACCTTCGGGCGAACCTTCTGAACAGTAAACCAAAGTATTAGCTTGCACGCTTGCTGCAACGGTCAGAGCAACAAGGCTCAGGCCAAACTTCAGTATCCCTGACTTCTTCAAGGAAATAGGCATTATTTTGCTCCAATTGTGTGTGGTGTTGTATGACTACTCACCGCTGATCATTGTTATTTATTTGCGATCGATACGGTATACCCGAAGGCGGTAAAGAGGCAGCTGTTCCTTTTGCGTGTGATGGACAGAAGCAGCGCAGACAGTTCGTGTATGGCCTCTATTGCACTACAATCTGTCAATAGATGATCCAAACGTCAATATGGATCGTGGGGATTTGCCTTCTGGATGGGATTTTGCTGGCAAAGATTAAAAAAACTTTTCACTGCAATTTACAGTGGTGAACATTATGCTATGTGCTATTTCTAGTTGTTTATTCCAACAATTCACAATCAACTAGTAACAATCACTGTTTTTATTGATAGTAAAATTTGTGTTAAATGACGAATTATTGAACGATTAGAATTGTGATCTGCGTCGCTTCTAGCAATAAATGCTGTAGCAGGTGATAAACAGTGAAGTAAACGACTAAAGTTAACGATAACAAAATCTGATGCTATATCGCGCCTGAGATGTGATAAGCATGGTCAGACATCATCTTTTAGGCTGCCAGGATATTAGGGGTAAGAACTAGCCGAATCACGTCGCTTTGCTATGTTCATCGGCTAGCTGAGAGCGAGTCAGAATTTACTGGGGAGTGCCGTTCTCAGGAATATGACACCAGTTATTATTCTGATTAATTCCCCCGTCAGGCGAGGTATAGCCTAAACAACCCAGAATTGAGTCATAAAGCTCAACATGACGGTGTGAGACTTGTTTGTTGGCCTCTTCCTGTAAATGTTCAAAGGCGAGTTTATTTTTGGGGTTCTCAAGGAACTTGTCTGATGCCCAGACCAACAGTGGGACACGGAACTGTTCTGGCGGAGCCATATGACGAGGAGTTCCGTGCAGATGCGTCGACTCGCTTATAGACTCACCATGATCGGCAGCATAGAAGACAATTGCCCGTTTGTTACGAAGCTGGTCCAGTACGCTACTGATTACGGTATCGGTATACAGCACTGAGTTATCGAAGGCATTGATCAATGACTCTTTTGAACAGCCGTTATCAATGCTGACGCATTCTGGAGTCCACTCCGCAAAGCTACGTGGATAACGCTGAGCGTAGGAAAAGTGTGAGCCTTTAGTATGTAGAATTATCAAGTGTTTGCCCTTAGGGTATTGCTTCAGGGACTGACTCACTTCATTGATTAACAGCATGTCATCAACCGTTTTGCCGTGATTACGTGGATTAGCGGCAATTTCTTCACGGAATGTGAAGCTATCTGGCATAGCATTTTTGTAGAACCACACTTCGCTTTGCATAGCAAAAATATTGGAGCTAAAACCCAGCTGTTTTAGTACTGCAAAGATATTTTGTTCTTTCAGTGTGCGCTGTTGATTATCTGACGCCCCACCTTCACGCACAAACATGCAACGAAGTGACAGTTTGGTCGCGGTATCACAAGACTCACCGCGGAATGCAACCAGATTCTTTTCCTGAGAGAGTTTGGGCGTAGTATCACGTTCGTAACCTAATATTCCCATATGATCCCAGCGCGTTGTTTCGCCGATAATAAAGACGACATAGGTGTCTTCAATATTCTCCGGAGCAACATAGTTAAATATCTTCGCTGGATTTAACAATGAATTATTGTCATCTGACTCATCCGCTTTAGCCCACACATAAAGCCCTAATGCAGATACCCAGTTTGACGGAAGATAGGAGCTTGCTACGACGCCACCGTAACTGGCCGTATCGATAGTAGTGCCCTGTTCACTCTCTTCCTGTAAGTCACTCAGCAGACGTAAAGGACCCCAGACCAGCAGAGCGGTACATAAAATAATAGCAATACTTTTGATGAACTGACCGGGCGCCATAAGCTGCCTGATGAGGGTATCGTATGATGTATTACGCCAAATCATATAAAGCGGCAGAGCACTGACCAACACAATCCAGAGTATAAATTTATAGCCAATAACTTCTTTAGACAGGTCTATATCAGTCGTCATCACTGAAACAATTATGCCGTAACCAATAACGACATTCAGAAATGTCATGTAGTAGCTGGCGGCTACGGAGATAACGACGACGCATGTTGCCAGAATACGCCAGACGGCACGGCCAAAAAGGGACAAAATACGCAGTAGAAAGAAGGTGACGAGTACGCAAGCGACGACCTCCGCCACCGCCGATAATTCTTTCCAAACAATCAATGTTTGTGCGCTGAATCGTTGATAAAAAACCGTGATATTTAGAAGCAATCCAATATATAAGGCGAGAAGGAAGCATAACTTCTGATGACTAATTGATTTAATTTTATTCATTTAGGGCTTTTGCAGACCAGTTCGGGAAGTGTGGGTTTGACCATAGCGAATATATAAAGTTCTTACTAGCTCCAGTAAATGCCGATAATCCAGCAATATGTGAAAAAAAATCGTCTTAATCTTCCGTAAAAGGAGTCTGATATTCGATATCAGTTTATTATTTATATCTATTTATTCAATGACAGCCTGACTTGTCCTCACTATAGAACCTGGTAATCTTTATTGTAAGGAATTGAAGAATGGAGCGTTGTGGATGGGTAACCGTAGATCCCTTATATCTTGCATATCACGATCTTGAATGGGGGGTGGCGGTTCATGACAGACAACGATTATTTGAGATGATATGTCTGGAAGGACAGCAAGCGGGTCTTTCCTGGATAACCATCCTCAAAAAGCGTGAAAACTATCGTCAGTGTTTTCATCATTTTTCCCCTGAAGCGGTCGCACAAATGACCCTCAGTGATGTTGATAATTTGATGCGTAATGCCGGGATTATTCGTCATCGAGGTAAAATCGAAGCCATCATTAATAACGCCCGGGCGTTACTGGCAATGGAGGCGAAAGGTGAAGACTTCTCGGCACTGGTATGGTCATTTGTGAGTGGTCATCCCGTGGTGACTCACCCTGTTGAGCTCTCAGAAATCCCGACGAAAACGCACAATTCTGCAGCCTTGTCTCGTGCTTTGAAGCAGAGAGGATTTAAATTTGTAGGAGCCACGACTTGTTATGCTTTTATGCAGGCTTGTGGACTGGTTAACGATCATATTGTCGGATGCTTTTGTCATCAGGATAAACCGCAATGATTCTTCCCTATAAACCATACCAGCTAGATACACTGATGGATTTGTGGCTTGAGAGTACTATCAGTGGACATCCGTTTATTGCCACAAGCTACTGGCATGACAGTCGCTCAGTCGTCCGTGATGTCTATATTCCCCATTCCGAAACTTGGGTGTATATGCAAGAGGAGAGGATGATAGGGTTTATCAGCATTATTGACAGGCAGTTTATTGGCGCACTTTTTGTTGCCTCTTCCCATACTGGAAATGGCGTCGGGAGTCAGTTACTGAAGCATGTTCAGTCCCGTTTTCCTGCTTTAAGTCTTGAGGTCTATCAGAAAAATCAGCGGGCGGTTCATTTCTATCACCATCTGGGATTTCGTATCGAAGAGGCGGCCTGGCAGAGTGATACTCAGCATCCTACCTGGATTATGCGCTGGAAAAACCACGAAAAATAACCCAATGGCATGATTTTTTTTTTCTGACTGTGATTTATCAGAATACTTCCCTGAATTATTCGCTGATTTTTTTCATAATAATCGACTAGTACAGATCACGCAGGACCAGAGGAAAAATACAATGAAAAAACGAGTTGTGGCCATTGCTGCCATCGTATGTGGCACATTAGCGATTTCGGGTTGTACCACCAATCCTTATAGTGGCGAAAAAGAGGTGGGTAATTCTGCCATTGGAGCGGGGGTGGGATCGCTGGTGGGGGCAGGAATTGGTGTCATTTCCTCATCGAAAAAAGACAGGGGTAAAGGCGCGCTGATTGGTGCTGCCAGCGGTGCTGCACTGGGAGGCGGGATCGGTTATTACATGGATGTGCAGGAAGCGAAACTGCGTGAAAAAATGCGCGGCACTGGGGTGAGTGTCACCCGTAATGGGGATAATATTGTCCTGAACATGCCAAATAATGTGACCTTTGACAGCAGCAGCGCCACGCTGAAACCTGCCGGTGCTAACACTTTGACCGGCGTGGCGATGGTTCTGAAAGAGTATCCGAAAACAGCGGTCAATGTTGCGGGTTATACTGACAGTACCGGGGGTGCTGAGCTTAACCAGAAATTATCGCAACAGCGCGCAGATAGTGTAGCGAGCTCGCTGATTACTCAGGGGGTGGCTGTTAACCGCCTTCGTACTATGGGTATGGGGCCTGCGGATCCTATCGCGAGTAATAGCACGACAGAAGGAAAGGCACAAAACCGTCGCGTAGAGATTACTTTAAGCCCGCTTAGCTAAGGGTATTACTTGCCTCGGCTGAGTGCCGGGGCAAAAATCGCGTGTAAATGCTATTGTCAGGCTTGTTGCGAGTCGCCGGGATTTCTCCTGACAGACGATATTTTTCGATACAATATCTCCTTACCGTCAGCCAAGGATAAAATATTAACGCATTCCTGTATACTCCAGTGAGATAAGATGGTCCGGCGTCAGAATCATTACCAAAGGCGTCATTGGGAGAGTTAGTTTGCGTGTTCGTCGTTCTCTTACGATAAAACAAATGGCGGTGGTTTCTGCCGTTGCGGTCGTGTTTATTTTTGTTTTTATCGTCATTCAGCTCTTTTATTTCGTTCAACAGAACCGTAATGACACTGTGCTTCGTATAGAAAACATGGCTAATTCGGTACGGGTCCCGCTCGCCCAGGCGGTACTGACAGCAGATATTCCACAAGCAGAAGAAGTACTCCATACGCTTCAATCAGCCGACATCATCAGCCGGGTTGACGTCGTCCTTCCTGACCAATTTCAGGCCTTAAGGGTAAACTTTGCCCCGGAAGGAAAGATCCCACGGCTGGTTAGCCGTTTGTTTGGGCTTCCCGTTCAAGTTTCTCAACCACTTTATGCGCTTGGCCAGCCGGGGAGCTCGCAGCCTTTCGCCTATTTGGTATTACAGGCAGACTCGCGATATCTCTATCGCTTTATTCTCTCTACATTATCGATACTTTTGACGACCTATCTATTACTTGCCTTGATTCTGACAGTGAGTATTAGCTGGTTTATTAATCGGCTGGTGATTCATCCGATTCGTAAAATTGCTCATGAACTGGATAGCTTTAGCCCGAAAGATATCGGGCCACATCAGTTACAGATGCCTGAATTCCATCAGGATGATGAAATAGGTGTGCTGGTACGCAATTACAATCGTAATCAGCAGGCATGCTGTCCGGCACAAACGAGCGATACCGAACTGCCCGATGAGACAGCATTTCAGGGGCTACTGAGTCGCTATCAGCAAGGTGCATTACTGATTATGACCAGTACGCAGCAGGATATGACATGCCAGGCATTGAACACGAATCAGAGCTATCTACAACGTCAGCTATGGCGAGAAAAGATCCATCGACTCCTCCCCCGTTCGGTTATCCTGGCGCAACTCAATAATGATGCACTGGGGATATTTATCGATGAGGTGAGTGATCCCAGGGTTGCGATGAAGTATGCCCAGCAATTGATGAGCCGGTTTGATGAACCTTCCGCTATCCAATCCACTGATGACCGCTCTGTGACCAGTATCGGTATTGCGATGTTAAGTCCGACGTTGAGTGCGAAAGATGCCTGCCACCAAGCGACCTCTGCGGCACTGATTGCTAGTTGTCGCGGGGGGGATCAGATACAATTTTTTGAGCCACCTGATAATGATCCAAGCGCGAGATTTGCATCATCTGAAATCAGTCCCGGTCGATATTTTAAAAATAGATAAGCGCTTTATTGAAGGGCTGCCAGAAGATGCTGTTATGGTCGAAGTTATTGTCACTATGGCCAATATACTGGGGCTGCAGGCGTCTTTTATATCCTAAATCATTCAAGTTGTTTGTCGCGGAGCCGAAGAAATCTAATGAGCACAGACAAACGACATGATTCAGTAACCTGAGTCATGTTTTTATTTTTCATTTCCAAAGGTGATGTTTTGGTAAGAATGTGGTCGAACAAATTGGTTCATGACGACAGGGCACGTAAACAAGCTCGCGACATCTATTTTTTAACCAGGATTGTTTTTAGGGGTTCACATGCAGAACACCAAAATTAGATTTTTAGCCGGTGGCTTACTGTTACTGATAGCCGGCGGTTATGCACAAGCAGAAACATTGCAACCAGACCCAGCCTGGCAGCAAGGAAAGCTGGCAAATGGCTTTCAGTGGCACATTTTAGGCACACCTCAGCGGCCGAGTGATCGCGTAGAAATGCGTTTACTTATTAACACCGGGTCGCTGGTAGAAAGTGCACAGCAGAGCGGTTTCAGCCATTTTCTGTCAAGCCTGATGCTTAATCAGGCCGCTCAGCAGGACGGTGCATTGTGGCAGCAAAGTGTTGATCCGCAGCGTCCGGCACCCCCAGCGATTGTTTCTTATGACAAGACATTGTTTAATTTAAGCTTACCCAATAACCGCAGTGATTTGCTAAAAGCGGCGTTACATTCACTGGCAAAAAGTACGGGTAGCTTACAGGTGACGTCAGAGGCAGTGAATGCCACTTTAGGTATGGATAAGCCAGTAAAAACCTGGCCAGATACTCAGGATAACTGGTGGCGCTATCGTCTGAAGGGATCGGCCTTGTTGGGTCATGATCCAGCGAGCAAAATGATTCATCCGATTGATGCCGAAAAGCTAAAAGGCTTCTATGAGAAATGGTATACACCGGATGCGATGACCCTGGTTGTTGTCGGTAATATTGATAGCCGTAGTCTGGTTGAGCAGCTGAATAAAACTTTTGGTGAACTGAAAGGGAAACGTGAATCACCCGCTCCAGTGCCTAGCCTGGCAGCACTTAGTCCAAATCCAGTGAGTCTGATGAGTCATTATGTCCGTCAGAATAAATTGTCACTGACTTGGGATGCCCCCTGGCAGCCTATCCGTGAGTCTGGTGCGTTGCTGAATTATTGGCGTGTGGATTTAGCCAGAGAAGCCCTCTTCTGGAATGTTCGCCAGAATCTAGAAAAAAAGAATATCAAAGATACCCATTTGAGCTTTGATTGCCGTGTGCTTTATCAGCTTGCTCAATGCGCTATTAATATTGAGTCACCGACGGATAAACTGACCACGAATCTGGCACTGGTTGGGCGTGAATTACTGGCAGTGAAAAACAATGGCCTGTCACAGGATGAATTTAATACTCTGATAGCGCAAAAGAAGAACGAGCTAAGCCAATTGTTTACCACTTACGCCCGTATGGATACCGGTATGCTGATGGGTCAGCGTATGCGTTCTCAGCAAAATCAGGTGGTGGATATTGCACCGGAAAACTATCAGAAGCTGCGGCAGAACTTTCTTGATAACCTGACGGTCGCCATCTTAAATCAAGATCTGCACCAACAGCTTTCTCATGATATGTCATTGATACTTCTGCAGCCTCTGGGCGAGCCAGAATACAATATGAAAGAGCTTCAGACTGTCTGGGATAAAGTGATGATGCCGCAGGCTACACCTCCAGCAACTGATTACCCTAAACAGGAAGTGACTGAAGTGGAAATCGTATCGCCTTAGTAAGAAAATAGCTTCCACTTCGGACGTAAGGGAGTCAGTACTTCGACTCTCTTACGTGCTCCACTGCTATACCTGAATCGCCAGCGAACTATGTTTATTTTGGCATCGCGTCTTTAGGGATGATAGCGCCACGATATTGGATGACAGTACTTGCCGTCAGGTGTCCACGTTTTGCTGCGTCTGTAGGGGTGCCGCCATTCAGGCGTACCGCCAGATAACCCGCACTGAATGAATCTCCTGCCGCGGTAGTATCAATAACCTTTTCTTTAGGTAATTTAACCGCAGGTACTTCAATCACTGGCTCACCTTTAATAGCCACCAGGCAGGAATCAGCGCCACGCTTAATGATGATTTCATTCACGCCCGCAGCCTGAGTTTGCTGGATAACCTCTTCTACCGGTTTTTTGCCCCACAAAGCATCTTCGTCATCGAGCGTCAGGAAAGCGATATCAGTATGAGTAAGAATTTGTTGATAAACCTGCTGAGTTTCTTCTTTGCTTGCCCATAAACGCGGACGATAGTTGTTATCAAAAATAACCTTACCACCGTTAGCGCGTGTTTTTTCCAGCAGAGCAAATAATTTACTGCGGCTAGGGGCGTCAAGAATTGCGAGGCTGATACCACTCAGATAGAGGTAATCGAATTGTGCCAGTTCAGCACAAATTTCCTCTGATTGTTCGCTCTCCAGCCAGAAACGAGCCGCTGCTTCGTTACGCCAGTAGTAGAATGTACGCTCGCCGCTGGCATCGGTTTCAATGTAATAGAGTCCCGGAAGACGATGCTCCAGACGTTGCGTCAGTGTGGTCTGGACATTTTCTTGCTGCCAGGCGTCTAACATTTGTTGGCTAAAACTATCGTTACCAAGAGCAGTAATATAATGTACAGCCAGTTTATCGGCATCGACCTGACGGGCGATGTAGACGGAAGTATTAAGAGTATCACCACCAAAACCGCGGCTAACATCCGCACCTTTTTGGGATAGCTCTATCATGCACTCACCAATAACGGCTATTTTCTTATTTGGCATAGGGAAACCTGTAGATAAAATGAACGTAGAAGGAAATATTTTCATTGTCGGTTGCGTTGTCTGATGAGTCAAATTATTTAAAACAATGTTTCTAAAAAAAATGAATCTGTCAGCGTTTTTATAACAGGATAATATTTATCGGGTTCTTCAACGCTGATAGTCTCTCGATGAGCTATGCGGGTCATCACATCAAACAGGGTATGCAGATGAATTTGAAGCCTCACTCACAGGCTGAATACGTTTGAAGTGAGTGTGGAAAGTTTACCTGATATCTTTTGAGTGACACACCATGCACCCTCTCCTCAGTCAGAGAGGGTGGACACCCGTATTAACGATCACTGAGTGGTATTTTCATCGGATGATTTTTGGTTTTCCGGATACTCCGCAGTACCAATCCAGGCTGCACAGAGCAGGGTCAGGCGGGCGAAGAAGTAGAAGAAGGCCATTAACCCTAATACTGAACCAAATGCAGCCCCAGATGGCGAGCTGACAAGTTTAGGCAGACTGTAAGTCATAATCATCTTAATGATTTCAAAGCCGATAGCAGCAATCAGGGTGCCACGAATCAGCGCCTTTTTAGGTGGATGCTGATAAGGCAGTCGCCAGAAAATCCAGAAGAACAGCAAATAGTTAGCACAAATTGAAATAACCAGCCCGACTAGATGCCAGGTGGGTTTTAACCATTCGATTGACTCCAGGTGCAGAAAACGAATAATTAGCGACTGTGCTGAACCTGAGATAGAGGTAATGATTAGCGTCAGAATTATTGCTATCAGCATCCCGGTTAAATAGACAAAGTCACGTAAGTATTTGGTCCAGATTTTTTCTTTATCCTGCTCGGTCCGTTCCCAGGTTTTTCTGGTCTGAGCCCTCACGGCTTCTCGCAGATTCCCCATCCAGTTGATACCGGAATAAAGAGCAATAAGTAAACCGACCAGACCGACAGTGGTACGCTGTTGAATCGCAATATTAATGGTATTTTGTAGCGTAGCAGCAAGCGTAGGATCACTGACATTACTGAGTATTTTGGCAAAAATATCCTCTAATAGCGTGGGATGCTCAGCCAGGATATAACCGGCCGCAGCGAAAGAGACCATCAGCATGGGGATCAGCGAGAGAAATGAAAAATAGGTAATGGCAGCACCAAACTGATTACCCATTCGATCATTGAAACGCTCTATGGTGCGCAGCAAATGAGCTATAACTGGATTTCTGGCGGTCTTATTCACGGTATTAATGGTGCAGTTCAGTGCACGGTTACCGGTTTTCAATGTGATCAGTACTTTTTGTTGTTCGCACACGGAAACATCCTGGTCATAAGAGCTGCTGGTCTGATTTTCAGAGGGTGTTATTGGCTTTTTTTCGCTATTCATCAGGCAAATTTTCCTTTTGGTATAGCAGGACGCTAAGAAATTATAGTCGGTCGCTTAATCAACATAGTTTTTTAGTACTCCAGTCAGCCACTCCATAAACAGATGTACTCGGCGTGACAGGTTACGGCGATGGGGATAAAGCAGTGAAACGGGCATCGGTTCGGCACGGTATTGCGGTAAAATTTCCTTCAGGCTACCTTGCTTGAGCAAAGACTTCACACCAATACGCGGTACCTGAATAATTCCCAGACCCGCCAGACAGGAAGCCTGATAGGTTTCTGTACTATTGACGGTCAATGAGCCCCCAGTCTTTACCCAGCGAGTCGTATTGTCGGTCCAGACTTCGAATCCCTGTGGTCTGGTACCTAAGTTTACTGCATAGTGAACCACAGCATGTGATGTCAGGTCATCCAGTGTTTCGGGGTAACCAAAACGTGCCAGATAATCCGGGCTGGCGCAGTTGACCATCGTCAGTTTACCGATAGGGCGGGCAATCAGACCCGAATCTTTCAGGTGCCCGACACGGACCACGCAATCGAAACCTTCCCGTATCACATCAACCAGACGATCACAGCTACTGAGTTCCAGTTCAATACCCGGGTAGAATTGTAGAAATTCACGCAGTTTTGGGATAACTAAACCTCGCGCCAGGCCCACGGGCATATCAACCCGTAACCGACCACTGATACTTGCCGGGTCATGCTGGAACAGACCCTCAAGCTCATCAATATTCGCCAGTAAGTCCCGGGCTCGTTCGTAATAGACCATGCCGTCCTGTGTCAGCTGAACACGACGTGTGGTCCGATACAATAAACGCGTACCGAGCATATTTTCCAGCGCCTGAATTTGCCGGGAAACGCTCCCTTTAGGGATACCGAGACTTTCAGCTGCACGGGTAAAACTCTCTCGTTCTGCAACGCACAGGAACAATTGCATTGCGTATATTTTATCCATCTTTTACTCGCATTGTTGTTCTATGTGAAACAGTTAGGCGTATTTTGACGTATTTATTGTTTCTTTAATAGCTAATAAGCTTCGTTTGCAGCATATCGGAATCAATAAAGAGGATTATCATGCATCAGCATATCGTTTTAATCACTGGCGGTAGTCGTGGCTGAGGTAAAAATGCCGCTTTAGCCCTGGCAGAGAAGGGCGTCGATGTGCTCATTACTTACCATCGTCAGCAGCAAGAAGCGCAGGATGTTGTTGAAAAAATACGACGAATGGGTAGGAGATCGGCAGCAATTCCTCTTAACGTCGGCGATTCATCGACCTTCAGTGCTTGTACCTTAAAGGTCAGGGAACAACTCAGCATGCGATGGCAGCGTGATACCTTTGATTATTTATTAAACAATGCCGGGATGGGTATTGATGCGAGCTTTGCTGATACCCGTGAAGCTCAGTTTGACCTGCTGATGAATATTCATCTCAAAGGTCCGTTTTTCCTGACACAACGGCTACTTCCACTGCTGGCAGAGGGGGGGCGAATTCTCAATGTTTCAACTGGCCTCACCCGGTTTGCTCTGCCTGGAAAAGCCGCTTATGCTGCGATGAAAGGGGCGATGGAGGTTCTGACCGTCTATCAGGCAAAAGAGCTGGGACCGCGTGGTATTGCGGTAAATATTATTGCACCAGGTGCAATTGCGACTGATTTTGGTAAGGGCGCAGTAAGAGACAATCCGCAAATCGCGGAAGCTATCGCCTCGCAAACGGCATTAGGTCGGGTTGGCCAGCCAGATGATATCGGCCAGGCGATTGCTGCAATTCTGAACGAAGAGATGGGCTGGGTAAACGCCCAGCGTATTGAAGCTTCAGGTGGAATGTTTTTATAACGCCAATATCCCCCTGTTGGGCTGACGGTTCCCCATAAATAAAGACAGGCATAGAAGGTTGTGATCTACTTAGTGTTCCACCAAAAAGTAAGG
>CANRKT010000029.1 GCA_947631255.1 uncultured Enterobacteriaceae bacterium
GGTGCATCCGGGAGGATTCGAACCTCCGACCGCTCGGTTCGTAGCCGAGTACTCTATCCAGCTGAGCTACGGATGCAAAATGGCGGTGAGGCGGGGATTCGAACCCCGGATGCAGCTATTAACCGCATACTCCCTTAGCAGGGGAGCGCCTTCAGCCTCTCGGCCACCTCACCACAGTCTCTTACGAGACACGCCTCTTTCGAGTTGCTTCGAAGAACTTGTTAACTGCTCTTCGTCGCTGCGATGGCGCACATATTACTTTCCCCGGTTTATAAGTCAAACATTTTTTCCAGAGTATTATCTGATTGCGCAATTCGCAGTCAATTAGTGTGTTATGACGGCAAAAAGAGTATTTTATCAACAGGAATATTTGCATAGCGCCAGTTAGCAGCAGTAATAAAAATAACGGCTATCAGGCAAGTCGGTAGATCAAAGACAGATATAAAGACAAAATCCGTTCAAAAAGCAGCAGCAAACAGAAAGTAAGAGCAGAAAGCCAAAACGAAAAGGGTCATGTTGAGAGATAAAACGACAGGGAAAAACGCTAAGGAATGAAAAAATAGCCATCAGAGGGGGAAAAGACGCGCCTCGCTATTTAATCGAGCGAGACGCTTTATGCTTAGAAGTTTGTTTGCTGAGACTTTTCAGCTTGAATACGCTGGTAGATTTCTTCGCGATGCACGGAAACTTCTTTCGGGGCGTTCACACCAATGCGTACTTGGTTTCCTTTTACCCCAAGCACTGTCACGGTCACCTCATCGCCAATCATAAGGGTCTCACCAACTCGACGAGTCAGAATTAACATTCTTTGCTCCTTGAAAGATTAAAAGAGTCGGGTCTCTCTATATCCCGGCATTAACCATCATATAACGCCAAAAAGTAAGCAATAACAAACACGTCATCACTGCATCACATTCTGCTACGAACAAGTTTAGCCGATATATTCTATTGTTACCTGACTTTATTTTTATGAGTACTCTGTATTTATTACAAATATGCCACAACAATTGTCCGTTGTGGCATATATTTACACAGTCATTATATTCAGAGTTTTGCTGCAACCCAGGCTTCAACGCCAGCTAAAGCAGCCGGTAAAGCCTGGCTGTCAGTTCCTCCTGCCTGTGCCATATCAGGTCGACCACCACCTTTTCCGCCAACTTGCTGGGCAATCATGCCAACCAGCTCGCCTGCTTTAACTCTGTCAGTCACGTCTTTAGACACCCCAGCAATCAAAGAAACCTTGCCATCAACCACTGTCGAAAGCACGATAACGGCAGAGCCAAGCTGATTTTTCAGGTCATCGACCATGGTGCGCAGTAGTTTCGGCTCAACATTGCTGAGGGTACTGACGAGCAACTTAACACCCTTGATATCAATTGCTTGATTAGAAAGACTAGCGCTTTCCTGAGAAGCTTGTTGCTCTTTCAGTTGTTGCAGTTCTTTTTCGAGCTGACGATTACGCTCCAGTACCGCACGCACTTTATCGTTAAGCCCCTGGGTGTCCCCTTTCAGCATCTGAGCGATATCGTGCAGTCTGTCACTTTGTTCGTGGAGAGTCGCCAGTGCACCTTCACCTGTTACAGCTTCGATACGACGGACACCCGCTGCGGTACCTGACTCGGCAACGATACGGAACAGACCGATATCCCCCGTACGCGACGCATGAGTCCCACCACAAAGCTCTGTAGAGAAATCTCCCATGCTGAGAACCCGCACATTATCGTCGTATTTCTCACCAAACAGAGCCATAGCCCCTTTCGCTTTCGCAGCCTCAAGATCCATCACCTGGGTTTCTATTGGCAGGTTATGGCGAATTTGCGCATTGACGATATCTTCGACTGCACGAATTTCAGCAGGTTTCATCGCCTCAAAATGAGAGAAGTCGAAACGAAGGCCTTTATCGTTAACCAAAGAGCCTTTTTGCGCAACATGAGTGCCCAGCACCTGACGCAACGCGGCATGCAGTAAGTGCGTGGCTGAGTGGTTCAGACGAATACGTCCACGGAACGCTTCGTTTACTGCAGTCTGGATGCTCTGGCCTACTTTTAAACTACCGGTTGCCAGCTTGCCCAGATGACCAATTGCCTGACCATATTTCTGCGTATCAGCGACAACAAACTGCACACCTTCAGCGTTCAGCGTACCGATATCGCCTACCTGACCACCTGACTCGCCATAGAATGGAGTCTTATCAAGGATGATAACCGCTTCGTCACCCTGATTAACCTGTTCAACCGCTTTGCCATCAACGAAGATAGCGCTGACGGTCGCATTAAACGACAGACTCTCGTATCCCTTAAACTCAGAGGCGCTATCAACACGGATCATCGCATTGTAGTCAGCCCCGAAGCCACTGGCATCACGGGCACGACGACGCTGCTCTTCCATCGCGGCTTCAAAGCCTGCTTCATCCACCGTAATGTTACGCTCACGGCAAACATCGGCAGTTAAATCAACCGGGAAGCCGTAGGTATCATAGAGACGGAAAGCCGTTTCGCCATCAAGCACATCACCTTTCAGGTTAGCCAGCTCTTCGTCGAGCAGAGCCAAACCACGCTCAAGGGTACGGGCAAATTGTTCTTCTTCGGTTTTCAGAACCTGCTCAACCAACGCTTGTTGCTGTGCCAGCTCTTCACCTGCGCTGCCCATCACGGCAACCAGTGGACCCACTAATTTATAGAAGAAGGTCTCCTGCGCACCCAGCATATTACCGTGGCGAATAGCACGACGAATAATACGGCGCAGCACATAGCCCCGGTTCTCATTTGACGGTGTGACGCCATCAGCAATCAGGAAGGCACAGGAACGAATATGGTCAGCAATAACGCGCAGTGACTTATTCGACAAATCTGTCGCGCCAGTGACCTCGGCAACAGCCTTAATCAAGTGCTTAAACAGATCGATATCGTAGTTAGAGTTCACATGCTGCAAGACCGCTGCAATACGCTCTAAGCCCATACCGGTATCAACCGAAGGCTTCGGTAGCGGCTGCATAACACCGTCAGCCTGACGGTTGAACTGCATAAAGACGATATTCCAGATCTCGATATAGCGGTCACCATCTTCTTCAGCAGAACCCGGAGGCCCGCCCCAGATATGGTCGCCATGATCGAAGAAAATTTCGGTGCAAGGACCACAAGGCCCAGTGTCACCCATCTGCCAGAAGTTATCAGAAGCAAAAGGAGCGCCTTTATTATCGCCGATACGAATGATACGTTCGCGCGGTACGCCCACTTCTTTTTCCCAAATCTCAAAGGCTTCGTCATCACTTTCATAGACGGTTACCCAGAGACGATCTTTTGGCAAATTAAACCATTGTTCGCTGGTCAGAAGTTCCCATGCGAAGTTAATAGCATCATGTTTGAAATAGTCGCCAAAACTGAAGTTACCGAGCATTTCAAAAAAGGTATGGTGACGTGCGGTGTAACCGACATTTTCCAGATCGTTATGCTTACCACCCGCACGCACACAACGCTGAGACGAGGTGGCTCGGGAGTAACTACGCTTGTCCAGACCCAGGAAAACATCTTTAAACTGGTTCATTCCGGCGTTAGTAAACAGCAAAGTCGGATCATTGTGTGGAACCAGGGAGCTGCTCGCTACAACCTGGTGCCCTTTACTTTGGAAAAAATCGAGAAACGCCTGACGGATCTCAGCGGTGCTCTTGCTCATAAATATCCTGAAATCAAGCTAACGAAGAGTTATAAACCAGCGCAGATGGACATTTTTTCGCCATCAGAACTTGTTTACCTGGGAAAAAGTGGGAATAAGATAAGTTTTCTAGCGTGGGAAGTAAAATCCCGTCTGATACTAATCGACAAAAATTCAGTAGATATTCTGAATGTCTTCCATAAAAAAGCCACGATAAAGCAGAAATCTCTGCACTTTAACCCGCTTCTGCCACTCGTCAGGCAGTGGAGTACCAAATTTACGCTCAGCCGTTTCTTTCGCTCGCTCACCCCAGTCAATTTCACAGGCATACAGCACCTCTTCCCGCGTCTCCCTGTCTATTCCTTTCTGTTGCAGTGACTGTCGGATAGACTGAGGTCCATAACCTTTACGGCTACGGCTGGCAATAAATCGCATCGCAAACTGCCGGTCATCAAGCCAGTTTTGCTGGTAACACCAGGCAATAACCTTTTCGATGTCTTCGGCTGAATATTCTGTTTTTTCTGGTTTTTGCCCGAAAGAGGCTGAAGGTGTCGGAGTGGTGAGCTTACGTCTTAGTTCCTGTTCGCTATGATCGCGCATCGCAAGAATACGAACGGCTCTGTCGCATAATCGGGAAAAGGCACTACGGGGAGACAGGAATAACTGTTCAGACATAATAAAACAAGCAACGATGAGTAGTGATGATAAGCTCTAAGGGGCGTCATTACACACCCCTTGAATAGCCCTTAAAATACCTTAGAAATCTTCAGAAGCTTCAACGGCGTCGCTGTCGTTTTCATTAACGATAAAATCTGGCTTAGTATCCGGATTATTCAGCAGCGTTTCACGCAGAGTCTTCTCAATTTCCACAGACATTGGCTTGTTTTCTTTCAAGAAATTACCGGCATTAGCTTTACCCTGACCAATTTTTTCGCCTTTATAACTATACCAGGCACCGGCTTTTTCGATAATTTTATGTTTAACACCTAAATCAACCAGTTCGCCGTAGAAGTTAATACCTTCTCCGTAGAGAATTTGGAATTCAGCTTGTTTAAACGGCGCAGCAATTTTGTTTTTTACCACTTTAACGCGGGTTTCACTACCAATCACGTTATCACCGTCTTTCACTGCACCGATACGGCGGATATCGAGACGTACAGAGGCGTAAAATTTCAGCGCATTACCACCAGTGGTGGTTTCCGGGTTACCAAACATCACGCCGATTTTCATACGGATCTGGTTGATGAAGATAAGCAGAGTATTCGACTGTTTCAGGTTACCCGCCAGTTTACGCATTGCCTGGCTCATCATACGTGCCGCAAGGCCCATATGAGAGTCACCGATTTCGCCTTCAATTTCAGCTTTCGGCGTCAGAGCAGCAACGGAGTCGACGATAATAACGTCTACCGCACCAGAACGTGCCAGTGCATCACAAATTTCTAACGCTTGCTCACCGGTGTCTGGCTGAGAACACAGCAGATTATCGATATCAACGCCTAATTTCTTGGCATAAACTGGGTCCAGTGCATGTTCTGCATCGATAAACGCACAGGTTTTACCTTCACGCTGTGCCGCAGCAATAACTTGCAAGGTCAGTGTCGTTTTACCTGAGGATTCTGGTCCGTAGATTTCTACGATACGACCCATAGGTAAACCACCAGCACCCAAGGCGATATCCAATGAAAGGGAACCAGTAGAAATGGTTTCTACGTCCATAGAACGGTCTTCACCCAGACGCATGATGGAGCCTTTACCAAATTGCTTTTCAATTTGACCAAGTGCTGCCGCTAACGCCTTCTGTTTGTTTTCGTCGATAGCCATTTCTACTCCTGTCATGCAGTATCAAGCGAGATTCGCTGTTCTGCGGATTTCAATACGATTTTGTTAAATTAATTATACTGTACAATCATACAGTATCAAGCTTATTTTTTTAGAAAACCATTCAACAAGGTTTGCAGTGCAAATTCCGTTGCCTGACGACGAACAGCATCGCGGTCACCGGCAAAGCATGCTGTTATAGCGACAGTCTGTCCCTGCTTATCAGCAAAACCAAACCAGACCGTTCCAACCGGTTTTTCGTCGCTACCACCGTCTGGCCCGGCAATACCGCTGACCGAAATGGCGTAATCAGCCTGTGCTACCTGCAATGCTCCCAAAGCCATCTCACGTACGACTGCTTCACTCACTGCACCGTAAGCCTCCAGGGTCTGAGCAGCAACACCTATCAACTGCTGTTTAGCCTGATTACTGTAAGTGACAAACCCACGTTCAAACCACGCAGAACTGCCCGGCACGTCAGTGATCACTTTCGCTATCCAGCCTCCAGTACAGGACTCTGCTGTAGTGACTGTTGCACCAAGCAATCCCAAAGCCTGCCCGACTTGCTTACTAAGCTCAAACAATGCGTTCTCTGTCATATGGATTCCAATTTTAGGCATATCATCAAACAACCGGATAGTATTTTACTCAAGCTCCAGAGGATTACATTCGCTTATGCGACGAAGGTTCCAGATGGGAACCCTCGATACTCCTCGCACCCGGTGCAGAAAGCTGAAACGTAGCGTTATCTTGCCCCCTCCCCCGAATCCCACCTGTGAGTCAGGGAAATTAAGACTTATCTGGCCTGAGCGACCGCCTCGCCCAGTTGCCATACGGCCATGGCATAATGGGTGCTATGGTTATAGCGAGTAATGGTGTAGAAATTCGGTAAACCATACCAATACTGATAACGGTCGCCCATATCAAAACGCAATAGACTCGCTTCATGGTGGTTACCCAGTGAAGCTTGTGGGCTCAAGCCAGACTGTGCCAGGGTTGACACGCTGTATTTGGTTTTAAAGCCATTTGCCAATCCTGGAACTTGCCCATTGGCAGGAACAGCGACGAGATCCCCTTTCTTCCAGCCATGTACTTTGAAATAGTTGGCGACACTGCCAATCGCATCTTCAGCATTCCACAAATTCACATAGCCATCATCATTAAAATCAACCGCATACTCTTTAAAAGAGGACGGCATAAACTGACCATATCCCATCGCCCCGGCAAAAGATCCCTTCAATGACAGTGGGTCAACCTGCTCTTTACGCGACATCAGCAGGAAAGTTTCCAGTTCACCGGAAAAGTATTCCGCACGGCGGGGGTAAGCAAACGAGAGGGTGGCAAGTGCGTCAATAATGCGCGTTTTACCCATAACCCGACCCCAGCGGGTTTCAACACCGATAATACCGACAATGATTTCCGGTGGTACGCCATAAATCTGGTAAGCACGGTTCAGGGCCGATTCGTATTGATTCCAGAATTTCACACCATTTTGTACGTTATCTGGAGTAATAAATTTACCTTGATAACGCAACCATGCTCCGTTAGGACCTGGCACTGGAGTGGCGGTAGGCGCCTGTTGCTCCATCAGGCGTAGGACATAGTCGAGTTTTTTAGTCTGTGACAGAATTTCATGCATTTGTTGTCTGTCGAAACCATGTTTCTTGACCATTTTATCAATAAATTTTTCAGCTTCGGGGTTATAGGCAAAATCCCCAGTAGCCATAAAAACATTATGATCGGGTTGCAACAGGAAGCCGCCCGTTTGTGGCATGACTTCGGCTACCGGTTTGCTGCTACAAGCAGATAACAGCGCAATAAGGGGGAACATGGCAAGTGATGAGTAGCGCATCCGATTAGGTATCCGTATCGTTTTCCAGAAATGCTTCTATGATTATGCAATGTTACCCGTTTACCTGTCTTGTTTACACCCTGCCGCCAGGTGCCAGCGGGAAATGAAGTATTGTGGATCATCGATATCTATCCGTTCATCATGGCGGGACTATTGGTTTCAACCGGGACATGGTCAGATAGAGTCGGACATCGACGTATGCTGCTGGCAGGTCTCGTGATATTTATGCTACGAAACTATCAGGTTTCAGTCTCATATCAGTCACGTTAATATCATCAACGATTAAAAAATGGACACATATAAATGCGCCCATTTTATGTAAAAATACAGACAGTTACAGTTCCCTTAATAAGGGATGATTTCCCTTTCAGGACTTTAATAAGGGCTTTCTATCGAAATAGCGTTTGGCATTGTTAAAACAAACATCCTGGATAAGCTGGCTCAACATCACTTCATCATCAGGGATCTCGCCCTCGGTTGCCCACTGCCCAACCAGATTACAGAGCAGACGGCGGAAATATTCATGACGAGTGTAAGAGAGAAAGCTACGTGAGTCGGTCAGCATACCAACAAACTGACTGAGCAGCCCCATCTGTGACAGCTGCGTCAGCTGACGCAACATGCCATCTTTCTGGTCATTAAACCACCAGCCTGAACCAAACTGTACCTTCCCGCCAACACCACTGCCCTGGAAATTACCACACATCGTCGCAAGGACTTCGTTATCTTTAGGGTTCAGGCAGTAGAGAATTGTTTTTGGTAATTCATGGGTGACATCCATAGCGTCAAGCAAACGCGCCAGTGCCCAGCCGATCGAGGCATCACCAATGGAATCAAAACCGGTATCCGGCCCTAACTGCCGATACATACGGGTATTGTTATTACGAATAGCGCCAAGATGCAGCTGCATCACCCAACCACGTGCAGCATACTGACGCCCCAGCCATACCAGTACTGCGGTCGAGAATTGGGCTATTTCATCTTCAGTGAGTGATCCCCCGGCCAGACGTTTTCCAAGAATAGCATCCAGTTGGCTGTCTTCTGGCACCGGCGCAAAACGCAAAATATCAATGCCATGGTCAGCGGAGCGGCAGCCACAAGCATCAAAGTGGTCAAGACGGTGAGTCAGGGCCTGGCACAAATCAGCAAAGCGGGTAATATTCACGTCCGCAACAGTCTGTAATTTACCAATATAATCAGCAAAACCATCCAGCTCGATTTTAAATACTTTGTCAGGGCGCCAGCTTGGAGCCACCTCAATCTCAAACTGAGTGTCTGCGGCTATCTGCTGATGATATTCCAGAGAGTCGACAGGATCATCAGTAGTACCGACCATATGCACCTTCATCTGGCGCATAATGCCACGGGCAGAAAATTCCGCAGTAGCCAGTTTCTCATTGCACTGGTTCCAGATAGCTTCCGCGCTTTGTGGTCCAAATAGCTGACCAGTAATACCAAACGGACGACGAAGCTCGAGATGAGTCCAGTGATAGAGTGGGTTACCGAGTGTTTTTGGCACGGTGTCAGCCCAGGCGAGATATTTTTCCCAGTCACTGGTTTGCTTGCCGGTGATTAAAGACTCATCCACTCCGGCACAACGCATCGCACGCCATTTATAGTGATCCCCTTCCAGCCAGATCTGGCCGAGATTATCGAACTGGCGATTTTCAGCAATATCTTTGGGATTTAAATGGCAGTGATAATCATAGATGGGCATCTCTGCTGCGTACTGATGATAAAGCCTGCGACCAATTTCATTTTTTAGTAAAAAATCGTCCGTCATAAATGCTGCCATTGTTTTCTCCTGGATTGGCGAGGATATCGGTTCCCTGAGTGTCATTTTTCACCGCATCCAGAGACATCTTCGCCCTATTGATTACCCGAAATGATTTCAACCGGTCTATATAGACAAGTTGCTTACAGGAAAAACGTCGGGCGTAGACAAGCGATAAGATCCGGCTGTCTGAACGTCGGCAACGGCCAAGCAACTTGAAATATGACGGATATGTTGACCAAAAAGATGATGGCAATTGGTATCACAAAAAAGTGTGAAGCCGCACAAGGATTGGAGAGATCTTGTAGGGAGATCAAAAAAGATAATACGAGTCGTTCAGTTTAGAGATATTCGTCACACAACTGAGATTTCAGCCATTGATTTAAAATAAAAAAATTGATAATAAAATAATGTTACAGTTTTAATAAAACACTTTTTCTTTTTATAAGTCATTTATTATCATAAGATTAAAATAATTATCGTCTATTCTGAAAACGTCATCCGGGTAAAATAAATGTATCATCAGATCCCGATAGCGGATCAAACATCTGTATCTGCGAGAACGAATTGTTTAGCAAACGACGATTAGGCACTTTTAATGTCAGAGCCAGTTGATTCTGACTGGTTAGCAGCAAAGACTGAGACTCAAGCTGTTTAAAGTTGTCGATATCTGATTTAAGCACTTCTAGTGCTTCGCGAGTCAAAATATGCGGGCTAAATGATCCGGTTGTTTTTAATGCGCTAAGCCGTTGACGCAGCAGTTCATTCGACGAGCTGTTACGCGCAAAATAACCTGCGGCAATCCCATCTTCCTCCAAGTAAATATGCGTTTGTCCAAGGATAAAAGCCGCTTTATTTTTTAGCTCCGTGATCAGCATGGTGAAGTGTATATTTTCAATCAGTTGCTTATTGGTCAGATCGTTGAGCAAGCTAGTCAGTAACATGTCCAAGTCACTAAAAGCACGGCGTAGCGGCACAATGTGCAGGCGAATAAAGCGCGGATCGTCCTGTTTCTGATTAGCGTAGATAGCTTCTTCAATCGCGGCAAGCGCCTTGCTTTTGATCTCACTAAATTGAATCAAGTGACTGAATCTGGCCGCCTCTAAAAGCAGGGTGGCTTTTTGATCTAGTCCGTCAATTTTATTTCCTAACTCTTCCAGTTGTTGACTCAAGACTTCAGTGCTGTGCCGTGCTGAGAGAATGTTGACTGCTGAGAGTAATGATGTCTGTTGAGTTAACTGATTTACGGCTTCAGTTTGCGCCTGGTTTAAGGTGCGATTTAACTCCTGCTTAAGCATTTCTGCCCCCCCAACAGAGTCATCACTGGGAAAGACCAGATGCTTCACAATACGTCCGCCAGCATCACGGATCGTACCGCCAAACACCTGCAACGTCCCGGTGGCAATACCCTCCAGAATTTCAGGTGAAAGAGGGAGTGCACGTTCCATTAACTCAGAAAGACTCATAAATTCACCTCTGCTGCAAACTGTTCAGCTGCCAGTCTGGCTCGAATACTACCTATTACTAATACGGCCGGAACGGTGACGCTATAGGCTGTACCCGTGAAAGCGAAGATAATACCCATCACTCCGGTTAAGATCCCCAAAAACTGCCCGGCCACAGGAATGGCTGCTATCGCTCCCCGCTGGAAGATAAAGCCGCCCACCGCCAGTAAGGCAGGTGCCATTCCTCCAACACCGCGTGCTGCGGCATTCTTTATTCCCATACGCCGTTTTTGGTCAGCAAGATTTTCACGCAAAACCTGTTCAAATTCAGTCCGTTCGCTATCAGACAGTTTGTTCTTGTAATCCGTGATCACCTTTTCAGCAATCTTCTCTTCTGTCTTCATCAAATCATCACGGCGACTGTTTTCAACAGACACTTTGCTGGCAACATCTGCAACAATTTGCCGGTACTGCACACCCCGCCGGCGGAGCAGATTCATGACTGTGTCGCCCCCCATACTCTGGAGTTCCATCGTCAGTTTTAACGGACAACGCTCATCTTTGGTGATACCAGAGGAGTATTTACTCGAAATGATTTCAGCCAGAAATGCTTTCTCTTCATCTGTCGCCTGCTGTAACAGTGGATAAAGATCCCCATCGTCACGGGCAAAATCGATATTTTTCATGGTGAGTGAACATTTTCCAGGAAGTTGATGCTTAAAGATATCGATAAGTGTACCTGTTTACCCTGGGTATTTTAACCGCATAAGACGTTTCTGGCTCTCCGCATCTCTGGCCTGTCAGAAAAATATCAGACAGGCTCTCCATCACTCAACAGGGAAAGTCGATGCCAAAGGATCATTAGCGCCTGAATCTGCTTAAAATAGCTATATGTCTACCAATTGGTACAATTGATGCATACAGAATCGATCTACCGTGAACTCAATCACAATTGGAGCGATTAGCAATAGACAATTTTATTGATTCTAATAATGTAGCGGCATCTTTACTGGGAGACTATATAAAATGTTCATTTGCTGCCAGACATCTTATATTTCAAAATGGTTTAACATTGACAAACGCATCGTCAATTACATCCCTTAATAGCACCTGTTAGTTCATCTCTATACTCCAGAATAGATTTATAAAAATCTGTTTTGCCTCATGCATCATAAATTATTTTTGTTTCTGCCAAACAACTAAATGTTAAGTCTTTGTGCATGTTATTCGCATAAATGTCTTACTGTTACAGTTATATTTCAGAAGCTTTAATAACGATGCGAGTATTCATATCAATTAACTATGTCGATGATATACCGATATCATCATGGCATCGCTATGACTCGATTAAAATATTAAGGGCTATATTATGAATAACTTTAAGCATTTACCCGAACCATTTCGCATTCGTGTTATTGAACCAGTAAAACGCACTACTAAAGAATACCGCGAAGAAGCCATTGTTAAATCAGGTATGAATCCATTTTTACTGGATAGTGAAGATGTATTTATTGATTTATTAACAGATAGTGGTACTGGTGCTATTACACAAAATATGCAAGCAGCCATGTTCCGCGGAGATGAAGCTTACAGCGGCAGCCGCAGTTATTATGCTTTAGCGAATGCAGTTAAAGATATTTTTGACTATCAATATACTATTCCTACTCACCAGGGTCGTGGGGCCGAGCAAATTTATATTCCGGTGCTAATTAAAAAACGTGAGCAAGAGAAAGGCCTCGACCGCAAAAAAATGGTTGTATTATCGAACTATTTCTTTGATACCACCCAGGGTCATAGTCAAATAAATGGTTGTACCGTTCGTAACGTTTATACTGAAGAAGCTTTTGACACTTCCGTGCGTAATGACTTCAAAGGTAACTTTAATCTTGAAGAGTTAGAAAAAGCCATTCTGGATGTTGGTGCGGCACATATTCCCTATATTGTGGCAACCATTACCTGTAATTCAGCCGGTGGTCAGCCGGTTTCTCTGGGTAATTTAAAAGCAGCCTATGAAATTGCTCAGAAATATGACATTCCCGTCGTCATGGACTCCGCTCGCTTTGCTGAAAATGCCTATTTTATTCAACAGAGAGAAGCTGAATATAAAGACTGGACCATTGAAGAAATCACCCGTGAAAGCTACAAATATGCTGATATGTTAGCCATGTCAGCGAAAAAAGATGCCATGGTGCAAATGGGGGGGCTGTTATGTATTAAAGATGACAGATTCTTTGATGTGTATACCGAATGCCGTACCCTTTGTGTGCTCCAGGAAGGCTTCCCAACCTATGGTGGCTTAGAAGGCGGCGCGATGGAACGTCTGGCTGTTGGCCTGTACGATGCGATGAACCAGGACTGGCTGGCTTATCGCATTACCCAGGTGCAGTATCTGGTCGATGGACTTGAAGCTATCGGTATCTATTGCCAGCAAGCAGGCGGCCACGCTGCATTTGTTGACGCTGGAAGATTACTTCCACACATTCCTTCCGATCAGTTCCCTGCCCAGGCTCTGGCCTGCGAACTCTATAAAGTGGCGGGGATCCGAGCAGTAGAGATAGGATCATTCCTGCTAGGTCGTGATCCTAAAACCGGTAAGCAGTTACCTTGCCCGGCAGAATTACTGCGCTTAACCATCCCACGTGCAACCTATACACAAACACATATGGACTTTATTATTGAGGCTTTTGAGAAAGTTAAAGAGAATGCCAAAAATATTAAAGGACTGACCTTTACTTATGAACCTAAAGTACTGCGTCACTTTACTGCAAAATTAAAAGAAGTCGAATAATCGACAACACGCATGGCCATATTGAATATGGTCATGCGTATTTTTATCTCAGTATTTGATAGTTCATCATAAAAATATATGCCTATAATAATTCAAATATTTTGCAGACATTGCACTCAGTCAGTTGATAACCATTAATACATACTGTCATTTACTGAGCTATATAAATACAGTAGTTATATTCTAAATGGCTTGAGTTACGTGAAGTAGCTAAAACACGAAGAATATAAAATATGAACTATAACAGGTATAAACTCTGCTTATTGATCAATAAGGAAGTGCGATGGAAAATAATACAAATGCCAAACACTCCTCCTTCTGGGGCATAATGGTTATTGCCGGAACTGTTATTGGCGGAGGAATGTTTGCTTTACCCGTTGACCTCGCTGGGGCCTGGTTTTTCTGGGGCGCATTTATTTTAATCATCGCCTGGTTTTCGATGTTACATTCCGGGCTATTATTATTAGAAGCGAATTTAAACTATCCTGTCGGTTCTAGTTTCAATACCATCACCAAAGACTTAATCGGTAATAAATGGAATGTTTTTAGTGGTATTACCGTTGCCTTTGTACTCTATATATTAACTTATGCTTATATCTCGGCAAACGGTGCTATCATCAGCGAAACCATAGCAATGAATTTTGGCAGTCATGTGAACCCGCGGATTGTGGGTATCAGTACCGCCATTTTTGTTGCTGCAGTATTATGGGTAAGTTCACTGGCAGCCAGCAGGATCACTTCGTTTTTCCTTGGTTTAAAAATCATCGCCTTTGTCGTGGTATTTGGTTCTCTCTTCTTCAAAGTCGACTATTCTATCCTGAGGGATATCAGTGCCGTTGATGGCGGTGAAAGCTTCTATTTCCCTTATATATTTATGGCTGTTCCGGTTTGTCTGGCCTCTTTTGGTTTCCATGGCAATATTCCTAGCCTGATTATTTGTTATGGAAAACGAAAAGAAAAGCTGATCAAAAGTATTGTTTTTGGTTCCTTGTTAGCACTGGGAGTTTATCTGTTCTGGTTATATTGCACTATGGGTAATATTCCACGTGAGAGTTTTAAAGAGATCATCGCTTCTGGTGGTAACGTCGATTCATTAGTGAAATCATTTCTGGGAACAAACACCCATGGAATGATGGAGTTCTTCCTGTTGTTATTCTCAAACTTAGCGGTAGCCAGTTCTTTCTTTGGCGTCACTTTAGGACTGTTCGATTACCTGGCTGACTTGTTTAAAATAGACAATTCAAACTCAGGTCGCTTTAAAACTATCTTGTTAACTTTTATTCCCCCTGCCCTGCTTTATCTGCTGTTCCCGAATGGTTTTATCTATGCCATCGGGGGGGCCGGACTCTGTGCGACTATCTGGGCAGTTATTGTGCCAGCGTTCCTTGCCCTGAAATCCAGACAACGTTTTCCAAATCAAATTTTTACCGTATGGGGAGGCCGAGTGATCCCAGGGCTGGTCATTGCTTTTGGTGTTCTGGTGATAGTCTGCTGGTTCGGTAGTATGTTGAGCATCCTGCCGCGGTTTGGCTGATCGACCGTCATGCAATAGTCACCTGGTTAAAAAGTTTTTTAACCAGGTGACTAACTGATATTTCGTACTGGTCGGGTCAAAATAACTCGAAAACCCGGTTATTTCACAGGAATAATAACCGGGACATGAGAAGCGACATCCATCGGCAAAAGACCGAGTAAACGCGGATCTCTTTGTACTTCGACCTGACAGGAATAAGGCACAAATCCCGAACGAATATAAAAACGTAGTGCACCAGGGCTGTCAAAAGTACAAGTATGCACCCAGAAACGTTTAATCGGCCTCGACCATGCCAGTTCAGATGCATGAGACATCAGAGCCTTGCCCAGCCCTTTACCAGTCGCATTGCCAACGAGTCCAAAATAGCTCAGTTCACACTCATCTGGCACGCTAAAATCTAACTCCAGCAAGCCAATATCTTCAGCCCCATAACGAACCGCATAAATATCAACCTTATCATTATCAAGAATGGCCGTAAGCTCATCATCTGGCATCAGGATCCGTGAAGACCATAGCCATTCAGTGCCCACTTTACTGTACAGCGTGCGATAAGACGTCGGGGTAGGAGAAACTAAGGCTTCCAAGGTCATACCATCCGGAAATGAAACTGGCTCAATTGCAGGTCTTTCAAGCATTTCAAGATTGGTTACCACCGTCGCTATCATGCCCGGGGCCAGCTCAGAATAACCGAGAGGTAGAAAATCCTGCCGCTCATGCATATTTTATCGCCTTCTTATGATTATTATTTCAAAGTATAGAATGCAGAAGTCACAACATAATAGAAACTTATCGCACTGAAAATAAATAAAAATTTATGATAAGGAAATCTAATAGTGCAAATAACAGCTTGAGTTTTTACCCATAAAAAACCCCATCCGTTACGATGGGGTGAGTGCTTTTGTAACACTGAATGAAACTGAAATTAAAAAATCAGGCTACCGACACACGCCAGCAGGAAGGCAATGGTGCCTATCAGCGTTTCCATTACGGTCCAGGTTTTTAGGGTCGTTTTCTCATCCATTTCCAGGAAACGGCCCACCAGCCAGAAACCGGAGTCATTGACGTGAGACAAGACAGTAGCACCACCAGCAATAGAGATAACAATAAAGCACAGATCTAACTGACTAAGCCCAGTCGCCCCCTCAACCATTGGAGCAACCAGTGCTGCGGTAGTGGTCAGTGCTACCGTTGCTGACCCCTGTGCGACACGAAGAGCAGTCGAGATAACAAAAGCAGCAACGATAATAGGCATGCCTGTATCAGACAAAACGCCAGCCAATGCATCACCGATACCACTGGCGCGTAATACACCACCAAACATCCCCCCTGCTCCTGTTACCAGGATAATGCCACAGATAGGTCCAAGTGCACCGTCACATACCGATTCCAGATGCTTACGACTGTGCTTACCACTTAAGACTATCAGACTGAAAAATACGGTGATCAATAGTGCGATAGGTGTTTTACCAATCATGCGCAGGAAGTTTACCAATGTATTATCGGCAGCAACTAACCCCATAACTCTGGCTGTATTTAAGCCGGTATCAAGGAAAATAAGTACCAGGGGCATCAGCAGGATAGTCATAACCATGCCGAATGATGGTGGTTTATTATTCTCATCGACTTCGACATTTCCCAGAAATGTCGATGGCAGTGGAATATAGAATTTTTTACCCGCATAGAGACCAAACAGATAAGCCCCGAGGTACCAGGTTGGAATCGCAATAACCAGGCCGACCAGTACCAGTAACCCAATATTTGCACCCAGCAGTTCACTGGCAGCAACCGGGCCTGGATGAGGGGGCAGCAGTGCATGCATCACCGCAAAAGCACCGGCAGCAGGAAAGGCATATTTCAGCGTGGAGCCACCAAACTGCTTAGCAACACTGAAAATAATCGGTAGCATAACCACCAGGCCTGCATCAAAAAAGATGGGAAAACCAAACATCAGAGAAGCGATACCCAGTGCAAAGGGGGCCCGATGAGCACCAAATGTACCTATCAGGGTATCAGCAAGAACTTTAGCGCCGCCAGAAATTTCCAGTAGGCGACCAATCATCGCACCAAGTCCGACTAATAGCGCGACACCTGCCAAGGTGCTACCAAAACCACTCAGAAGTGTTGGTACTATTTGATCGAACGGCACTCCCGTAACCAGTGCAACGACTACGCTAACAAGTGTCAACGCCAGGAATGCATGCACACGAAAACGCATGATAAGTACGAGCAGGAGTAGCACAGAGCACGCGGCAATCCCCAGAAGGGTGCCAACTCCATAAGGAGTGATTATTTCGGTCATAAGTTTTCCTTTGCGCCTGATTTCCGCTGATGATGTCAACTGACGTCATCCAGTCTTTCTGATTACCGTGCTTATGATACCGGTAACAACCAAGTAAAAGTAAACAAAGGGTAGAATAATTGCTAATGATTTGGGACGAAGTTCAAACTATTGAAATAATTTTTCATGAGTGAATATCAAAATGCGCGTGACTGGCGATAAAGCGAGATGCGTCGATAAGCACAGAGTCAGGATGTAACTCTGCAGGAGGCATTCCAGCCATGCCTATACTAGCAATAATCAGGTTAATAATCGTTTTTTCCATTAAGGTATAAGCTATTCGCCTGCTAACGAAATCCGTTTTCTTTTCATATTGTTATTTAACTTATCTCGTTGAGCATTAATATCTCTGAGAGACCTATTTTCAAATGAGCTTATAAATAAGATTGAGATACTATCAATTAAAATAATTCCTGCTTTACAAAGATTTCGCATAGAATATTTATTTTTCATGGTTGACGGCAACTCTCCTGGGTCAGTTTCAGTTCCTTTTGAATGATGATCACAAATGTCAGATCTTTTAATCATACTCATCACATTCCACGTTTTACTCCTCTGTGTTTAAAAGTAATCAACATACATTTAATGGATGATTACTCTAATAACTTAAAATGATGGAGTATTTAATGCTGACAATTATTGGGATGTTAATTATTATCACTATCGTGACTTTACTGATGATGGGGAAAACCAGCCCCATTATCGCCATGTCTGTCACTCCACTTTTTGGTGCATTATTAGCAGGTTACTCGATTTCTGAGATCTCCGGTTTTGTTGACTATGGATTTCAGAAGGTGGGCAATGTTGCGGCCATGTTTATGTTTGGCATTTTATTCTTCAGCCTGATGAAAGACCTGCATATTTTTAATCCTTTTATTCGTCTGATGATTGGCATCACACGTGGGAATGTAATTATTGTCGCCATGGTGACGGCGCTGGTCGCCGCTGCGGTGCATCTTGATGGCTCAGGCGCAGCAACCTTTTTAATTATTATTCCGGCCTTCTTACCACTTTACCGCAGGCTGGGGATGAGCCCCTATTTGATGCTGTTGATTATGTGTATCAGTATGGGCGTCATGAATATGGTGCCCTGGGGAGGCCCTCTCGGACGAGCCTCTGCCGTCACAGGTATCCCTGCCGCAGCATTATGGCAACCACTGATCCCGGTACAAATTATTGGTGTTATGGCCTCAGTTCTGGGGGCGGGTCTGTTTGGCTGGCGTGAAAAAAAACGTATTGCCCGGACGGTATTAAAAGGAACAACGCCCTACGAGCAAGATTCTCTGCTCAGACAATTTGACGAAGTCGATGACGATACGGGCTCAGAGAAACCGAAAAAATTCCTGATTAATATTTCTCTGGTATTAGCTGTGGTTATCAGTCTGGCCTTTGGACTGCTTTCTGCCCCCTATATTTTTATGCTGGCGCTATCAGCAGCGCTGATGATTAATGTCCCGAAAATCAAAGATCAGATCAGCACTATCAGCCATCACGCTCCGCAGGCATTAACCATGGCGGCGATTATTCTTTCCGCCGGGGTGTTTCTCGGAGTGCTAGGAAAAGGAGGCATGCTGGAGTCGATTGCCCGTGATTTATTGGTGCTTATTCCTTCCAGCATGGTGCATTACTTCCATATTGCCATTAGTGTGTTAGGCGTGCCGCTGGATATTTTCACCAGTACCGATGCTTATTACTTTGCCCTGTTACCCATTGTTCAGAATGTTGTCGCAAGCGTGGGCGTAGGCGCTCAGGATGTGGTTTATGCGATGGCGATTGGCAATAACGCGGGAACCTTTGTCAGCCCGTTTTCCCCTGCAATCTGGCTTGCTGTAGGTCTTGCGGGAGTCGATATGGGACGACATATCCGCTACTCCTTTCTCTGGATCTGGCTGTTTAGCTTTATTACTCTCAGCGTTGGCTATGGCTTAGGATTATTTTAATTACTGCGCTTAAAACGATGAACGGCACCCAAATGGATGCCGTTCATCGTTTTAACAGTAACAAGATAAAAATTATTCGCGGAGGGTGTCATCCCCGAAGCCAATCCACTTGTAGGTGGTCAGTGCTTCCAGTCCCATAGGACCGCGAGCATGCAGTTTCTGGGTACTGACCGCCACTTCAGCACCGAGGCCAAACTGTGCGCCATCCGTAAAGCGAGTAGAGGCATTCACATAGACTGCGGAAGAATCAACTTCGTTAATAAAGCGGTCCGCATTACGCAGTGTGCGAGTCAGGATCGCGTCTGAATGCTGGGTGCCGTATTCACGAATGTGGCTGATAGCCTCATCCAGACCAGCCACAACTTTCACATTCAGGTGCAGAGATAACCACTCATCGCGATAATCAGCATCTTTCACCGCTTCTACCGGTGCTGAGCCGTTTTGCAACGCAGGCAGTGACTTTTCATCTGCATGCAGAGTCACACCGCTGGCTGCCATACGCTGACTCAATACTGGCAGGAAACTTTCGGCAATTGCCTCATGTACCAGCAGGGTTTCTACTGTATTACAGGTACTTGGACGCTGAGTTTTCGCATTAACAATAATGTCCAAAGCTGGCGCGAATTCTGCCGTATCATCCACCAGAATATGGCAGACACCAATACCGCCAGTAATAACCGGAATCGTCGATTGTTCACGGCACAGTTTATGCAACCCGGCACCACCACGTGGGATCAGCATGTCAATATATCTATCCATACGCAGCATCTCCGTGACCAGTTGGCGGTCAGGGTTCTCAATTGCCTGAACAGCTCCTTTCGGTAAACCACAAGCTTCCAGAGCCTGTTGAATCACTTTTACCGTGGCATTATTGGTACGCCAGGTCTCTTTACCACCGCGTAAAATAGCGGCGTTACCGGTTTTCAGGCACAGAGCAGCAACATCGACTGTGACATTAGGACGCGCCTCATAAATCACCCCAATCACGCCCAATGGCACGCGACGACGTTCGATACGCAACCCACTGTCCAGTAACCCACCATCAATCACCTGCCCTACCGGATCTGCCAGATTACACACCTGGCGAACATCATCTGCAATATTTTTGAGTCGTGCAGGTGTCAATTGCAGACGATCCAGCAACGCTTCGCTTAAACCATTTTTACGCGCTTCATCGACATCCAGCTTATTCACCGCCAGGATCTCATCTGACTGGGTTTCAAGCGCTTCAGCAATCTTTTCCAGTACGCGGTTTTTTTCACGCGCAGAGAGTAAAGCTAACTGGTAGGAGGCCTCTTTGGCCGCTTTGCCCATTTCTTCCAGCATGTTTTGCTCCTTATTTAACAATCATGTCATCGCGATGAACAGCAACCGGACCGTATTCATAGCCAAGAATGGCAGCAATTCTCTGGGAATGGTGTCCGGCAATACGTCGCAGTGCATCACTGTTATAGCGGCTCACGCCATGGGCAATATCTCGTCCATTCAGGCTACGGATCCTAATCACTTCCCCCCTGGAGAAATTGCCTTCGATAGTTTTAATACCTTTTGGCAACAATGAGCTACCACGTTCAAGTAACGCTGTGAGTGCACCATCATCAATCGTGATTTCGCCAGCGGGAGGCGGGCCAAAGATCCAGCGCTTACGCGTTTCCAGCGGCGAGACCTCAGCATGGAAACGTGTCCCTACTGCATAGCCTTTAGCCACATCACTGATCACGCCGGCTTTAGAACCCGCGGCAACGATGACATCAATACCTGCGCGGCAGGCAACATCTGCAGCCTGGAGTTTGGTGCTCATACCACCGGTGCCCAGCCCTGATACACTGTCGCCTGCAATAGCGCGCAACGCATCATCAATAACATGGACGTCAGTTATCAATTCGGCTTGCGGATTATTACGGGGATCGGCGGTATACAGACCCTGCTGATCTGTCAGTAACAAGAGTTTATCTGCATCAGCCAGAATCGCGACCAGAGCAGAAAGATTATCATTGTCACCGACTTTAATTTCCGCAGTGGCAACGGCATCATTTTCATTGATCACCGGGACAATGTTGTTATTCAACAGCGCACGGAGGGTATCCTGGGCGTTGAGAAAACGCTCACGATCTTCCATATCGGCACGTGTGAGCAGCATCTGTCCGACATGAATACCATAAATCGAAAACAGTTGCTCCCACAGTTGAATCAACCTGCTCTGCCCGACAGCCGCCAGCAGCTGCTTGGAAGCAATAGTTGCCGGTAATTCCGGGTAATTCAGATGTTCACGCCCTGCCGCAATGGCGCCAGACGTGACAATGACAATACGGTAACCCTCAGCATGCAGTTGTGCACACTGACGTACTAATTCAACAATATGCGCTCGATTCAGGCGGCGCGATCCACCGGTTAATACGCTAGTGCCCAGTTTTACCACTAGCGTCTGGCTGTCACTCATTTTTTGGCGTCTCAACAAAATGGGAAAATTTAAAAAAACTAACTGACGTTTTAACAGGACTGGCTGTGCTTGCCAACAGGCGGAGGATAAAACAGAAAGAAAAAGCAGAAGATCTTCTACACTGAACTTTTTTTATGACATTTTGATGATTAATAAAATTATTTCATAGATTGAAGTTTTTTTACATTCTGTCATAAATTTTTAATCTTCATAGGCTAAAAACTTCCATGAATGTTACTGGAACACCACAATTTGAATCAAATTGTTGGCATTAACCATCTGGGATAAAAAATGAAAAAAAGCACACTGGCAATATTAGTAATGGGTTTAGTTGCGTCTCAAGCTTCCCTGGCTGCTGAAATCTATAATAAAAACGGCAATAAACTGGATCTGACTGGACGCGTCAAAGCTTTGCATTACTTCTCTGATAACAAATCCGATCGTGGCGATAAAACTTATGCCCGTATCGGCTTTAAAGGTGAAACGCAGATTAATGATCAACTGACTGGTTTTGGTCGCTGGGAATACCAGGTATCAGGCAGTAAGGCAGAAAGTGAAAATGATGTCGGTAAAACACGTTTTGCCTTCGCTGGTTTAAAATACGGTGATTACGGTTCATTCGATTATGGCCGTAACTACGGTATTCTGTACGATATCGCTGCGGGTACTGACGTATTGCCAGAGTTTGGCGGTGACGGCTTGGTTAAGACTGACAACTTTATGACAGGTCGTACTACCGGTGTGGCCACTTACCGTAACAACAATTTCTTTGGTCTGGTTGATGGCCTGAAATTCGGTCTGCAATACCAGGGCAAAAATGAAAGTCGCGCGACTAACAAGCAAAATGGCGACGGTTTTGGTACTTCTCTGAGCTACGATATCGCTGATAGCGGTGTCAGCGTCGGAGTTGCTTATGCTAGCTCCAACCGTACCGCAGCTCAGAAAGATCAGGTCCTGGGGAATGGCAACCACAAAGCCCGAGCTTGGGGAACCTCGCTTAAATATAACCAGAATGATATCTATCTGGCAGCCATGTATGCTGAAGCTCGTTATATGACCTCAGTATCAGGCACTGCGGTTATTAATAACGTTTCCACCAAAGTTAGTGGTGCTGCAACGAAGAACCAGGTTTTCGAAGCCGTGGCTCAATACCAGTTTGACTTCGGCCTGCGTCCATCCATTTCCTATGTTCAGTCAAAAGGAAAGGAGCTGAACGGAATTGGTGATGTTGACCTGGTTAAATATATCGATATAGGCGCAACTTATTACTTCAATAAGAATATGTCTACCTATGTTGATTACAAAATCAACCAGCTGAAAGACGACAATAAACTGGGCCTGAACAGTGATGATACTGTTGCTCTGGGTCTGGTTTATCAGTTCTAATTCATTATTGTGATGAATAACAAAAAGGGGCTTAATATTTAAGCCCCTTTTTTATATATTACTCTCTGAATCAAGCTGTCAGAGCTTTCGCCTCTTCTGACTGTTCTTCTGAATGAACCAGTTCAATATCTAAGGTCACAAGCAACTCTTTCAGACGTATAAAGAAAGCCTGCAAGGTTTCTTCTACTTGCTTATCGATTTCTTGGCTGCCTGATGCTTTTACTTTCCATTTGCCATTTTTATCAAATAAACCAAAATGATAACAATAAGTCAGCTGGTTATCTTGTGATTCCAACTCCAGCCACCAGCCCCAGAACTCGCGTTTTTCAGGTGCGATCTTGGCATTAACACAGACGGCAAGGCAGTCGAAGAAAAAGCGAGAATCCTGGCACTGCTCCTCACGAATATAGGGGCCAAGACCGATAAACTTTTTTATTAACCGGCCTCTCGGGTATCCGTTAACTAATGTCATTATATTCTCCTTTGTATTGTCTAACCGTAGGATGCTCGTTTAAATTAGCTCAAGCGATGCTTTATCCATTCAACAATATCCAGTAATGCTTTGTCGAAATTTTTATACACAGGGCTAGCCGGTATCGACAATAACTTACCGTCAGCAGATGACGAAGTGATTAAGCGAGATTCTTCTTCCGGACTAAATAAGTCATTTGTCCAGTAACCTGAAAGCATCGGTGTCGGACAACGACGTCCCAATAATCCCTGTGTTTTAAGTGAGTAGCGATTAAGTTCAATACTCAGATTAGCATCGGAAACGTTATTCATCCCTAAACGACTGGCAAATACATCAATAAGCATATCCGGGACTTTCCCCTGACGCTTGGGATCAGTCAGTAAGGTATGGACTATCGGTCCCAAGCAGGCTACCGCTTTCAGGCGCGGAGATTCAAGATAAGCTAAACGCACCGCCACATTAGCACCAAAACGGAAACCAAACGCAGCGACACGGGTATGATCTATCCACGGGATACCCGGCAGAGCTTTCAGCACTTGCTGATGTAAATAACTGGAGTCTTGCGTCAGTTTCCACTTTATGGAAAAACCGACTGAAGGCATATCAAGGGTGAGCATCGCAATGCCAAGAGGCGCCAGATATTCAGCAAAAAGGTTGTAGTAATCACTCTGTAAGTTATCCAGCCCGCCACACATCAGTACCGTCGGGAAAGGGCCACTACCCTGCTGGGGGATATGCAGAAACCCCGTTACACTACCGCCATCCTCAACAGGAAATGACAGTTCGCGCAGTCCTCCGGACAGGCGTGGAGCCGCTTCTTCATAAGCACGGTTAGCCAGAACCAGGGCTTGTTCAGCCAGCACATCACCTTTTATATGAGGATAGCCGGCAATGCTGTAAAGGTTAGCGGCCTTAAGCCAGTATTGACCCATTTTCTCTTCGTCTTGTGTATTACAAGCGCGTTGCTGCCAAAGCATCGCCTGTTTAGACCACTCGTAAATCCAGTTACCGCCCCGATAACCAATAACCGTATCCAGAAATTCGTCATTGGTGCGTTCCGATTGTGTGCAAGCAATACGCGCCTGAGTATCCAGAATGTCACGAGGATCCACCCCACGCCAAATCCATAACAAGCGATTAATCATGCGATACCAATGCGGAACCGTATCGCCATCCAGTGCAGAATGGACAGTGGATGGCGTGTTCGAGTGAACCCTACGCACCAAGGTTGAAGTTTCTGGATGTTTAAAACGGGGCTTGAATAAGGTTTCACTAAGATTGGCTTGCGACATCTGCTGCTCTACCTCTGCAAATGAAAGAAATAATAGCTGATTGTACCCTGATAACGACCAAATAGCACAAAGGGCGCGGGAGATTACAGACGGGAAAAGTAAGAGAGCAGCAGATTTGGGGGTACTGATTACTTTAACAAATAAAACACCCTGTCAACATAACGATAACAGGGTGCTGGTAACTATTATTCAGAACTGCGTCGAGTGACTTGGGCAGTATCTCTTATCTTGAAGATTAATCGCGTCCTGCCAATGGCGGCACAAATACCACGCCCATATCCCAGGGCTGTTCAATCCAGGTATTCTGCGGGATATCGATAACATAATCATCAACCAGCGGCTGGCCTGCGGGTTTAGCAAAGATGGTCACAAAATGGGCTTTAGGATACATTTCGCGGATAGCGACGGCAGTCCCCCCCGTATCAACCAAATCATCAATAACGATAAAGCCTTCACCGTCGCCTTCTGCACGTTTCAGAACCGTCAGTTCGCGTTGGTTATTATGGTCATAGCTTGAAATACACACTGTATCAACATGACGAATTCCCAGCTCACGAGCCAGAAGTGCGCCAGGCACTAAACCACCACGACTCACAGCAATAATGCCTTTCCATTGTTCAGCAGGTAGCAGACGCTGTGCCAACTTACGGGCGTGAATCTGCAACATGTCCCAAGTGACGACGTATTTTTCGCTCATGTGTAGTGCCCCGGCCGCTCAGTCACGGCTTAAAAGATAGGTAAAGAATTTTTGGTTGCGCGAGATTATAGATATCTGGCAGCCTAAAAACCAGTGCCACAGATTATCTGCAACAGTTTTTCCTATCATTCAATCCACACAGAACAGAATAAAATGATATTCTCGACCAATCGCGTAAGCGCTGCTTACAGTGAAAATCAACCGGATGATACCCTTTCCGGTCTGCTAAAAAATTGAATCCTGGGAGAGTCAACGTGTCTGAATTATCTCAATTATCTCCGCAACCACTGTGGGATATTTTTGCCAAAATTTGTTCTATTCCGCATCCTTCTTACCACGAAGAGCAGCTAGCAGAACACATTCTGTCCTGGGCAAAAGAAAAAGGTCTTTATACTGACCGGGATGCTGTCGGCAATATTTTACTTCGCAAACCCGCAACACCGGGCATGGAGGATCGTAAAACAGTGGTGCTGCAAGCACACCTGGATATGGTTCCGCAGAAAAATAACGATACCCTGCACGACTTTACCAAAGATCCTATCCAGCCTTATATCGATGGCGAATGGGTAAAAGCGCGTGGCACAACTCTGGGAGCTGACAACGGTATTGGTATGTCTTCCGCGCTGGCGGTACTGGCTGACGATAGCGTTGAGCACGGCCCACTGGAAGTTCTGCTTACCATGACCGAAGAAGCCGGTATGGATGGCGCATTTGGTTTACAGGCTGGTTGGTTAAAAGCCGACATTATGATCAACACCGACTCAGAAGAAGAAGGTGAGATTTATATGGGTTGCGCCGGGGGTATTGATTTTGTTACCACCTTACCGATAACCCGTGAGGCGGTTCCGGCTGCTTTTGAAACCTTTAAATTAACCATTAAAGGCCTAAAAGGTGGACACTCAGGCTGCGATATTCATGTCGGTCTGGGCAATGCGAACAAACTGCTGGGCCGTTTTTTATTCACCCATGCAGCAGCCCTGGATGCACGTTTAATTGCCTTGAGTGGCGGCACACTGCGTAACGCTATCCCGCGTGAAGCCTTTGCAACCCTGGCAGTGCCTCAGGAACAAGCGGCAACACTGAAAGCCCTGGCAAGCGACTATCTGGCGACGCTACAAAACGAACTGTCAGCGGTTGAAAAGAACCTGACGGTGCTGCTGGAGCCTGTGAGTGCCGTTCAACCGGCGCTGACATCTGCCAGCCGGGATACCTTTATCCGTCTGTTAAATGCTACGCCTAATGGGGTCATACGAAATTCTGATGCCGTAAAAGGCGTTGTCGAAACGTCCCTGAATTTGGGTATTGTCAACTTACATGACGATAATGCAGAAATTATCTGCCTTATCCGCTCGCTGATTGATTCTGGTAAAGACTATGTCGTGACCATGCTTGAATCACTGGGTCAGCTGGCTGGCGCCGATATTGAAGCGAAAAACAGCTACCCTGGCTGGCAGCCAGACGCAGACTCGCCAGTCATGCATTTAGTCCGTGAGACTTATCAGACATTGTTCAATAAAACACCCAATATTATGGTGATTCACGCCGGACTGGAGTGTGGCTTATTTAAGAAACCTTATCCTGATATGGATATGGTCTCTATTGGTCCGACTATCACCGGCCCTCACTCCCCTAATGAGCAAGTGCACATTGAAAGCGTCAGCCATTACTGGACGCTGCTGACAGCGCTGCTGAAAGCCATTCCCGTTAAATAAACCGCCTATCCCCAAAAGGCTTCCCACGGTTTTCCGTGGGAAGCCTTTCTATAATCCGAGCACTAATTGCCGTTCCAGCTGCGGATCAAGTAAAGAGACATGTAAACCAACCAGTCGCACTCCTCTTTCCCCACGGCGCTGATGCCAGATCTGACAGGCGTTCTTAAGTAACTGTTCCTTGTTGAGACAGGGCCAGCTATGTTCCTGGGTCGTGAGCTGAAAATCACTGAATTTAAGCTTCACTCCGAGGCGAGCTATCCGCAAATCAGGCCGTACTTTAGCCAGCCGGCGTTCAAGTTCTGGAAAGAGTTTTTCAATTATCTGTTCGCATTCAGACCAGTGATGAATATCGTCAGACAGCGTTCGTTCCACCCCAATCGACTTACGCAAGCGATTATTATTAACGCTGCGTTCATCAATCCCCATGCAACGCTCTCGCAGGACTCTTCCCAGTTTACCAAAACGTTTTAATAACATGGCTAAATCAGCCTGCTGAATATCCGCTCCGGTACGTAAACCTAACGCCTCCAACTTTTTGGCTGTAACCTGGCCTACTCCCGGTATTTTACCCAGCGGCAAATGAGTCAAAAAATTCGGGACTTCTTCAGGAGTAATAACATACTGACCATTAGGTTTATTAAGGTCAGAGGCGATTTTTGCGAGGAATTTCACCGGAGCCACGCCAGCAGAAGCCGTCAGATCCAGTTCATCAAAGATAGTCTGACGGATCTCACGCGCCATCAGCGTAGCAGAGCCCTGGCAGTGGGGGCTGTCGGTAACATCAAGATAGGCTTCATCAAGCGACAGAGGTTCAATAAGCGAGGTATAACGGGCAAAGATTTCCCTGATATGCAGCGAGGCGGCTTTGTAGGCATCAAAACGACCGGGTAAGAGTATCAGACCAGGACAGAGCTTTAACGCCATCGCGGTGGACATAGCGCTACGCACACCATATTTTCGCGCAGGATAGTTCGCCGTGCTGATAACACCACGTTGTTTAGCGCTGCCGCCAATCGCAATCGGGACATCCCGCAACCGGGGATTATCACGCATTTCTACGGCAGCATAAAAACAGTCCATATCGACATGAATAATTTTACGCATATTCATCTCACCCATAATAGTACTGGATAAGTATACAGACTATTTTTATTACCCCATAGTCTTGCTTGCGAAAATTAACAGCGGTGATAATGTAAGCGTAATCTGGGCTACTTTCTCGCTCGGCCTCTTCTTGTCGTTCTGGCATCCAGTAACAAATTTATCAAGGAACCAAAGTAGTATGCGCAAGATAGCCCTCATTGCAGCAATGCTTCTGATGCCATTCTTTTCATCAGCAAGCGTGCTTCATACTCCTGTTGCACAGACCATAAAAAGTAAAGAAGTTCGGCAGCAACTAATGGGCTCTCCGATTTATATTCAAATATTTAAAGAAGAACGCGTCCTGGAGCTCTGGGGCAAAATGGGGGCACAGTACTCCCTGCTAAATAGCTATGATATCTGTAATTTTTCTGGCGGTTTGGGCCCCAAAAGGCGTGAAGGCGATTTTAAAAGCCCGGAAGGTTTTTATCATGTTGAACACAGTCAGTTAAAGCCTGACAGCCGTTATTACAAAGCGATGAATCTCGGTTTTCCGAATGAATACGACAAATATCACGGTTACGAAGGAAAGTATTTAATGATCCACGGAGACTGTGTTTCCGTGGGATGTTATGCCATGACCGACACCGGCATTGATGAAATCTTCCAGTTTGTCACCGCAGCATTAATTTTTGGCCAGCCACAGGTACAAATCGGTATTTTTCCTTTCCGAATGACCGACACCAATATGGCTCGCCATAAATATTCTAACTACCTTAAGTTCTGGGAAGAGTTAAAACCGGGTTACGATTATTTTGCGGCACACCATCAGCCACCGGCGGTGACTATTGAAAGCGGCCGCTATATCGTCACACCACCAGCAACCGCTTCCGTTATTCAGCCTCAACTGGTATCAAACTACCAGCTCCCCAAGACAAAATAGTGCCGACTGACCTGGCTCAATTCTGTGCCAGGTTTCATTCGCCGTCAGTGGCTGAGTGGCAATAACCGTCACCACATCATCCGGTGTGGTTTCTTCCTGAAAATTAATTTCTACATCGCGATCGATTAATTTTGCCATACCAAAAGGTGCACGGCGGGTTATCCAGAACAGATTCGTGGAACAGAACGCCATGACATAGCGGCCATCAGATAACAGCATATTAAACACGCCCTTTTCCCGCAGCTCTGATGCCAGCTCGGTAATATAACGGAATACAGCTTCCATATTGCCCGGCGTGCGTGGGTAGCGCTGTGTCAGTTTGTGCAACAGCCAGCAAAAAGCTTGTTCACTATCGGTCTCACCTATTGGGCGAAAGGCACCGGTATTGAGCCGACGATAACCCTTTAATTGTCCGTTATGGGCATAGGTCCAGTTGCGTCCCCAGAGTTCTCGGGTAAAAGGATGGGTATTTTCCAGCGCGACTTTACCGCGGTTTGCCTGACGAATATGCGCTACGACGGAGCAAGACTTGATGGGATAATCCTGTACCAGACGCGCGATAGGCGAATGAATACTGGGATTGGGATCTTTGAAAGTACGGCAACCTTTACCTTCATAGAAGGTAATACCCCAGCCATCTTTATGCGGCCCGGTTCCCCCGCCTCGTTGTACCAACCCGGTAAAACTGAAGCAGATATCCGTCGGCACATTAGCGCTCATCCCGAGTAATTCGCACATATCTCATCTCCCATCGCAATCACCCAAACTGGGTAAAAATAAGACAGACTGACTCTTTTAATCGCGGACAGTAATACCCTAACCGTCCGCTCAATATCACTTGCGTAGGTATTAGCCTTTTGCCATCTCTTTTTCAATCAACAAGATTAAGATGTGAATGACTTTAATATGAATCTCCTGGATACGATCTGCATAGCCAAAATGTGGCACACGAATTTCAATATCCGCAGAACCGGCCATTTTTCCACCATCTTTGCCGGTCAGGGTAATGACTTTCATTCCCTTCTCACGCGCGGCAGTAATCGCTTTAATGACGTTAGCTGAATTCCCCGAAGTCGAAATCCCCAGTAAGACGTCACCCTTATGGCCCACTGCCTCAATGTAGCGAGAGAAGATATGGTCATAACCAAAATCATTGCTCACACAGGAAATATGGCTGACATCAGAAATGGCTATTCCCGGATAACCAGGACGGTTTTCACGGTAGCGTCCAGTCAGCTCTTCTGCAAAGTGCATCGCATCACAGTGCGAGCCACCGTTGCCGCAAGACAACACTTTACCGCCCGCTTTAAAGCTTTCTGCCAGTAATACGGCTGCTTGTTCAATATCCCGCAGATTTTTTTCATCTTTCAGAAAATTAGACAGTGTCTCTGCTGCTTCATTTAATTCATTACGAATCAGATCCTGGTACATAGCGATGTCCTTCAGCATTGATTGAAATTTACCGCACGAAGTGTACCGGATCGCGCTGAATGCGAGAAGCACCCAGCTTATAGTTACTTTCAACATCAGGAAATAGCCGTAGCAATAATGTGAGCGATGCTGTAATTGCCTTGTAAACAGATTGCTAAAAAACACTATTTGCACTACAACCAGTACATCCAAAGTGGTCTGACCTCATGCAGGTAAGGAGTATCATTATGTTAATTATTAGTCTTCTCCTCACCCTTGTTCTACTGGGTTTTCTGTTCTATCACCAGGTTAATCTGGTACTGAGCAGCCTGCTGTTACTTGCCTGGACGGGGGCTCTCGCCGGACTGACTATCTGGTCAGTATGGGCCCTGCTCCCGGTGGTGATACTTCTGCTGCCCCTGGTGGTTACACCGTTACGTAAATCACTGATCTCCGGCCAGGTATTTCATGGATTCCGTAAAGCACTCCCCAAGATGTCCCGCACCGAAAAAGAAGCTATCGATGCCGGAACAACCTGGTGGGAAGGCCATCTATTTCGCGGAAAACCAGACTGGGAAACCCTGCACAATTATCCTCAGCCGCAGTTAACTGCTGAAGAACAAGCCTTTCTCGATGGCCCGGTTGAAGAAGCCTGCTGTATGGCCAATGATTTTGAAATTACCCATGAGCTAGCCGACTTGCCGCCCGAGCTGTGGGCGCATCTGAAAAAACATCGTTTCTTCGCGATGATCATTAAGAAAGAGTACGGCGGTCTCGATTTTTCTGCCTACGCTCAGGCGAAAGTACTGCAAAAACTCTCTGGCGTGTCGGGAATACTGGCTATCACCGTCGGGGTACCTAATTCATTAGGCCCCGGTGAACTGTTACAGCACTATGGAACCGACGATCAGAAAAAACATTATCTGCCACGGCTGGCGAGTGGTGAAGAGATCCCTTGTTTCGCACTGACCGGTCCGGAAGCCGGATCTGATGCTGGGGCAATACCCGACAGCGGTGTCGTCTGTATGGGTAACTGGCAGGGTCAGCAAGTACTGGGCATGCGCCTGAACTGGAATAAACGTTATATCACCCTCGCCCCTATTGCTACCGTACTTGGGCTGGCGTTTAAACTGTCTGATCCGGACAAGTTATTAGGTGATACAGAAGATCTCGGTATCACCTGCGCGCTGATCCCGACACAGACACCTGGCGTTGAAATTGGTAAGCGTCATTTTCCTCTGAACGTCCCTTTTCAGAACGGACCAACGCGCGGCAAAGATATTTTTGTACCGATAGACTTTATTATTGGCGGGCCAGCGATGGCAGGTCAAGGCTGGCGGATGCTGGTTGAGTGTCTGTCGGTAGGACGCGGGATCACGCTGCCTTCTAACGCCACTGGCAGTCTGAAAAGCGTGGCGATGGCTACCGGGGCTTATGCTCATATTCGTCGCCAGTTTAAAATCTCGATTGGTAAGATGGAAGGTATCGAAGAGCCGCTGGCGCGCATTGCCGGTAATGCTTACCTGATGGATGCCGCAGCATCGTTGATTACCTACGGTATTGTTCTGGGCGAAAAACCCGCCGTACTGTCAGCGATTGTTAAATATCACTGCACCCATCGCGGTCAGCGCGCTATTCTCGACGCCATGGATATTGTCGGCGGCAAAGGAATTATGCTGGGCAAGTCGAACTTTGTTGCCCGAGCCTATCAAGGGGCACCTATCGCGATTACCGTCGAAGGGGCCAATATACTGACACGCAGTATGATTATCTTTGGTCAAGGGGCAATACGCTGCCATCCCTATGTGCTGGATGAAATGGCCGCCGCGCAAAATAAATCACTGAGTGCTTTTGATAAGCTGCTGTTTAAACATATTGGGCATGTAAACAGTAACCTGGTACGCAGTCTGTGGCTGGGTCTGACTAACGGTCTGACCAGCAGCACGCCAACCCGTGATGCCACGCGCCGCTATTACCAGCATTTAAACCGACTCAGTGCTAACCTGGCGCTGTTATCTGATGTTGCCATGGCTGTGCTGGGCGGAAGTCTGAAACGCCGGGAGCGTATTTCTGCCCGTTTGGGTGATGTCCTTAGCCAGCTTTATTTAGCCTCTGCGGTATTAAAACGTTATCAGGATGAAGGACGTAACGAGGCGGACTTACCTCTGGTTCACTGGGGTGTTCAGGACACGATCTATCAGGCTGAACAAGCCATAGATGACTTACTGGATAACTTCCCTAACCCTTGGGTTGCAGGGGCTCTACGGGTGATGATTTTCCCGCTGGGTCGTCGCTATAAAGCGCCTTCCGATAAACTGGACAATCAGCTGGCAAGCATTATGCAAACCCCCAGTGCAACGCGTTCACGTATTGGCCGCGATCAGTATCTGGCTGGGGTGGACAATAATCCTGCTGGATTACTGGAAACTGCGCTGCTGGATATTATTGCTGCCGAGCCGATTCATCGCCGTATCTGTCAGGAAGTGGGTCATAGCCTGCCGTTTACCGGTCTGGATATTCTGGCCAGAGAACAGCTGGCTGCCGGTCTGATAACCGCAGAAGAGGCAAAAATTCTGACTCAGGCGGAAACTAGCCGCTTACGCAGTATCAATGTTGAAGAGTTTGATCCCAATGCTCTGGCAACTAAGCCGGCCACAGAGCCAAAACAAGAGAAACAAACCGCAGCAGCTTGATTTTTTTCTGAATAGTGGAGGGGAAAAACGTCGTTTTTCCCCTCAGACTGCTGATTATCGCTACCTTGTTGCGGGGGAAGAAAATGCTATTTGTATTCCCGCCAAAAGACGGCATTATCATGTTACAGTAAAAAATCTTTAATGATGAGACCATTAATTGTGCCCATTTTAAAAGTTTCCCTTTTGCAACAACCCCTAGTATGGATGGACGGTACTGCGAACCTACGCCAATTTGATCTCTGTCTGGAGAACATCACTGGCAGAGATTTGATTATTCTTCCGGAAATGTTTACCACCGGTTTTGCAATGGAAGCAGCACTCCAGTCTTTACCCGAAGAACAGGTGATTGACTGGATGCACCAGAAAGCTCAGCTAACCCAGGCGATGATTGCCGGGAGCGCCGCGTTACAGACCGAACGAGGGCCAGTGAATCGCTTTCTACTGGTTCAGCCAGACGGAACGGTTCATCGCTATGATAAACGTCATTTATTCCGTATGGCGGATGAGCATCATCACTATCAGGCCGGGGAAGAGCGCCTGATTATTGAATGGCGCGGCTGGCGTATTTTACCGCTGATTTGCTACGATTTACGCTTCCCGGTTTGGTCCCGTAACCGTAACGACTATGATCTCGCGCTGTATGTTGCAAACTGGCCTGCCCCTCGTTCATTACACTGGCAGAGCTTATTGCAGGCACGCGCCATCGAAAACCAGGCTTATGTCGCAGGTTGCAACCGCGTTGGTAGCGATGGCAATGGCCACCATTATCGCGGCGATAGCCAGATTATTAGCCCGCAAGGCATTGTGCTGGCCAGTGCCGATGCACATCAGGCAACACGCCTGGATGCTTCCCTGTCTTTACATACCCTTCTGGAATATCGAGAAGCCTTCCCGGCCTGGCTGGATGCTGATCCGTTTAATTTATAATTCAGTTCAGAATACATTGTCTCTGAGACGAAAAGAGCGCGTGATACGCGCTTATCTCACTTGTACACTTTTTCTTTAGCCAGCAAACAGGCGTCATCCTTCCCTGGAAGGTTTTCAAAAACCTTCCAGCCAGTCATAGCTTCAATATCCAAGTGGCTAGTCGGTTCATCTAACAGCAAAACATGGAGTAAGCTTACCAATACCCGACCTAATGCCGCCTTACGCAGCCAACCATTTGAAAGTGCTGACAATTCAGCATCCTGCCCAGGCTGTTCAATGCGTTTTTATTAACAATTAAAAATAGCGATATCCAGTTAAATATCCCATCATCTTTTTTGATTTATTTAAAAAAGATGTGTGATAAAAAACCACTAACGACCTAACATCAGAAAAAATATCGTCAAAATAGATAATATTATCTAATCAATTAAATCTATTATTTGGTCATGCGACGGTCAGAGAGTATCAGGAAAAGTGAGCGTAGATGATGCAGAAAAACAAAAACAAAAAACCCACGCTTTTTCAAGCGTGGGTCTCGGATGTGGCGGAACGGACGGGACTCGAACCCGCGACCCCCTGCGTGACAGGCAGGTATTCTAACCAACTGAACTACCGCTCCACATTGCCCCCTTGTGGGAACGAGGCGAATATTACGATCTACCTCTTAAAGCGTCAATGATTTTTCTTCTAAAAAAGTGCGTTTGCGCTAAAAGTAATCTAAGTGATGTTTTTTAACGCATTTTATCGATAATTAGCTGCGCCACAGGCAGCTACCACCTTTCTTCTGCACTAAATCAAGGCGCGATTCATGGGCCTGAAGCTCTTCCACGCTGGCAGGAATAACCCGTAGCCCACCAGCACCACGAACAACACGCTGAATAACGTTATTATCCCCTTGCTGCTGGCCCTCTCCTTCCATAGAAAAGGTCAGTGATGTCTGCCCGCCGGTCATCATCAGATAGACATCAGACAGAATTTGGGCATCGAGTAATGCGCCATGCAGCGTACGCTTGCTGTTATCTATCTCATAGCGGGAACAAAGTGCATCAAGGCTATTACGCTTGCCCGGAAACATTTTCCGCGCCATGGCCAGGCTATCGGTGACTTTACAAAAAGTGTCTGTTTTCGCAATGCCTCTACCCAGCATCTTGAATTCGTAGTCCATAAAGCCGATATCAAACGAGGCATTATGGATGACCAGTTCGGCACCACGAATGTAGTCAAGAAAAGCATCAGAGATCTCGGCAAAGGTCGGTTTATCCAGCAGGAACTCGTCAGCAATACCGTGAACACCAAAGGCCTCAGGATCAATCAGGCGATCTGGTTTCAGATAAACGTGGAAGTTATTTCCTGTCAGGCGTCGGTTGATAACCTCTACGGCACCAATCTCAATAATACGATGCCCTTCATAGTGGGCACCAATCTGATTCATACCCGTTGTTTCAGTATCGAGGACAATCTGTCGTGTAATAGCTGTGCTCATTGCGCTCATTTGTGTCAGACTTGATTTTTTAATCACAGGAAGTCTACCAGAAATGCGAAAAAAGGTAGAAATATTCACCGATGGGTCCTGTCTTGGTAATCCAGGACCGGGTGGCTATGGTGCAATATTACGTTATAAACAGCATGAAAAGATCTACAGTGAAGGGTTTTATTTAACCACCAATAATCGTATGGAGATGATGGCCGCGATTGTTTCACTTGAAGGTCTGATTGAACCTTGTGATGTGGTTCTCAGCACTGACAGCCAGTACGTCCGCCAGGGAATTACCCAGTGGATCCATAACTGGAAAAAACGGGGCTGGAAAACCGCCGATAAAAAACCCGTCAAGAACGTCGATCTATGGAAACGCCTTGATGCTGCCCTGAGCCACCATGAAATTGAGTGGCTATGGGTCAAAGGCCATGCCGGGCATCCTGAAAATGAACGCTGCGACGAACTTGCGCGTAATGCTGCGTCTAAGCCTGATCGCGAGGATGTGGGTTATCAGCCTGATGTTTCGGCATATTGATACCTTCCTGGTATTGTTTGGTCGCGCCAACAGCAGACTGAATCGGCTTCTTTTTTTGGCGACTTTTAAGTGGGTTGAGCGTCAGAGGAAGTGTACGTTTACGAGCAACAATCACCTGCATCGTTCCCAGTGCGGGAAAATGGGTACTTAACATTTTCCCGCCTTGCTTATGCCAGGGTAAAACCTGAAAACCACGACGATACATGACTTCGAAATTCAGCAGAGATAGCCAGTCAAGTAATCTCATTGAGGTAAACATACGGCTATTAAAGGGAGGGCGTTTACGTAAAACAGGGATCAGCTTACCTGCACCAACCAAGCTTATCGGATTATAACTACTGATGATTAACCAGCCATCATCAATCAAAACTCGGTCCGCCTCGCGCAATAAACGATGGGGGTCTGAACACCAGTTCAACGTATGGGCCAGCAAACACGCATCCACCGATTTTTCAGCAAACGGTAAATAGAGTGGGTTGGCTTGTACTTGCAGATTGTCACCCTGTTGCGCCATATTAACTTGATGTGAAATAACGCAGTCTTCAGTGTTGATCTCTGTGCTCAGGTTACCGATTTTCAACAAATGGAAACCAAAGATTTTGCTCAGCCAGGGGCGTAATTCCTGCTCCAGCGCCAGTTTTGACTGTAGCCCCCGGGGAAGTTTCTCCCACTGAGTCGGAGCAATGAGATTACCTGTGATTTTTGCTGGTTTCATCCATACCTTAATATCGAATGGTCAAAGAGAGAACAATTCATGAAGCTTACCAGTATTTCAGCCCTCCAGGATAACTACATCTGGGTACTCTCTGATCAAGAGGGTAAATGTGTGATTGTTGATCCCGGAGAAGCCGATCCCGTCCTGAAAGCCATTGCACAACATCAATGGCAGCCTGTTGCCATACTGCTTACCCATCATCATGCAGACCATGTAGGAGGCGTCCGCCAACTGAAAGAACGCTATCCTGAGATTGCCATTTATGGCCCGGCAGAGATTAACATTCCCGATCTGACTCAGATAGTTAAGGATGGCGATAACCTCCAGTTACTGGGTCATGATTTCAGTGTGATGGCGACACCAGGTCATACTCTGGGACATGTCAGCTATTTTTCTTTTCCCTATTTATTCTGCGGCGACACGCTTTTTTCAGCCGGCTGTGGACGTCTTTTTGAAGGGACACCGGAGCAAATGTATCAGTCTTTTCAACGTATTAATCAGCTCCCCGCAGAAACCTTAATCTGCTGTGCTCATGAGTATACTGAATCAAATATTGCTTTTGCGTTAAGTTTGTTACCCGAGGATGATCACATAAATAGATTTTACAAAGAAGTTAAGGCATTACGTGCAGAAAAGCAGCCCACGTTACCTTCAGTATTAGCAACAGAACGTCAAGTGAATGTTTTCTTACGTACAGAAGACCCTGTTTTACAAAGAAAAGTAAAAAAAGACATATTATTTCAACAACCCGGTGAAGTTTTTGCTTGGTTAAGGGCGAAAAAAGATACCTTCTAAATATTTTGGTTGTGTTGCTGGCCGCTCGACGGTATTATCGCTCGTCTTTTAAGCAACTTTAGACATGTATATGAAGGCACGAGCGATACTCCTCGCCTCTGTCTTGCTGGTTGGATGCCAGGGCGCTAATGAAAATGATGCCCGCATTCTTCAGCATACTCAGAGTCTGTCTACTGGAAGCCAGGGGAAAGCAGGTAAATCAACGAGTCGAGAGACCTATTTGCAATGGATGGATGACGGAAGTTTCCTTTCGCAAGATGAAAACCTGTGGACCACGATTAGCGACCAGTTAGAGATAGAAATACCGGATAACCCCCGGATAAGCGAACAGAAAAAGAAATACCTGAGTAATAAGAGCTATCTCCACGATGTATCATTACGGGCAGAGCCGTATATGTACTGGATTGTCGGGCAGGTTAAGCAACGTAACATGCCGATGGAACTGGTACTACTCCCCATGGTGGAGAGCGCTTTTGATCCTCATGCGACTTCCAGCGCAAAGGCCGCTGGGCTTTGGCAGATAATGCCAAAAACGGGTCACTACTACGGATTAAAACAGACACAGGCTTACGATGGACGTCGCGATATTGTCGCTTCTACCACCGCAGCTCTGGATATGATGCAGCGTCTGAACAAGATGTTTGATGGTGACTGGCTGTTAACCGTCGCAGCATTTAATAGCGGCGAAGGCCGTGTAATGAACGCGATCAAAACCAATAAAGCCCAGGGTAAACCAACGGACTTCTGGTCACTTCCTTTACCGCGAGAGACCCAACTCTACATCCCCAAAATACTGGCGCTGAGTGATATTCTTAAAAACAGCAAAAGATATGGTGTTCGCTTACCCTCAACAGATGAAAGCCGCGCTCTGGCACGTGTTGAAGTGAATGACCCGGTTAAGCTGGCACAGATTGCAGAAGTGACAGGTGTGCCACTAAAAAAGCTCAAGACCTTCAATGCCGGGGTTAAAAATGCCACCGTCGGTCAGAGTAATCAGCAGTATGTCATGGTGCCAAAGCAGCATGCACAGCAGTTACGTACTTCTCTTGCCTCTGGTGATATTCCTGTTGCACCTGCAGCCAGAGAAACGGAGAGCAGTAATGTTAAGACTGCCGCCAGCAAGCTCTACAAGGTTCGTTCTGGCGATAGTTTGTCGACGATTGCCTCACGCTACGGTGTGAGCAGTAAATCACTGCAAGCCTGGAACAACTTGCCTAACTCACGGATAAAAGCGGGTCAGACGCTGAAGATCCTGAGTGGTAATGATCCTGCGACGACGAATACCAATACGCGTCTTACGGCGAACAAGAGCGTCACTTATAAAGTTCGTAAAGGTGACTCATTGTCGAGTATTGCCAAACGTCATGGTCTGAATACCAAAGACTTATTGCGCTGGAACAACGGTAAAGACTTGCTTAAACCAGGCGATAAGCTGATGTTATTTGTCAAAAATAACTGAAAGCCTGGTGGCTAAATATGAAAAAAGGCACCTGACTGAAAGGTGCCTTTTTCTTTTAGGCTTTAATCGCCTCCAGCATGATGGTATCGCTGGTAAATGAGCCATCACGCTGTAATTCAAAGTAGTGTTTGACCTCATCTGAAGCACTTTTCTGATAGGCTCGAATCGCATCTGCCAGCACTATTGGTGTGCGCATCCTCGCTATCCAACTGGTGAACTCAAGATTCAGCCTGTCACAGTTAACATGGCGGATCATCAGTCCCGCTTCATTAAACAGTCTCAGCCATTCGCCGCTGGCGTAATTACGCACGTGTGAAGTATCACGTAAAGCTTCTACAGTTTGTAACCAGATATCCAGCACCGGATACCCTGGCGACAGCACATCCATAAAAATAACAATACCGCCGGGTTTCAGCACACGTTTAACCTCACGCAGTGCCTGGCCCACATCATGCCAGTGATGTGCGGAATAGCGACTGATAACCACATCGAATGTTCCCTCATCAAAAGGGAGATCCTCTGCATAACCAAGGCAAGTCGTCAGATTGGTGATCCCCCGCGTTTGTGCGGTCTCGGCAACGACGGTCAGCATCGGGTTCGACAAGTCGTAGGCCACGACACTTTTAACCTTTACCGCAGCAATAAAACTGGCGTGCCCTGCCCCGCATCCCATATCCAGTACAGTGGCATTCTGAAAGTCACTCAGACGCACGCTGAGACGCTCCAGGTCGCTTCCTGAAGCATGAACACTGCTATTCAGATAAGCACTGGCCTGCGAACTAAATTGCTGATTAACTTTGTCGTGATGGGACTGAATTGCCATAGTCATATCCTTGCGATTAAAAAGAGAGGCCGCCCGCGGAAAACGCTAACTAAGACATGTCGGGGTAAAACTCAACCAGGAGCGGATTATGGTCGGATGCCCGGGTAACCAGAACAGAAGCCTCCGCGACTTTAAGACCACGATAGAATACAAAATCGAGCGGTTTACCAAAAACACGGCTGCGATGATCATCCATAAAACGGACTTGCCGCAAAGTCATTTCACGCGCAAATCGGTAAAGGGCATTCATGCGCTGACGGCTCCAGGCATTAAAATCCCCCGCCATGATCACCGGGCCAGTATGGTGTGCAATTTGCTCGCCAATCGGTGCCAGCTGTTTACTGTAAACATCAACCCCGAGGCTGAAATTTATCGCATGAATGTTGATAACCATTAGCAACCGCCCATCGAATAATGGATAGACAGTGACCAAAGCAGACTTCGCCAGACGCAGAATAGGTTCGCGTTCGCGCAGGGGATAACAAAATACGGGGTGTGTGGCTGAAAGCGTCATTACACCGGAAGGATGCTGCGGCAGAACAAATGCCGGAACCTGATCAGCCCCCAGATAGTTTTGTGTCGCAAACCCCACCAGTTCTGGTGTGGTTTGTGCTTCCTGTAATAAAACCAGTTGTGCGTCTTTACTGAACGTTCTTAGTACTGATAACCAGTCGGTACGTTGTTGCTTAAAAATATTCCACACTAATATGCGCAGTTTATCCGCACCGGGCAGAGGTGAGCCGGCAGGTAATGCATTGCTGAGGGCAGAAAATGATCCTGAAGCCAGAATTCGTTTTGCTGGCTGACCAGCTGAGTACCGCATGGAATACATTTTTTTATGCACGTTTAGCTGATGACTCCCGTAACTGAAGATATTCACAAATTTCAGAACTATTTTAGTTATAGGGATTCTAGCGTAAATTTTCAATTAACATGATAAAAGCATTGTCAGCGTAGCCTGTATACCCAAAATAAGTCATGCCGCCAATGCGACCACTTATCTCATTTGCCGCTCAGGATAATCAGAACTACCGCCAGCGCGACAATAACCGCAACAGCACGAGTAGGCATATCTTTAGGAGCCAGACTTGCGCAATAGTCGGGCCAGTAGAAAACAGGCACCATCAGAGCCATGAGTATAATTTACTCCATAACAGAGGCATTTGATGACAGACAGTATGGCTTGATGTTTAAATAACAAAAAGATGCAAAATATCAATTTACTTTTGCTTTTGGGGCAATAATGAAAGCAACAACTGACGAGTTAATTATTTTTGTAGCAGTCGTGGAAAGCGGTAGTTTTAGTCGGGCTGCTGAGCAACTAAACCAGGCTAATTCAGCAATTAGTCGGGCCGTAAAACGCCTGGAAATGAAATTAGGTGTCAGTCTGCTAAACCGCACAACGCGCCAGCTCAGTTTGACGGAAGAAGGCAGTCGTTATTTTCGTAATGTGCAGCCAATTCTGCAGGCAATGGCAGCGGCAGAAAATGATCTGACAGAAAGCAAAAAAACTCCTCGTGGATTGCTGCGGGTTGATGCAGCTACACCGGTGCTGCTACATCTGTTGATGCCTCTGGTGAAACCTTTCCGGGAGCGTTATCCGGATATTATTCTCTCTCTGGTCTCTTCAGAAAATTTCATCAATTTAATTGAAAGAAAAGTAGACATTGCTATTCGGGCAGGGAATTTAACTGATTCCAGTTTACGTGCTCGTCCGCTAAGGATCAGCTATCGCAAGTTAGTCGCCACTCCGGGTTATCTGGCGGAATATGGTACACCAGAAGTTATTACAGAACTGAAAAACCATACTTGCCTTGGATTTACTGAGCCATCATCATTGAATCAATGGCCTGTTGCATTACCTGATGGACAGTTAATTGAGATAAAACCAGATATTTCTTCCAACAGTGGCGAAACCTTAAAACAGCTTTGCTTACAGGGAAATGGCATTACCTGTTTGTCAGATTTTATGACTGATAAAGAGCTTGAGAGCGGAGAACTGGTTGAGTTATTTGCCGGACAACGCCTGCCAATAGAAATGCCATTAAATGCTGTTTATTACAGCGATCGCGCGGTCAGTTCGCGTATCAGAGCATTTGTTGATTTCGTCAGTGAGCAATTATAAGAAAAACTTAAAATATCCCCCCCAGAGTCACTGGACTACACCCCGTAAAGTTGGGCAGTTTACGGGCTTTCCAGTTACTCTGATGTAGCATCCTGTTCTGCGAACAACGAGACGATATCCCGTGAACCATGTTACAGCCTTTCAACACGAGCTTCAGTCTCAGGCACTCTGAACATGATGAGATAGCGGCCATAGGCACAGCTTCTGACGTTCAGTCACGCATGGTTGTTCCCAGGGAACAGGGACAGACCAGACTAGACCGCAGGAGTATGTGATTAAACGGGCTCAGGTTCTTGAGGTCTCTCTGGAGCGGCTGGTATTCGGTAAGCAGAGACAGGAACAGCCTGTTTTTGAGATTAAAAACAAGCGATTAAAAGAACTCTGTAAACAGGCAGACAGACTGAAGCCAGATGTTCAGGATGTTATCTGTCGCTTTATGGATATGGCAACTAAGCAGGATAAACTTAAACGGACAATCAGATAACCTGCAGATATTTAACGCGAAAATGAAGTATTGGGTCACCTCAGTCCGCTGACCACAACAGCGAGTTAGAAGTAGTTATTATGGCTGAGCACGATTCTAAGTCAGAAGCAGTAACAACTGAAGTGCCACCGCTAAAAATGCGGCGTTATACGGTAAGTGATATTCGGGATCAGCGAAAGTACCAGCCCGCGCCCGCCATTATCCTTAAAGGGTACTGGATGGCGGAGCTGGGCTTTAGTACCGGGCAGAAGGTTGAGGTGATTACCGAGCCGGGACAGTTAATTATCAGGCTGGCTGAACATGTATAATCATGTTACTTGGTGAGTAAAGCCCCAGTCTAA
>CANRKT010000030.1 GCA_947631255.1 uncultured Enterobacteriaceae bacterium
ACAATAACAATAACAATAACAATAACAATAACAATAACAATAACAATAACAATAACAATAACAATAACAATAACAATAATAATAATAATAATAATAATAATAATAATAATAATAATAATAGAAAGATTTTAACATTAAAAACTCCCTTTCCCAGGCCTGCACGATTACTAAAAAACAAAAAGTATAAAGGGACCAGAATAATAAATTCCGTTGTACATAAAACAGGCAGCGCTATTTATCGATATATAATATCGTTATAACCTTTAAATAGTGCCGGAATATAGGTAATTGCGACCATTAATAAAAACATCGAAAAACATCCGGAAACTGCTTTTGTCTTTTCTATATAATCATTGCTGTATGTTATTTTGGCCATATTTATACCATTATTAATCAAGACGAATAATCCGTTCAGCGGAAGCTATCGTTGACTCTCGGTGTGCAATGATAACCCGGGTGATATTTAACTGTTTTATCGCATGATTAACTGCAAGTTCACTGTCCTTATCCAGTGCGCTGGTTGCTTCATCCATGAATAAAATTCCTGATTTTCGATACAACGCCCGAGCAATAAATATTCGCTGCTTTTGCCCTCCGGATAATCCTTCACCTAATTCACCTATCAATGTTTCATAACCCATAGGCATTTTCATGATGGTTTCATGGATATAGCTAGCCTGCGCGCAGGCTATCATCCAGTCTTCATCACACTGTTCCATAAATCCGCAAATATTTTCCCGTATTGAACCGGAAAAAAGCTTGTCATCCTGCATAATACAGCCAATCATCTGACGATAGTTATTGACCCCAATTTTCTGAATATCAACCCCATTGGCCTTCACGTAACCTGATGTCGGTGTAAATAACCCACACAATACTTTCATCAGTGTTGTTTTCCCACTCTCTGAGGGGCCGATTATAGCAACACTCTCACCAGGGGAGATACTGATATCCAAATTACTAAATATAGCTGCTGACTGGCTGTCATAGTTATAACTTAATCCATGTACCTCTAATGCTACAGGATGCCTGACAGAGTCTGCAGAAGTTTCTGGTTCATTTAGTGTAATATCTGCGATGCGCTCATTGTGCAGACTCATCATACGTAACTGTAGTAAAAAACTTGTCAGCGAACCCACCCGGTCAGAGAATAATCCCCTGAACACTCCGAATGCTACAAACATCCCTATTGTCATCTGATTATTAATTACCAGACTGATTCCCAGCCATAAAATAACAATCTGATCACAGGCTGAAATAAGTGTATTGATACCACCAAACAGCAGGTTCAGTCTGGTAATTTTAATATCAGTATTAATTGTGTCGATTTCTAGATTTAACCAGTGACTGCTTCGACGTTCGCTCATTCCCTGCATCTTGACCGTCGCTATTCCATAAAGGGTTTCCATAAAATATGACCCGGCACGGGACCCCCTGACCAGTGATTCTTCCGAAAGTTGTCTGTAGTGGTTATAGGTTAGTATCCGTATGAGAACATAGACTGAAGTAAAAAACAGTACTATCCAGGTTAGCCAGCCACCGTACAACATCATCATAATCACCCCCGAGTAGCAATGAAATCATGGACCTGGATGCACTGGTTGCTGGGCTGAAACTGGGGTAACGGAAATTTCGGCGGTTCCGGCGTAGAACCCCGTATAGCGGAACATTTCTCGGCGTATCGCATAAACCCACATCCTGCGCGGTACTTACCACGTCACTCAGCGTGTAGTGGATCACAAAATCAGGACACCGAGATAGCCTGTTTCCACTTTTCTTCATGCAAGCAAGGCGATATACCACCATTGTTCGTATGTGGGCGGCAAACATTGTAATAACCATTTATCCATTGATTTATATCGCGTACTGCATGGCTAAAATCAACATAACCGCCTTTCGGAAGCCATTCACTTTTAAGGCTACGAAAAACTCTTTCCATCGGTGAGTTATCCAAGCAATTTCCTCTGCGACTCATACTTTGCATAATTCCATAACGCCAGAGTAACTTTCTGTATTTATTACTTTTATATTGAACGTCTTGATCGGAATGAAACAGCAAGCAACCATCACGCGGTCGTGTTTCTAGCGTATTACGCAAAGCCCTGTACACCAGTTCAGCATCAGCGGTTAATGCGAGTGCTGAACCGACGATCCGGCGCGAATATAAATCAACGACAAGCGCGAGATAGCACCATGTGCCCTGCAAGCGAATAAAACTGATGTCACCACACCAAACACGGTTTGGTGTGGTCGGGTTAAACTGCCGGTTCAATAAGTTCGGTAATGCCGAGCTGTTGTCTTCGTTTGCCCTATAGCGATGCTTAACGGGTTGACGACTTATCAGTCCACATTCCTGCATCAGCCATCGTACCAGTCACCGCCCTGCATTAACGCCACCCTGGCGCAGCATCTGGCTGATTGCCCGACTACCTGCAACACCACGACTGAGCGCATGGCATACCCTCACTTGGCTTCGCAATTCAATTCTTTGTACATGAACGGGGCGCTTCACCTTCGCGTAATAAACGCTGCAGTGAACACCGAATAAATGACAAAGAACCCGCACTGGCCACTTTGCTTTCAGCCGTGTGATTAGCGCGATAGCTTTCCGGGAACTCGCTCATCAGCACGGCCGCCTGCTTTAGTATTTCTTTTTCCATTTCAAGACGCTTTATCTGCGTTTTAAGCTGCTGAGTTTCGAGTTGTTCAGGTGTAATAGCATTCCCAACGGGTGCCATTCCCTGAAGTTCTTGCTTATACAGCCGTATCCATTTACGCAAATGATCAGGATCAAGTTCGAGTGCTTGTGTGACTTCCCTGGCATCGCGCTGGTATTTAACCCCCTGCTCGACAGTTTCGAGTTTGAACTCCGGGGAAAAAGTGCGTTTAGTCCGACGAGTTTTTATCATGCCTCACCTCATACTCACTGTTTTTACATTAACAGGATATCGAAGTGTCCGGAATTACTGATCCACTACAAACTGCGGGTTCCCGGTGTGTGCAGGAGCATACTTATCTTGCAGTGAACGTGCTTTACCAAGGAAGGGGTTTTCCAGGGGAGGTATTCTCATAAACAGGGCGTTTTTCAGTGCCTACTGGTTGGCAAGTCTGGCGGCTTTATAGGTATCAGGAACCCCTTTCGGGGCCATATACCCCGCCAGACGCTCAGGGGTACTGGCCTGTGACAGAGCCAGGTCGGTGATTGCCCATTTCGCCTCTTTGCCAATTTTGCACAGAGCGGTCTGACATTCAGCCAGCTCTTTACTTTTCTGAGCCTGCTGTTCATGGCTCAGGAAGTTATGCCCGACAAGGTTGGATAGGGATAAATTATCGCTCTTTTGGACTGGGGGATTAGCAGCAGACTTTACCGCGGGCGCCGCAGCTGTTGCAGTAGGCTTCGCTACGGGTACGGGTGTTTTAGCGTCAATTCTTTCAATTTCGAGAGTGATTTTATCAATATATTTTCGAATATCATTAACGTTTAAATTAACATCATCTAATCGCTTTACTGCATTTTCTTTCTGGATTAATTTAGTTCTAAAATCGACCCAGTCCTGCCACTGATGCTGGCTTTGGGCGATAGTACTATAAACCATATCCCCATCTCTAATTCGATCTTTAACGGTATGGCACGTATCCATGATTGCTTTATAAGCCCATTTCTTAATAAAATACTTTTCCTTTTCATTGGCTATGGATATTTTTTCCGCTGTCTCTTTCTTCGCCGCACATTGCTCCGCCAGTACCTTACTTAATAATGACTGTGCCTGGGTTAGTTGTTTTTGCAGTTCATTTTTCTTATTAGAAAGAGAAGGAAGTGATATATTTAAACGTTCTATATTTTTATTTAATGTAATTAAACTCTTATTGAGTTCGTTTTGATCAACCCGTATTTTTTGAGGTAACCTCGGCGTATCCATCGCTCTGTTTTGTATAGCGGATACATGATGGCTAAAACGAGCGCCCGATGTTTTATCCACATAATGTAACACACAATGACCCGGTTGCGGACCATTGAAATTAGGCTGACAAGTTAACCCCATATTATTGCCCGCCGGCGTGAAACTGCCTGGAAATCCATTATTCATATCTTATCCCTAATTAGCTGAGTAGCTGAGTAGCTGAGTAGCTGAGTAGCTGAGTCAATTCCGCTATATATCTTCCAGACTCTGTTTTATTTAAACATCCGCCGCCTTTAACTTTCACCTGACATTCTTCCCTTTAATAACAAGATGATCAGATAAGGTTATTTTATTTAACTGAAAAGTTATTTGTTATATTTTCCGCTGCTAATTTTCAGGGGCTGCTGATTTTTTATGTTCATATATTAATCAACAATACATTGGTAGCCACATCAGCATAAAGACCCGTGACACCATGCTGGCATAATGCCTGTCCGATTTATCATTTCCTGTTGAAATTGATTAACAATAAACAGTTTCCTTCATCAATTTCTGAGTAACAGACGGCACAAAGTCGCCATGGGTTGCATGTCAGGACTATGGATAGCTACAATGTCGCCAGCCCCCTATAATCAGAGTGTCACTGACAGACTGACTTGGGCTTTAAGAGCAAATGAAACAGGTATGAAAGGCATCCATTCATTCTTGCCTGTCGAGCAAAAAAGCGATAGAAATTACAAACACAAATAAATCAGGTACTTATGCCATATGATAGCGTTTATCGGGAAAAGCGCACACCCAGCACACTGGACCTGACCTGGAAGAAATTCCATGGTGATACTACCGCAATGATTGGGCTGTATGGTTGCAGCATATTGCTGTTACTGTGCCTGTTTGGAGGGGTTTTTTCTCCTTATCAGATAGACCAACAGTTTTTAGGTTTTCAGTTACTTCCCCCCTCCTGGTCACGTTATGGGGAGATCTCTTTCTTTCTCGGCACTGATGATTTAGGTCGTGATGTGCTGAGCCGCTTATTATCCGGGGCAACGCCTACCGTGGGTGGCGCGCTGATCATTACTCTGGCGGCAACTGTCTGCGGCATTATTCTCGGGGTGATTGCTGGGGCAACCCGAGGCCTGCGCTCTGTGGTTCTGAACCATATTCTCGATACCTTATTATTTATTCCTTCTCTATTACTGGCGATTATTGTCGTGGCGTTTGTTGGCCCCAGTCTGAGCCATGCTATGTTTGCCGTCTGGCTGGCGTTATTACCGCGAATGGTGCGTTCAGTCTACAGTGCAGTACATGACGAACTGGAAAAAGAGTATGTTATTGCCGCCCGGTTGGATGGCGCATCCACGCTTAATCTGTTGCGCTTCGCCGTCATGCCTAATACCTCTGCCACGCTGGTCACAGAGATAACCCGCACCTTATCCATCGCTATTCTGGATATTGCCGCTTTAGGGTTCCTCGACTTGGGAGCGCAGTTTCCTTCCACTGAATGGGGGAGTATGCTGGGTGACTCGCTGGAGCTCATTTATGTCGCCCCTTGGACCGTAATGTTACCGGGTGCTGCGATTATGGTGAGCGTTCTGTTGGTCAACTTACTCGGTGATGGTCTGCGCCGTGCTATTGATGCCGGGGTACAATAATGCCGCTGCTTGATATCCGTAATCTGACGATTGAGTTTATGACCGCAGACGGCTGGGTCAAAGCAGTCGACCGCGTAAGCATGACACTAAATGAAGGCGAAATTCGCGGTCTGGTGGGTGAGTCTGGTTCAGGAAAAAGTCTGATAGCCAAAGCCATTTGCGGTATCACCCGTGATAACTGGCGGGCTACTGCTGACCGTATGCGCTTTGATGATATTGACTTGTTAAGGCTCTCCACAAGCCAGCGTCGTCGCTTAATGGGTTATAACGTTTCCATGATTTTTCAGGAGCCGCAATCCTGTCTCGATCCTTCAGAGCGAATCGGTCGTCAGCTGATACAAAATATTCCCGGCTGGACCTATAAAGGCCACTGGTGGCAGCGCTTAGGCTGGCGGACTCGTCGTGCCATTGAGTTGCTACATCGGGTAGGCATTAAAGATCACCAGAATATTATGCGCAGCTATCCTTATGAACTGACAGAAGGTGAATGTCAGAAAGTAATGATTGCCATCGCGCTGGCCAATCGACCGCGGTTATTAATTGCTGATGAACCGACCAACGCGATGGAGCCAACGACGCAATCGCAAATATTCCGTCTGCTGACCCGGTTAAATCAGAACAATAACACCACCATTTTACTGATAAGTCATGACTTACAGATGCTCAGTAAGTGGGCAGATAAAATTAATGTGATGTATTGCGGGCAGACGGTCGAAAGTGCGACCAGCGAGGAACTGATCACCCTACCTCATCACCCTTATACCCAAGCTCTTATCCGGGCGATCCCTGACTTTGGCAGCCCGATGCCACATAAGAGTCGACTAAATACGTTACCTGGCGCAATACCTGTGCTGGAACAACTGCCTATGGGTTGTCGACTGGGCCCTCGCTGTCCTTATGCACAACGAGAATGCATTGAAGTCCCTTGGCTTGAAGGGACAAAAAATCATTCCTATGCCTGCCATTTTCCACTCAACAGGGAAAGCAACTGATGCTCAACACCCTGCTGGAAGTCCGTAATTTAAGTAAAACTTTTCGTTATCGGAACGGACTGTTTAAGCGTCAGCAACTGGAAGCCGTTAAGCCTCTCAGCTTCACTCTTCGTGAGAAGCAAACCCTCGCGATTATTGGTGAAAACGGCTCCGGAAAATCAACCCTCGCTAAAATGCTGGCGGGAATGATTGAACCCACTAACGGGGAAATCATCATTGATGATCACCCGCTTCACTTTGGCGATTATGCCTATCGCAGCCAGCGCATCAGGATGATATTCCAGGATCCCAGTACATCGCTTAATCCGCGGCAGCGTATTTCGCAGATCCTCGATTTTCCTCTGCGGCTGAATACCGAGTGGCAGCAAGAGGAGCGTCAGCAGCATATTCTTGAGACTTTGCGGATGGTGGGATTGCTGCCGGATCACACCAGTTACTATCCCCATATGCTGGCTCCCGGACAGAAACAACGCCTGGGGCTCGCCAGAGCGCTAATTTTACGTCCTCAGGTGATGATTGCCGATGAAGCCCTGGCATCACTGGATATGTCGATGCGCTCCCAGCTGATTAACCTGATGCTCGAATTGCAGGAAAAGCACGGTATTTCGTATATTTACGTGACTCAGCATATTGGCATGATGAAGCATATCAGCGACCAGGTAATGGTGATGCATCAAGGAGAAGTGGTTGAACGAGGTAGTACGGCAGATGTTCTTGCTTCTCCACTACATGAACTGACTAAACGACTGATAAACAGCCACTTCGGTGAAGCTCTGACAGCCGACGCATGGCGACGAGATCGCTAAATAATTCGAGCTGCAGGAAGGCGGTGACGCAGCGAATCCCCGGGAGCTGACTCCAGTCAGTGACCGGGGTGAGCGAGGAAAACCAACGCACCTGCAGCTTGAATTATGACAGTTACCCCCTAAATAATTCGAGCTGCAGGAAGGCGGTGACGCAGCGAATCCCCGGGAGCTGACTCCAGTCAGTGACCGGGGTGAGCGAGGAAAACCAACGCACCTGCAGCTTGAATTATGACGGGGGAAGTGGTCGGATTAACGTTTGACGCTAAGTCATGTTAGAATTGCCGCCGTTTTAACGCTGGCCGGGACATCTTTCAATCCACGGGCCGCAAACAATAATGACAATTAAGGATTATCGCTATGGGTTTTCTGACCGGTAAACGCATTCTTATTACTGGCGTAGCCAGTAAACTCTCCATTGCCTATGGTATCGCTCAGGCTATGCATCGTGAAGGTGCTGAACTGGCGTTTACCTATCAAAATGAAAAACTGAAAGGCCGTGTTGAAGGTTTTGCTGCTGATCTGGGTTCAAACTTAGTACTTCCTTGTGACGTGGCAGAAGATGCGAGCATTGAAGCATTGTTTACCGAACTGGCAAAAAGCTGGCCGAAATTTGATGGTTTTGTTCACTCTATCGGTTTTGCACCAGCCGATCAGCTGGACGGCGATTATGTCAATGCGGTAACCCGCGAAGGCTTTAAAATTGCTCACGATATCAGTGCCTACAGTTTTGTTGCTATGGCCAAAGTCTGCCGTGAAATGTTAAATCCAGGTTCCGCCCTGCTGACTCTGTCCTATTTAGGTGCGGAACGTGCTATTCCTAACTATAACGTGATGGGTCTGGCTAAAGCTTCACTGGAAGCTAACGTTCGTTATATGGCAAACGCAATGGGTCCTGAAGGCGTGCGTGTTAACGCCATCTCTGCGGGTCCAATCCGTACTCTGGCAGCATCAGGTATCAAAGATTTCCGTAAGATGCTGGCTCACTGTGAAGCTGTTACCCCTATTCGTCGTACTGTCACCACTGAAGATGTGGGTAACTCTGCTGCATTCCTGTGTTCTGACTTATCTGCCGGTATCTCTGGTGAAGTCATTCATGTTGACGGTGGCTTTAGCATCGCAGCGATGAATGAACTGGAATTGAAAGATTAATTTTTGATTTCTGATGAGACGAGCTTCGGGTCGTCTCATTGTCATCCACGCTTTGCAGATCTTATTTCCTCTTGGTTATTCCTCGGGCTATATATCTTTCTGATATTTATTATCACCTATCATTCTTTGGTCTGATGCTAACCTTGCGTCAGGATTAAACATGAATCCAGACCCAATTTTTGGGTTTGATAAACTGTTGACCAAGGAAAACTCATGGAACAACGAAGCTTTGCAGGTAAAAGCCAGTGGTATCATGAAACGCAGTCAAGCCCGACCCTGACCAATTTCCAACCTTTAGTGTCAGAAGCCGTCCAGGTTGGCGATCATTTTTTACTTGATTTTAACCTGTCTGAGAGGAGCCTTGCTACCGAAGACTCCTGGCTGGCTGTTGCCCGCAATCTGTCTAACATACTGCTACCAGACCAGGTAGAAACCAACCAACTAACGACCTTAAGCCACTATGAACGCTTAAGCACTGCGCTGACTGTTGCACAGGTTTTCGGTGTACAACGGCTGTGTAACCATTATGCCGCCCGCCTTGCTCCAGAATCCTGTAGAGACTCATCCCGTGAAACGAATCGGCGTCTGACTCAAATTACCCAGTTTTCTCGGCAATTAGCCAGTCAACCCACTAGCATCAACGACCGTTCACTCACGCAGCTCGCTGAATGTGGCTTATCCGTTGAAGATATTGTCACCTTCTGTCAGTTAATTGGCTTTATTGGTTTTCAGGCTCGGACCCTCGCGGTATTACAGGCTCTTGGCCGCCTGCCAGTACGTCAGATTCCAGGGCTTACCGGACAACAAGATGCTGAAACAGAGCAGTTCAGGCATCGTACAGTAAGCTGGCGACCTAATCTGATCCCACTTGAACGCCGCTTTGCCAGTGGCGAACAAGTTCAGGCCCTGGAACAAGGCCAGTCTTCACCCTTCCTCTATGACTTAGCCAATTTGCTGGCATCTGATGCATTCACTCTGCATGGCCTCACACAACTGATTCACCTGCTTCTGCCAGACACAGAGAGATTGTCAAATGAGGATTTACTGGTCATCATGCTGGTTTCACGCATTAATGGCAGCCCGTCTTGTTTTAGCGATGCTGCCGCTCTCTGGCAAGGTGAACGAGGACTGCCGGATGCGCTTTGTAATGGCGAGCGCGCTTTACAGGCATGGTGCCATCACCATCCGCGTGAATGCGCTATTATTCAAGCTATCGGAGTGCTGACTCGCACACCGGATAAATTTAGTTACGCGCAACTCACGCCACTCTTTGAACAAGGCTTTACGGAACAACAGGCGATAAGACTTTTGGTTAGCTCTGGGTTGGTAGGATGGTTGAACAGACTAAAAACTGGACTTGGTCATGCCCACAATGAACCAAAAACCTTACCCGTATAAGGTAATCATCGCTTGCCGCAAGGTACGGTTTCGCGTAAAACTGTCAACCGCTCTTTTGTCCACGAAAACTAAATAATATGCTTCAGGATAACCCGCTGCTCGCGCAGCTAAAACAGCAACTACACGCAAAGACTCCACGTGCTGAAGGTGTGGTAAAAGGTACCGAAAAAGGCTTTGGCTTCCTGGAAGTTGATGCTAATAAAAGTTACTTTATTCCGCCACCGCAGATGAAAAAAGTCATGCACGGTGACAGGATTAGCGCTGTTATTAATACGGATAAAGATCGCGAATCTGCCGAACCGGAAACGCTCATTGAGCCTTTTCTGTCGCGTTTTGTTGGCCGAATTCAGAAGAAAGATGACCGTCTGTCAATTGTGCCAGACCATCCTTTATTAAAGGATGCGATCCCTTGCCGTGCTGAACGCTCTGTAACGCATGATTTCCAGCATGGGGATTGGGCTGTAGCAGAGATGTGTCGCCATCCTCTTAAGGGTGACCGTGGTTTTTATGCTGAACTGACAGAGTACATCACCTTTGGTGATGACCATTTAGCACCATGGTGGGTGACACTGTCACGTCACCGCCTCGAAAGAGTGGCACCTGACGGCATTGCAACAGAAATGCTGGACGATGGTCTGACGCGCGAAGATCTCACTGCCCTGGATTTTGTCACCATCGACAATGCCTGCACTGAAGATATGGATGATGCGCTCCATGCCCAGGCACTGGATGATGGCCGCCTGCAACTTACCATTGCCATTGCTGACCCCACTGCATGGATAGCGGAAGGTAGCCACCTGGACAATATTGCCCGGGTACGTGCCTTCACCAACTACCTGCCCGGCTTTAATATTCCCATGCTGCCACGTGAGCTATCGGACGATCTCTGCTCACTACGACCTCATGTGATCCGTCCGGTACTCGCTTGTCGAATGACCATTAATACCGACGGTGCAATCGGCGACGATATTCATTTCTTTACGGCAAATATAGAGTCTAAAGCTAAACTGGTTTATGACGAAGTATCTGACTGGCTGGAAGAAAAAGAGGGCTGGACACCGCCAGATGAGGCTATTGCCCGACAAATTCGCCTGCTACACCGTATTTGTCTGGCGCGTAATGAATGGCGTCTGCAGAATGCGTTAGTGTTTAAAGAACGCCCTGACTATCGCTTTATTCTCGGTGAAAAAGGCGAAGTACTGGATATCATTTCTGAATCTCGTCGTATTGCCAACCGTATGGTTGAAGAGTCGATGATTGCAGCCAATATCTGTGCTGCTATTTTTCTACGTGAAAAACTCGGCTTTGGTATTTATAACGTCCATACCGGTTTTGACCCGGCAAATACTGAGCAATTAGCTGAAATGCTAAAGACTCATGGCATCACGGTCGACCCGCAAGAAGTGCTTAGTCTCAACGGATTCTGTAAACTTCGTCGTGAGCTGGATAGTCAGCCAACCAGCTTCCTCGATAGTCGTATTCGTCGTTATCAGACTTTTGCTGAGATTAGCATTGCACCAGGCCCGCACTTTGGTCTGGGCCTGGAAGCTTACGCGACCTGGACGTCCCCTATTCGTAAATATAGCGACATGGTAAACCATCGTTTGTTAAAAGCGATTATCAAAGGTGAGACCCCGGCGCGTCCAGAAAGCGAAATTACAGTACAAATGGCCGACCGTCGTCGCCTGAATCGCATGGCTGAACGTGATGTTAGCGACTGGTTATATTCCCGCTTCCTGAACAATAAAATTGGTACCGAGCATCGTTTCAGTGCTGAAATTATTGATATCAGCCGCGGGGGCATACGCGTGCGTCTGGTTGAAAATGGTGCGACAGCCTTTATTCCTGCGCCATTTATTCATGCTGTGCGTGATGAGCTGGTCTGTAGCCAGGAACAAGGTACCATTCAGATTAAAGGTGAGGTTGCTTATAAAGTGACAGATGTTATTGACGTCAATATTGCTGAAGTCCGCATGGAAACACGCAGCATTATCGCCCGACCTGCTGCCTGAATCATTCTTTGATGTATAAATTTAGCCGGGCAATAATTACCCGGCTTTTTATCAATTTATGATAAATAAAAGTTATGATGCCTGGTCATCAGTTATTCATAAGTGATTGTGAAAATAACTAAAAAAATCCTTTCTCGGCTTCTCTTTAGTGCTTTTATTTTGCATTATAGAGACACCCACTATTCCTATTGCAGGACCTGCTATGTCAACGCTTGATCCACAACAATTAATCAAACGCATTGATACCGTACTGGATATTTTGGTCGCCAAAGATTATCCCTCTGCGATAAATAACCTTGAGATCCTGAAAGCTGAATTACTGGATGTATACCGGGATACCTCTACCACATCATGCGAACCAAAAAAGTCCCCCTGGGAAATATAATTTCCACTCAGATCCGGTAGCCGGCTGCTCATCACCCAGAGTGATACCAGCCGGAACCCAAAAACCAAGGCAATCCTAACCACTATTTAATACTGGAGAATGCAATCCAATCATATATGTTACTGTTAGGGGTTCTTTGCCGGAACCGCCGAAATTTCCGTCCGGTGATTTTTTAGTGATCTTTCGTAATCTCAATTACACCATCAACAATCTCTTTAGCCAGTTGATCTATCAAGTTTAAAAATAGTTATTATTTAAATTATTCTGACTTCGTCATTTTTTGCGAGATATAATTCGATTAATCGTAACTAATATTTTCACTTAATTACACTTTGATGTTATTTACAGATATCTTTACGGAAGAGTTAACTCTTTAATGAACTTTGTTAGTTACCTAAAGCAATCAAATGTAAAGGAGCGAATATGAAAGTTATCAGTGATGATCTTTTAGAAGTAGTTTCCGGTGCTGGTAGCAATAATGGTGGCGGCTCTGGTCTTGGGCACTCTGTTGGTTCATCTATTGGTGGTGCTATTGGTGGAGAGCTTGGTGGACCAGGAGGAGCAGCTGTCGGTGCCGGTATAGGGACTAATAACCACTGGTAGTATATGAAAAACCCAGTGTATTAATACACTGGATTGTATCTTTTTACAAAAAATTTAAAATTCTATGATGAAAAAACTGATGATTAAATTTTTTATTTCTTTTATTTCTTTCTTTCTGATTTTTCAGTTAATCCACATCGCATCAGTTAAGTTCCAGATGTCCTCTTTCTGGTTTAGAGATATCCTTCCATCATTTATCGTTGCCATGCTTGCAATGTTTATTTTCAAAAAAACAAACAAAAGTTAGCTTTTTTAACTATTCAAATCACACCGAATGTGAACATTCGGTTTTTATGTATAATAAATTTAAATCTTCGAATATCGCCCTCATGATTTTGCACGAAAATCCCGAAAAAAATTTAAATAAACCCGCCATAATTTTGTTAACGAACAGTGCCGGTTTCTCCCGGCGATGAAGCCGCTGCAGCCCCGTTATGCCAAAAAATATGCCGACGCAGACAGTCTGATGGCGGTCATCGTTGCTCAGGCGATGAACCATGGCCATCATGTTATGGCCCGAACCAGCGATATTCCACTCCATGTGCTGGATACCATGTACGAACAGTACCTTCGTCTGGCGTCACTTCTCATCGCCAATAACTGCATCACCGATGCCATAGAAGCCCTGCCGGTTTTCCCGCTCTATTCGTTTGATCCGGAGACGCTTTATGGTGCCGTTGACGGGCAAAAATTTGGCGTTGAGCGGCCAACGGTAAAGGCCAGATATTCACGTAAATATTTTGGCCGCGGTAAAGGCATGGTGGCCTACACGCTGCTGTGTAACCACATCCCGATCAACGGTTATCTGATAGGCACAAACGAGTATGAAGGCCACCATGTCTTTGATATCTGGTACCATAACACCTCAGAAGTGAAACCTACAGCCATTACCGGAGACATGCACAGCATCAATAAAGCCAACTTTGCGATCCTGCACTGGTTTGGGCTTCGCTTTGAACCTCATTTCACCGACCTGAACAAGCAGTTGAAGGAGCTATATTGTACCAGGGAGCCATCGGCCTATAAAAAATGTCTGATTCAGCCAGTTGGGCGGATTAATCAGGATCTTATCATCCGTGAAAAAAGCAATCTCGATCGTATTGTCGCCACGCTGGGACTGAAGGAGATGACGCAGGGAACGCTGATGCGCAAGCTATGTACGCACACAACAACCAACCCGACAAGACAGGCGATATTTGAATATGACCGGCTGGTTCGTAGCATTTACACACTGAAGTATCTGCGCGATCCGCAACTGGAACGCAATATCCGCCGCTCCCAGAACCGGATTGAATCTTATCACCAGCTACGCGCCGCAGTCTCCAAAATCCCCGGTGGCCTGGCAGCACATTTTGTTGAACGGGCATTACACCTTTCATAGTAGCAATGAAATCATGGACCTGGATGCACTGGTTGCTGGGCTGAAACTGGGGTAACGGAAATTTCGGCGGTTCCGGCGTAGAACCCCTGTTAGGATAAAAGAATGAAGGTCATGTGTTCAATCCGTTGAGCAATCCCATGCATCAGCTTTGAGAATGAAAGGATAGAGCCAGTAAAAACGAGGCCCCCCCCCTTCCCCCACTTTCATCCGTTTTGATGACTCCGGTACGGATCAAAGGATGCAAGCAAGAGACCCTACTTGCATCAGCCATATTTAGCCGCCAGCCAGTTTGACTTTCATTCCTTTAGCTTCCAGCAAGGTCTTAAGCAGGTCTCTCTTGTCACCCTGAATTTCAATGATGCCGTCTTTCACCGCCCCGCCACAACCACATTTCTTTTTTAACTCTGCGGCAAGACTGGCAAGTGTTGCATCATCAGCATCAATACCGCTAATGAGACAAACACCCTTCCCTTTTCTGCCACTGGTTTGTTTTTGAATACGCACGATACCGTCACCTTTCGGACGCTGTACCGTCACTTTTGGCTCATCGATACGTCCCGTTTCAGTAGAGTAAACCAGACGGTTATCCTGACTCATAGTGCCTCCAGTTTCAGGGATGCGCGAATATCTTGCAGAGTTTGTGCCGGGTTAGCTGACTGAGTTATCGGACGACCAATCACCATATAATCAACGCCCGCTTGCTGTGCTTGCAACGGTGTCATTATCCGGCGTTGATCACCGGCATCGCTACCTTCAGGACGAATTCCCGGAGTGATTAATTTGAAATCCTGCCCCAACTCCTGTTTAAAACGGACCGCTTCCTGGGCTGAGCAGACAACCCCATCCAGGCCACAGTCACGTGTCAGAGCCGCGAGACGAGCCGCATAGTCTGCAGGCGCAATGTTCATTCCCAGATCAGCCAGGTCACTGGCTTCCATACTGGTCAGTACGGTTACCGCAATCAGCAAGGGGGCATCTTTGCCGTAAGGCAACAGTGCCTCACGGGCAGCAGTCATCATACGCTTACCACCGCTGGCATGGACGTTAACCATCCATACTCCCAGTTCAGCCGCTGCCGCAACAGCCTTTGCTGTAGTATTGGGGATATCATGGAATTTCAAATCCAGGAACACGTCAAAACCACGCTGTTGTAAGTCACGAACTAAGTCAGGCCCTGCCAGAGTGAATAATTCTTTACCGACTTTCAGACGACAATCACGAGAGTCTATGCGATCAACAAATGCTAATGCTTTATCACGACTATCATAATCCAGCGCAACCACAATAGGTGAATCAGTGACAACACGGGAGGAGTAAGCAATTGAATTCATAGCAGAGCCTTCTGATTGTTTGGCACCGACAGGCGCGGAAAGTTAAACGGCATGCATTCTACGCGCCAGTCTGAAAAATTGACAGCAGCCTTGCGGTTTAACCTCAATATTATTGGTCAACACAGGCTAAAAATCGACTCACCTACCGCATTATCTTCCTGTTCTATTCTTCAACCTGCCAGACCAAGAATGAAACGACGACTCTGTGGTTGAGGTGAGGCATTAAAAAACCATTAGTATGTTGTAACTAATGTGAGCGTAATAAGATAACCTTTGCTGGGCTATAAAGTTACTGGCCATCAAGTCCGCGAATAGGTTTAACGGTTGACCAGGCCCGGCAGGACGGACAGTGCCAATAAAGACTAAAAGCCGTGAAACCACATTTCTGGCAGCGATAACGGGGTTTGGTGCGGATTTGCTCACCGACCATATTACGCAGGATCATTAAGCTTTCTTTGGCTCGTCCTTCTTCCGCTTCGTGCAGATGGTAGTCCATCAGTCGATGAAATACCCGCATAGTCGGATGCCGTTGTAGCTGACGATTGATATAAAGCTGAGCTGTCTCGGCGCCATCTTTCTGCTGTAAAACCTCGGCTAGCATCAGTTCCGCACTGGCACCGACATTTTCTTCTACACAACGACGCAGAAAATTCAGCCACTCCTCTGCTTTATCCAACTCACGATAGCAGGTTTGTAGCATATCCAGCGTTTCGCTGACTAATTCGCTATCTTGCTCTATCACGCGAGTTAAGGTCTCAGCAGCGCGGGCATATTCGCCCTTCTCAATAAAAATACGCCCCACCATGATGGAGACTCTGGCACAATTTTTATCCGCAGCGGCCCCTTTTTTGAGTAAGGCCAGGCCTTTATCAAGTGAGTCACTCCCCATACTCAGGAGTGCCAGCTCACAATAAAAGTGAGCAATTTCTGTCCGCTGCACATCTTTACCAAATTTGACCAGCTTTTCAGCTACATCAATGGCTTTCTGCCAGTCACTGGTGGCCTGATGGATTTGCAGGAGCTGTTGTAACGCACTGATGCGATAGTCAGTTTCATCAATCAGCTGACTGAACATATCCTCAGCTCTATCGTATAAGCCTGCCGCCATATAATCACGACCCAGTTGCTGAACGGCCAGTAACCGCTGGTCATAATTTAAAGAAGCACTTTCCATCAAGGTCTGGTGAATACGAATGGCTCGGTCCACTTCTCCGCGCTGACGAAACAAGTTACCTAAGGTCAGATGAGCTTCAACAGTCCCGGTATCCTCTTTCAGCATTTCCAGAAACAGGTCTACCGCTTTATCTTGCTGGTTTGAAAGTAAGAAGTTTACGCCTGTGACATAGTCACGTGACAGACGGCTGGCCTCCTGTTGCTTATCTTGCTGCGCGCTTCGACGCCCCATATACCAGCCATAAGCAGCCGCAACAGGTAACAACAAAAACAACAGTTCCAACATAGCGGTTTATTCCTTCACAACCGGCGCACTCGCTGTATCTGATAAAGATACAACCTGTTGTTCCAGGCGTTTAACTTTCCGCGCAGTCCGTACCAGAGATAAACGAACACGTAACCAGAACAGACTGCAAATCAGCCATCCAAGGACAAACCCGGCAGCAAATAGTGTCGCCAGTAGTGTCGAGACTCGATACTCGCCCTTCACTATCAGGAAATTAAAATTAACCACCTGATCGTTTTGTGCACCCAGCGTAATTGAAATCACAAAGATGGCGAGCACTAATAAGAAAATAAGTAAATACTTCACATTACGTCCCGTTATGTGTGAAAGGGAAACGGCAATATCCAGATACTACCTGATAATAGCACTTACAGGGTGATATCACGAAATCCATTACCTGAGCCTGGTCTGTTAAAATGGGGATTAAAAAGAGAAGTTCAACCCTTGCTCTGATGTTCAATCTGCCATACCTGTCGGGTTAACTGGCCTCCTGACGAACATCCTCTTGTCGTAGCATAACATCCCTGACAAAAAAGATGTTGTTCTGCCCTCACAATCACTGATTCAGCCCCATAAATTCCTGATAGTTGTAAAATCATTGTTGCTTGCAGACGTTAAGCTAAAAAATAGCTAACTGTTGAAAACTGCACAGATCGGTAAAGGGATTTTATTCAGGTCAGAGAAAATAGTGTACTCATCAAGAATTGAGACGTACGGTGCCGTGTTGTGGCAAAATAGCCCGTTATACTGCATTCGCTGTCTGGCTTATCCTTATGCCAAATCAAGTACCTGGAGAATCACATGCAACTTAAACGGGTGGCAGAAGCCAAACTGCCAACACCATGGGGAGATTTCCTGATGGTGGGTTTCGAAGAACTGGCAACCGGCAAAGATCACGTAGCCCTGGTGTATGGTGATATTACTGGGAACAGTGCCGTACTGGCGCGTATCCATTCAGAATGTTTAACCGGTGATGCCCTATTCAGTTTGCGTTGTGACTGCGGCTTTCAGCTGGAAGCTGCACTGACGCAAATTGCTGAGGAAGGTCAGGGTGTGCTGCTGTATCACCGCCAGGAAGGTCGTAATATTGGTCTATTAAATAAAATTCGCGCTTATGCTTTGCAAGATAAGGGCTATGATACCGTGGAAGCAAATCATCAGCTGGGTTTCGCTGCCGATGAGCGGGATTTTACGCTCTGCGCTGATATATTCAAATTACTCAATATCGATGGTGTTCGTCTTCTGACCAATAATCCGAAGAAGGTCGCTATCCTGAGTGAGGCCGGAATTAATATCGTCGAACGTGTTCCTTTGATTGTCGGTCGTAACCCAAAAAACGAACATTATCTGGATACTAAAGCAGAGAAAATGGGACACCTGTTAGGCAAAGTATAACGTCTGTTGGGATAAATTGGTTAACAGTAAAGAGGGAGTCTCCCCTCTTTACCCGTCGGTGGTAAGGTCCCATATTTATCGAGAAGGGATCTTTCATTTTTAATGTGCAGAGAACCAACACCAGATGTCTGACACCCGGGGTTAGTTCTCTGAAATGGCCATTTATACCCTTCGTACTTCACGTTGCCTGACTATTGCTTTCGCAAACCCTGCCCAATCTCATAATCTTTCTATGCTCATCACCAGGAGACCCCAAATGACGCTGGGTATATGATTTTATTTCAGCATATTCCGGATCACATACTGCAAAATGCCACCATGACGGAAATAGGTTAACTCATTCCCAGTATCAATACGGCAACGGCAGACCAGTGTTTGTTTACTGCCATCAGTCAGCGTCAGTATCACCGGGATATCCGCGCCAGCCTTCAGGCTGTTAAGCGACAGGACATCTATCTGTTCTTCGCCTGTCAGGCCCAAGGTTTTACGCGTGACACCCACCGGGAACTCGAGAGGCAAGATCCCCATTCCTATCAGGTTAGAACGGTGAATACGTTCAAATGACTCCGCAATTACCACACGGACACCGAGCAGATTTGGCCCTTTAGCCGCCCAGTCACGACTCGACCCTGAACCATACTCTTTACCTGCAATCACCGCCAGCGGCAGACCTTGTTGTTTATAATGCATCGCTGCATCATAAATCGACATCACCTGAGTCCCTGGTAGCAGACGCGTCATACCGCCTTCGATACCCGGCACCATTTCATTGCGAATACGAATATTGGCAAAAGTACCGCGCATCATGACTTCATAGTTACCGCGTCGCGACCCGTAGGAGTTAAAATCCGTCTCAACAATACCGTGCTGCTGTAGATAACGTCCGGCCGGACTATCGAGCTTAATACTCCCTGCGGGAGAAATATGGTCAGTGGTCACCGAATCACCGAGCATCGCCAGCACCCTCGCCCCTTGAATATCTACCAGCGCTTCAGGTTTGGCTTCCATCAAGTCAAAAAATGGCGACTGTCGTATGTAGGTGGACTCATTCTGCCAGTGATAGGTTTTCGAGGGTTCTACGACAATACTGCGCCACGCCTTAGTACCGGCAAAGACTTCGCTATACTCCCGGTCAAACATTGAAGTCGAAACCTGAGCCACCGCTTGAGCGATTTCTTTACTGTCAGGCCAGATATCTTTCAAGTAAATAGCGTTGCCATTTCGGTCATGGCCTAATGGGTCATGGGTTAAGTCTACGCGCATATTCCCGGCCAGGGCATAAGCCACAACCAGTGGCGGTGAGGCCAGCCAGTTAGTTTTGACCAGGGGGTGAATACGTCCTTCAAAGTTACGGTTACCTGAAAGTACCGCGGCAACGGTCAAAGACTGATCTTTAATTTCCTGTTCAATCTCTTCCGCTAATGGACCAGAATTACCAATACAGGTGGTACAGCCGTAACCCACTAAGTTAAAGCCCAGCTGGTCAAGATACTGGGTCAACCCGGTTTTATCCAGATAATCGGAAACGACTTTTGACCCTGGAGCCAGAGACCCCTTAACCCAAGGTTTGGCGATTAATCCTGCTTGCACTGCTTTTTTCGCCAGTAAGCCAGCGGCCATCATCACCCCTGGATTTGAAGTATTGGTGCAAGAGGTAATGGCAGCAATCACAACAGCACCATCAGCAAGTTTATCTGCCTTGCCAGCCGACTCAGTCCCCTGAGCCTGGGTGCGAGTATTGATTTCAAGATCCTTGCTCGCGGCGAATGCGCTCGGAACAGCACTCAGCGGCACGCGATCCTGTGGCCGTTTCGGGCCGGCCAGACTTGTCTCAACATCCTGCATATTTAATTGCAGAGTGCTAGTGAACACCGGCTCATCTCCGGTATGGCGCCAAAGTCCCTGTTCTTTAGAGTAGGCTTCAACTAAGGCTATCTGGTGGTCACTACGGCCACTCAGTCGCATGTAGTCAAGCGTGATACTGTCGACCGGAAAGAAGCCACAGGTCGCCCCGTATTCTGGGGCCATATTCGCAATAGTGGCGCGATCTGCCAGTGGCAGTGAATCCAGCCCGTCACCGTAGAATTCGACAAACTTGCCCACCACGCCATGCTGACGCAGCATCTGGGTCACGGTCAGTACCAGGTCTGTTGCCGTGATACCTTCATGCAATTTACCCTCAAGTTTAAAACCGACAACATCCGGAATGAGCATCGATATCGGCTGACCCAGCATCGCTGCCTCGGCTTCAATTCCACCTACACCCCAGCCTAATACCCCTAACGCATTGATCATTGTAGTGTGGGAGTCAGTACCGACCAAGGTATCGGGATAAGCGACCCACTCATCACCCTGCTGTTCACTCCAGACCGCTTTGCCCAGATACTCGAGGTTGACCTGATGACAGATACCGGTACCCGGCGGGACGACGCTGAAATGATTAAAGGCTTGCTGGCCCCAGCGTAAAAAAATATAACGTTCGTGGTTACGCGACATCTCCAGGTTGACGTTTTGGTCAAAGGCTTCTGGGGTGCCAAAATTATCGACCGTCACAGAGTGGTCAATGACCAGGTCAACCGGGGTTAATGGATTGACCCGGGTAACATCGCCTCCTAATCGGCTGACCGCTTCACGCATGGCAGCAAGGTCAACCACAGCCGGGACACCGGTAAAATCCTGCATCAAGACTCGGGCCGGGCGATAGGCAATTTCTCGCTCTATGTGGGCATTATCAAGCCAGTTTGCAAAAGCCTGAATATCTTCTTGGGTGACAGAGTCTTCATCCTGCCAGCGAATCAGGTTTTCTAATAAAACTTTGAGCGATTTAGGCAGGCGATGAATATCGCCAAGTTGGCTGGCAGCAAGGGCCAGACTGTAGAAATGGTAAGTCTTATCTTCGACTTTTAGATTATTTTTACTGGTGTTCCTCAGTGTTGACGACATAGCTCCTCCTTCGTAAAAATCAGGGATTGCATTACCCAGAATAATTGCAGGGTCTCCAGTAAAGATAACACAAGCTGATGGCTGTGACCGAAAAATGGTCAGTTTAGGATATATCTAGCTCGCCGACGGCAAGACCAATCGGAGGAGAAAAAAGGATTAGATATCAGAATATAAGAGGAAAATCCGGAGGAACAGACACGAATAAACCGACAGATTTAATAGCAACAACAGATAAAAATGCGGGTATCTTTATCAATTAAAAGATACCCTGATGGATTATCTTTCCGGCAGCTTGATATCTTTAAACATCTCTTCAATATCTTCATTTGACCGTAATGCCACTGCGGTATCGACCACATCGCGCGTTAAATGCGGCGCAAAACGCTGGATAAAGTCATACATATAGCTGCGCAGGAAAGTACTGCGTCTGAAGCCAATCTTGGTGGTGCTGTGGCTAAAGATCCCCTGAGTTTCGATACGAACTAAATCAGGATCAGTGACAGGATCAACCGCCATGCTGGCAATCACACCCACCCCCAGACCAAGACGAACGTAAGTTTTAATCACATCAGCATCCGTAGCAGTAAAGACAATACGCGGTGTCAGTCCGGCAAGATTAAAAGCGGTATCCAGTTCTGAGCGGCCAGTAAAGCCAAAGGTATAGGTCACCAGTGGATACTGAGCCAGCTCTTCGATACTCACCGAGCTTTTAGACGCCAGTGGATGATCGGGAGTGACAACAATCGAGCGATTCCAGTGATAGCACGGCAGCATCACTAAATCGCCATACAGGTGCAGGGCCTCTGTTGCGATGGCAAAATCTGCGTTACCTTTTGAGACCGCTTCGGCTATCTGGGTCGGTGAACCCTGATGCATATGCAAAGAGACACGTGGATAACGCTCAATAAAGCCCTTAATCACGCCCGGCAGAGCATAACGCGCCTGAGTATGCGTAGTGGCAATGTACAGCAAGCCTTTATCAGGCCAGGTATGTTCCCCGGCAACAGATTTAATCGCCTCTACTTTCGAGAGGATTTCACGCGCAATACGGATAATTTCCACGCCGGCAGGCGTCACTTGGGTCAGGTGCTTACCACTGCGGGTAAAAATCTGGATCCCCAACTCATCTTCCAGCATACGCACTTGCTTACTGATACCTGGTTGAGAGGTATAAAGCCCTTCTGCCGTCGAAGACACATTCAGGTTGTGATTGACGACTTCAACAATATAACGAAGCTGCTGTAGTTTCATGATTGGGCATCCAGAGTCAAAAATACTTACCATAACGATGGGCGATAGAGCCGCATCGTGAATTATCTCCGTCAGGTTTCAAGCTGTCTTATTTTTAACATCAAGATGTATAACGGGTATATATCAATATATAGCCAATTTGCATATATGCAATAAGATAATGATAAACAGGTTATATAGAACACTCAAGTAGGAGACGGGAGCGAAACCAGGCTGCCGTAGCACGGTCATACCGCACAGCAGTAAAAAGGCATGCTTCTGATTTCTGATTGGGGGTCTTGACGGGTTGTCGTATCAGAGGATCTCTGATCCGGCGCAGAGCACTCATCGTCTGCTGGCCTTCTGCTCTGGGCGTAACAGAGCCTTGCCTCGCCAGTCCTGCCAGTGGACGTAAAAAGAATGTTTACCGAGATAGAGACCAATAAGTGTCACGTTTTGCATGATGGTTCCCTCCAAAGTAAAACACCCTGTCAGCGTACCGCTGACAGGGTGAGGTGACCATCTTATTCAACCGGAGATTTTATCTCCGGTTTGTTACATCAAGGGTAGCGGACTATTTTTTACCTTCGACCCATTTACCTTCAACGAAGAAGGCTGACCAGCCAGTCGCTTTCCCCTCTTTCTCAGAGGAAACATACTGCTGTTTGGTTTTACGGCTAAAGCGCACTACCGATCTATTCCCTTCGGTATCGGCCTGCGGAGCATCAGCCAGGTAACGTAACTTTTCCGGAAGACGATCACGGAAACGGTACAGTTCTTCAACCAATGGCGCACGGGTTTCACGAGATTTCGGGAAAGTATTCGCCGCAAGGAATATCCCGGCTGCACCATCGCGCAGGACGAAATAGGCATCCGATCTTTCACACTGCAACTCAGGTAACGGTACCGGATCTTCCTTCGGCGGTGCAACTTCGCCGTTACGCAGGATCTTACGCGTATTTTTACACTCGTCGCTCGTGCATCCCATGTACTTACCGAAACGTCCCATTTTCAGGTGCATTTCCGAGCCACATTTTTCGCATTCCACCACAGGGCCGTCATAACCCTTAATGCGGAACTCACCTTCTTCGATCTCGTATCCATCACAGGTTGGGTTGTTACCACACACATGCAGTTTGCGTTTCGGATCGATGAGGTAGCTGTCCATGGCGGTGCCACATTTCTGGCAACGACGCTTGGCACGCAAAGCATTGGTTTCAGCATCATCCCCTTCGAGAACGTTCAGAACTTCGTTCTCAGCCACCAAATTGATAGTCGTTTTACAACGTTCTTTCGGTGACAAGGCATAACCAGAGCAGCCTAAAAATACGCCGGTGCTGGCGGTACGAATACCCATTTCCCGTCCACAGGTCGGACAGTCAATGCTGGTCAGTACCATCTGGTTAGGACGCATTCCGCCCTGCTCAGGATCCTGTCCAGCCTTTTCCAGTTGCGCACTGAAGTCGCTAAAGAAACTATCAAGAGCCTGTTTCCATTCAGCTTCATTTTTGGCTATCTGGTCAAGATGGTCTTCCATCTGTGCCGTAAAGTCGTAGTTCATCAATTCACGGAAGTTTTCTTCCAGACGGTCAGTGACAATTTCACCCATTTTTTCCGCATAGAAACGACGGCTTTCGGTTCGAACATAACCGCGATCCTGAATGGTAGAAATAATCGACGCATAGGTAGAAGGACGACCAATACCGCGTTTTTCCAGTTCTTTAACCAGCGAGGCTTCACTGAAGCGAGCCGGTGGTTTAGTAAAGTGCTGAGCCGGTAGCAGTTCCAGTAATGACAAGACATCACCGGGGTTAACGGCTGGTAAAATCCGGTCTTCGTCACCTTTACGCAAGGCCGGCATCACTTTTGTCCAACCATCAAAACGTAAAATACGACCCCGGGCTTTCAGACGATAGTCGCCCGCGTCAACCGTTAAGGTTGTGGCGTCATACTTCGCCGGTGTCATCTGACAGGCAACAAATTGACGCCAGATCAAATGATAGAGCTTCTGTGCATCCGCTTCCATATCCTTCAGTGCTTCTGACTGTACTTGGATATCTGTAGGGCGAATAGCTTCGTGCGCTTCCTGCGAGTTGTCTTTACTGGTGTACTGGTTTGGCTCTTTTGGCAGATATTTCTCACCAAAGCTGTCAGCCACATAATCACGTACCATAGTGAGCGCATCCTGGCTCAGGTTGGTGGAGTCAGTACGCATATAGGTGATGTGACCCGCTTCATAAAGACGCTGTGCCATCATCATGGTCTTTTTCACCCCAAAGCCCAGGCGGGTACTGGCCGCTTGTTGCAGAGTAGAGGTGATGAAAGGGGCACCTGGCTTGCTGCTGGTCGGCTTATCTTCACGATCCCGAACCTTGTAGCTCGCTTTTTCAAGCGAGGCCACGGCCTCCATCGTTTGATCACGGTTAACTGGACGGAATGGCTTATCCTGATGGTGGCTAACCTCCATCGACAGCGCATCACCTTTCGGTGTATTCAGGTTTGCATTTATTTCCCAGTACTCTTCCGGGACAAACGCTTTAATTTCACGTTCACGTTCAACCACCAGACGTACAGCAACAGACTGAACGCGCCCGGCAGACAGACCACGAGCGATTTTTTTCCACAGCAACGGTGAGACCATATAACCCACCACACGATCCATAAAACGGCGTGCTTGCTGTGCGTTAACCCGGTCAATATTAAGCTCACCAGGTTTCTCAAACGCCTGCTGAATAGCATTTTGGGTGATTTCGTTAAACACCACGCGACTGTAACGCGAATCATCCCCACCGATCACTTCCCGCAGGTGCCATGCAATGGCTTCCCCTTCGCGGTCAAGGTCCGTTGCGAGATAGATATGATCTGCATTTTCAGCCAGTGACTGAAGCTCAGCAACCACCTTCTCTTTACCCGGAAGCACTTCATAGCGTGCTTCCCAGTTATGCCATGGGTCAACGCCCATGCGATTGACTAACGCAGCTCGCTCGTCTTTTTTGACTTTTTTAGCCCCTTTGGGAGCCGTAGCCTCACTGCTTTTTTTGGTGGTTGATCCACTAGTCGGCAAATCACGAATATGACCCACGCTGGACTTAACCACGTAGCCATTCCCGAGATATTTGTTGATCGTTTTGGCTTTTGCCGGGGACTCAACGATGACGAGAGCTTTACCCATATTCACCTTTACCTATTTAATTCTTCCAGGAATACATCGCTGGTTTCACCATCCACTGGCGACGTGCCTTTCAATATTATGGCCACGTCGGATGAGATCAACCCTTTTCATTTATCAACTGCGCCATAATCAATGACACAGTAAGGCGTTGAACGTTCAGGCTTTCGTGCAAGTGCTACAGCACGACGGATATTTGGTTGAATGTCAAGCAATTCTGATGTCAGATTCGCGAAAGCGTCACACTCTACCTGATAAAATATGTTACGCAACTTTATTAACACCCATTCGGTGGTGCGTGCCAATCTGGCTGACAGGTTAAAACCATCAATAGCACCAGGTTATTTGCCCCGACAGGAAAAATAGACGTACACTACCTTCATTTTTCATAAGAGGCAGATTACACATGCAAACTCAACCTATCGATAGCGCATCACTGCTTGCCGAAGCCAATACAATCATCCGCGAACATGAAGACTTTATACACGGAATGGCTGTCATCAGTGTAGAACAGAAAAATGGATTCCTGATTTTTAAAGGTGATTATTTTCTCGATGAACAAGGACTACCGACACCGAAAAGTACCGCCGTATTCAATATGTTTAAACACCTGAGTCACGTACTTTCTGAGAAATATCACTTGACCGACTAAATTTTCACGTTAAATGTAAAACGGGGTTCACAGACCCCGTACTGAAATTTACAGCAACGGTTTTTCACCACGCTGCCACCAGCTCAGCAATAATTTATCGATGCTTTTTGCCGCGCTGCCGGTAAACCTGTCCATGACTTTTTTCCGTTTTTCATAACGGACCTGTAGCACATCGTACTCCTTCATCAAGGTCAGGATCAGATCATCACTGGTCGAAATCTCGTCTACCAGTCCTTTTTCCCTTGCCTGGGTACCATACCAGTGCTCACCGGTTGCCACAGCCTCAATATCCAGACTCGGGCGCATATCCTTCACAAATTGCTTAAATAACTGGTGTGTTTCATTTAAGTCTTCCTGGAATTTTTCACGCCCCTGTTCAGTATTTTCACCAAACAAGGTTAACGTCCGCTTGTATTCTCCAGCGGTATGCAATTCCACATCGACATTATGACGCTGTAGCAGGCGATGGAAGTTAGGCACCTGTGCCACCACGCCAATCGATCCGATGATGGAAAATGGCGCCGCGACAATGCGCTGTGCAACACAGGCCATCATATAACCGCCACTGGCAGCAACTTTGTCGACAGCAACCGTTAACGGAACCTGTTTTTCGCGTAAACGTTGCAGTTGCGATGCAGCCAGCCCATAACCATGAACCACGCCGCCGGGGCTTTCCAGACGCAACAATACCTGATCCTGGGTCTTACAGACTGCCAGAACAGCGGTTATTTCCTCACGCAAGGAACCCACTTCATGAGCATCCATACTCCCTTTAAAATCAAGCACAAACAGGCTAGGTTTACCTGAACTTGCGGTTTCGCCACGTTTTGCTCGTGCTTTCGCCTCTTTGGCTTCCAGCTTATGCTTCTTTTTCTCTCCTTTATGCCACAGTTTCTGCTGATGGTCATCGAGCATGGCAATGTGCATCTCTTGTTGCATCTCTTGATATTGTTCACTGAGATGCGTCACCTTCAATTCACCACTCGCACTGTTTCTGCGTAAGGCAAGATTAGCGATGATTATCGCAATCGCAGCTATCGCCACCACCACGGTGATGATTTTAGCCAGGAAGAGTCCATAATTAGCAAGTAAATCCACAGGTTCCACCTTTATCACTAACAATATTTGTCTGTTTGATTGTACCCGACCTAATACCCTTCCGTCAGTAAACTACAATAAAGGTTAACTCAGGGTAAAAGGTAAAAAAGGTAACAGTGAGCAATAAAAGGCATGTTATAGCGCATGTTTATTGAAATAGTCTGATTTTTCAGGCATAACCCCTGTCAGTAAAAAATTAATAAAGCTCTAAAATCATCTCTGTTATCTCCATAAAAAGAGCTCAAATAGCGAATCAGCAGATATCAGAGTCTGTAGTTTGATGTCCAGGGAGTCTATTTTGCTTTACCAACCGACAGACAATATTCTAGAAAAACGTATTATTCTGGTCACGGGTGCCAGTGATGGCATTGGTCGAGAAGCAGCTATGACTTACGCACGTTTCGGCGCCACTGTGATTCTGGTAGGTCGTAATCAGGATAAACTGAATACCGTTGCGCGGCAGATAGAGGATCAAGGCTTTCCCCGGGCTGAGATCCTGTTACTGGATTTTGCCGACGCGACATCAGCTGATTGCTGGCAGCTCGCCAGCCAGTTAGAAAAAAAGATCCCGCATCTCGATGGCGTCTTGCACAATGCCGGTATACTCGGCGATCGGGCATTGATGACAGAACAAGATGCTGAGACCTGGCAAGCAGTGATGCAGATTAATGTGAATGCCACTTTCTTTCTAACCCAAGCGCTACTGCCGTTACTGCTCAAAGCTCAGTCCCCTTCACTGATATTTACCAGTTCCAGTGTCGGACGACAAGGCCGGGCAGGCTGGGGGGCCTATGCGGTCTCTAAATTTGCGACTGAAGGTATGATGCAAACCCTGGCGGATGAATATCAGTCACAGAATTTACGGGTTAACTGTATCAACCCGGGTGGCACGCGTACTGCTATGCGAGCCAGTGCCTTCCCGACAGAAGATCCTGGCAAACTTAAAACCCCTGCCGACCTGATGCCCCTCTATCTATGGTTGATGGCAGATGATAGCCGCGATCAGAACGGTAAAACTTTTGATGCTCAGCCACAACGTAAACCAGGAATAGCCAAATGAGTGACTCACGTTATCAGCAACGTCAGCAGCGCCATAAAGAGAAGGTCGATGCAAGTATTGCCCGGGCCCAGGAAGAGCGTGGCATTCTGATCGTCTTTACGGGTAACGGCAAAGGGAAAACCACCGCCGCATTCGGTACAGTAACTCGCGCAGTCGGGCATCAGAAAAAAGCGGGCGTGATTCAGTTTATCAAAGGGGCATGGCCTAATGGTGAGCGTAATTTGCTGGAACCTCTGGGAGTGGAGTTTCAGGTAATGGGAACCGGATTTACCTGGGAGACACAAGACAGAGAAAGCGACACCCGGGCCTGTCAGGAAGTCTGGCAGCAAGCTAAACGAATGCTGGCGGATGAGAGTCTGGATCTGGTGGTGCTGGATGAGCTGACCTATATGGTCACTTATCACTATCTGGCGCTTGAAGAGGTGGTTGCTGCCCTTAAAGCACGTCCGTCTCATCAGACCGTTATCATTACCGGCCGAGCCTGTCATCGTGACTTGCTGGAACTGGCTGATACCGTGAGCGAATTGCGCCCAGTAAAACATGCTTTTGAGAGTGGTATCAAAGCTCAACAAGGCATTGATTACTGAAAATTGAGAGGAAGAAGGAATTCGATGATAAGACAGAGGGAAAAGTCTCTCTTCCCTCTGAACAGGTTAAAAAATTCGCTTAGCGACTACGACCGCCGGTATTTTTTCCTGAACGTCCACCAGGTTTTTCACCGGTACGTTTGCTCGGGCGTCCGCCAGGTTTTTCACCGGTACGACTGCTCGGGCGTCCACCTGCACTTTCGCCAGTACGTCTAGCAGGACGTCCACTGGAAGCCTCAGCAGAACGGTCATTTTTCACCTGGCTATGGCGTTTCACCGCACGACGAATCTGATTCGCTTTCATCGGACGACGATCTTTTTCTACTGCAACCTTGCTGTTGGTTTCTGCATCTAATTCAACCAACGCACGCAAATAGTTAGTCGGGCCAAGATCAAGCTCGGTATAACCGCCACGAGGCAAACCTTTTGGTAACTGAATATCACCATAACGCACGCGGATCAGGCGGCTTACCTGTACACCCACGGCTTCCCACAGACGACGAACTTCACGATTACGTCCTTCGGTCAGGGTGACGTTATACCATTGGTTAATCCCTTCTCCGCCGGTAAATTTGATACTTTTAAATGCTGCCGGACCGTCTTCCAACTGCACGCCACGGGAAAGTTGCTTGATTTTATCGTCATCAACTTCACCGAATACACGCACAGCGTATTCACGATCAACTTCACGACTTGGATGCATCAGACGGTTAGCCAGTTCACCATCGGTTGTGAACAACAGCAGACCACAGGTATTCACATCCAGGCGCCCTACTGCAATCCAGCGCGCACCACGTAGTTTAGGTAAACGATCGAAAACCGTTGGCCGCCCTTCCGGATCACTGCGCGTACAGAGTTCACCTTCCGGTTTGTAATAAGCCAGGACACGGCAAATCTGCTCAACGGATTCTTTAACCGAAATCAGATGACCATCGATACGAATTTTAATCGACGGGGTCACTTCCACCCGGTCACCCAGGGTAGCAATTTTGCCGTCAACGCTTACGCGGCCAGCAGAGATAATAGTTTCAATTTCACGACGAGATCCATGACCCGCACGCGCCAGTACTTTTTGTAGCTTTTCGCTCTTTTCGCTCATTGAGCTTCCTCGGTGTCGCCTTCACAGGCGTCTGAATACTTATAAAAACAACGAGTTAATTAAAAATCAACTCGTTGTCAGGTAACTGTTTTATGGGATATAGCATGGCAGAAAAAATATCGCACAAGCTGTCACACACAATGTTTTGTGGGCACATATTCTACACTAATTTTCACTTAAAGGGGGTACCAACTTTTATTCATCATTTTTAAGTGAAAATCGCTTGTGGCAAACAGAACACCTAATGAAAGAGGTCATGAGACATAGCCATAAACAGCGTCAATGTTGAAACGCGACATCGTATTCCTAAAGGAAAGGTTGCACGTCACCCGCACCCTCACGCAATACAACTGGGGTCTCTTCGGTCAAATCAATAACGGTAGTCGGTTGCTGCCCCAGATATCCGCCGTGAATAATGACATCCACTGCTTTTTCCAGACGATCTTTGATCTCTTCTGGATCGGACTCTGTAAACTCACTGCCTGGCAACATCAGAGAAGTTGATAACATGGGTTCATCTAAGGCTTCCAGCAATGCCTGGGCAATTGGATTTGAAGGAACCCGCAACCCAATGGTTTTACGCTTTTCTTGTAATAGCCGACGGGGAACCTCCTTGGTGCCTTTAAAAATAAAAGTATAGTTACCCGGGGTATTATTTTTAATCAGACGAAAGGCAACGTTATCAACAAATGCATAAGTAGATAACTCGGATAAGTCACGACACATCAATGTGAAGTTATGACCACCGGGTAGCTGACGAATACGGCAAATACGCTCCATCGCATTTTTTTCTTCTAGTTTACACCCTAAGGCATATCCTGAATCGGTAGGATAAACAATCACCCCACCTTTACGAATAATTTCCACTGCCTGACTAATCAGACGGGGTTGTGGATTATCCGGATGAACATATAAAAACAGACTCATATTTTATCTCTTTGCTATGGGGTGTTTGCCCAGCGCTGCCATACTGGCTCAACACCACCAGGTAGCCATAATTTACGTCCAAGCTCAATCCACGCACAAGGCTGATGGAAGTCAGAGCCCTGAGAGGCCAGTAAATTAAACTGTTGAGCATAACTTGCCAGCAAAGTGCGTTCATTTGGCGCTTGCTGACACTGTGCCACTTCCATGGCGTCACCGCCACATTCGGTAAAATGCGCCAGTAATCTTTTTAACCATTTTGCGCTCAAACCGTAGCGAGCCGGATGCGCCAACACCGCCTGACCGCCCGACCGATGAATAACATTAATGGCTTGTTCTATACTACACCATTGAGGAGGTACATATCCTGTTTTCCCTTTTGCGAGATACTTCTTAAAAACATCAGCGATATTAACGGCTCGTTTTTGTTCAATTAAGAAACGGGCAAAATGGGCACGCGTTATCTCTCCGCCTTGTGCATGTTTCATTGCCCCCGCTAATGCACCGGGAATTCTCGCTTTCTCAAGGCGTTCTGCAATCAGAATGGCACGACTTTGTCGACGCTCGCTTTGCGCCTGTAACAAGGCACATAAGGACGGATCATTCTCATCAATATTCAGCCCGACAATATGAATTTCATGATTTTCCCAGAGCGCAGATATTTCCACTCCGTTAATAAGCTGCAAAGGTAAGTTAAATTCGCTAATCGCTTGTCTGGCTGATGCCAGACCGCTAACGGTATCATGATCGGTAATTGCCAGTACATTAACCCGCATGTCGACTGCACGATGCACCAGCGCTTCTGGCGTTAACACGCCATCTGAAGCGGTAGTATGGCTATGCAAATCATGGATGACCAGCAATCCTGTTTCGTTCAAAATATCTCCGAGTCACTAAAAGATGAATAAGCCTTTATCATACCGATATACAGTAATTTAGAGAAATTGCTATTGACAATTAATCATCGGACTAGTTTACTAGTACGCAAGTTCACTTGGATTAGAAAGGTATCTGAAATGAAAGCGATGATTTCTGTCACTCGTGGTTGGCGTACTTCCTGAATCAGGACGGCGCGCGCATTCATGCTATTTGTTAGCACAGATATCCAGCCCGCCATATTGCGGGCTTTTTTTTGAAAAAAATTTGAGAAATAACATGCAACCACAAAAACCAACTCTTGAATTACTGAGCAGCGAAGCGACTTATTGCGAGAACCCTACCGCTCTGTTCCATAAACTTTGTGGAACACGCCCAGCAACGTTATTGCTGGAGTCTGCGGATATTGACAGTAAAAATAATTTAAAAAGTCTGTTACTGGTCGACAGTGCGCTGCGCATCACGGCGAAGGGCCAGGTCGTCACGCTGCAAGCCTTAACCGCCAACGGTGCAGCCCTGCTTCCTCTGCTGGATGCGATTCTGCCCGATGAGGTTACCAGCAAAAAACTGTCTGATGGACGCATCCTGCATTTTCCCGCAGTCAGTGCACTATTAGATGAAGATGCTCGTCTGCGCTCTCCGTCGGTATTCGATGCCTTCCGTTTACTACAAGAGCTGGTGACTGTGGCGACCGCCGATCGCGAAGCGATGTTTTTTGGCGGGCTATTTGCCTATGACTTGGTTGCCGGGTTTGAAGACCTGCCAGCATTAAAACACGATAATCGTTGCCCGGATTACTGCTTCTACTTAGCTGAAACATTACTGATTATCGATCACCAGAAACAGCAGACGCGTATTCAGGCAAGTCTGTTCACGCCAATTGAAAGTGAAAAGCAGCGCCTGCTGGAACGTACAACTCAGTTGCGCCAGCAAATGACGGAGTCTTTAGAAGAGGTTCCGGTTCAAGTGGTGGCAAACATGCGCTGTGATGTTAATCAAAGCGACGAAGTCTTCGGTGCCCTGGTTCGTCAAATGCAGAAATCGATTCGGGCCGGAGAAATATTCCAAGTTGTCCCATCACGTCGTTTTTCACTGCCCTGCCCGTCTCCACTGGCAGCTTATCAAACGCTGAAAAAGAGCAACCCCAGCCCTTATATGTTCTTTATGCAGGATAATGACTTCACTCTGTTTGGTGCATCTCCGGAAAGCTCCCTGAAGTTTGATGCCAGCAACCGTCAGATTGAAATTTATCCCATAGCCGGTACGCGTCCTCGTGGCCGTCGCGCTGATGGTTCTTTAGACCCTGACCTCGACAGTCGTATTGAGCTGGAAATGCGTACTGACCAGAAAGAACTGTCTGAGCATCTGATGCTGGTTGACCTGGCCCGCAACGATCTGGCGCGTATTTGTACTCCGGGAAGTCGCTACGTTGCGGATTTAACCAAAGTTGACCGTTACTCTTTTGTCATGCATCTGGTATCTCGCGTGGTAGGCGAACTGAGCCATGGTCTGGACGCCTTACATGCCTATCGTGCCTGTATGAATATGGGCACCTTAAGTGGTGCACCTAAAGTTCGTGCGATGCAATTAATTGCGGAAGCTGAAGGCGTTCGCCGTGGCAGTTATGGTGGTGCGGTGGGTTACTTCACCGCAGCCGGAACGCTGGATACCTGTATTGTTATTCGTTCAGCCTATGTTGAGGATGGTGTGGCAACGGTTCAAGCCGGAGCCGGCGTAGTACTGGACTCCGACCCGCAATCCGAGGCCGACGAAACCCGTAATAAAGCGCGCGCGGTACTGCGTGCGATTGCCAGCGCCCATCACGCTCAGGAGAATTTTTAATGGCTGACATTCTGCTGCTCGATAATATCGATTCTTTTACTTACAACCTGGCAGATCAGCTGCGTGCCAGCGGGCACCATGTGGTTATTTATCGCAATCATGTCCCGGCACAACTGTTAATTGATCGCCTGGCAACCATGAATAACCCGGTGCTGATGCTTTCTCCAGGTCCTGGCGTACCGAGTGAAGCAGGCTGTATGCCTGAACTTCTTACCCGGTTGCGCGGTCGTTTGCCCATCATCGGTATTTGCCTGGGCCATCAGGCAATTGTTGAGGCTTATGGCGGTTACGTGGGCCAGGCAGGAGAAATCCTGCACGGCAAAGCCTCCTCTATCACTCATGACGGTGAAGCGATGTTCAGCGGCCTGCCTAACCCGCTGCCGGTTGCACGTTATCACTCTCTGGTGGGAAGTAATATTCCAGCCGGGCTGACCATTAATGCTCAGTTTGATGGCATGGTAATGGCCGTGCGCCATGAAGTGGATCGCGTGGTTGGTTTTCAGTTCCATCCAGAGTCTATCCTGACCACTCAGGGTGCACGTTTGCTGGAGCAGACGCTTGACTGGGCGTTACTGAAACTCAAACAAATCAACACCTCACAGCCTATTCTTGATAAGTTGTACCAGGGACAGACGTTGGAGCGAGAAGAGAGCCACCAACTCTTTTCTGCTATTGTTCGGGGTGAATTAAAGCCAGAACAATTAGCCGCAGCGCTGGTCAGTATGAAAGTCCGCGGTGAACATCCTCTGGAAATAGCGGGTGCCGCCAGTGCATTACTGGAACATGCTGCCGCGTTCCCAACGCCAGACTATGAATTTACTGATATCGTCGGTACTGGTGGTGACGGCAGTAACAGTATTAATATTTCGACTGCCAGTGCCTTTGTTGCAGCGGCTGTGGGAATAAAAGTGGCGAAACACGGCAACCGCAGTGTTTCCAGCCGCTCCGGCTCGTCTGATTTATTAGCGGCATTTGGTATTAATCTCGATATGAGTGCCGAGACTTCACGTCAGGCACTGGATGAACTGGGAATTTGCTTTTTATTCGCGCCCAAATACCATTCAGGATTCCGCCATGCGATGCCCGTCCGCCAGCAACTGAAAACCCGCACCCTGTTTAATGTGCTGGGACCATTAATTAACCCGGCTCGTCCTCCGCTCGCCTTAATCGGTGTGTATAGCCCGGAACTGGTACTGCCGATTGCTGAAACCTTGCGTATGCTAGGTTACAAACGTGCAGCGGTGGTTCATAGTGGTGGGATGGATGAAGTATCACTTCATGCCGATACCCAGGTCGCCGAACTTCATAACGGTGAAATAAAAAGCTATACCCTGACTGCCGAAGATTTCGGTCTGGAACCTTATATTCAGGAAGCGCTGGCAGGCGGCTCGCCAGAAGAAAACCGTGATATTCTAACCCGACTGTTACAGGGTAAAGGCGAGCTCGCCCATGAGTCAGCCGTAGCCGCCAACGTAGCCATGCTGATGCGTATCCATGGCCATGAAGATTTACGAGAGAATGCGCAACGGGTTCTGGAAGTGATTCGTAGTGGTACCCCTTATTCCCGGGTAACCGCTCTGGCTGGAAGAGGATAAGCCAATGCTAGATAATGTATTAACGAAAATCGTCGCTGATAAAGCGCTATGGATTGCCGCACGTAAGCAGCAACAACCCTTGGACAGTTTTCAGGACCAGCTAGTACCGACTGAGCGCGATTTTTATCAGGCGCTACGTGGACCACGCACTGCCTTTATTCTCGAATGTAAAAAGGCGTCACCGTCTAAAGGTGTGATTCGTGAAAATTTTGACCCGCAGCAAATTGCGAGCGTCTATAAGCATTATGCCTCGGCCATATCCGTTCTGACGGACGAAAAATACTTTCATGGCAGTTTCGACTATCTGCCGATTGTCAGCCAAGTAGCGACGCAACCGATTCTGTGCAAAGACTTTATTATTGACCCGTATCAAATTTATTTAGCGCGTTTTTATCAGGCAGATGCTTGCTTGTTGATGCTCTCCGTACTGAACGACGAACAGTACCTTGCCCTGGCCGCTGTCGCGCACAGTCTGAAGATGGGTGTCCTGACTGAAGTCAGTAACGAAACTGAGCTGGAACGTGCTATTGCACTTAAAGCAAAAGTGGTCGGGATTAATAACCGTGATTTGCGTGATTTATCTATCACCCTTGATCGTACTCGCCAGCTGGCTCCGCGACTGCCTCGTGATGTCACTGTTATCAGTGAGTCTGGCATCAATCATTATGCCCAAGTTCGTGAGCTCAGCCATTACGCCAACGGCTTTTTAATTGGTTCAGCGTTAATGGGCGAGCCCAATCTGACTCAGGCAGTACGTCGAGTGCTACTGGGAAAAAATAAAGTCTGCGGCCTGACCCGGGCGGAAGATGCTCAGGCTGCCTACAGTGCCGGGGCTATTTACGGTGGTTTGATTTTTGTTCCGACTTCACCGCGTCAGATTAATGAACAACAAGCTGCTGCTGTTATCGCTGCTGCCCCGCTCAGTTATGTTGGCGTGTTCCGTTCTCAGCCGATAGATGACATTGTGGCGAAGGTCACCACTCTCGGACTGGCAGCCGTCCAGTTACATGGCGATGAGGACCAGGCGTATATCACTGCTCTGCGCCAGGCCCTGCCAGCGACGGTTGAAATCTGGAAAGCACTTAGCGTCGGTGAAACCTTGCCTGCGCGCAATCTCCAGCATGTTGATAAATATTTGCTGGACAATGGCCAGGGTGGAAGCGGTCAGCGCTTTGACTGGAGCCTGCTTGCGGGTCAGTCGCTGGACAATATCCTGCTGGCCGGTGGACTGAATGAAAGTAATTGCCTGAGTGCGTCACAATTGGGCTGTGCCGGGCTGGATTTCAATTCTGGTGTCGAAACTGCACCAGGTATTAAAGATTCTCACAAGCTGGCAGCTGTCTTCCAGACGCTGCGGGCTTACTAAGGAAACCTTGCGATGACATTACTGAATCCCTATTTTGGCGAGTTTGGCGGTATGTATGTGCCGCAGATCCTGATGCCCGCCTTGCGTCAGCTTGAAGAGGCTTTTGTCACGGCACAAAACGATGCTGAGTTCCAGGCCGAGTTTACCGATTTACTGAAGAATTACGCCGGGCGTCCGACTGCGCTGACCAAATGCCGTAATTTAACGGCCAATACTCGCAGTACGCTGTATCTTAAACGTGAAGATTTGCTGCATGGCGGCGCGCACAAAACCAACCAGGTTCTGGGCCAGGCACTGCTGGCTAAGCGGATGGGTAAAACTGAAATTATTGCTGAAACCGGTGCCGGTCAGCATGGTGTAGCTTCGGCTCTCGCCTCGGCTCTGCTGGGCCTCAAATGTCGTATCTATATGGGTGCGAAAGATGTGGAACGTCAGGCACCAAACGTATTCCGTATGCGTTTGATGGGCGCTGAGGTTATCCCGGTTCACAGTGGATCCTCCACTTTGAAAGATGCCTGTAATGAAGCATTACGCGACTGGTCTGGTAGTTATGAGACTGCGCACTATATGCTGGGAACCGCAGCCGGTCCTCATCCATACCCGACCATTGTGCGTGAGTTCCAGCGCATGATCGGTGAAGAGACTAAAGCACAGATCCTCGAAAAAGAAGGTCGTCTGCCAGATGCCGTTATTGCCTGTATCGGTGGCGGGTCTAACGCCATCGGCATGTTCGCGGACTTTATCGATGAAACCACAGTGAAGTTGATAGGTGTTGAGCCTGGTGGCCATGGTATCGAAACCGGTGAACACGGTGCGCCGCTGAAGCATGGCCGTGTAGGCATTTATTTCGGTATGAAATCACCGATGATGCAGACCGAAGACGGCCAGATTGAAGAGTCTTACTCTATTTCTGCCGGGCTGGACTTCCCGTCAGTAGGCCCTCAGCACGCCTATCTGAATAGCATCGGTCGGGCTGATTATGTCTCAATCACTGACGATGAGGCGTTGGAAGCGTTTAAAGCGCTGTCCCGTAAAGAAGGCATTATTCCGGCCCTTGAGTCTTCGCATGCGCTGGCTCATGCCTTGAAAATGATCCACGAAAATCCGGAAAAAGAACAACTGTTAGTGGTGAACCTCTCTGGTCGCGGCGACAAAGATATTTTCACCGTCCACGACATTCTGAAAGCTCGAGGTGAAATCTAATGGAACGTTATCATCAACTGTTTAAACAGCTTAAAGATAAGAAAGAAGGCGCGTTTGTTCCCTTTGTAACCTTGGGTGATCCTAATCCTGAGCTGTCATTGCGGATTATTGATGCCCTGGTTGAAGGCGGCGCCGATGCTCTGGAACTGGGTATTCCTTTCTCAGATCCCCTTGCGGACGGCCCGACAATTCAGGATGCTGCCCTGCGTGCTTTTGCATCTGGAGTCACTCCTGCGCAGTGCTTTGAAATACTGGCCGCTATTCGTCAAAAATATCCGACTATCCCAATTGGGTTGCTGATGTACGCCAACCTGGTGTTCAACCCGGGTATCGACGCTTTTTACGCCAAATGTGCAGCAGTAGGCGTTGACTCGGTTCTGGTTGCTGATGTGCCTGTGGAAGAGTCGAAAGAGTTTCGTACTGCTGCCTTGGGACATGGCGTTGCGCCAATCTTTATCTGCCCACCCAATGCCGATGATGCTTTACTGCGTGAGATCTCTTCACATGGTCGGGGTTATACCTACCTGGTATCCCGTGCAGGTGTGACGGGAGCAGAAAGCCGCGCGCAGCTGCCGCTTCACCATCTGATTGAAAAACTGACCGAATACCATGCAGCCCCTCCTCTACTTGGTTTCGGTATTTCAGAACCATCACAAGTGCGTGAAGCTATTCAGGCCGGTGCAGCAGGCGCCATTTCTGGCTCAGCTATTGTGAAGATCATTGAAAACAATCTTGATAATCCTGAGCAGATGCTGACAAGGTTAAAACAGTTTGTGATTGAGATGAAAGCTGCAACACACTGATAATCGTTGCTGAACGGATAAAAATAAAAGGGGTAAATGTGACATTGTCACCTTTGCCCTTTTTTTAGAGGCTGCCATTTAAATATTGATATTGCAAAGTTACTTAATATTATCCACTCCCTGTTAACAGCAAATTTCTTCAACCTTCATACCTGAATCAGCAAGTTTCAGGATGTTACCGATCTGAGTTTCAGTAAAACGTGCTTTTTCATTTTGACCTCTGCAAATGTAAAGGCAGAAGACCTAATTATAACTGTCTCATTTTAGGGGGAGTGGACACCATCATTAACTTAGCCGAAAGGCTATTCAGAGAACAAGGAAGTGATACTCTGACTTTACTCGGACATCACCCAAAAGCGATGACGAACAGTTAAATAATACAAGGGATAAAGAATGGATAAACTGGCCGTTCCGTGGCCCGTTTTGCAGAAGACTTAGAAGGTATAACCCGCACCGAACATAAAGACCCAAGGATTGATTTTTGTATCAATACTTTGACGGCCTGCTGTGGCCGAATCAAACTCCACTTTGGTATCGATATTGATATACCAGACCGACATATTCAGCATCCAGTTCTTATCCAGCATATAGTCCATACCGACCTGACCCGCAGCACCCCATGAGTTTTTAACACTCAGATTGCTTAAACCCGCACCTTTACCCGTATCGTTGAATTTAGTATCAAAGAACATGGTGTAGTTAATACCGGCGCCGACATAAGGCCGTAATTTGCTGTTAGCATCGCCAAAGTACCACTGCGCCATCAGCGTCGGCGGTAATTGACGGACGGTAGCCAGTGTACCGGTTGGACCAAGACCGACTTTGTGGCGAAATGGTGTCGCAGCTAACAGTTCAACACCGAAATTATCCGTCACCATATAGTCAAAAGTCAGACCCAACTGGGTGTTATTATCGATATTGAACTCACCCATGCCCAGTACATTGTCTGAGCTAGCGCTTGGACGTACAGTCGCCGTCCCTGCACGCATAAAGAAATCACCCGCCTGATGTGCTTCAGCAACACCCGATATACCCATCAATGCCATTAATGCTAACGATAACGCTCTCATACACATACCTTTTATAGGGTTATTTTTGGTCGCCCACAATATACGGATAAATGTATGTAAAGTGATCTGACAATCGTCACACTTTATAGTCTAATTTAACATTCTTTGATCTGGATTAATTTACACGCGGACTGGCCAATACTCCGTTCACTATGAGATCAAAAAATAACCTTAGCCAGTATCAACACCCTCAAGGTAATAACTCTTTCTCGTATTTCGTGCGATGGAGATATAATAGGGAGTGTTAATCTGTGTCAGTGTTCGACCCGAAGCAATATTTACACCGGCTGACAAAACGCGAATAAAACCCAAGATAGATTGTGCTAGAGAATATTTACCTGAGACAGAAGCAACACATTTGACTAGGGGGTTAAGGATGTCAGCGCCCCTCAACCAGGGTACAATTACCCGTTGATTTATAACTGCAAGCTATACCGAGGAGAGTGCATGTCTATCACGGCAGGTTCTGTGTACCGTGACACGGGAAATTTCTTACGCCATCAGTTTGTGACCATTCTACTGATTGCACTACTTTGCGCCTTAATATCGGTGTTATTCGGCAATGCTCTTTCGCCTGACGAACATCAGATGGCCATTTTGAGTGAAGGCGATAATTTATCAGGTAGCGGAGGTCTGTTTGACCTGATTCAGAATATGACACCTGAGCAACAGCGCGTGTTATTAAAAGCATCCGCCGTTTCGACGTTTTCGGGTCTCATTGGTAATGCTATTCTGGCCGGCAGCATGCTGCTATTAATGCAAATTGTCTCTGCGGGTCAGCGAGTCAGTGCAATACGCGCTATTGGTGCCGCCGCACCGGTGCTGCCGAAAATGCTCGTCCTTATCTTTATCACGACCTTACTGGTGCAGATTGGTATCATGTTTGTGGTGGTTCCTGGAGTACTGTTTGCCATTGTATTATCACTGGCACCTGTGATCCTGGTTCAGGAAAAAATGGGGATTTTCCAGTCAATGCGCCAGAGCGTTAAGCTGGCATGGGCCAATATGCGTCTGGTGACACCCGCAGTCGTGCTCTGGTTAGCCGCCAAAACAGCACTGCTGTTAATGGTCTCATCTTTTGCCGCATTTTCACCGGAAGTCGGTGCCGTTATCGCCAACACAATAAGCAATTTGATCTCCGCTATTTTGCTTATCTACTTATTCCGCCTGTTTATGCTGATTCGCCCCTAATTTTAAGATGCCTGCCTGACTCCATAGTCAGGCATTCTCTGTTAACGGAAATTATTATATGAAGCAGTTTCTCGACTTCCTGCCCCTGATCGTCTTTTTTGCTTTCTACAAGATATACGATATTTATGTTGGTACCTGGGCGCTGATCATCACCACCGGTATTGCACTCATTTATAGCTGGTACAAATACCGTAAAGTAGAAAAAATGACCCTGGTCACTTTCATTATGGTGGCAGTATTTGGCAGTCTGACGATTTATTTCCATAATCCTGAATTCATCAAATGGAAAGTGACTATCATCTACGCATTGTTTGCCATTGCCTTACTGTTTACTCAGTTTGTTATGAAAAAAATCCTGATCCAGAGCATTCTTGGCAAAGAAATCACGCTACCCGCGTCAGTCTGGGCTCGCCTTAATATTGCCTGGTCACTGTTTTTTATCGCCTGCGGTCTGCTTAATATCTATGTCGCGTTCTGGTTATCAGAAAGTACCTGGATAAACTTTAAGGTCTTTGGCTTGACGGCAATGATGCTGGTATTTACGCTATTAAGCGGAGTTTATATTTACCGTCATATGCAGCCACAGGATAAGAAAGAATGACAAATGAATTACCACGCGGCGATTTAGTATTACGCACCCTGGCGATGCCTGCCGATACCAATCCTAATGGTGATATTTTTGGCGGCTGGCTGATGTCTCAGATGGATCTTGGTGGTGCCATTCAGGCTAAAGAAATAGCGCATGGACGTGTCGTTACCGTACGTGTTGATGGCATGTCGTTTCTTAAGCCCGTTGCAGTAGGTGATGTCGTGTGCTGTTATGCCAGCTGCATTAAGCGCGGAACAACCTCAATAACGATTAATATTGAAGTGTGGATCAAAAAAGTGGCCAGTGGCCCTACTGGTCAGCGCTACAAAGCCACTGAAGCCGTATTTATCTATGTCGCAGTAGATAGTGAAGGCAAACCACGTCCTCTGCCATCCGTCAGTTAGTTATCCTGCAACGGGTTGTACCTTCCTATCAGTACAACCCGTTGAAATAAGATATTCCTCTCCAGGGTAATGTCCCCAACAAGTAGCACATCTGTTTTCCGATAAAGGTACCGATGACTTTTTCG
>CANRKT010000031.1 GCA_947631255.1 uncultured Enterobacteriaceae bacterium
GCTTTACGCGGGTCGACCGCTTCTGCGACGGGCTCCAGGGCAGCTGTAGAGGCAGACGGCTGCTTACGTGCTTTGGCTCGTGCGATGGCGGCCTCAACGGCTGCTTTACGCGGGTCGACCGCTTCTGCAACGGGCTCCAGGGCAGCCGGTTCGACAGACTGCAGCTTACGGGCTTTGGCTCGTGCGATAGCGGCTTCAACGGCGGCTTTACGCGGGTCGACCGCTTCTGCGACGGGCTCCAGGGCAGCTGTAGAGGCAGACGGCTGCTTACGTGCTTTGGCCCGTGCGATAGCGGCTTCGACAGCTGATTTCCGTGGATCTGCATCAGCACTGGCGAGGTTCGTTTCACTGGTCGCTGCATCGGTGAGACGGTTTTTTTCTGCCTGCCGGGCGCGAGCTTGCGCCTTGCGCGCCTCACGGCTGGCAATAACATCACTGTTGTCCGGAACTGTACCAGGAGTGATAACAATGGCCTCTTCACTCGATGGCGATTTTTTACTCTGTACTCGCGCCTGAGCAGCTTTAATCGCGGCGTTATCCTGGTTGGAGGGCTGTACTGCGGCAGATTTGTGGCGTGCCTGTCGTGCTGCTTTCTCGCGCTCAAGGCGTAGCTGGCGAGCTTCAAAACGCACTTTAGCCTCTGCTGTTCGTTTGGCTTCCAGCTCTATTTCGCGTATTTCTGCTTTTTCCTGACGGAAGTATTGAATCAGTGGAATATTACTCGGGCAAACCCAGGCACAAGCCCCACACTCAATACAATCTGACAGGTTATAACTGGCCGCTTTATCATGTTGCTGACCTTTGCTAAACCAGTATAGCTGTTGAGGCAATAAATCTGCTGGACAGACATCGGCGCAGGCACTACACCGGATACAGCCTTGTTCTTCTTGTTCTGGTGCCATCTCCTGGACGGAAGGCGCTAATAAGCAGTTGGTAATTTTCACCACCGGAACATCCAGGGCCGGAAGCGTGAATCCCATCAACGGACCGCCCATAATCACTTTTTGTTCGCTACTTGGACGGAACCCAGCAAAATTCATTAAATGTTCTACCGACGTACCTAAACGTGCCCAGACGTTGCCAGGTTGCAGGATTGACTCACCGGTTAATGTCACGACACGTTCAGTTAAGGGTTCACCATCAATGATTGCCCGTTTAATAGCATAGGCGGTACCGACGTTTTGCATCAGGATACCAATATCCGAAGAGCGTCCGCCATGGGGGACCTGTTTGCCCGTCAAAATTTGGGTGAGTTGCTTTGCGCCACCAGAAGGGTACTTGGTGGGGATCACTCGTAGTTGTATATCATGGCTGTCAGCCAGCACCGCACGCAGCATTGAAATAGCCTGCGGCTTATTATCCTCAATACCTATCAGCGTCTTTTGTGGCTGGAGAATACAGGCCAGAATACGAATACCTTCGATAATCTGTGCAGCGCAATCCTGCATCAACCTGTCATCGGCTGTGATATAGGGTTCGCATTCTGCTGCATTAATGATCAGCGTATTAATAATATCGCCGCCACTGCGAAGTTTGGTCGCTGTCGGAAAACCGGCGCCGCCCAGACCAGCCACACCAAACTGATGAATACGCTCTACCAGATCGGCACGAGGACGTTGGGCATAGTCTTTCCAGCTCTCTCGTTCAACCCAGCGATCCTCCCCGTCGGCCACCAGTATGATGCAGGGTTCAGTCAGCCCTGACGGGTGTGCAGTAATATGGGGTTTAATCGCAGCAATGGTGCCTGACGTGGGAGCATGGACCGGGAGCATACGTCCCCAGCCACGAGTCAGTGGTTGCCCACGAAGAACATGATCACCCACTTTTACGCACAGCTCACCTTCATCACCAATATGCTGTTTCAGCGGGATGATCAACTGTTGGGGTAACGGAACCTGGCGTAGTGGTGTCCCGCTGGACTGGGTTTTCATCTCCGGGGGATGAATACCGCCGTCAAAATCCCAGATTCTGTTTTGATTAAAACGCTTTAAAAAACTAAACATGGCGATCCACCGGAATATTTCGTACCGGAATACTGTTTAAATCCCATTTCCAGGTTGCTGTGGTGGTAGCGACAGGGAGTAAATCAATACAGTGAGTCGGGCAGGGATCCACGCAGAGATTACATCCGGTACATAAGTCGCTGATCACGGTGTGCACTGCACGGGTGGATCCAATAATGGCATCTACCGGGCAGGCCTGAATACATTTAGTACAACCGATGCAATTGGCTTCATCGATGATGGCTAGCATGCGCACCGGTTCGGCCAGGTTATCACCTTCTATCGGCTGTGGTTCGACATTCAGTAAGGTGGCAATTTTAAGCATCACCGCTTCGCCGCCTGGAGCACACAGATTAATTCTGGCTCCTTGAGTGCCGACGGCTTCAGCATAAGGGCGACAGCCCGGATAACCACATTGTGCACATTGACTTTGCGGCAGGATCTCTTCGATACGCTCAACAATCGGGTCTTCAGTGACGGCAAATTTACGCGAGGCATATCCCAGAATAAGCCCAAAGATTAGCGCCAGTAAGGTGAGGGCGATAATCGCAATCCACAGGGTACTCATCAGAATTTCACCAGTCCGCTGAAGCCGAGAAATGCCAGAGACATCAGGCCTGCAGTAATCAAGGCAATGGCATTACCTTTGAATGGCGCAGGAATATCAGCCACCACCAGACGTTCGCGAATAGCGGCAAACAGTACCATCACAAATGAAAAACCGACTGCCGCGGAAAAACCGTACAGAGCGGACTGTATGAAGTTATGGTTTAGGTTGACGTTCAGTAATGCCACACCCAGCACCGCACAGTTAGTGGTAATTAAGGGCAAGAAGATCCCTAACAAACGATAGAGCGCCGGGCTGGTTTTACGTACGACCATTTCGGTAAACTGTACCACAACGGCGATAACCAGAATAAATGACAGTGTGCGCAAATATCCCACATCCAAGGGGATCAGGATCAGTTCATTAATTATCCAGGAAAAAATGGACGCCATGGTCATCACGAAAGTGGTCGCGAGTCCCATACCGATGGCACTTTCCAGCTTTTTGGAAACACCCATAAAGGGGCACAGGCCAAGAAACTTCACCAGAACGAAGTTATTGACCAAGATAGTACCCACAAAAAGCAGTAAGTAGTCTGACATTATTCGACCTAATACGAGAAAGCTGCCCATTATTGACTAATCAATTAATGGCAGCAACAGGATAACTGTAGGGTTATTACGGGTTAATAAAGGTTTCTTTAACCCGTTTTGACCGTTTTAAATAGGGCACTGCCAGTGCCGCGGCCAGTAACGGAAACATCAGCTGTCGCAAGGCAACGCTATCAGTAACTGGGGAGAAAGCAAAAGCCTTGACCGCCAGAATCAGAGAAAGCATTAACCACAGAAGATAGTGGCGAACAACATTGTGGCGGCGTTTAAAAAAGGCAATGGTTAACCACAAGGTATAACACCACATAGCCAGCGCGCAAATAACGGACAAGTACCAAAAAAACAACATGTTCGAGCCTTGATCAGCCATCACTTGATGGGTGTTCGGTGCGAGTAGCATCATCACGTAAATCACCACGGCGAGAGAGCTACTAAGCAGTGACATTAAGAGCCAGGCTAATGGAACAAGAAGCCAGCCTGCGATACGTGGAGATTTAACTGTCATGAAAATTCCCGAACCACCTGATATTATTTAAGCGGGAGATTATAAGTGTTTTTGCTCTGAATGCTACCGTGACACTTGTCAGAAAGTCATCCAGGCTAAACTGTCTTACACGGAATACCCAAAAAAGCACAATCTGATCAATTTTTTATGAAAATTTTGTACCCAGGGTCACTTCATATCACGAGATAGCGTATTCTTGTTGCGCTTATCGACGGGAATGATATCCGTCTCAATACGCTTTAGTTTGTCTGTATACCATTTTACACGATGGCCTGATTTTCAAAATGCTGACTAACGATATCAGGCTGGAATATTATCAGCTTGATGTGTAAAAACATGAAGCGTAAATATCCATACCGTTTTTATCCGACATCTGAACAGGTTGAGCTTCCTGTCATTAGGTTGGACTCTGTGAATTGGGAATTCTCGCCGTTTACGGCGGGGAGCGGTCAACAACTAACGAGACAGAATCCGCCACATTATAACAACCGAATTGCTGGAACAGGATATCTCTTGTTGAGATACCCTGCTCAGTGAAATTAACGGGCGCTAACTGAGTGAATGATAGCCTGTTTTTCTGCTGGTGTTAAAAAGGCAATTTCCAGCCCATTTTGCTGCGCGGTACTGATTTGAGCGGCGCTAAGCCCGGCGGCAGGTGCAGCGAACTGATATTCATGGATAATATCAATACCCTGTACCGCAGGATCGTCGGTATTAATGGTTGCCAGAATTCCGTGATTTAAAAACGTTGCCAGCGGATGTTTATCCAGTGAAGCGACGGTACTGGTCTGGATATTAGAGGTCAGGCAAGACTCAACACCAATCCGGTGTTCGGCAAGGTAATCCATTAATGCTGGATCTTCTACCGCTTTTACGCCGTGACCGATGCGTTCAGCACCTAGTTCACGGATCGCCTGCCAAATACTTTCTGGGCCTGCGGCTTCACCGGCATGTACTGTGATACGCCAGCCCGCATCGCGAGCTCGCGTGAAGTGTTCGCGGAATAAATGACCAGGAAAACCGAGTTCATCACCGGCTAAATCGAGAGCAGTAATATTTTCCCGGTGGGCCAGTAGCGCATTCAGTTCAGCTTCACAAGCGTCTTCACCGAAGGTACGGCTCATAATTCCGATAAGGCGCGCTTCAACACCAAAATCGCGGCAGCCCTGGGTTACCCCTTCAATAATTGCCTCGACAACACCTTCCACCGGGAGATTATGGTTCATCGCCATATAACCGGGTGAGAAGCGCAGTTCGACATAATGCAGGCCATTGCGCGCTGCATCTTCAATATTTTCCCAGGCCACACGTCGGCAGGCTTCCAGTGAGCCGAGAACTTTCACTCCCCAATCGAGTTTTTGTAGAAAACTGACCAGATCTGGCGCGGTTTCCACGACTTGTACGTGTGGACGCAAACTTTCGAGTGTTGTGGCGGGCAAGGCAAGATTAAATTCGCGGCCAAGCTCAAGAATAGTTTGTGCCCGGATATTGCCATCAAGATGGCGATGAAGGTCGGTTAACGGCAGACTGGTATCAAGCATAGTACACTCATTTATTGAGGGAAGTGCAGCATAGTATAAAAACAAATGCGTACAAAATGCTACGAAACAATAAGCTTTCGGTGAAATGCTTGACATAAATCGAGAGCTATTTTTGTGAGATGAGTGAGGTGTTTGACGACTTAAGATAAAAAATCACCCTGTAAGCATGACACAAACAGGGTGGTTTATTGTTAACCCTCAACACTTAACAACAGGTTAGAACCCTATTGTTATGGCGTGGTTTCTGGTTCGATATTTGGAACAATAATCTCAGGGGCAGGGACTTCAGCATCCTGTTCCACTTGCGCTTCTTCTTCTTCCATCTCTGGCTCAGTAAGACTCGGCACTTCTTCCTCTTCTTCTTCACTGCTTAAGCCCAAAGGCAGTGCACCAAATAGAGCGTTTAATGGAACAGGTTCACCATTCAGCTTCGCTTGATCGTCTGCAAAGGTCAGCGTTGCTGTGATGCTATCATCTTCAACTTTGGTGATATGGAACATTTGTCCCATCGAAGCCAGACCTTGCACTTGCTCAGCAGCGGCTTTCTCCGCTTCTTCAGGAGAGGCTCCTTCCAGCTGCACAACCTGACTGACCAGTTGAATTGCCATATCCATAGGAATGACCAGACGGGTATCCAGTGAGGTTAAATATCTGCCTAACATTGCTTCAGCTGTCTCTGGAGTAACATCCGTTTGTTGTGGCTCTTTCAGTGCCAGTGCCAGATTAAAGGTTGATTCACCTTTGGCATTTTTCCAGCTTAACGGTGCGATGCTCAGGCTTGGATTGCCTTTTAACAGCTGCGGGAATGTGGCTGTTAAGGCCTCGACCATTTTCTGGCTATACAGATCGGGGTCTTGCATGATTTCTGGATCTGCAAGCAGTTTCTGGGACTCTTGTGCATAGGCCGTACTCACTGCGGACAGAGCTTCAGCATCCAGGTTATTGACTTTCATGTTCAGCTTGCCGCTACCAAAGTCCTGACCCTGTACTTTCAAAGAATCCAGGCTGTAATCAGCTTGTAGAGCAATGTTCTTTTTATCTGCCTGTAATTCGGTTAAGCCAGTCAGCATCAGACCGTTTAATGCCGCCATTTCTTTACCGTCAACACTTATTGACAGACTCTGCAGGCCCAATTTTTGCGTACCCACACGTAAATCTGCTACCGTGAGTTGTGAGTCATTGGCAAGGCTAATACCGTTAAAGCTGACCTGAACAGGCTGTTCTATTTCATTGACGGTGCTGATGCTACCGCTAGCAGCATTCAACTCAAGTTTAATTGAGTCGCCTTTCGCATCAACGTCAGCAGTCATTGTGCTGCCGCTAAAGACAAAGTGGTTTTCATCTTTGGTGTAATCGATAGGGATCAGGTTGATAACGGATGAGGTTGCGCCATCAAATGATACCTGAGTCACTGTATTAATCAGAGATTTATCGTTCGTGATATCAAACAGGGGTTGAGTGATAGTATTTTTCGCTAACTCAGACTGTACAGAAGCCATGGCTGGCATAAAACTGATATGCTTCAAACCAGGTAGTGGACCGTGGGTAATGTTTTCATTAAATACGATAGTTTCGCCCGCGGGCAGCAATGGATTTAGGGTATCAGTTGCATTTTTTAACACTAACTGCATCTGGCTATTAAAGACACCACGCTGGTAATTTTCGTAGCTAATAACAATCCCTGCCTCCGGGAGTAATTTAGTTAACTCGCTATTGGCCTGTTGTACAAACTGGGGCATACGATCTTCAAGTTGTTTACCGATATACCAGGATGACCCCGTCCATACCACGCCCAATGCGACAATAACACCAACCGCAACCAGAGATTTTTTCATTGTATTAAGTTCCATATTTAGAATACCGGTAATCGCCTCTACCGGATGAATAAAGACGCCTGTTTGCAGGCGTTCAAACAATTTACCAAGCGGAAAATCACGGCTTTCCTTACATGGTGATTAAAACCATGTCAATTTTAATCCTGAGTCAGCTTCACAGGTGACTTAAATGATAAGTCAACAATCAGTTTAGCAAACTAACGAAAATCCACTAAATTTTATTGTATACGCGCGCCAGACGACCATATCCGCTGACATTGACGGTGGCGTCATTAGCTGCAATAAATGCTGACTCACCGGGCTTCAGAACTAATGTTTCTTTATCGTCAGTCAGTATCGCTTCACCTTCAATACAAAAAACAATCGCTGCACTGTTTTGGCTTAAGGGGGTAGCTTGTTCCTGTAAGGTATGAATAGAGAACGCAAAATCATCAACAGGGATCGGGAAGTCGAGCCTGTTATCTGCCTGCTCAGGTTGCATCAGCAACTGACATGCGGGCTTGGCGACAAACTTTACATTAGCAATAAGTTCAGGAATATCAATATATTTTGGTGTTAGACCTGCACGCAATACATTATCTGAGTTTGCCATAACCTCAAGTGCGACACCATCCAGGTAAGCATGAGGTGTTTCTGCAAACAGGAACATGGCCTCGCCAGGTGCAAGTTTGACTACATTCAACAAAAGCGGTGAGAATAGCCCACAGTCATTGGGATAAAACTCACTAATTGCTCGCAGAGTACTCCAGGGTTCACCACGCTGGTGATTAAGTGCTGACTTGAGCACCGCTAATGCGCGTGATTTCTGAGTGTCTTGCAGCGCCAGTAAATTGGCGAACAGTTGTGAGAGCTGGGTTTCATCGGGCTGTTGTAAGAAACGATTAATCGAACTATGTGCAGCAGAGACTGGCTGTAACAGTGAGACAATTTCCGAAAACTCACGGAACCCATTCATCGCCAGGAAAGGCGTCAGAGCATAGACCAGCTCTGGCTTATGGTTAGGATCTTTATAGTTACGTTCTGCTGCATCTAAGGGAATACCGGCGGCATTCTCTTTAGCAAAACCTTCGACGGCAGACTGTTTGTTTGGGTGCACCTGAATAGACAGCGGCTGCGCAGCACACAGTACTTTAAACAGAAAAGGTAACTCACCGAAGCGTTCAGCGACTGATTCGCCTAAAAGGGCAGTTTTATTTTCATCAATCACATCGCGCAGAGAGCGCTCGTCTCCCAGCGGGGCGACAAGGGATGAGCTACTTTTGGGATGCGCCCCCATCCACAATTCTGCCATCGATTTATTGTCAGGATTAGGGTAACCATACAGTGATGTTAAGGCCGTATGACTTCCCCAGGCATAATGTTGAATCGAGTTGCGCAGCTTTTGCATAATCGCTCCATGAATAATGTGTTGATATAGCCGTTATAACGCGAGTGGCTTGGCTGTGATTTTCGCGACGTTCGCCGAATCACAGGAGCATCAGTGCCAACAAGAAACTCGAATTATTTATAGTATATATTCATCATATTTCAAATGCTTGGGGTTTTTTTTCCTAATCTGGAAGCAAATGGAAATATTTAGGTTAGATACCACTATTAAAGCAATAAATCGCCGAGAAGTAACCCAAGCAGTAAAAAGTCGTATTAGTCTCAGTTTTTGTTAAAAAAATGTGTAGCATGTTACAGTTTGTGTTGAACGTAGCTTCTTAGACTGTGCTGAACAATAATATTAACGTGACTGTTGTCGTAAGTGAGAAATCAATGTCGAATAAAGCCTTTCATTACCAAGACCCATTCCCGCTTAAGAAAGAGAAAACCGAGTACTACTTACTCACCAGTGATTATGTATCGGTCGCTAATTTTGATGGCAACGAAATCCTGAAAGTTGATCCTCAAGCACTGACATTACTGGCTAAACATGCCTTTCATGATGCCTCTTTTATGTTACGTCCCGCGCATCAGCAGCAAGTAGCCGATATCCTGAATGACCCGCAAGCCAGTGAAAACGACAAATATGTCGCTCTGCAATTCCTGCGTAACTCTGAAATCGCGGCCAAAGGGATCCTGCCAACCTGTCAGGATACGGGTACCGCCATCATCATGGGTAAAAAGGGTCAGCAGGTCTGGACTGGCGGTGGTGATGAAGCGGCTCTGTCATTGGGAGTGTACAGCACCTTTATCGAAGATAACCTGCGATATTCCCAGAACGCTGCGCTGGATATGTACCGAGAAGTTAATACGGGCACCAACTTGCCAGCACAGATAGACCTCTACAGTGTCGATGGGGACGAGTATAAATTCCTCTGCATCGCAAAAGGCGGCGGTTCCGCGAATAAAACTTATCTGTACCAGGAAACTAAAGCACTGCTTTCACCGGTTAAACTCAAAAATTATCTGGTCGATAAAATGCGCAGCCTCGGCACAGCAGCCTGCCCACCGTATCACGTGGCCTTTGTGATTGGCGGGACTTCTGCAGAAGCCACACTGAAGACCGTTAAACTGGCTTCCACCAAGTATTACGACGAACTGCCGACTTCCGGTAATGAGCACGGTCAGGCATTCCGCGATATTGAACTTGAGCAAGAGCTGCTGGAAGAAGCGCAGAATCTGGGTTTAGGTGCGCAGTTTGGCGGTAAATATTTTGCTCATGATATTCGTGTCATTCGCCTGCCACGTCACGGAGCATCCTGTCCGGTGGGGATGGGCGTGTCTTGTTCAGCAGACCGTAATATTAAAGGCAAAATCAACAAACAGGGCGTATGGCTGGAAAAACTGGAAAATAATCCGGGGAAATATATTCCTGAGTCGTTGCGTCAGACCGGCGAGGGTGAGGCGGTCAAAGTTGACCTGAACCGTCCGATGTCAGAGATTCTGGCTCAACTCTCTTCTTATCCTGTCTCAACCCGTCTTTCATTGAGCGGCACCATTGTTGTGGCGCGAGATATTGCGCATGCGAAATTGAAAGAGCGTATCGATAACGGAGAAGGGGTGCCACAGTATGTCAAAGATCACCCTATCTACTATGCCGGACCTGCGAAAACACCAGAGGGTTATGCATCAGGATCACTCGGGCCGACAACTGCTGGGCGCATGGATTCCTATGTTGATGCTTTACAGGCGCATGGTGGCAGCAAGATCATGCTGGCCAAAGGAAATCGCAGCCAGCAAGTGACTGATGCCTGCCACAAACACGGTGGTTTCTACCTTGGCAGTATTGGTGGTCCGGCAGCCGTACTGGCACAGAACAGCATTAAAAGTCTTGAATGTATCGAGTACCCGGAATTAGGGATGGAAGCTATCTGGAAGATTGAAGTTGAGGATTTCCCAGCCTTTATCCTTGTAGATGATAAAGGAAATGACTTCTTCCAGCAGATCCAGTCTTCCCAGTGTGCTCAATGTGTTAAGTAATTTATGAACCGCCCGGCTAACCCATGGGCGGTTTTTTTTATCGCGTGAGGAGAAAACATGAAATCCAGTCGCAGTGAAAAAGACTCAATGGGCTCTATCGATGTCCCGGCGGACAAATTATGGGGAGCACAGACTCAGCGCTCCCTTGCACACTTCCGTATTTCAACAGAAAAAATGCCGACTGCGCTCATTCAGGCGCTCGCCCTGACGAAACGGGCAGCTGCTAAAGTAAATGCGGATTTAGGGTTGCTGCCGACAGAAAAAGCCAGTGTGATTATTCAGGCGGCAGATGAAGTGTTGGCGGGCCAGCATCCGGACGAGTTTCCATTGGCGGTCTGGCAGACCGGTTCTGGTACGCAGAGCAACATGAATATGAATGAAGTGCTGGCGAACCGTGCCAGTGAATTGCTGGGGGGGGCGCGTGGTATGGCGCGTCTGGTCCACCCTAATGATGATGTGAACAAAAGCCAGAGTTCGAATGATGTCTTTCCTACCGCGATGCATGTTGCTGCTATTATCGCGATGAGGGAACAGCTATTGCCACAGTTGGGCGAGCTCACTGCCACCCTGGCGGAGAAAGCACGGCAGTTTCAGGACATTGTCAAAATTGGTCGCACCCATTTGCAGGATGCCACCCCGCTAACCTTGGGACAGGAAATTTCTGGCTGGGTTGCGATGCTGGAGCATAATTCCCGCCATATTGAGCACAGTTTACCGCATCTCAGTGAACTGGCACTCGGCGGAACCGCCGTAGGAACCGGACTCAATACCCACCCGGAGTATGCGGTGCGCGTTGCCCGTGAACTGGCTGAGATCACGGGACAGTCTTTTATTACCGCACCGAACAAATTTGAGGCACTGGCAACCTGCGATGCCCTGGTCCATAGCCATGGTGCGCTGAAAGGTCTGGCGGCATCGCTGATGAAAATTGCCAATGATGTTCGCTGGCTGGCTTCAGGCCCACGCTGTGGGATCGGTGAGATTTCGATTCCGGAGAATGAGCCAGGGAGCTCAATCATGCCGGGTAAAGTCAATCCAACGCAGTGTGAAGCCCTGACCATGCTGTGTTGTCAGGTGATGGGGAATGATGTGGCTGTTAATATGGGCGGTGCATCCGGCAACTTTGAGTTGAATGTTTACCGCCCGATGGTTATCCATAATGTCTTGCAGTCAGTCCGGCTGCTGGCTGATGGTATGGACAGTTTTAATCATCATTGTGCTATTGGCATTGAGCCAAATCGGGAACGTATCAGTCAGTTACTCAATGAATCATTAATGCTCGTCACAGCGCTCAATACCCATATTGGCTACGATAAGGCGGCTGAAATTGCTAAAAAGGCCCATAAAGAGGGGCTGACGCTGAAAGAGGCCGCGCTGAAACTGGGTTACCTGACCGCCAGTGAATTTGATGCCTGGGTTCGACCTGAGCAGATGGTGGGCAGCCTGCCTTCATGATTCAGGGCTGATAGTAAAGGTGCAGTCGCGGGATAATTAATACCAGCGGCTGCGCATCAGGTTTATAGCGATGCTGGATATTGTCGGCATCATAGTTCGACAGTTCACCGATTTGGGGGAGGCTTTCCCCCTGATCACGCTGACAGAGAATGAGCAGAGGAGAAGGGCAGGCGTGCTGCACTTGTTTCTGCGTTTTTTGGTACCAGACACGTGCCACCGGCTGTACTTTTACCGGCCGTTTTATTTTCAATACCGTATTTTCAGGTAACCGCGCAATATCGTTAATCTCTTGGGTTAAACGCTCAGCCCATTGTTCTTTGGTCCAGGGTGGCACTGCACGACAGCCTTTCAGGCTGTGATGCAGATCCTCCAGCACTTGCTCCCGGGTCAGATTTTTAATCACCTGTTTATTTGCCCAACCAAAGCGGACGGTATCAGGCGTATCGAGCAGGGTAATGGTGCGGTAAGCGTTCAGAGTGATCAGACCCGGAATATAGCGATGTACCCACTCAAAACGTTGAGCAGAGCTAAGGCCGGAGTCTACAGTAATGATTTCCTCTAACGTTTTTTTCAGCGAATTGATATCCGCAATCTGCAGACTCAGCTGCTGATACTGCTTTTTAGTGACGTTGTAACAAATAGCCCCCGGCAGACGAACTGCCACTTTACTGCTGATATTCTCTGACTGCTGCTGAATAAACAGATGAGTCAAATGCGCCTGATTCATCTCATGAGCCGTCTGACCCACATGCTGACTCACCTTGATATATGAGACAGGATCATGCTCCTTACCTTTAGCAGTCTGTGGTAATGAAAATACCCGACCAGCCAGCAGCGGTGGCTGCTCAAGTTCATCGCGAAACTGCATCAGAGCACGCTCAAGAGCCCGAAAGGTAGAAGTCATTCGTTCAACGACGTCATAGCTTGCCATTATTGCCTCTAATTAGTTACAACATGCTGTTATTTGTAACATAATACGCCAGCATCGGCAACGGTGCCTGGTTGAGAATGTTTCTGGCAAGAGGGCCATTCAACTGTTCGAGAGCCAGTAGACTCAGAGGCCGGTTTCCCAGGCATGAGGGGCAAATAAATAGCCTTTATTGCGGATGGTTTTTATACGAAAGGGCTCTGTTGCACTGTCGTTAAGCTTCTTCCGCAACCTGGAAATAGCCACATCGACACTGCGATCCAGCCCGTCATAGCTGACACCGCGCAGGTTTTTCAATAGCGCATCGCGGTCCATAATCTGGCCTGCATGGGTGGCAAGCTCCCAGAGTAAATCGAAATCGGCAGTCGATAAGATAATATTCTCATCGATAAGCCTGACCTGGCGGTTAACAGGATCGATAAAGAGACTGCCAAAATGGAGCGCTTTATGCAGTGTCAGGGCTGCCGATTTGCCATGATTCGCGCTGAGTGCATCCGGACGATGCTGACGTAAATGCAAGCGTAAGCGTGCCAGCAATACTGCGGGAGGGGTCGTTTTAAGCAGATAATCATTGGCCCCCATTTCCAGTGCCAGAATATGGTTCATATCGCTATCCAGCGCGGTTAACAGGACTATCGGACCTTCCCAGCGTGGACGCAGATCCCGGCATAGGGTCATACCATCTTTACCCGGTAACATGATATCCAGTAATACCAAGTCAGGCTGTTGTTGTTCAATAACCGCCTCAGCCAGATCGCCCCGACTTTCAACGATAACTTCAATATCATGTTTTGCCAGATAAGTGGTGATTAAGCACCCGATTCTCAGGTCATCTTCGACAAATACGATTCTATTCATGATGGGTTATGCCGGAATTTAAAGAACCAGTACAGAGTATCTGAAAGAATCACAACCGCGCGTTAACGAAGAGGCCGTCCGCCATCAACCCCGTGAGTTCGACCGGTCACATAGCGACTGGCAAGCAGATATTCCACCAGGCGGACAATTTCCTCGGCACCAGGCTCTATTTTCATTAACGACTTATCCAGAGATTGCTGGCGATAGGCGGTATCATCATGATCGTTAAACATAATCATTGCCGGCGCAATGGCATTAACTTTAATCTCGGGCGCCAGTTTACGGGCAAAGGAACGGGTCATATTATCGAGAGCGGCTTTACTTGCGGCATAGGCAATATGCTTGCTACTCCCACGTTCTGCAACATAATCGGTCAGGTGGATAATATCGCCGCTGGCGGGCTCTGAGCCACGCAGCAGGGGAGCAAATTCATGATTGAGTAAATAAGGAACTTTGACGTGGATTTGCATCATCCTGTCCAGCGTACAGCCTAAAGAAACCTCTGGGATTTCTGCCTGCCAGTCACTGGCATTGTGAATAATGGCACGTAACGAAGGCGTGATAGTACGAACCTGTTTTGCAAAGTCCAGAATGCCTTCATCGTCTGAAAAATCGGCTTCAAGACAGATAACACCCGCCTGTTTTAGCAGGTCAATGGCCGGGTAATGGGTTCGATAACTGATAATCAGCGGTTGTTTCCGGGCAACAAAGTGCTGTGCCAGCGCCAACCCAATTCGTTTTCCTCCACCGGTCAGGACAATCGGTCGATGTGTCATGTTGTTCCCTTATTCTGCTTTTTAAAAATAGCAGACAGAACTGTTCTGCTAAGTGCGAGTTATATTCTATATGATAGCGCCTCTGACTGGCTAAGCGTCTGTTATCTTTAAAAGAACCAGAAAAACCTAACTGAAGACGAGGAAAGGCTCTGAAGTGACAGTCTCTTTTTGACCTGCATAAAAAAAGACAGCCAAAGCTGTCTTTAACGTGCTGACAAAGGGAGAGAAAGAGGGGCTTTCTTTGTAAAAATTATTTATACAAGTCAGCACTAATAGTGATATTGCCACCATTTTCCTGCCACTGACGGGTCAGGTGATAGTATTTAGCCCCTTTCTTCGCTGCTCGTTTTGCAACCTGATAAGAAATTTCAGTGCTGCTACTGTAGTTACCGGTGAATTTAACACTGTCGAATGGCACCATTTGTGCAGCGGTCACTTTATTCAATTCTTCGATTTTTGTACCATCTGGCAAGGTGACAGTGTAACGCCCACCTTTGGACGACTGGGTTTCAAAGAAACGACCAACATCACGGCTTGGCGCTTCAGAAGAGGCAACGCCTGGAATTTCTACGCGTTTAGCCGCTTCGCCACCTTCGGCCAGAGCCGCTTTACCTGCTTCAGAATCGACAGGAATGGCATCCGGATTTTGCACCACACGTTCTTTAGCATCGGCTTTATAGATAAAGGCAGTAATACGCTGGTTTCCGCCCTGGTTGACGTCTACCTGGCGAACAATAAAGAATGAGGCCGCGTCTTTCGCTTTTGCTGCTTTAGCAATCGCTTCGTTAATATCAGGCTGGTTACGATAGAAACCTTGCACCGTAACGGTATCGAACGGCTGAAGTTTATTGGCACGTTCTTTCGATAATTCAGTAAGGCCATTAATGATGCGACCTTCAACAGTGGGTGCAGCAGGGGCATCTGCTTTATAGACAGCGGCTACCACACGCCAGTTGCCGCTGTTCCCGGCATCGCCGGTGTCCTGAACATAAAATGAATCTGCGCCAATTTTATCTGCGCGGCGAGAAACGGCTGAAACCGCATCACCGATAGAGTTAAAACGCCCGGTTATCACAATACTGTCGTAAGGTTGCAGAGCAGCAGCTTGTTCTGGTGTCAGTTCCGTCGCTGCCTGCACTGACAGTGAGGTAAGTGAAATAATAGCTGACGCCAGAATGGTATTCTTGAGCTTCATAAAAATTCCTTCGCCTTGCGCAAAATTGAGTACGGGTACTGCGTTTCATGACCAGTACCTGTTAGACCTCGATTATGGCATTGAAACAATACAATTGTCTGCGCCATTTTTGCGCCAGATATTATCTGCTTATGGATCTGGCGCGATAATTCAACTGACTTATCTACTGTTTGAATTTTGCCCACCGACTTATATCCTCCGTTTATGCAGGTTGCGGCCATGAACATCAGACCGCTAGCTGTGAAGATGAAGAGCCAGCAGTCGTTGTTCGAATAACTTAATTGCAAAAAACACCCTACTCATCACTAAAACAGGTAAAGCTTATGACTATTTTAGTTAACGCCTTGTTAAATAGCATCTAATTGTGGCGCAAAATCATGTTTTTACCTACCTGAAAAGCTGATTATCAGGCCTCGGTAGTAGAATTAAGATGAAAATGACTAGTTGAAGGTACTAGGTGGAAAATATTACTGTTTATAAAATAAATACTGATAACCTGATGTAGATCACAAGCGTTATTTTCAGTAGGTTATAAAAGATTAAGACAGAAACTTTTTGTAACGGGTGATTAACCAGTGGTCTGCATTGTACCTTAAATGTAGATAGCTAACTAACTAACGTTACTGTGGCAAGGTCTGACAAACCACCATAAAAACCGAGGGAAGGGAATAGTATGCGTATTGGTGTACCAAAAGAGCGGCTGGCCAATGAATCCCGTGTAGCAGCAACACCGAAAACGGTGGAGCAACTACTTAAGCTGGGATTCACCGTAGCCATTGAAAGTGGTGCGGGTAAAGAGGCGAACTTTGACGATGAAGCGTATCTGCGCGCCGGTGCGAGCGTGACTGATACTGTTGATGTCTGGCAATCCGATGTGATTTTAAAAGTAAACGCCCCGCTGGACAGTGAAATTGAGCTGGCGCGGGAAGGTTCTACTCTGATCAGTTTTATCTGGCCGGCACAGAATCCTGCGTTACTGGAAAAACTGGCAGCACGCAATATCACCGTGATGGCGATGGATTCTGTACCGCGTATTTCACGTGCACAATCGCTTGATGCATTGAGTTCAATGGCGAACATTGCGGGCTATCGTGCCATTGTTGAGGCGGCTCATGAATTTGGTCGTTTCTTCACTGGACAAATCACGGCTGCTGGCAAAGTACCCCCTGCAAAAGTTATGGTGATTGGTGCGGGTGTTGCTGGTCTGGCCGCCATTGGTGCAGCCAATAGTCTGGGTGCCATTGTGCGCGCCTTCGATACGCGTCCGGAAGTAAAAGAGCAAGTCCAGAGTATGGGCGCTGAGTTTCTTGAACTGGACTTTCAAGAAGAAGCAGGCAGCGGCGATGGCTACGCAAAAGTGATGTCTGAGGCGTTTATTAAAGCCGAGATGGAGCTGTTTGCTGCGCAGGCCAAAGAAGTCGACATTATTGTTACGACGGCCTTGATCCCGGGCAAACCAGCACCAAAACTGATCACCCGCGAAATGGTTGATTCTATGCAACCAGGCAGTGTGATTGTTGACCTTGCTGCGCAGAACGGCGGCAACTGTGAATACACTGTCGCGGATACTATCACTGTCACACCTAATGGTGTGAAGGTTATCGGTTATACCGATTTACCGGGGCGCTTACCGACCCAGTCTTCCCAGCTTTATGGCACTAACTTGGTTAACCTGCTGAAACTGCTATGTAAAGAAAAAGATGGCAATGTTGTCGTTGATTTCGAAGACGTGGTTGTGCGTGGCGTGACGGTTATCCGTGAAGGTGAGGTCACCTGGCCTGCGCCACCGATTCAGGTTTCCGCCCAACCGAAACCGGCTGCGACCAAAGCGGCGGTTCCGGTAGAAGAAAAGGCTCCTGCATCCCCTTGGCGTAAATATGCCCTGATGGCTTTGGCAATTATTCTGTTTGGCTGGCTGGCGAATGTTGCACCGAAAGAGTTCCTCGGTCACTTTACCGTGTTTGCTCTTTCTTGTGTGGTCGGGTACTACGTGGTATGGAACGTTTCTCATGCATTACATACCCCGCTTATGTCGGTTACTAATGCTATCTCGGGAATTATTGTTGTGGGTGCCTTATTGCAAATTGGCAGTGGTGGCTGGGTCAGCTTCCTGAGCTTTATTGCCGTATTTATTGCCAGCATCAATATTTTCGGTGGCTTCACCGTCACTCAGCGCATGCTGAAAATGTTCCGCAAGAATTAAGGGGTAGCACATGTCAGGCGGATTAGTTACAGCGGCATATATTGTTGCCGCGATCTTATTTATTTGTAGTCTGGCTGGTTTATCTCGCCATGAAACCTCACAACGGGGCAACCTGTTTGGTATCGTCGGGATGGCTATTGCCTTGGTTGCCACCGTTTTTGGCCCTGAGTCGGGTAATATTGGCTGGGTGATTGTGGCGATGGTACTGGGTGGTGCGATTGGTATCAAACTGGCGAAGAAAGTCGAAATGACTGAAATGCCAGAGCTGGTTGCCGTTCTGCATAGCTTTGTGGGTCTGGCAGCGGTTCTGGTCGGCTTTAACAGCTATTTGGAACATCATCCTGGCCTGGACTCGGTGATGGAAAATATCCATTTAACCGAAGTCTTCCTCGGTATCTTTATTGGTGCTGTTACGTTCACCGGTTCGATTGTGGCCTTTGGAAAGTTACGCGGTAAGCTCTCATCCCGGCCGTTAATGCTGCCTCATCGTCATAAGCTGAACCTGGCAGCGATAGTGGTTTCATTCCTGCTGTTAGTGGTATTTGTTCGTGCTGAAAGTACTGCGGTGCAGGTGCTGGCATTACTGGTGATGACGGGGATTTCTCTGGCCTTTGGCTGGCATTTAGTGGCATCAATTGGTGGTGCAGATATGCCGGTCGTGGTGTCGATGCTGAACTCCTACTCAGGCTGGGCAGCCGCGGCAGCAGGTTTTATGCTGAGCAACGACCTGCTGATCGTAACCGGTGCGCTGGTCGGTTCTTCAGGTGCGATTCTGTCTTACATTATGTGTAAGGCGATGAACCGCTCGTTTATCAGCGTTATTGCTGGTGGATTTGGTACCGACGGTTCTTCTACGGGTGAAGAGGAAGAGCAGGGCGAGCATCGTGAAATCAATGCGGAAGAAACAGCTGAGCTGCTGAAAAACTCGACTTCTGTCATCATTACCCCAGGGTATGGTATGGCGGTGGCTCAGGCTCAGTATCCGGTAGCTGAAATTACTGAAAAACTGCGGGCGCGGGGTATCAACGTTCGTTTTGGTATTCACCCTGTAGCCGGACGCCTGCCTGGTCATATGAACGTATTGCTGGCGGAAGCTCGCGTACCTTATGACGTGGTGCTGGAGATGGACGAAATCAACGACGATTTCAGTGATACTGATACGGTATTGGTTATCGGTGCGAATGATACCGTCAACCCATCTGCGCTGGATGATCCAAAAAGTCCTATCGCGGGTATGCCTGTTCTGGAAGTCTGGAAAGCGCAGAATGTTATCGTTTTCAAACGTTCAATGAATACCGGCTATGCAGGTGTACAGAACCCGCTGTTCTTTAAAGAGAATACCCAGATGCTGTTCGGGGATGCGAAATCCAGTGTTGAAGCTATTTTGAAAGCACTGTAAGTCGTGGGGTAACAAAAGGGAAAGCATGGCTTTCCCTTTTTTCAATCAATTATGGCGATGTGCTAATCTTCATCATCCTCTTCGTCATCCCAGTCAATCGTACTTTCGAAATCGTCAGGTTTGATGACCAGCAGGTCGCAACGAAGGCTGTCGATAACCTGTTCCGCAGTATTGCCCAGAAAAGCAGCCGATAGTCCGGTGCGGCCAACAGTACCCAGTACAACAATCCCGGCTTCAAGATGGGTCGCGAGGTTAGGAATAACTTCCTCCGCCAGCCCCTTTTCAACATGTGTCATATTTTCATTGATCGAATATCTTTGTCGTAAGGCTTTCATGGCAATGAGATGCTGACCACGAATGGCGTTGTTATAGGTACTGGAGTCAAAGTCAGGTAACTCGATGGCGATACTGATTGGCGTTATTGGATAGGCACCCACTAAATGCACTTCAGTCTTGTCAACCTTGCTGGCTAGCAGAATAGTATCCCGCAGGAGTTTCTCGTTTAAAGCATCATGATGTGGTTCTTCGCTGGTCAGGTTAACTGCAACCAGCGCTTTTCCGCCTTTAGGCCAGGGCTTGTCTTTAACTATCCATACCGGACAAGGGCACTTGCGCAAAAGGTGCCAGTCTGTGGGGGTAAACAGCACCGCACTCAAGCGATCGTACTGGTGTGCCATTTTTAACAGCAGATCATGCTCGGCCGTAATGACTTCCTGAATAATGGCTTCAAAAGGGTGATTGTGCCAGACCACCTTAATTTCAATTGGAACTCCTGCATCAATATACGCCTGGGCTTGTTCTTTAACCCAGGCAGTACGCTGACTAATGACGCCTTTGCGCATCGCGACACGTTCATCAGGCGACAGCAGGGTAGTCATTTCATAGGAAAATTCATAGATAGGTAAAAAGGCTTTAATTTTACAACCAATGCGGTGATGTAAATAAACTGCACGGCGTAAAGCAGGTTGATCATCTTGCGTGGCGTCAATGGCTACAAGTACATTTTGATAGTTTGCCATGCCGTTCTCCTGATCACAGAATGGGTATAGCATCAGAGTACATTAAAGTAGCAGAGGAAACAGCAGAGGGATGATTGCCGGGTCAAAAAATAAAAATCACCGGCAATCAGAAGTCATCAGACTAAGCGTACTGCAGGTTGTGGCTGACCTGCCAGTTCTCCCAGCATTTCGCTGTTTTCGATAGTAATATATTTGCCTTTCACTGCAAGCATTCCGCTTTTTTGGAAACGCCCTAACAGACGGCTGATGGTTTCTACGGTCAAACCGAGATAGTTACCAATATCGCCACGCGTCATGGTCAGACGAAATTCACGTGGTGAGAATCCACGCTGTGCAAAACGACGGGACAGATTGTAGATAAAGGCTGCCAGACGCTCTTCAGCATTCTTTTTCGACAACAGTAGAATCATTTCCTGGTCATTTTTAATTTCACCGCTCATTAAGCGCATCATCTGCTGACGCAGGCTGGTGACTTTACCTGACAAATCATCGAGGGTTTCATAGGGAATTTCGCAAACCATGGCGGTTTCCAGCGCCTGAGCGAAGCTAGGATGATTTCCAGTACCAATGGCGTCAAAACCGACTAAATCCCCAGCCAGATGGAAGCCAGTAATTTGTTCATCGCCTTGTTCAGTGATGGTATAACTTTTAATGGTACCAGAGCGAATAGCGTATAATGACTTCAGTTCATCACCCGCTTTAAAGATAGTCTGACCCTTTTGAATCGGTTTTTTACGCTCAATAATGTTGTCGAGCTGATCCAGTTCGTGTTCGTTTAGGGTAAACGGAATACAGAGCTGGCTTATACTGCAATCTTGACAATGAATCGCACAACCACCAGACTGGATACGTCGAATGATACGTTTTTCTGGGATCATAAAATAAGTCCTCAGTATAATTGATATTTGTCAATTTTAACATTTTTTCTGGTAGCAAGTAAGCTTAACGAAGATGCATTAAAACAATAAACCAATATCCTTTTCACGGGTATGTCGTATCGAATTGAATTTTAAGCCTTTAGTGATTTTTCAGACAAGAATTTTGCGATAAAAGATTTTGTCATAAAGCCGGTAAATAGCCTTCATGACGCAATAACCACGCCTTCCTTGCCACGCCGCCAGCATAACCCGTCATGGAACCATCGCGACCAATAACCCGATGACAAGGTACAACAATACTGACTGGATTAGCCCCGTTAGCTGCACCCACAGCCCGTGCTGCTGTTGGTCGCCCCAGTCGTTCTGCCAGTTGTCCGTAATAGAGCACCTGACCACAAGGGATAGTACGTAGTACCTGCCAGACTTCACGCTGAAAAGGTGTTCCCATCGTGGCGGTGGGTAAGCGATTAATGACATCAAGATCACCCGCAAAGTAGGCGTGAAATGTATCACTTAGGCCACCAGGATTGACAGTGTTAACCCGCTTTATACCGTGTTTCCCGTAATGAATATCCAGTAATTGCTCCATACGCTGTTGATGTTCTTCCCATTCCACTGCGCGTAAATTGAACTGGCTATCACACAAAATGCATAATACGCCTAGCGGGGTATCAATTCGGTCTTCTAAAAGCGTTATCACAGGTTGCTCCATTCAATAGTCTCTACTTTGTCTGAGAACAGACAAATACAGCACGTGAATTCACCTTCATCATAAAGAGCCAGAGGAATAAATAGAATAATTTTCTGGGATAATGGCACAAAGCCGCGTAGTACTATCATTGTATCCAGCGTTGAGCATAAACAGTGACAAGGATATAGTGGCGGAGGTTATGGCAGGAGGAATGATTATGAATTCTGGCGATAAATCTTTGTTTCTGGAAGCCATGAGTGATGTGAGACCGCTAAAACAGAGTGACACCCGGCACTGGTTAAAGCCGCAGAAAGTCTCGACGCAGCAGAAGCCGGATCTCACGCAATTGGATAACTTCCTAACGACCGATTTTCTGGAGATAGTCTCCCTTGACGTCCCTCTGGAGTTTAAACGTGAAGGGGTTCAGCAAGGCGTACTGGCTAAACTACGACAGGGTAAATATCCTCAACAAGGCAGTTTAAATCTGTTACGTCAGCCAGTGGAGCAGTGTCGAAAAATGCTGTTTAGCTATATTCAGCAGGCCAGAACAGAAGGACTGCGTAATGTCCTTATTATTCACGGAAAAGGGCGAGAAGATAAATCGCATCCGAATATTATTCGTAGTTTCCTCGCTCGCTGGTTAGTTGAATTTGATGATGTTCAGGCCTTCTGCTGTGCACTGCCGCATCACGGCGGGAGTGGGGCTTGTTATGTTGCACTCAGGAAATCGGCTGACGCAAAGCAGGAAACCTGGGAACAGCATGCTAAACGCAGTCGCTAATGATGAAACAAACCCAGCGCTAACAGATCTGTTAGCGCTGGGTTTTACGGTTATGCCATAGGCATAGATTTACGGATCGAAGAAATCAGAATTTGGGCTACTTCCGACAAGACGGTATCGACCCGGGTCAGAATACCAATGGGTTCTGCTGCACACTGTGATGTGATAGGCAGAGCCGTCAGTACCCCTTGGCGTAAATCATCTTTTACCGCCCCTGAAGGAACGAACCAGACGTAATTGAAGTCCACGGTGAGCTGGCGTGACAGTGAAGCGGAGAGGGTTTCAATACAACTGGCAGGCAGCTCGCAGCCTTGGCTGGCCAGCAGGGCTTCTGCATTTTGACGCGGTACAGTCCCTTCAGGTGAGACCACAGCAGGCCACTCCATCACCCGGCTCAGGGTAATATTTTCATTCAGCAAAGGATGATTCGGACGTACCACCAGTTTTAACGATTCCAGAAATAATAATTCGTAATTCAGTCCGGCCATCAGTTCCGGATCTGACATCCGCCCAATTCCTATATCGAGTTCACCTGACTTGAGCCCGGACAAAATCATGGTGTTGTTCATGGTCGCGACCTGAAGCGTAACGTGGCTTTGCTGCTTGTGGAAAGGACCTATCACGGCAGGCAGAATACCCAGTGCCGCAGTGGGTAGGGCACCAATACGTATGACTTCGGAAGGTTGTTCTGCTTTTTGGTTGAATGAAAGTCCTGCCTGATTTAACGCATCCAGTATTTTCACCGCATGCGTCAAAAACTGTTCACCGGTCAATGTCAGCTGGGCACCCAAACGTCCACGTTTAAATAAACGTGTTCCGGTCAGTTGTTCCAGTTCATTTAATGTCTTGGAAAGTGCTGGCTGGCTGAGGTTAAGAGTTTCAGCAGCACGCCCCAAAGTTCCTTGCTGTGCGACGGCTACGAAAGTGTGTAAATGGCGCAAGCGAATGCGCTGACTGAAGAGACCATTTTTTTCCATACTGAATGTTAAAAAAGCCTTATCCCGTTGACAAGATAAGTTATCTGAATTTGATAACTTGATTGCAAAATAAAATCAACATCTCTTGATAGATCACAACATCTAAATCGTTAACGAGGCAAAATCCACTCATAACAGTCCTTGTATCGGGTATTTGGGGTTGCTCAGATATGGACAGTCAAAAATCTGTTTACAGGTAATGTCTGAAAGATGCTGAGGTTATCTGGCTTACATCTCGTACAGTCAGGCTAAAGTGAGTCGAAATATTCAAAGGAAATTAAAGTGATAGAAAGCGCACCATGAAGTTATGTTTCGGGGCGGAACAGATCACAGAATGAATATTCTTCTTAACTAAGTGTTCGCCATACTCTACGCTTTCAGCAGTATCCACTGGAGAAAATAGATTATGCCGAACACTGTATCAGCCGATGAGATCAGAGAAAGATTTTCACAAGAGATGTCTAGGATGTATCAGAGTGAAGTTCCACAATATGGCGAATTATTAGAGCTGGTGGCCGATGTCAATCTGGCGATACTGGAAAGCCATCCTCATCTTTACCAGCAACTGGAAAATGCAGATGAACTTGCCAGACTCAATATTGAACGTCACGGTGCTATTCGGGTGGGCAAAACGGAAGAACTGGCAACGTTAAAACGTATTTTTGAGATAATGGGAATGTATCCCGTTGGCTATTATGATTTATCCCAAGCTGGTGTGCCGGTGCACTCCACCGCATTTCGACCTGTTGATGACAGTGCTCTGACGCAAAATCCATTTCGTGTGTTTACCTCACTACTCCGTCTGGAATTAATAGAGGATCAGCAGTTGCGTGACCGGGCTGCCACTATTCTGGCTCAGCGTGATATTTTCACTCCCCGTTGCCGTAAACTGCTCGATATTTATGACGAGCAGGGATGTTTTACTGTGCCACAAGTGAATGAATTTATTCCTGAAGTGTTAGAAACCTTCCGCTGGCATCAGCAGGCGACGGTGGATATGCAAACTTATCAGGACTTACACCGTGAACATCGTCTGATTGCCGACGTAGTCTGTTTCCGGGGTTGCCATATTAATCATCTGACTCCCCGAACGCTGGATATTGACAGGGTGCAATCCCTGATGACGGAATATGGTATGACGCCTAAGGCGATAATCGAAGGACCACCGCGTCGTGAGATCCCGATTTTATTGCGTCAGACCAGCTTTAAAGCCCTGGAAGAGGTCGTACTGTTTTCTGACCATCAGCAAAGTACCCACACCGCTCGTTTCGGTGAGGTAGAACAGCGCGGGATCGCACTAAGCCCGAAAGGGCGGGCACTTTATGATGCGTTATTACTGGAAGCCGGTCAGGGGATTGATAACTTTCATCATCAGCAACATCTTTGTCAGGTATTTAGCCGCTTTCCAGATACGGATATAGAGTTACGTGAGCAGGAACTGGCCTACTTCAGATATCGCTTAACGCCTGCTGGCGAAAGCCATCGCCAGGAAATTACGCCAGCAGATGATATACAACTGTTGATTGAACGGGGCTGGCTACTGGCACATCCGATTATTTATGAGGATTTCTTGCCAGTCAGCGCTGCGGGCATTTTTCAGTCAAACCTGGGGGGGGAAGAGACCCATCGCCAGCATGGTGAAGGGAGTCGTGGTGTTTTTGAGCAGGCACTGGGTACATCCGTGATTGATGAGTTTTCACTCTACCAACAGGCACAAGAGAAAAGCAAACGTCGCTGTGGTTTATTGTAGCTTGGCGCTGAGAGTAGGGGAACAACATTGTCTTTTATGAGAAAAGTCCGGTGAATTATCTCTAGAGTGTACGGCAGAAACAAGGCAGAATCTTGTTAACGCGCTGTTCTATTTGGGCAGCATCTCTCGATATATGAGGACAAGTTCCCAAGCATGAATCGTAGACGTTTTCTTAAAGCTTCCATGGCACTTGCTGCGGCTTGTGGCACGCCTGCACTGGCTACGTTTTTTTCTAAAGCCGCTTTTGCCAGTGGGGTAGATATTGCCGACGGGCAGTCGAACAAATTTGATTTCAAAGTACTGCAAGGTATGGCGCATGATTTGTCGACCCAATCCTGGAGTGGGACGCCTCGTCCACTGCCGGATACACTGGCGAAAATGACGCCTCAGGCGTACAACAGCATTCAGTATGATGCCGAACATTCGCTATGGAATAATCAAAATGATCGTCAGCTTGACGTTCAATTCTTCCATTCGGGTATGGGGTTCCGTCGTCGTATACGTATGTTCTCCGTCGATCCGGAGTCCCATCTGGCACGTGAGGTGCACTTCCGTCCGGAACTGTTTAACTACCATGATGCGGGGATAGATACCAAACAACTGGAAGGGCAGTCCGATCTCGGCTTTGCCGGCTTCAGAGCTTTCAAAGCACCAGAACTGGCCCGCCGCGATATTGTCTCCTTCCTGGGTGCCAGCTATTTCCGTGCGGTTGATGATACTTACCAGTATGGTCTTTCTGCGCGCGGCCTGGCCGTTGACACTTACGCTGGTACACCTGAAGAGTTCCCGGATTTTACCGCATTCTGGTTTGAAACACCGAAACCTTCAGATACCACTTTTGTGGTCTATGCCTTACTCGACAGCCCAAGCGTGACGGGTGCTTATAAGTTTATTATTCATTGTGAACAGAAACAGGTAGTGATGGATGTCGACAGTCATCTGTATCTGCGCAAGGATGTGAAACAGCTCGGAATTGCACCGATAACCAGTATGTTTGCCTGTGGCACTAATGAACGCCGGATGTGCGATACCATTCATCCACAAATACATGACTCCGACCGTCTGGCAATGTGGCGTGGTAACGGTGAGTGGGTCACCAGACCGCTCAATAACCCGCAAAAACTACAGTTTAATGCCTTCGTGGATAACAACCCGAGAGGCTTTGGCTTATTGCAACTTGACAGGGATTTTAACAACTATCAGGATGTTATTGGCTGGTATAATAAACGACCAAGTCTGTGGGTTGAGCCGCGTAATAAGTGGGGCAAAGGTAGCATCGGGCTAATGGAAATTCCGACTACCGGTGAAACGCTGGATAATATCGTCTGCTTCTGGCAGCCTGAAAAACCGGCGAAAGCGGGGGATGAGTTTGATTTTAAATATCGTCTTTACTGGAGTGCACTCCCGCCGGTAGAAAGCTCACTGGCTCGCGTCTATGCCACTCGTACCGGTATGGGCGGCTTCCCGGAAGGCTGGTCGCCGGGTGAGTTCTATCCAGAAAAATGGGCTCGTCGTATTGCTGTCGATTTTGTGGGTGGTAATCTGAAAGAGGCCGCTTCCAAAGGTATTGAACCGGTAATTACGTTATCGAATGGTGAGGCGAAACAAATAGAAATTTTGTATGTCGAACCTTTTGATGGTTATCGTATTCTGTTTGACTGGTATCCGACCAATGACTCAACTGATCCGGTAGAAATGCGCATGTTCTTGCGCACCCAAGATGAGACATTAAGTGAAACCTGGTTATACCAGTATTTCCCGCCGCCGCCTGAAAAACGTCAGCACCACGATGACCGTATCATGTATTAATCTGCTTACCCCATACTGAAAAGTATGGGGTGCTATTGATACAACAATGCTTTTTCACATCAGCACTTTATTTAAAGCTTATAAAATGACAACAACCAAAAATGAATCATCTCTTACTCAAAGCCAGTGGCCTGATGAAATCGTTGAGGTTAATGGCGATATTTATCTGCACTCGGTGAACGAGAAATTTAGTGAACCCTTGTTTACGCTGGTCATGCGTAATCAAGCTTGGCTACAAACTGCGATGGACTGGCCTCGGTATGTTCGGACTGCCGAAGATACACGTAAAACGCTGATGGCAAACTACCTGTTACACCATCGTCATTATGCCAAGATGTACCTGATTTTTTATCGTCAAGAGATGGTTGGGGTATTTTCTTTTAATCTTATAGAACCGACCAATAAAACGGCTTATATCGGGTACTGGCTTGATGAACAGGCACAGGGTAAAGGGATTATTTCTGCGACCATTGACGCGATTATTAGCAAATTTTCTACCGAAGGCCGGGTGCGCCGTTTTGTGATTAAATCTATTGTGACCAATCAGGCCAGCAATCGGGTGGCTCTGCATAATGGTTTTACCCTTGAAGGCTGTCTGAAACAGGCGGAATTCCTCAATGGTCAGTACCATGACCAAAATATTTATGGCCGAATCGAATCCTGATGACCGGGCTTCCTGATAGCGAGTGTTGCACCAGGGAGTCGTATTCTTGCATATTAGTTGTGGAAATAGCGTGCAGATAGGTCGTTTTAGGAGGCAGGATCTCTACACCCTGCCAGCCTGGCCGCTAACGAATACCATCATGAACTAAAACGGTCTGGGGTGTGACGCTGTCAGGACTACGCACTCTGACGTGGTAACAGGCTATAGCTTATCCCGCCTGCGATTAATCCCCAGAATGCGGCTCCAACCCCCAGTAAACTGATGCCTGATGCGGTAACGAGAAAAGTAATAATAGCCGCATCACGTTCCCGGGCATGATTCAGTGCCTGAAACAAACTGCCAGCAAGGGTGCTCAGCAGCGCAAGCCCGGCAAGTGTCTGAATAAACGCCAGTGGCAGGGCAGTCAAAAGCCCGGAAATCGATCCACCAAACAGACCCGCCAGTAAGTAGAATACTCCTGCCGCAGCCGCGGCAAGCCAGCGGCGCTGTTTATCCGGATGCGCTTCCGGACTCTGACAAATTGCAGCCGTAATGGCTGCGATACAAACAGAAAATACACCAAAGGGTGCCAACACCAGCGCAATTGATCCTGTGACTATGATTAACGGTGAAACCGGAACTTTGTAACCGGAAGCCTGGAGTGTGGCGACACCGGGGGCATTCTGTGACGCCATGGTCACTAGAAAGAACGGAATACCGATACCGAGTAAATCTGACAAGTTAAATTCAGGCGCCGTATAGGCGGGCAGAACAATACTCACGGCACGGCTATCGGGTTTAAACTCACCGCTGAGTAAACATACGGCTAATCCTGCCAGCAAAGCTGCCACTATCGCGTAGCGAGGTGCAAACAGTTTTAATGCCAGCCAACAGATCAGCATGCTGCCAGACAATAAAAAGTGACCCTGTAACGAAATGAAGGCATCCAGTCCAAAGCGTAATAAAATTCCTGCCAGCATCGCGGCAGCAAGAGAATGTGGAATAATGCGCATCAGGCGGGCAAACAGACCGCTGGCACCACAAATCAGGGTAAGGAGTGAGGAAAAAATAAAAATTCCCACCGCCTGATTGAGATTGCTGCCCGCTAAACTGGTAGCCAGTAATGCGGCTCCTGGCGTCGACCAGGCAGTAAGGATGGGGGCGCGATACCAAATTGTCAGCACCAGGGTGCTGATCCCCATGGCGACGCCCAGCATGGTAAGCCAGCCTGCAATTTGCTGAGGAGTGGCACCGGCTGCCGCTGCCGCTTGCCAGATGATAGCCGCGCTACTGGCGTAGCCGACCAGAACGGCAATAAACCCTGCTAGCAGAGTCGGTAATGGGATCGCTGAGATACGCATAAGAACTCCGTGTGCGTTATAACGTCCAGTTGAACTCTATCATTGTGCGTTATAGCGCACAAGTTGCTATACTGAAGAAAAAGGAGACCATTATGAATGCCGCTGAGTATCTGGCTAGCACACTCAAAAATCTACGTCATACCAGAGGATTCAGCCTGTCTCAGGCCGCTGAGCAAACAGGAGTTTCCAAGGCGATGCTCGGGCAAATAGAGCGTAATGAGTCAAGCCCGACGGTGGCAACATTATGGAAAATCGCCACCGGGTTTAATGTGCCGTTTTCACTGTTTCTTGCGCCTTCCTCACCGCCGGTGCAGCCACTTTACAGCCCGCCGTTACAGGAAATGCAAATTGAGCCGCTATTTCCTTTTGATCCACAGTTGGGGTTTGATTATTTTTCGATAAGACTGACCCCCGGATCGCTTAGTGAGTCTTCCGCTCACGATATCGGTGTGATTGAACATGTCGTGGTGATTGGTGGGATACTTGATCTGCAACTTGAGGGGCAGTGGCATCAATTACAGGCGGGAGACCGAAGACAGTTTGCCGGTGACAGGGCGCATAGTTATCGTAATAGTCAAACAGCAGAAGTACATTTTCACTCGCTGATCCATTACCCGGTTTCTGTAGACTAAACGTCCCGCAGACTATCGGTAAGAGTGGGAAATGCAGATTTTCTCCTCTCTTCCTGTTATACGTCAAAAATCCAAAATTTAGATTTCCTCGCTATTCACTGCAAGGCAATATCTCTCCAGGAACAAAATAAGGTTTGTCGTTAGTCTCAGAGAAGGGATCCCCCTGTTTTTGTGCAGGGGATATGACTACAATAGCCGCCTTTCATCTATAACAGAACTCGAAAACTATTATGCGCCTGCCCGTAAATCAACTTGAATTACTCAGTCCTGCCCGCGATACCTCGATAGCCCGCGAAGCGATTCTTCATGGTGCTGATGCCGTCTATATCGGAGGTCCGGGTTTTGGTGCCCGCCATAACGCGGGCAATAGCTTGCGTGATTTGGCTGAACTGGTGCCTTTTGCTCACCGTTACGGGGTAAAAATTTTCGTCGCACTGAATACTATTCTGCATGACGATGAGCTAGAGCCTGCCAGACTGATGATCCATGATTTGTACCAGACGGGTATTGATGCCCTGATTGTACAGGATATGGGGATTCTGGAGATGGATCTGCCGCCGATAGAACTTCACGCGAGTACGCAGTGTGATATTCGCAGTGTCGAAAAAGCGAAATTTCTCTCCGATGTGGGCTTCTCGCAAATTGTACTGGCACGTGAGCTGAATCTGCAACAAATTGCCGCGATTCATCAGGAAGTTGATGCCACAATTGAGTTTTTCATCCACGGTGCACTGTGTGTTGCCTATTCAGGTCAGTGTAATATCTCTCATGCTCAGACGGGCCGGAGTGCTAACCGGGGTGATTGTTCCCAGGCCTGCCGTCTGCCTTATACCCTGAAAGATGACCAGGGGCGCGTGGTGGCGTATGAAAAACATCTGTTATCGATGAAAGATAACGATCAGAGCGCCAACTTAGGTGCACTGATTGATGCTGGCGTTGGCTCCTTCAAGATTGAAGGGCGCTATAAAGATGTCAGTTACGTGAAGAATATCACCGCTTACTATCGTCAGTTACTGGATGAGCAAATGGAAGCCCGTGGTGACTTACGTCGTGCTTCCGCTGGTGTGTCCTCGCATTTCTTTATTCCGTCACCGGATAAAACTTTCCACCGTGGCAGTACCGATTACTTTGTCAATGAGCGCAAAATCGATATCGGTGCGTTTGACTCACCGAAATTTATCGGGCTTCAGGTCGGAGAAATTTTACGCGTCAGTAAAGAGCATCTTGATGCCGAGGTGACTGATACATTAAATAACGGCGATGGTCTGAATGTCCTGATTAAACGCGAAATTGTGGGCTTTCGCGCTAATACAGTAGAAAAAATTGGTAAAAATCAGTATCGGATTTGGCCAAATGAAATGCCAGACAAGCTGAAAAATATCCGCCCGCATCATCCGCTGAATCGCAATCTGGATCATAACTGGCAGCAAGCCTTACTGAAAACGTCCAGTGAACGCCGCATTGCTGTGGATATGGTGTTGAGTGGTTCTGCCGAGGAGCTGACGTTAACGCTGAAAAGCGAAGACGGTGTCAGTGTCAACCAGCAGTTAGTGGGGGCCTTTGAAACGGCTAATAATCCACAGCAGGCCTATAACAACCTGCGTGATGGACTCAGTAAACTGGGGCAGACCCTCTACAGTGCGCGTCAGGTGGATATTACTTTGCCGATAGCGTTATTTGTGCCGAATAGCGCGCTGAATCAGTTACGTCGTGATGCTATTGATGCTTTGACCGAAGCCCGTTTAGCGAATTATCAGTCCGGGCGCCGTAAAGCGGTAAGCGTTCCGGCACCGATTTATCCTCAGACTCACTTGAGTTTCCTGGCAAACGTCTATAATCACAAAGCCCGGGAATTTTATCATCGCTACGGTGTGCAGTTAATTGATGCTGCCTATGAAGCGCATGAAGAGAAGGGTGACGTGCCGGTGATGGTAACTAAACATTGCCTGCGCTTTGCCTTTAACCTCTGTCCTAAGCAGGCAAAAGGCAATATTAAAAGCTGGAAAGCCACCCCGATGCAGCTGGTACAGGGAGACGAAACCCTGACATTAAAATTCGATTGTCGTCCCTGTGAAATGCATATTATCGGTAAAATGAAGAATCATATTTTGAAAATGCCATTACCCGGCAGTGTTGTTGCGACTATTAGCCCGGATGAATTAATGAAAACATTGCCACGGAAAGCGCAACCTTAAGTAATTAATGTGGCCAGAGAGTCAATACCCTTGTCACAGACGAGGATTATTGACTCTTTTGGCGAGATAATAAACAAAAGCAATAGGTTGCTAACAGTATTGCCGTCATTTTATTATGGTTGTAATGATATTTTTAAGGCTGTGTTAAGCATTTTCTGTTAAATTTCGCCACAGAATAAAAAAATTTAGCCGGATCAGGATCTATTCTTCTAAGTGTTGTTATTCTATTTAGTCTGTCTGAACCATTATCCCAGCCTGTTTGTCGATGGACAGCGATTATATTAAGGAATCCATGTAATGAGTGATTTTCTGCCGTTTTCACGTCCTGCATTTGGCGCAGAGGAAATTGCAGCAGTAACGGAAGTTATGGAGTCAGGATGGATCACAACTGGTCCTAAAAATCAGGCACTTGAGCAGGCTTTTTGTGAATTAACAGGGAATCAACATGCAATAGCTGTCAGTTCTGCCACTGGGGGAATGCATGTCACATTAATGGCTTTAGGTATTCAGGCTGGCGATGAGGTGATCACCCCCTCAATGACTTGGGTTTCAACACTGAACATGATTTGCTTGCTGGGTGCTGAGCCAGTGATGATTGATGTTGACCGCGATACTTTAATGGTGACACCTGAGGCGATTGAAGCGGCGATTACACCACGAACTAAAGCGATTATACCGGTTCACTATGCTGGTGCGCCGGCAGACATGGACGCGATCCACGAGATTGGCAAGCGTTATGGTATTCCGGTTATTGAAGATGCAGCGCATGCTGCGGGCACGGAATATAAAGGCCAGCATGTTGGCCGTAGTGGTACGGCGATTTTTTCTTTCCACGCTATCAAAAATATGAGCTGCGCCGAGGGCGGGCTGATCGTCACTGATGACAGTAAGTTAGCGGCACGCATTCGCAGCCTTAAATTTCATGGTCTGGGCGTAGATGCGTTCGACAGACAAACCCACGGTCGAGCGCCACAAGCCGAAGTTATCTCCCCGGGATTTAAATATAACCTCGCCGATATTAATGCTGCGATTGCTCTGACGCAGTTAGATAAGCTACCACAGCTGAATGCTCAGCGTCATGAAATCGCCCAGCGCTATCTGCGTGAACTGGCTGATACCCCATTCTTACCGCTGGCCATTCCTGGCTGGGAACATCGTCACGCCTGGCATTTATTTATTATTCGGGTTGATGAGGAGCGCTGTGGTATTTCGCGCAGCGGGCTGATGGAAGCCTTAAAAGCACGCAATATTGGCAGTGGACTGCATTTCCGCGCCGCGCACACACAAAAATATTATCGCGAGCGATTTCCCCAACTATATTTACCGAACACTGAGTGGAACAGTGAGCGTATTTGCTCTATTCCACTGTTTCCAACCATGACTGATGACGATACCACTCGCGTCATTCATGCTTTACGCGAGATTGCAGGGCAATAAGATGATAACTACGGACATAATCAAAAAAGTTTCGGTTGTAATACCGGTTTTTAATGAACAGGAAAGTTTGCCTGAACTTATTCGCCGAACGACGGAAGCTTGTCAGCAATTAAACCGCGATTATGAAATTTTGCTGGTGGACGACGGCAGCAGTGATAATTCCGCCGCCATGTTAACTAAAGCCGCTGAAGAAGCGGGAAGCCATGTCATTGCGATATTGCTGAACCGTAACTATGGTCAGCACTCTGCCATTATGGCGGGTTTCAGCCATGTTACTGGCGATCTGATAGTCACGCTTGATGCTGACTTACAGAATCCACCGGAAGAGATCCCTCGTCTGGTAGAAAAAGCGGATGAAGGCTATGACGTGGTTGGTACCGTGCGTCAGAACCGCCAGGACAGCTGGTTCCGTAAGCGTGCCTCTAAAATGATCAACCATTTGATTCAGCGTACCACCGGAAAAGCGATGGGTGACTATGGTTGCATGCTTCGTGCCTATCGTCGTCACATTATTGATGCGATGCTGAATTGCCATGAACGCAGTACCTTCATTCCTATTCTGGCTAATACCTTCGCCCGTCGTGCGGTGGAGATCCCAGTGCATCACTCAGAGCGCCAGTTTGGTGACTCCAAGTACAGCATTATGGGCCTGATTAATTTGATGTATGACTTGATAACTTGTCTGACGACCACACCGCTGCGCCTGTTGAGTGTCGTCGGAAGTGTTATCGCGTTATCAGGTTTTGCTTTAGCCGTATTACTGGTGATATTACGCCTCGCTTTAGGCCCACAGTGGGCTGCCGATGGCGTATTTATGCTGTTCGCCGTGCTATTTACATTTATTGGTGCACAGTTTATCGGTATGGGGCTGCTCGGAGAGTATATCGGTCGTATCTATAACGACGTACGTGCTCGGCCGCGTTATTTCATTCAGCGAATTGTTAGCAATAAACAAGCTTCATCTTCAGAGGGTCATTTATAATGAAAGCAGTAGTTTTTGCCTATCACGAGATGGGCTGTGTAGGGGTTCGCGCTCTGGTTGAAGCTGGTTATGATATTTCGGCTATTTATACGCATCCTGATAATGCAGCAGAGAATAATTTCTTTGGTTCCGTCGCCCGTACTGCAGCAGAGTTTGGTATTCCGGTATTTGCTCCTGAGGATGTCAACCATCCACTGTGGGTTTCGCGTATTCAAGAAAGTGAGCCAGAAGTCATTTTCTCTTTCTACTACCGTAACCTGCTGAGTGAAGAGATCCTGAACAGCGCGAAAATAGGCGCATTCAATTTACATGGTTCCCTGTTACCAAAATTCCGTGGTCGCGCGCCGTTAAACTGGGTCCTGGTTAAAGGTGAAACTGAAACCGGCGTGACCTTACACCGCATGGTGAAACGTGCTGATGCTGGTGATATTGTGGCGCAGGAACGAGTGGCGATTACTGCCGATGAGACTGCTCTGACGCTGCACCACAAACTGTGTGCCACTGCTAAATCACTGCTGGCAAACGCACTACCCGCAATTAAAAGCGGTCAGTTTAGCGAAACGGCACAGGACGAAAGTCAGGCAAGCTGCTTTGGCCGTCGCTCACCGGAAGATGGCGCGATTGCCTGGACCGGATCAGCACTGGAAGCGCATAACCTGGTGCGTGCTGTGACAGAGCCATGGCCGGGTGCCTACGGCTATGTCGGTGGTGGAAAATTCATTATCTGGAAAAGCCGTATTGTAGAAAACACCACCGGTGCTAGAGCTGGGACTGTGCTTTCTGTGGATCCACTGGTTATTGCCTGTGGCGAGGGTGCACTGGAAGTAGTGACCGGTCAGGCTGACAATGGTGTCTACATGCAAGGCGCTCAGCTGGCACAGTCACTGGGTCTGGTGAGTGGTGCAATTCTGAGCAATAAACCCGTATCTGCCGTGAAGCGCCGTACTCGTGTGCTTATCCTCGGTGTGAATGGTTTTATTGGTAACCATCTGACAGAACGTCTGCTGCAAGATGATAACTTTGAAATCTTTGGTCTGGACATCGGTTCTGATGCGATCAGTCGCTTCCTGAGTAACGATCGTTTCCACTTTGTCGAAGGTGATATCAGTATCCATTCCGAGTGGATCGAATACCACATTAAGAAATGTGATGTTGTCCTGCCTCTGGTGGCGATAGCAACGCCAATCGAGTATACCCGTAACCCACTGCGCGTATTTGAGCTCGATTTCGAAGAAAACCTGAAAATCATCCGTGATTGTGTGAAATACAAAAAACGGATCATCTTCCCATCCACTTCTGAAGTGTATGGCATGTGTTCTGATGAGGAGTTTGATGAAGATAACTCACCGCTGACTGTTGGCCCAATCAACAAACAGCGTTGGATTTACTCCGTTTCTAAACAGCTGCTGGACCGCGTTATCTGGGCTTACGGTGAAAAAGAAGGCTTACGCTTTACCCTGTTCCGTCCGTTTAACTGGATGGGGCCACGTCTGGATAACCTAAATGCCGCGCGTATCGGTAGTTCACGTGCAATTACTCAGCTGATCCTGAACCTCGTTGAAGGTTCACCGATCAAACTGATTGATGGTGGTCGTCAGAAGCGTTGCTTCACCGACATCAGTGAAGGTATTGAAGCCTTGTTCCGTATTATTGAGAACAAGAACCAGAACTGTGACGGGCAGATTATTAATATCGGAAACCCAGAAAACGAAGCGAGTATCAAACAACTGGCAGAAATGTTGCTTTCAAGCTTCGAACGTCACCCACTGCGTAGCCAATTCCCACCGTTTGCTGGTTTCCGTGAAATAGAAAGTAGCGCTTATTACGGTAAAGGCTACCAGGACGTGGAACACCGCAAACCCAGTATCCGTAATGCTCAGCGTTTGCTGGACTGGACTCCAACAGTTGAAATGGATCAGACCATCGATGAAACTCTGGACTTCTTCCTGAAAACCGTTGATTTAACGGATAGCGATTCATGAAAAAAGTCGGCCTGCGCATAGATGTCGACACCTGGCGAGGCACCCGTCAAGGGGTGCCTAACCTTCTGGAAACGCTAGGTTTACACAAAACACAGGCAACGTTTTTCTTCAGTGTAGGGCCAGATAACATGGGACGCCATTTATGGCGTCTTATCAAACCTCAGTTTCTGTGGAAAATGTTACGTTCTAACGCTGCATCACTCTACGGCTGGGATATCTTACTGGCCGGCACTGCCTGGCCTGGTAAGCTGATTGGTAAAGGGAATGCGGATATCATTCGTGCCTCGTGTGAACAGCATGAAGTCGGGTTACATGCCTGGGATCATCACGCCTGGCAAGCTTTTGCCGGGGTGTGGGATAAACCGGCGATGGAACGACAAATTGCGCTCGGACGTGATGCCCTGGAGCAGATTACGGGTCAATCGGTTAACTGTTCTGCTGTCGCAGGCTGGCGTGCCGATGAGCGGGTGATTGAAGCGAAAGCCACTTTTCCTTTCTACTACAACAGTGACTGTCGCGGGACGACGCCTTTTATTCCTCAACTGGCGGATGGCACCTTAGCGGCACCACAAATTCCAGTCACGCTACCAACCTGGGATGAAGTTATTGGATCCAGTGTCAGTAAAGAGGACTTCAATCGTTTTATCCTCGATAAAATCCATCAGGACGAGGGAGTCCCTGTCTATACCATCCATGCGGAAGTGGAAGGGATGGTGATGAGAGAGTCGTTTAATGAATTGCTGACAATGGCACGTGCCGAAGGGATTGAATTCTGTCCGTTACGTGAGCTTCTGCCTGATGATTTAACAACCCTACCCAGAGGAAGAGTCATTCGTGGCACTCTTTCCGGCCGCGAAGGATGGCTGGGCTGTCAACAACTTATCGAGAATTGAGTAGATGAATTCAGTAAAATATGGCGGCGCTTTGCTGGTCTGTTTTATCTTGCTTTATTTGGCTCCGCTGGAGTTTCGTGACCTGTGGCAGCCTGACGAGACGCGTTATGCGGAAATCAGCCGGGAGATGCTGGCATCGGGTAACTGGATTGTTCCGCACTTCCTTGAACTGCGCTATTTCGAGAAACCGGTAGCAGGTTACTGGATCAATAATATTAGCCAGTGGCTGTTTGGGCACAATAACTTTTCTGTTCGTTTTGGTTCCGTTTTCTCAGTCACTCTCAGTGCATTAATGACCGGTTGGCTGGCTTTCCGCTTATGGCGCGATAAGACCATCGCCATTCTTTCCAGCGTGATTTTTCTCACCTGTTTGCTGGTCTATGCTATCGGAACCTATTCAGTTCTCGACCCGATGCTCACCCTGTGGCTGACTGCTGCGCTATGTTGCTTTTGGGGAGCCTCAACGGCTAAAACCACAGCAGGTAAAGTCGGGGGGTATGTGCTGCTGGGCCTCGCCTGTGGTATGGGTGTGATGACCAAGGGCTTCCTGGCGCTGGCTGTTCCGGTTATCGGTGTATTACCCTGGGTATTTGCTCAAAAACGCTGGAAAGAAGTTCTGCTGTTTGGACCTATTGCGATTATCAGTGCCATTCTGATCACTTTACCCTGGGCACTGGCGGTGGCGAAAGCCGAGCCGGATTACTGGAATTACTTTTTCTGGGTTGAGCATATTCAACGTTTTGCCGAGAAAGATGCCCAGCATAAAGCGCCTTTCTGGTATTACATTCCTTTCCTGATTGCCGGAAGCCTGCCGTGGCTAGCGTTATTGCCCGGAGCGCTTAAACGCAGTTTCCAGGAACGTCGTGAGCAAAACGGGGCGTTTTATTTACTGGGCTGGGTCGTCATGCCTATTCTGCTCTTCAGTATTGCCAAAGGCAAACTGCCGACCTACATTCTGCCTTGTTTTGCTCCGCTGGCGATTTTAATGGCGCGCCATGCAGTACTGCTGGCAAAAACGGGATCGCGAACCTTGCGGGTTAATGGTTGGATTAACCTGGGGTTCGGCACCCTGTGTGTACTCGTGGTTCTGTTAGTGCTGTCTCCATTTGGCTTGGCAAAAAATCCGGTGTATGAAGCGGGCGAAAACGGCAAAGTGATACTTGCAGTCATTGCTTTTGCTGTCTGGGGGCTGGTCGGTGCTCTGACACTGTGTCGCAGTACTCAGCGCTGGTTCTGGGCCGCCGCCTGTCCACTAGGCCTTGCGTTGCTGGTTGGGGTGGTTATCCCGGAAAAAGTTATTCACTCGAAACAACCTCAAGAATTTATTGAGGTGGTTCGTCCCAAGCTTGAAGAGAGTCGCTATATTCTGACCAATAATGTGGGTGTCGGCGCCGGAATTGCCTGGGAACTGAAACGTAGTGATATTACGCTGTATAGCAATAAGGGCGAGGTCAACTACGGGTTGAGTTACCCGGATGCTCAGCATCGCTATGTTGATGGTTCGGACTTTGCCGCCTGGCTGGCTGAGCATCGTCGGGAAGGTAACGTCTCGCTGGTTATCTTGTTGTCCAGAAACAGTAAGTTGAGTGACCGTGGATTACCTGCTGCGGACTACGAATACAATGATGGGCGACTGGTACTGTTGCAGTACAACAAATTACCATGAATAGCCTGATGATAATCTTGGCCAGCCTGCTGAGCTGTGCTGGCCAGTTATGTCAGAAACAGGCAGCCCAAGGGGGCGGGCGACATCATCTGATGATTTGGCTGGGACTCAGCATCTTGATGCTGGGTCTCGGCATGCTGGTATGGCTGTGGGTACTGCAGCATATTGATGTCAGTATTGCTTATCCCATGCTGAGCCTGAATTTTATCTTTGTCACCCTGGCGGCACGCTGGATCTGGAAAGAACGTATTTCCCTGCATCACTGGCTGGGACTGGTGTTAATCATGTCAGGTATTGTGATGCTAGGAGTAACTGTCTGATGGGTTATCTATGGGCATTATGCAGTGTGCTGTTAGTGAGTGGTGCACAACTGGCCATGAAGTGGGCGGTAATGCAATTTCCGCCAGCGACCTTCGAACTGACATTTTTATCTGCGGTTCTGTTTGAAAATATGCCAGGGCTGCTGGCCTTATTTTGTGGCCTGCTAGCCTATGCCTTGTCGATGGTATGCTGGTATTTAGCCCTGCGCCGGATCCCGTTGAGTAAAGCTTATCCATTACTCAGTCTGAGCTATGTTCTTGTCTGGGCTGCGGCTATTGCACTTCCCTGGCTTAATGAGCCATTCAGTATATTGAAACTGGTTGGGGTAGGAAGCATCTTTATCGGCTTGTTGCTGATTTTCATTCCGGCACGTTCGTTGACGATAAATAAGGCCTGATGTAGTTCACTTCTTATCTGAAGGATATTTATGGTAAAAAAAGTCGCGATACCTACTGAGGAATATCAGCAGCTGAGTGCATTTATTATCAAGTGGTTTGATGATAATCACGAGCTGACGTTAGGGCAGTTTGAATCAGATATTTTCCTTGATGAACTGGTCAAAAAAATGGCACCGATTTTATATAATCAGGGGCTGGATGATGCGATTAACGTGGCGCAGCGAAATATGCTGACTCTGGAAGAGTTGCTAGATCTGGAGAAAATTGTTCCATAATATTTAGTGCGCTGATACGCAGACTACAGCCTGATAGCAACCGCGAGTGACAAAATCGGCTACAATTAAACCTAAACTCTGTTACCTGAGCTGTCTGATGGTGTTTCGCAGCGTCGGGTCACACTATCAGAATGTGGCAGAGACATATCTTCCCACACTCTTATTACTGTAAGTCACACCAGCATGGTTTATACCAGTAACCCTCGTGCTGTGTTGGTGAACAGAGTCAGTTCTTCTCGTTTAGTCATCGAGGTGACAATGAAATTATCCCTATTTATCACTCTCCTGGCCTGCTTTATCCTGAGTGGATGCGTGTCCATTCCGCAAGATATTCAGGGGAACAGTCGCTCACTGTCAGAAATCAGTTATCAGGATATTCAGCAAGATGTCTCTCGCTTTCATGGTCAGGAAGTGCGTCTTGGCGGTAAAGTTCTGAATGTGATTAACAGCCAGAATGAGACGTTATTTGAAGTCGCGGTACTTCCACTTGACTACAGTGCCAGGCCCGAACTGGGCACGGCTTTTCAGGGGCGTATTATCGTCAAGGCTAATAAGTTTATTGAACCGCTCACCCTGAAACACCATCTGGTCACGGTGCTGGGAACGGTTACCGGGATCACTAATGGCAAAGTGGGCGAGGCAGACTATCAGTATCTGACCCTGAGTTTACAGGGTTATCAAGTCTGGCAAATTCGCGAGAATATTGTGCCCGTTAACGACTTCGGTTTCGGGGGCTATGGTCCGGATCCCTACTGGCGATATGCTTGGGGACCGATGCATATGTTTTATATGCCTGGCTGGGGATACCCGGCAGGACCAATGTTCCAGGTTGAACCGCAAGTGGTAAAATAATCACTCTGATTGATGATAGCTGAAATCAACGTCAATATCGGGTAGTGTAGCCAAAACAATATCTTATAGTGGCGCTTTGGAGAGCCTGGCGGAATGAAAAAACTGATTATTTTATTACACGGAGTGGGTAGCTCGGGTGCAGATCTTGAAGGACTTGGCTATTTTTTTCAGCAAGTGATGCCTGAGATAGAATTTGCCTCACCGAATGGCAGTGTCGCTTTTGACGGCGGCGGGGAAGGGTACCAATGGTTCAGTCTGGCGGGTGTCACTGAAACGTTGCGCACAGAACGCATTGTTGCCGCCAGAGCGGATTTTGATGCCATCATTAATCATATTCTCAAAGAACACGATATTGTCGCTGGCAGAGATAAAGTGATTCTGCTGGGCTTTTCTCAAGGCTCGATAATGGCGCTGGATGCACTGGTAACCGAACGTTTCCCATTAGCTGGCGTAGTGGCATTTTCGGGACGACTCTCGTCGCCAAAACCCTACCATCCTGCGAAGAATACCCCAGTGTTGTTAGTTCATGGTATGGCTGACGCGGTTATTCCTTGGGCGGAAAGTGAAGCCGCAGCTGCAGCACTGATAGAAGCAGGTTGCTACGAGGTTGAAACGTTGTTTGAACCGGATGTTGTTCATACCATCAGTGGTGATGGTATTGCCAAGGCAATGGCCTTTGTGACGGAGCAGTTTGAGTTAAACTGATCCTCTTCTGAATGATAGCTTCACACCTATGTTTTCCTTCATTTCGAGCAAGCATGGGTGTGTTTTTTTTGATTATGTGTAAAAAATTGAAAAGTTATCGAAACAGAAACTGAAATATGGTACAAATTAAGCGTGTTTAACTACTGAGGACAATTTTCTATCCGCAATCGATGAGAAGCAATACCGCGGATAAGTTGGAAAATCATATGGACAATATGTTCAAAAAAAACCATTCAAACTATCATCTCGACATCTCTTTATCTGCAGTTTTTCTCTCTGGTGAGCAGCACTGGCGTAACGCACTATAGTCCTTTTCTTCTGACAATAACGCATAACTCTAA
>CANRKT010000032.1 GCA_947631255.1 uncultured Enterobacteriaceae bacterium
ATCCAGTAGAGTATATTATTAATAAAAATTACAGATAATAAATGCATCCGGTGGTTATTCAGAGAATATTCAGAGAAAGTTGTTGTAAAGCGCTGATTCGCTGTCGATGACGCAGTTTTATCCTTTGCTCCTTTATTTTCTTAATGAACATATCATGCTATTTATACTGGAGTAAGAGGAACCTAAACTGTAAATAATTTTTATTATATAACAATTACTTATTACTCAATATTTATCAAGATCACATTAAAAATGTTAGAGATGACTACTGTAAAGAGGTTACTAACTATTATCAATACTAACAAAGATGGATCAGTAATCCCTTCTGGATAATGCACCAAAAGGCAAGATAACAAATAATATCAATCAAAATAATCACATGTTAACGAGGTGTCATATGAATGATAATAAATCAACGCCTTTGAATGCTGGAAATATGTCTGAGGCAATCGAGGATATTCGTCGGATGTTCGTTGATGAAACGCAGATAAAGCGTATTGTTACTCAAAATCAAACACCGGCAAAACGCGCAGCCTTTGCAAAAACACATGGTATTGTTAACGGCGTATTACAAATTGATGATAATATTGATACTGAATATCAAGTTGGAATATTTCAACCTGGCAGGAGCTATACCGTCTGGATCCGTTATTCAAGTGACACAGCACAAACTGCTCCTGATTTCGAAACTACCGTGGGAATTGGTATTAAGGTATTCAATGTCTCTGGTAAGAAAACTCTAGAGGAAGAGCCTGACAGTACAACAGTCGATCTTATTTTGCAAAATACCCCCGTTTTTTTTGCTGCTGATGCTATAGAAATGGCTGACTTTAAAGCTGCTGCAATAAGCGGTAATTTACCAGAATTTCTAAAAACGCATCCAGAGTCAGCAAAGATTTTAGACAGCATGGAAAAAGAGGTTCCCAGCCTTTTAACAGAAAAATATTGGAGTTGTATTCCATATAAATTTGGAGATGAACATTGCAAGTATATTATAGAATATCAAACTGTTAGTGATCCTAGTTCTATTATCAATGTAAAAAATGATAACTATCTTGCTCAAGATTTATCAGAAAGACTGATGAATGGAAACGCTATTCTTAATTTTTATATTCAAAAACGTAATAACCCTGAAAATCAATCTATTATTAGCGCTCGTAGTTTATGGGATGAAAAAGAAGCTAAACCAGTAAAGGTTGCAACCCTCACACTACATCAGCAAAATATTCAAACACGTAAGCAGTTCGCTTATGGAGAATCATTAGCATACAATATTTTTAGAACCTTACCTGAAATGGAACCTGTTGGTAGCATCGCTGAAGCCAGGAAAGTTGTATATCAAAGTTCAGCAATGGTTCGTCGTAATGTCAATGGTGAAAGCATCGGAGAACCAGTACAACCTCGCTCGACTCGTTTTTTACATTATGATTCATTTACACCAACATTAAATAATCCTTGGCCTCCAGGAAATACGGATACTGGTTCGGATACTGGTTCGGATACTAATACGGATACCGTTAAATATGACGCAATAGAAGATTTCTCGAGTAAGGGGGAAGTTATAATACTTAAAAATTACAATGGTTATTACGATAATGTTATTGTCAGTGGTCGTGATATACCGGTTAATACATCTATTTATATTGGATTTAATAAAAGCATAGGTAATACATCAATAAATGGAGGCGTTTTTTATGAAAACACTGCCTCAACATCAGGTGCTGTTCGTCTTTTTTTCTCCCCTAATTTGATGCAACAAGTCTCTTTTCAGTTAATCTTATCTGGCCCTTTATCTATAGATGTTAAAAAAACTGACCCCGAGGTTACTTTAGAGACTTTTAATTATGCAGATAGCAATGACACCATAATATTAAAAAACGCTTCCCCGATTGCTGTTTTATCATTCAATTTCACCCAACAAACCACGGCCTTTGCAATAAAAATCTTGAAGATGAGATTTTCAAATTGATATTTTACCAAGGTATATTTTTGACGCTTCCCTACAAAGATATATTACATATAAATTTAATGATATATATTAAGTTACTCTTGAAACGATTTAAATAATATTAATAGTGAGAGCAACCATAAAAACACACCCCCTGGCCTGCTAATAAAATGAGGAGCGATAAAAACCCCAATTATATAGCGGGCCAGTCTTCTAATGAATAGAGCTTGATGAAGAGAATTAAGGATCTGACGATATTCAGAATACCGTGAGTCGATAAAGGTTCAACGTCTTGTTTGAACGTTCCAGCAAGCAGTTGCCCAAAATCAGATGCATTTCTTTTTACACTGTCCAATGAACCCGGTTCTCGCAAGGTATTACGCACCTCAGAAGGGATTTTTCGCAGCAGCATAAAAACCCGCCTGAATCTTAAGCAAATAGTTATCGATATCTTCCTGCTCTAACTTCTTCATATCCTGAACAATGTCCATCAGCCGTGATGATTCCATTGTCGATGATTTCACCAGGGAAATAAGCAGAGACAGTCGATAAGAGATGAATTTTGCCCTACGAGCTGAGTCACAACCAAGAGACGCACGGAACAAGCGCCCTGCTGGTAATCTGAAATGGAGGCTGTAGCGGTTGCCACGTTTGAGTATATGCGGGATAGAACAGCCGTTGGTGCGTCTCGTTTGTATCACAGTCTGTGTCACAGTTAGCCTTCAAAGCACCGGGACACACCAACGTATTGTTTTTGAATGAGTTGAAGCTGACCGTTAAGCCGGGTTCTGTCGTGGACAGTCATTCATCTAGGCCAGCAATCGCTCACTGGCTCAAGCAGCCTACCCGGGTTCAGTACGGGCCGTACCTTATGAACCCCTATTTGGCCTTGCTCCGGGTGGAGTTTACCGTGCCACGAACTGTTGCCAGCCGCGCGGTGCGCTCTTACCGCACCCTTTCACCCTTACCTGATCCCGCTTACACGGGCCATCGGCGGTTTGCTCTCTGTTGCACTGGTCGTAGGCTTGCGCCCCCCAGGCGTTACCTGGCACCCTGCCCTATGGAGCCCGGACTTTCCTCCCCTCCGCCCGTCTCCCCCGAAGGAGGACGACGACGAAGCGGCGACTGCCTGGTCAGCTTCGCGGCGAAGTATAGAGGGTTTCACCGCCACTGTCACGCGGCACACCCTTTCAGACCTATTTTTTGTCTACTCTCTGACCCAAAAGAGCTAAAAAAATCGCACTGGCTATTTTTCAGCCTGTTCCAGGGCGTATTTATATAACGCGTTCTTTTTCACACCATGAATTTCTGCGGTCAGTGCGGCTGCTTTTTTCAATGGTAGCTCAGTTTGCAGCAAAGCCAGAGTTCGGAGAGCATCAGCGGGAAGCGCATCATCGCTTTGTACTTTAAAACCTTCGACAATCAGGACCATTTCCCCTTTGCGGCGGTTTTCATCTTCCTTCACCCAGGCCAGCAGTTCTCCGACGGGCGCACCATGAATCGACTCCCAAGTTTTGGTCAGTTCACGCGCCAGTACCACATAACGCGACTCACCCAGCACGGTACAGATATCTTCAAGGCTATCGAGCAAACGGTGAGTGGACTCGTAAAAAATCAGCGTTCGGGTCTCTTGTTCGATGGCTTTTAGCGCATCGCAACGCCCTTTAGTTTTAGCAGGCAAAAAACCTTCATAACAGAAACGGTCTGAAGGCAGCCCCGCAGCACTGAGAGCCGCAATCGCTGCGCAAGGACCTGGCAGAGGCACAACGCGAATGCCTGCCTCGCGACAAACGCGAACCAAGTGATAGCCAGGATCGTTAATCAATGGCGTTCCGGCGTCCGAAACCAGAGCAATACTTTGCCCTTCCTGTAACTTTGCCAGTAATATTTCGGCTTTTTGTTGCTCATTATGGTCATGAAGTGCGAATAAGCGCGCATTTATTGCAAAATGCTGTAATAAAAGACCAGTATGCCGCGTATCTTCAGCGGCAATCAGGGAGACACTCTGTAACACCGAGAGGGCACGCTGTGTGATGTCGCCGAGATTGCCAATCGGCGTCGGGACGATATAGAGCGTTTTCGCTAAAATCGCTGCCGTTTCGTGTTGTTTCATTGTTTCATCCGTATTGCCGTTTTAATATTGAACACTGAGATTAAAAAACCACTGGATATTGAATGCGACTCTCAACCTTAAAACTATCAAAAGTCGGACGCAGTTTGCCTGTGTTACTCGCAGCAATGATTTTTGCCGGGTGCACTTCACAGACATCCGACATATACCAAGAGCTGCCGCCAGCCAATGGTACTGCCAATTCCGCCTGGTATCTGCAACAAATGGAGCAGAGCTCCGATAATAGCAAGACCCAATGGCAATTACTCGCCATTCGTGCACTGTTACAGGAAGGGCAAACCGAGCAGGCTATCAATATTTATAATCAGCTACCAGAAAAGCTCAATAATGCCCAGAAACTGGAGCAGTCATTATTGATGGCACAAATTAAAACAGTACAGCAGGATTATGCTGGTGCTTCTGCATTGCTCAATAACATTGATACCACCACACTCGATACCACTCAGCAACAGGCTTACTACAGCGCAGTGATTGCAGCCAGCGCCGGACAGCCGTCACTGGCCGTAGTACGTGCTTACATTGCTCAAGAGCCGTTATTAAGTCATGACCGCCGGCAGGAAAATATTGATGGAACCTGGCAAGTTTTATCATCAATGACTCCTGAGCAGATGAATAGACTGGTGATTAATGCTGACGAAAATACACTACAAGGCTGGCTGGAACTTCAACAGACCTGGGCGAACAATCGCACTGATTTAGAGAAATTAAAAACGGCTATTCAAGAGTGGCAGATACGCTACCCGAATAACCCCGGAGCGAAACAGCTCCCCACTCAACTGACTAATCTTCAGAATGTCCATGTCGGTTCTGCTTCAATTGGAAAAATTGCTTTGTTGTTACCGCTGAATGGCCAGGCTGGATTATTCGGACACAGCATCCAGCAAGGTTTTGAAGCAGCAAAAAACCTGGGTTCACAGCCGGAGGTCTCTCCACTGGTCCCTGTAGAGAGCCTCGCCAGCGATGATTTATCGGCTCTCACTGACACAATGCTCGCCGTCGCTGAAGAACCTCAGCCAGCGGCCTTTTCCTCTGCGCCTGCTAACCCTGACGCAGAAATGAAAATCTACGATACCAGTAATCAGCCAATCGACCAGGTCCTGGCGCAAGCACAACAAGATGGCGCGACAATAGTGGTGGGTCCATTACTGAAAAATGATGTTGATGCCTTATCTGGTGTGAACAGTTCACTGAATATTCTGGCACTTAATCAGCCTGAAGCGACCCAGAGTCACCCAAATATCTGTTATTTCGCTTTATCTCCTGAAGATGAAGCCCGCGATGCCGCTCACCATATCTGGCAGCAAAACCAGCGCAGGCCACTATTACTGGTTCCTTCTAATGCCCTGGGCGAGCGAGTCGCCAAAGCCTTTACCAATGAATGGCAAAGCTTAGGCGGTGGCACCGTACTGCAACAACGGTTAGGTTCCATAAGTGATTTGAAGAGTGGAATTAATAGCGGGTCTGGAATTTCGCTTACGGGCACCCCTGTTATCAGCACCAACAGTCCACCAGAGTCCGTGACTATTGGCTCTCTGACGATCCCAACCATTCCAGTTGAGCCCCAAATGGCTAACAGTGATGGCAACGTAGATGCGGTTTATATTGTCGCTTCATCAGATGAAATGGCACTGATTAAACCGATGATCACTATGCGTACCGGAAGTCGCGGAAGCGCTCAGTTATATGCCAGCTCCCGTAGCGCTCAAGGTATCAGCGGCCCGGATTTCCGCTTTGAAATGGAAGGTCTTCAGTACAGCGAAATTCCACTCCTTTCTGGTGGTAACCCGCAACTGATGCAGCAAGCACTGAGTAGCGTCAATAACGATTATTCCCTGGCTCGCTTGTATGCTATGGGGGTTGATGCCTGGTCTCTCGCCAATCATTTCACCGAATTACGTCAGGATCCCGGCTTTACACTTAATGGCAATACCGGACAGTTAAGTGCCAGTATCGATTGTGTCGTCAACAGAAAACTGAATTGGTTACAATTCAGTCAAGGACAGGTCGTTCCGGTATCGTGAATACTCAACAGCGCGGCGCAGGTTATGAAAAAAAAGCGCGGCGCTATCTTGAGTCCCGAGGATTAGAATTTATTGCCGCGAATGTGTATGTTCGTGGCGGCGAAATAGACCTTATCATGCGGCATCATCAGGTTATCGTGTTTGTCGAAGTCCGCTTTCGCCGTAATGATGCTTTCGGTAGCGCCGCTGCCAGTGTCACTGTCCGAAAGCAAAAACACCTGCTGCATAGCGCACGAGTATGGCTGAATGGCGCAGGTGAAAGTTTTGAGACTGTAGATTGCCGTTTTGATGTGTTAGCGTTCACCGGCAATGAAATAGAGTGGCTGACCAACGCGTTTGCCACTGACATCTAAAAAAACCAGGTAAAATCAACGTGCTTGAAAGAATCAAAGCCTGCTTTACTGAAAGCATTCAAACCCAGATAGCTGCAGCAGAAGCCTTACCAGATGCTATCTCCCGGGCGGCTATCACTATGGTTCAGTCTTTACTGAACGGAAATAAGATCTTGTGTTGTGGTAACGGAACATCCGCCGCAAACGCCCAGCATTTTGCTGCCAGTATGATTAATCGCTTTGAAACAGAGCGGCCTGGTTTACCCGCCATTGCACTTAATGCAGATACAGTGGTCTTAACAGCGATTGCCAACGATCGTCTGCATCAAGAGGTATATGCCAAACAGGTACGCGCCCTCGGTCAGACAGGCGATATCTTGTTAGCTATTTCTACCCGCGGCAATAGCCGTGATATTGTCAAAGCAGTGGAAGCAGCGGTCACCCGAGATATGACCATCATTGCCCTAACAGGCTACGATGGCGGTGAACTCGCAGGCTTGCTGGGGCCACAGGATGTGGAAATACGCATTCCTTCTCACCACAGCATTCGTATTCAGGAGATGCATATGCTGACAGTAAACTGCTTATGCGATCTTATCGACAACACGCTATTTCCCCATCAGGATGGATAGTTATTTCCGATGTGACGGAAGAATGCCTGCGACGTTGTCTGGCAGACCTGAGAGATGACACCTCTTGATAAAAGGAAGGAATCAATATGAAGGTTATTACCCCCATCGTAATACTTGTCTCTGCGTTATTACTTCAAGGCTGTGTTGGTGCAGTACTGGTTGGTAGCGCAGCTGTTGCGACTAAAACTGCAACAGATCCGCGCACTATGGGTACCCAGGTTGATGATGGTACGCTGGAGTTACGCGTGAATAATGCACTAAACAAGGACGAGCAAATCAAGAAAGAGGCGCGCGTCAACGTGACCGCTTATCAGGGTAAAGTACTGCTGACCGGTCAATCACCTAATTCAGAACTCTCTGCGCGAGCCAAACACATTGCGTTAGGTGTGAATGGTGCTACTGAAGTCTATAACGAAATTCGTAATGCGCCGAAAATTGGCTTAGGTACAGCGTCCAGCGATACCTGGATAACCACCAAAGTGCGTTCCCAGCTGCTGGCAAGCGATCAGGTGAAGTCGACTAACGTTAAAGTCACTACCGAAAATAGCGAAGTCTTCTTACTGGGTCTGGTCACAGACAGGGAAGGACAAGCGGCGGCAGATACGGCTAGCCGAGTGAGCGGCGTAAAACACGTCACCACAGCATTTACGCTGATACAGTAATACATCAGCAGCATTGTTCCACTGTCGTTCTTGTGAGTTTTACTAACCGGTCGCATGGATAGCGACCTGTTATCCAGGCGTTCAGCTTAACGATACTTTTTATGGTATTCGTTACGAGTCGCCTTAAATTCTTCTGCCGCCGCTTTCGCTTCGTCAACTTTACCTTCGTCAGCCAGTTTCATCGCACCCTCAATTTGTCCGATAAGAATATCGAATCCCTGGCGATAATCTTTCATTGCTTCGCTATCTGCTGATTCTTTCTCAAGTTTCGGCGGCACACCTTTCTTCGCATCCAGCGCCGCTGCGCGCATGTTAGTTAAGGCTGTTTTCAGGGTTTCTGCCTCTTTGGCAGTGAGTACTGAATTGTAGTTTTGAACCAAGATATCCATATCTTCAGCGGTATCATTTGCCATCGCTGAAACACTGCTCAGGAGGAGGATTGACATTGTTAACATTGAAATTAAATGTTTACGCAATTTACTCACCTATTATTTTTTTATTTAAAAACGGGCGCGATCTCTCACGCCACACCCCCTTTCTACTGTCCGGCAATTTTCATTTCAGGCAGCAGAACAGAACCACACTGTATATTGCTACGTGTTTCAATATCGTTACCAACGGTGACGATTTCACGCCACATATCCTTAAGATTGCCAGCAATAGTAATTTCACTCACCGGATACTGTATTTCACCGTTTTCGACCCAGAATCCAGCCGCACCACGTGAATAGTCACCCGTCATACCACTGACACCCTGGCCCATTAGCTCTGTGACCACCAGACCGGTGCCCATTTGCTTGAGCATACCGTCGAAGTCGAGACCACGACCAGCAATACGCCAGTTATGGATCCCACCCGCATGTCCCGTACTTTTCAGACCTAATTTACGGGCAGAATAATTGGTTAACAACCACTGCTGAAGAACACCATCCTTGATGATGTCACGGCGTTCGGTCCGCACCCCTTCACTGTCGAAAGGTGTTGAGGCCAGTCCTTTTAACAAATGTGGGTGTTCTTCGATGGTCAGCCAGTCCGGGAATATCTGCTGACCTAATGAATCCAGTAAGAAGGTCGATTTGCGATAAACCGAGCCACCAGCAATGGCTCCTACCAGATGGCCAAATAAGCCTGTTGCCACTTCAGAGGCAAAAATCACCGGTGCTTTCATGGTGGAGAGCTTACGTGGAGCCAGACGTGAAAGCGTACGACGCGCACATTCCGCGCCAACCCATTCAGGACTCTTCAGGTCTTCTATGGCGCGGCCAATGGTATAGGCATAGTCACGCTCCATATCGCCATTTTCTTCCGCGATAACACAGCTGGAGAGTGAGTGGCGTGTGGAGCAGTAGCTTTGTAGCATTCCGTGGCTGTTACCGAAGACTTTGATACCATAATGGCTGTTAAAACTACCGCCTTCGGTATTAGTAATACGTTTATCAACATTCAGAGACGCATTTTCAGCCCGGGCGGCAAATTCAATGGCTTGCTCAGCGTCAATGTCAGTCGGATGGAAAAGATCTAAGTCCGGAGCATCAAAGGCCAGTAACTCTTTATCAGCAACACCCGCACAAGGGTCTTGTGAGGTATAACGCGCAATATCCAGAGCAGCCTGTACAGTACGGGTTATCGCGTCATGACTTAAGTCAGTAGAGGACGCACTACCTTTGCGATTTTGATGGTAAACAGTAATGCCCAGCGCACCGTCACTATTGAATTCGACATTTTCTACTTCGCCAAAGCGGGTGCTGACACCTATTCCTGTGGTTTTACTGACCGCAACCTCAGCACCGTCTGAATGCTTTGCTGCTAGCTCCAGTGCCAGAGAAACCGCCTGCTCTAAGGTTTGACGTTGTTGTGCTACTTGCGTGTTTATTTTCATCGCGATTGCCATAGTGTAAGGTGAATGATTCCAGTCTAACAGGATCAGAACAATTTCGCAGTCTGGGGCCTTTACTGGTAATATTCGCGTCAACTTTTTAAGGAGCCTGATATGACCAAACAGCCCGAAGACTGGCTCGATGACGTGCCCGATAATGAAGACGAAGATGATGATGAGATTATCTGGGTTAGCAAAAGCGAAATTAAACGCGATGCTGAAGAGCTTAAACGCCTTGGTGTTGAGTTAATTGAACTTGGCAAAAATGCGCTGGAAAAAATGCCACTGGATGATGATCTCCGTGCTGCCATTGAACTTGCCCAGCGGATTAAGAAAGAAGGACGCCGCCGCCAGGTGCAGCTCATTGGTAAAATGATGCGTTCTCGTGATGTAGAGCCTATTCGTCAGGCTCTCGATAAGCTGAAGAACCGCCATAACCAGCAGGTTTCGCTGTTCCATAAGCTCGAAGCCCTGCGTGACCGTCTGGTTGACGAAGGTGATGAAGCAATCAGTGAAGTATTGAGACTTTATCCTGAAGCTGACCGTCAACAGCTACGTGTGCTCATTCGCAACGCACAGAAAGAAAAAGCGGCTAATAAGCCGCCTAAGTCGTATCGTCAGATTTTCTCTTATCTGCGTGAACTGGCCGAAAACCAGGACTGATTTTCTGTCACTACCACAGAAAGACTTAGCAACGCATTGCTAAGTCTTTCTGTTCATCTAACTCACGTCACATTACCTCGGCGATAAAGTGCCACACCGACTGCCAGTATAACCATCATGCCAGCACAGCTGCGATTCACCCCACGCATGACTCGGGCAGAAAAGCGACGCATAGCATGACGGCCACCATAGGCATAAATCGTCATCATCAGGCAGTCAATAATCGCACTGACTAACGCCAGAATCAGATACTGATTCAGGATAGGTTCCTGTGGGCGAATGAATTGTGGCAAAAAGGCCGAGAAAAACAACAGGCCTTTCGGGTTCGATAAACCGACCATCAAAGAACGTAAAAATGCCGTTTTACCGGTCGTAAACGCTGCGCTATTACTGACCTGTAATGCCTGCGCCGGTGCACGCCATAAAATACAGGCCAGGTAAATCAGGTACAGGGCTCCGCCCCACTTCACCAGAGTAAAGAGTTGCTCAGAAGCCTGAAGTAATGCTCCCAGTCCGCATCCCACGGCGGCAATTAACAGTAAGTCAGCCAGTACGGCTCCCATAAAACCATAACCAGCAATACGCATGCCGTAAGTTGCACCATTATTTAATGCCAGCAACATCGACGGACCTGGCGTCACCATAACCGCGCTGACTGCCACAACGTAAAGAAAAAGAGTACTGAGATCCATGAATGTTCCTTTCAAAATGGCTCTGATACAAACCCGATAATCTGTTTACACTTTAGTACTATCAGCCATCACTTCATGAAATAAATCAGTCAAAAAACGCTGATATTGCTGTGGGTCTATCTGGTGAGGATAACTCAAAACAATTAACTGGTGAGCGGCAAGATTTTCATGATATATCGGATGAGTGTGCGGATAGTAATTTACCTAGAAACCTAATGATCGATAAAAATGCAGTCATTTCCGGTGGAGACTACTGCAAAAATTGATTGAGCATGCGCTTGCCATAATCCAGACCGCGCAGGGTGTCATTCACCGCAAGATGTTCGATAGAACGATAACCACCAAAATACCACATCCCAATTATGCCAACAAACAGCTCATCATCAAACCCAGCCTATAGCGGGTAACTCGCATGATTCAATACGCGAGTTTTCGCCACCAATCGGTATTATTTTCAACATGAGCGACTGCACTTTTCCATCAGGCAGCCGTGGGCTTAAGCACGATCCACCGTAAATGCGAGGACTTCAGCCAAGCTGTTAGCACCCAGCGCCAGCATCACCAGGCGATCAACACCGAGTGCGACACCGGAGCAGTCTGGCAGGCCAGCTTCTAGCGCATCCAACAGCAAGGTATCGATAGGCTGTTGCACTAAGCCACGCTCAGCCCGCTTGCGATTATCCTGTTCAAAGCGCTGGCGCTGTTCACCCGCATCGGTCAGCTCATGGAAACCGTTCGCCAGTTCAATACCTTTAAAATAAACTTCGAAGCGTTCTGCAACACGATGATCTTCACTGCTGATTTGTGCCAGTGAAGCCTGGGTTGCCGGGAAATGATAAATCACGACGGGTTTATCTTTACCTATCATGGGTTCAACACCGAAAGTAAACAGCATCTGCAATAAGGTATCCCTGTCTTCTTCTGCATCAGCAATATTACTCAGGTCAAGTTTAGCGGCCGCAGCACGTAATGCCGCTTTATCTGCCGACAGCGGATCTATCTCCAGATAACGCTGAAAAGCTTGCTGATATGAGAGATTTTCAGCCGGTTCACAATCAAGAACCTGTTGCAGCAAATCATCAACTTCATTGATCAGGCGATACATGTCGTAGTGCGGACGATACCACTCCAGCATGGTGAATTCTGGATTATGGTGACGCCCCATTTCCTCATTACGGAAACTACGGCATAACTGAAACACCGGCCCGCAACCTGCTGCCAGCAAACGTTTCATATGATACTCAGGGCTAGTCATCAGATAGAGATTTAATCCCCCGGAATGCCCGGGTCCCACGAAACGCGTCTCAAACGGTACCAGATGAATATCTGTTACTGTCGCCTGACTCATGCAAGGCGTTTCCACTTCCAGCACACAACGTTCGGCAAAAAAACGTCGAATTTCAGCCAGAATCACCGCGCGTTTTAACAAGTTAGGAATGGACGCACTTGGCTGCCAGGAAGCCGTTTCGCTCATAAGTAAATCTCCGTCAATCAACAAGGTCGAAAAGTCTACCCGTATCCCAGAACAGAGACAAATTATGTGCATTATTTTTATCAGCCAGACCTGCACATTGTCGGAAAACGCCTTTTTAATCTTCAATTGACGAAATCAGGCATGCCCTATTCCACAGAACGACGAAAAAATCGAATACATCAAAATTACATACTATTTACGCGTCTATACTGCCTCCCAAATAGAGTCAGGAATCTTTTCGCAACAGCAACACCCTCAGCGGTGAACTATCTTTAGTCAATATCGCTTTGCGAAATAATAAAATCAGGAGGAATGTCGTGAAAACCTTTCAAGCCGATATCGCCATTATAGGTGCCGGTGGTGCAGGGCTACGAACTGCCATCGCCGCCGCTCAGGCTAATCCAAAAGCTAAAATTGCTCTGATTTCAAAAGTTTACCCAATGCGTAGCCATACTGTAGCAGCGGAAGGAGGATCTGCGGCAGTGACGCAAGATAGCGACAGTTTTGACTATCACTTCCATGATACCGTCTCAGGTGGTGACTGGCTGTGTGAGCAAGATGTCGTCGACTATTTTGTCCGTCACTGCCCGGCAGAGATGACTCAGCTGGAACACTGGGGTTGTCCGTGGAGCCGTCGTCCGGATGGCAGTGTTAACGTCCGTCGCTTCGGCGGAATGAAGATTGAAAGAACCTGGTTTGCCGCTGATAAAACCGGTTTTCATATGCTCCATACCCTGTTCCAGACCTCATTACAGTTCCCACAGATCCAGCGTTTTGATGAATACTTTGTCCTCGATATTCTCGTCGATGACGGTCAGGCTCGCGGCCTGGTAGCCATGAACATGATGGAAGGTGAGCTGGTACAGATTCGTGCTAATTCCGTGGTCATGGCAACGGGTGGCGCTGGCCGTGTGTATCGCTATAACACTAACGGTGGCATCGTCACGGGTGATGGTATGGGCATGGCGCTGAGCCACGGTGTGCCATTGCGTGATATGGAGTTTGTGCAATATCACCCGACCGGTCTGCCTGGTTCAGGTATTCTGATGACTGAAGGCTGCCGCGGTGAAGGTGGCATTCTGGTCAACAAAAACGGCTACCGTTATTTGCAAGACTACGGTATGGGTCCGGAAACACCGCTCGGAAAGCCCAAAAATAAATATATGGAACTGGGCCCGCGCGACCGTGTTTCACAGGCCTTCTGGCATGAGTCACGCAAAGGCAACACCATTTCAACACCGCGTGGAGATGTGGTCTATCTCGACTTACGCCATCTGGGTGAGAAAAAACTGCTCGAGCGGCTCCCCTTTATCTGCGAACTGGCAAAAGCTTATGTTGGTGTCGATCCTGTAAAAGATCCGATTCCAGTACGGCCAACAGCGCATTACACCATGGGCGGTATCGAAACCGACAACCAGTGTGAAACCCGTATTAAAGGTCTGTTTGCTGTCGGTGAATGTTCTTCAGTGGGATTACACGGGGCCAACCGACTTGGTTCAAACTCACTGGCTGAATTAGTGGTCTTTGGCCGCTTGGCCGGTGAACAAGCTGCCGAACATGCCCGTCAGGCACATCAGGTGAATGATTCCGCTCTCAATGCACAAGCCGCCGACGTCGAAAACAAACTGAAGCAACTGGTTAATCAGGAAGGCACAGAAAACTGGTCAGCTATTCGCGATGAGATGGGTCTGTCCATGGAAGAGGGATGCGGGATTTACCGTACACCAGAACTGATGCAAAAAACCATCGATAAGCTGGCTGAGCTGCAAGAACGCTTCCGTCGCGTCAAAATAACCGATACCTCTAGTGTCTTTAATACTGACTTGCTCTACACCATTGAGCTGGGCCATGGCCTGAATGTGGCCGAATGTATGGCGCACTCCGCCATGGCGCGTAAAGAGTCGCGTGGTGCTCACCAGCGGCTTGATGAAGGCTGTACCGAGCGTGATGACGTTAACTTTTTAAAACATACACTGGCCTTCCGTGAGGCCGACGGCACCACACGTCTTGATTATGGCGACGTCAAAATTACGACCCTACCACCAGCAAAACGCGTCTACGGTGCAGAAGCTGATGCTACGGATAAGAAGGAGAAGGCCAATGGTTGAGATGCAAACACAGAAAGTTTCCATTATGCGCTATAACCCAGAAACGGATAGCGAACCGCATAATGTCACTTATGATGTCCCATTTGATGAGCAGACGTCACTGCTGGATGCCCTGGGCTACATCAAAGATAATCTTGCTCCCGACCTGAGCTATCGCTGGTCTTGCCGTATGGCTATTTGCGGCTCGTGCGGCATGATGGTGAATAATATCCCAAAACTGGCCTGTAAAACCTTCCTGCGTGAATACCCGGAGGGTGTACAGATTGGCGCGCTGTCAAACTTCCCGATTGAGCGCGATTTAGTCGTCGATATGACGCACTTTATTGAAAGCCTTGAAGCGATTAAGCCTTATATCATCGGTAATGACCGTCCACTGGCTGAGGGGCCAAATACACAGACCCCGGCTCAAATGGCTAAATATCACCAGTTTTCCGGATGTATCAACTGTGGTCTGTGTTATGCAGCTTGCCCACAATTTGGCCTGAATCCAGAATTTATTGGACCGGCGGCAATCACACTGGCTCATCGTTACAATCTGGATAACCGCGATCACGGTAAAGCCGCTCGTATGCCGCAGTTGAATGGCAAGAATGGGGTCTGGAGCTGTACCTTTGTCGGCTTCTGTTCTGTCGTCTGCCCTAAACATGTTGATCCTGCTGCCGCTATCCAGCAGGGCAAAGTCGAAAGTTCTAAGGACTTTTTGATTGCCACCCTGAAACCACGCTAAGGAGTGCACCATGACCACGAAACGAAAACCCTATGTTCCTCCGATGACTTCAACATGGTGGAAAAAACTCGGTTTTTATCGTTTTTATATGCTTCGTGAGGGAACGTCGGTACCCACTGTATGGTTTAGTTTATTACTGATTTACGGGCTGTTCTCTCTGAAGCATGGCCCTGAAGAATGGGCCGGGTTTGTCAGTTTTTTACAGAACCCTGTCGTTCTTATTCTTAATATCATCACACTCGCAGCGGCATTGTTGCATACCAAAACCTGGTTTGAACTCGCTCCCAAGGCGGCCATTGTGATTGTTAAAGAAAAAAAAATGGGGCCAGAGCCAGTCATTAAGGGGCTTTGGGGGGTTACCGTGCTGGTAACCTGCGTAGTGCTGTTTGTTGCATTATTCTGGTAGGGAGAAGCCCATGATTAATCAAAAACCTCAACGTTCTGATGAACCGGTATTCTGGGGACTCTTTGGTGCCGGCGGCATGTGGGGAGCTATCTTCGCACCCGTTATCGTCTTACTTATTGGTATTTTACTGCCACTGGGCCTTTTCCCCGCCGAAGCACTGGACTTTACCCGTGTTCATGCTTTCGTTAATAGCTGGATAGGTCGATTATTCGTTTTCCTGATGATTGTTCTGCCATTATGGTGTGGTTTGCACCGTATTCATCACGGAATGCATGATTTAAAAGTGCATGTCCCCTTCGGGAAATGGGTATTTTATGGTCTGGCGGCTATTCTCAGTATCATTACCTTAGTGGGTGTGATCAGTTTTTAGTTATCGTAATATTTAAAAGCCTGCATTATATTTGCAGGCTTTTAATTCAATGAATCAACATTGCATTTAAAAAAGATAAAATAACACTAATAACTATTTTAAAAAAAATAGAATGATTTGCCATTCCGATATAAATATAACAAACTGAGAATACCTGTCAGGATTGGATGTCTGATTCAACTTTATGGATGAATTCTATGATAAAAAAATGCTTTTGCTATATCTTTATTTTTTCTCTTACTTACTCCACCTCCGCTTTTAGTGACAAAAAATCTTCTCGAAGAATGAATCAAATTGTTAATAAGACCATTCAGGATGTAATGAAAAAAAATGATATTCCGGGTATCGCTGTGGCAGTTATTTATCAAGGCAGGTCCTGGTATTTTACCTATGGTGTCATTAATACTGAACACAATATCCCAGTAACCGAGCAGAGTCTGTTTGAGGTTGGCTCGTTGAGTAAAACCTTTACCGGTGTATTAGGCGGCGATACCCTGGCACGCGGTGAAATTAATTTAAACGATCCGGCAAGATGTTACTGGCCCGCTCTTATGGCCAGTAAATGGAATAATATCAGTTTATTACAACTTGTTACCTATACTGCTGGTGGGCTTCCCTGGCAAATACCCGATCACGTAACCAACGAATCTTCATTACTTGATTTCTACAATTCCTGGCGGCCAAACTGGGAGCCCGGTGCTAAACGTTTGTATGGTAACTCAAGTATCGGTCTATTCGGTATCCTGGCGGTTAAACCATCGGGAATGCGTTTTGAAGAGGCTTTAAAGACTCGCGTCTTACAGCATCTCAATATGAACAACACTTGGGTTACTATACCTGAGGAATATCAGCATCATTATTCATGGGGTTATAGCAATAATAAGCCTGTTCGCCTGTTACCTGGTATATTGGCAGCAAAGACATACGGCTTGATATCGACAGTCAAAGATATGGCTACTTGGGTACAAGCAAATATGGACCCGGAACAAGTTAAAAACGAAACCCTGCAACAAGGTATCAAACTCGCTCAATCGCGATACTGGCGTATAGGCAGCATGTATCAGGGATTGGGTTGGGATATTTTTAACTGGCCAGCAGAGCCTGACGTAGTGATTTATTGTAGTAACCGTAAGGTCGCGTTAGAGCCACAGACCGCCGTCGCGATTTCGCCTCCGGTCCCCTTGGTCAAGAGCTCATGGGTACATAAAACAGGGTCAACACGCGGTTTTGGTGCTTACGTGGCTTTTATTCCGGAAAAAAAAATGGGTATCGTGCTATTAGCCAACAAAAATTATCCTAACGCTGACCGCATCAAAGCTGCTTATGCCATTTTGAATGCTTTAGAATAAAGTACCGTTCTGGCATTGATATGTAACCTATTCTGAATACACCCCATTTATTGGGGTTAACAGTTAACAAAAAGCATTCATCTGCTGGCAGCTAGCTGGTATGTCGAAAACAGCCCGTCGTTATGCCTTTAAGCCTAGAATTGATAGTGACTTAGAACGCAGTTTATCGCTTCATTATTTTTTTTTATTCATATCATAGAGCCTGCTTGTTTGCCGCCCTGAAAAGGAAATCGTCATCACTCACGCGAACTCTGAATATGTATAAAATACTGGTAGTTGATAAATGTTTTTTCAGTCGATTTGGTTTAACAACCTGGCTCGGTCAGGGAAATCTCACAGAGAGGAATCTTATTATTACCGAGGCGGATAATCTGCAATTCGCCCGTGAGATGATGATGACATGGCAACCTAATCTCATTATTGCCGATTTTACCAGTTTTCTTACTACCCTAAAAAATATACGTCAATTATCCATTATTCATGAAAGTCGCGCTGAAAACACCAGCATTATATTATTAAAAAGCAATCATCACTCACATATCGGTGATAGCAGTAAGCATCGCGGCAATATACACATTCTGGATAAATCTATACCACTTAATGAGTTAGAAAATATTATTGAGCAAAATACCATCCTGCCAGCTGAGGGAACAATCAAAAAACGTGCGTTAATACCGCCACTTACATTACGAGAAGAGCGTATTTTAAAGCTTTGGAAAGATGGAGCGCATAATACCTATATCGCCAGGCTGATGGGAATTAGTATTAAGACCGTTTATACCTACAAGAGAAATATCCGGGTCAAGTTAGGTGCAGAAAATCGGCTATCGCTATTTATGAATATGTCTTAATAAAATAAGTACAATCAATCGATAATCAGAGCAGTACGAATTTATCGGGAATGAGATGCCAAAGCATCTCATTCCCGACTCGCCTGAATTATTTCACGCGAGAAACGTATTCACCTGAACGGGTGTCAACTTTAATCACTTCACCAATCTGTACAAACAGAGGAACTTTAACCACTGCCCCAGTGCTCAATGTCGCAGGCTTACCACCGGTACCCGCGGTATCGCCTTTCAGGCCAGGATCGGTATCAATGATTTCTAGCTCAACAAAGTTCGGTGGGGTAACCGCGATAGGCTGACCGTTCCACAGAGTGACGATACATTCAGCTTGATCCAGCAGCCATTTAGCATTATCACCAACCGCTTTAGCATCTGCTGCCAGCTGCTCAAAAGTTTCGTTGTTCATGAAATGCCAGAACTCACCGTCGTTATACAGATAACTCAGGTTCATATCGATAACATCTGCGCCTTCTGCAGTGTCAGTCGATTTAAAGGTTTTCTCAACACGAGAGCCAGTCAGCAGACGGCGCAGTTTTACGCGCGCAAAAGCCTGACCTTTGCCTGGTTTAACGAATTCACTGAATTCGACGGCATAAGGTTCGCCATCCATAATGATTTTAAGACCGACACGAAAATCGTTGCTAGAATAAGTTGCCATAAGGCCCTCTGAATTAATTAACTGGTAGATTAGCCAAAAAATGGCAAGCATTGTAACCCTAAACACCCCCGACAGAGAAGATTGGTTAACGCAACTTGCCAATGTTATAACCGATCCTGATGAACTTCTTCAGATTTTAAACCTGGCAGATAACCCTGCATTGCTCCAGGGGCGTGAAGCACGCCGCCTTTTTGCTCTGCGCGTTCCTCGAGCTTTTGTTGCCCGGATGGAAAAAGGGAACCCTGATGATCCTCTGTTACGCCAAGTACTAACAACAAAGCAAGAGTTTATCATCGCCCCAGGATATAGCACCGATCCACTTGAAGAACAACATAACGTGGTCCCTGGATTACTGCATAAATACAGTAATCGCGCCTTGCTATTAGTGAAAGGCGGCTGTGCCGTTAATTGTCGCTACTGTTTTCGTCGCCACTTCCCTTACGCCGATAACCAGGGTAATAAACGTAACTGGCAAGCCGCTCTCACCTATATCAGTGAGCATCCGGAACTTGATGAAATTATCTTTTCTGGCGGTGACCCGCTGATGGCGAAAGATCATGAGCTGGACTGGCTGATAACCGAGCTGGAAGCTATCGGGCATATTAAACGGCTGCGTATCCATAGCAGACTCCCGATTGTACTTCCTGACCGTATTACCGAGACCCTAATCTCAAGGCTGTCGCGCTCACGCTTACAGGTGCTGCTGGTAAACCATATTAATCACGCGCAAGAAATCGGTCATGACTTCCGTGATGCCATGATAAAACTGCGCCAGGCTGGTGTGACGCTGTTAAATCAGAGCGTGTTGCTACGTGGAGTCAATGATAATGCCCATATCCTGGCTGATTTAAGCAGGGCGCTGTTTGATGCCGGTGTGCTGCCCTATTATCTGCATGTACTCGACAGAGTTCAGGGCGCTGCGCATTTTATGGTGGAAGATGAAGAAGCCCGGGCGATTATGCGCGAACTGTTGACTCTGGTATCGGGCTATATGGTGCCTAAGCTGACGCGTGAGATTGGCGGTGAACCCAGCAAAACCATGCTGGATTTACAGCTACGTCGGCAACGTAACGCTGACCCGAGCTAAATCAGAACCATGTCCAGGCAGCAATAAATATCACCGCTTACCTCTGTTAATATCAATATGCAGCAGGTAAGCGGTACATCAGGCTGGCCTTATCATTCAGGGCAGCTATATACCTGTCCGACCATTTTGCTATCAGTCGGTATGAAACTGGACAGCAGTGTCTGGCTTGGGCTGCTAACGCCATACAGTACGTTCCCCCCCTGAGCCGCAGCATTATTACGTAATGCATTTGCAGCGCCACGCATTGAGCCACCTTCATCACCATTCTGACCAGATAACCAGTTACTCTGCTCACCGGTTGCTGTTCCGATCAGACGGCATTCGCTACCGGGTTTATCTTCTACAAAGCGAACATTCTGACCACCCGTCGTAAGATCATTGCTTGAGCTACTGCAACCAGCCAGCAGCAATGCTGCTCCAATCATTCCCACTGCAAGTTTTATGCGCATCTTGTTCCCCATCATTATTGTATTGAGCTTTTATCACCCGTTGAAATCTTATACTAAAGTCCGCACAAAAGAAAAAATCCCCAGAGATTTCTATCTACGGATTTACTTCTGTACTGTTGATGACATTCATAACTCCGAATGAGATGCACCAGGAGTTTAAGCCAATAAAAAAGCCTGTAAACTATGCGCTTACAGGCTTTCTTCACAAGCAGTAGTGGTTAGACTACATGATTACATCATGCCGCCCATACCACCCATACCACCCATGCCACCCGCGCCACCTAAATCAGGTGCATCGGCTTTTGGCAGGTCGGTAATCATACATTCAGTGGTGATCATCAGACCAGCAATAGAAGCAGCATACTGCAGAGCAGAACGCGTTACTTTAGTTGGGTCCAGGATACCGAAGTCGATCATGTTGCCGTATTCTTCAGTTGCTGCGTTGTAACCGAAGTTACCTTCACCCGCTTTAACATTGTTAGCGACTACTGAAGGTTCTTCACCAGCGTTAGAGACTATCTGACGCAGTGGAGCTTCCATTGCGCGCAGCGCAACTTTGATACCCACGTTCTGATCTTCATTCTGTGCAGTCAGGCTAGCAAGTTTAGCTGCAACACGGACTAACGCCACGCCACCACCAGCAACAACACCTTCTTCAACTGCTGCGCGTGTTGCGTGCAGAGCATCATCAACACGTGCTTTTTTCTCTTTCATTTCAACTTCAGTCGCAGCGCCAACTTTGATGACTGCAACACCGCCTGCCAGTTTCGCTACGCGCTCCTGCAGTTTTTCACGGTCATAATCTGAAGTCGCTTCTTCGATTTGCTTGCGGATCTGAGTAACACGGCCCTGAATCGCAGCTTCTTCACCTACACCATCAATGATGGTGGTGGTGTCTTTGTTGATAAGAACACGTTTTGCCTGACCCAGGTCTTCCAGAGTTGCTTTTTCCAGCTCCATACCAATCTCTTCAGAGATAACGGTACCACGAGTCAGAGTAGCGATATCTTGCAGCATGGCTTTACGACGATCGCCGAAACCAGGTGCTTTAACCGCAGCAACTTTAACAATACCACGCATGGTGTTAACAACCAGTGTAGCCAGGGCTTCACCTTCAACATCTTCAGCGATGATCAGCAGTGGTTTACCGGCTTTAGCAACGGCTTCCAGAACTGGCAGCATTTCACGAATGTTAGAGACTTTTTTATCAGCCAGCAGGATGAACGGGCTTTCAAGTTCTACCGCGCCAGTCTCAGGCTTGTTAATGAAGTAAGGAGACAGGTAACCACGGTCAAACTGCATACCTTCAACGACGTCCAGCTCATCTTCCAGGCCAGTGCCGTCTTCAACGGTGATAACACCTTCTTTACCGACTTTATCCATCGCTTCAGCGATCAGTTTACCTACTGTCTCATCGGAGTTAGCAGAGATAGTACCAACCTGAGCAATAGCTTTAGAGTCAGAGCAAGGTACAGATAAGGCTTTCAGCTCTTCAACTGCTGCGATAACTGCTTTATCAATACCGCGCTTCAGATCCATTGGGTTCATGCCAGCAGCAACAGCTTTCAGGCCTTCGCTCACAATAGCCTGAGCCAGTACAGTTGCGGTAGTGGTACCGTCACCTGCTGCATCGTTGGCTTTAGAAGCAACTTCTTTCACCATCTGAGCGCCCATGTTTTCGAACTTGTCTTCCAGCTCGATTTCACGTGCTACAGAAACACCATCTTTGGTGATAGTCGGTGCACCGAAAGATTTATCCAGAACCACGTTACGACCTTTCGGGCCGAGGGTAACTTTCACTGCATCTGCCAGTACATTTACGCCGCGAAGCATTTTCACACGAGCGTCGCTACCGAATTTTACGTCTTTAGCTGCCATTTCTTATATTCCTCAAATTCGTTCAGGTGTTCGTACGGAGATATTATTCAACGATGGCTAAAATGTCGCTTTCGGACATGATAAGCACTTCTTCGTTATCAATTTTTTCGGACTTCACGCCGTAACCGTCGTTAAAAATAACGATATCGCCTACTTTAACGTCCAGCGCTTGTACGCTGCCGTTTTCCAGGATACGGCCTTTACCGACAGCGATAATTTCGCCACGAGTTGATTTACCTGCTGCTGAGCCGGTCAGAACGATGCCGCCTGCAGACTTAGATTCAACTTCTTTACGTTTGACGATAACACGATCGTGTAATGGACGAATGCTCATTGATAGCGCTCCTTCGAGATAATCAGTATCAGTTATTTAGGTAACGCCGCCCCAAACAGGATTCGGCTGTTGCCCAAATAGATGGGGGTTATTAACCTCCCCTTCAAGGGGGATCACAAAAAAAAGTAGAAAATTTAACGATCCTGGCGATCCTGATCTTCAAGACGCTTTGTCGTCTCATCTTTACGTTGATATTCACCATCAAAAGTACTGCCTTGATGGGGGTTTCCCGCACCAAATCCACCGCCCGGCATCGCAGAAAAACGCAGATGAGGCATCAGTTTAACGGTTAAATGTTTCTGTATTGGTGGAAGTAGTAATAACAGACCGAGAAAATCGGTAAAGAAGCCAGGTAAGATAAGCAAAATACCGACGATGATCAGCGAGACACTTTTTACCATCTCTGCCGCCGGACTCTCACCGGCTGCGATTTTTTGCTGCATCAGCATAAAGTTCTTCAGACCCTGATTCTTAACCAGCGATACACCCAGTACCGAAGTCAGTATCACAAGGATCAACGTCAGAAAAATACCAAAAATATGCGCTACCTGTATAAAGAGAGAAATCTCAATATAGACATAGAGAAAGAAAGCAATAAATGGGATCCAGCGCACTGAATACTCCTGTCATCAGGCAAGCCCCTTAACTCAGACGCTCACAAAAAATGGGGTTGTCACGTTTATCTGGTAAGAGATGGCGACACTATAACCAAAATTCAAGGGGGGAAAGAACGTGTTTTTTGCGCCTCCGGTAACTATTGACTTCTGTCACAAATCGACAATAGTTATCCCCCATTGGCAAGAATAAGTGATCCAGGTTAATACATTTGTCTATCATCAGCATATCATCAAGGTCAATAAGCAAATACTGGGCATAATCATCGGTCTATTCCTATCAGCACCAGATATCCTGTGTGCGTACATCGTGATAGTTTAAATAAGAAGGTTTACATGCTAAACAACATTCGTATCGAAGAAGATTTACTGGGTACCAGGGAAGTGCCAGCGGAGGCCTATTACGGCATCCATACTCTGCGTGCGATTGAGAACTTCTACATTAGCCATAATAAAATCAGCGATATACCAGAATTGGTTCGCGGCATGGTAATGGTTAAAAAAGCTGCTGCCATGGCGAATAAAGAGCTACAAACGATCCCTAAATCTATCGCTAACACCATTATTTTGGCCTGTGATGAAATCTTAGAACAAGGTAAGTTTTTGGATCAGTTCCCAGTCGATGTTTATCAAGGAGGCGCAGGAACCTCAGTCAATATGAACACCAACGAGGTTCTGGCTAATATCGGGCTGGAGCTTATGGGTCATCAGAAAGGTGAGTATCAGTATCTCAACCCGAATGACCACGTCAACAAGTGTCAGTCGACCAATGATGCCTATCCTACTGGTTTTAGAATTGCTGTTTACGCCTCTATTATTAAGCTGATTGAAGCCATCCACCAACTCAGCGAAGGTTTCCAGCGCAAGGCCGTCGAATTTGAATCGATTCTAAAAATGGGTCGTACGCAATTGCAGGATGCGGTTCCCATGAGTCTGGGTCAGGAGTTTCGCGCTTTCAACGTCCTGTTAACTGAAGAGAAGAAAAACCTACTGCGTACGGCTGAGCTCCTGCTGGAGGTTAACCTCGGCGCAACCGCTATTGGTACTCGCCTGAATACTCCTGATGGCTACCAGCAGCTTGCAGTACAAAAACTGGCTGAGGTCAGTGGCCTCCCGTGCGTACCTGCAGAAGATTTAATCGAAGCGACCTCTGACTGCGGTGCTTATGTGATGATGCACAGTGCGCTGAAACGCCTGGCTGTGAAAATGTCGAAAATCTGCAACGACCTGCGTCTGCTCTCTTCTGGTCCTCGTACCGGGCTGAACGAAATCAATCTGCCAGAACTTCAGGCAGGCTCTTCAATTATGCCAGCCAAGGTTAATCCTGTGATACCTGAAGTGGTGAATCAGGTCTGTTTCAAAGTGATTGGTAATGACATGACGGTGACCATGGCTTCAGAAGCAGGTCAGTTACAGTTAAACGTGATGGAACCAGTCATTGGCCAGGCGATGTTTGAGTCTATACATATTCTGACAAATGCCTGTTATAATCTGCTGGAAAAATGCATTAACGGCATTACTGCAAATAAAGAAGTGTGTGAAAGTTACGTCTATAACTCCATTGGTATCGTCACCTATCTAAACCCATACATAGGTCACCATAACGGTGACATTGTTGGCAAGATCTGCGCTGAGACAGGCAAGAGCGTGCGTGATGTTGTGCTGGAACGTGGTTTGCTCACAGAAGATGAGCTGGATGATATTTTCTCCGTTCATAACCTGATGCACCCGGCATATAAAGCCAAACGGTATACCGATGAAAACGATAAATAATTCGACCGAATAACACCAAGAAGGCACGTCTATCGACGTGCCTTTTTTGTTTTAGACACAACCAAAAATACAACAATTCATTTTCAATTGATTAAAAAAGTGAGGAAGTCATTATGTTTGCTGCAGAGCTCGTTATCGTCTTGCTGGCGATATACCTTGGAGCCAGACTTGGCGGCATAGGTATTGGTTTTGCCGGGGGATTAGGCGTACTGGTACTGACATTAGTTTTTCAGATAAACCCCGGTTCCATTCCCTTTGACGTGATTGAAATCATCATGGCTGTCATCGCAGCCATTGCAGCGATGCAAGTTGCAGGTGGTATGGATTATCTGGTTAGTCTGGCTGAACGTATGTTACGCCGCCATCCCAAGTATATTACCTTTCTGGCCCCAGTAGTCACCTGGTCGATGACCGTTCTCGCAGGAACCGGACATACGGCCTTCTCAACGCTACCCGTAATTACTGAAGTGGCTAAAGAACAAGGTATCCGTCCTTCTCGCCCTTTATCTATCGCCGTTATTGCATCACAGATTGCTATCACTGCCTCTCCAATTTCTGCTGCTGTGGTCTTTTTCTCTGGTGTGCTAGAGCCCTTGGGGATCAGCTATCTGACTCTGCTGGCTATTTGTATCCCTTCAACACTGATTGCCATTATGCTGACGGCTGGGGTCTGTAACTTCTTGGGCTGTGAACTGAAAGATGATCCGGTTTACCAGGAACGTCTGGCTAAAGGTGAAGTTCAACTGCGTGGTTCTCAGGTATTAGAACTGAAGCCACATGCTAAACGTGCCGTATTATTATTTGTGATTGGTATCCTTGCAGTTATGTTTTATGCCACCGCCATCAGCGATACCGTTGGCCTGATTAAAGATCCTGTTCTGCCACGTAATGAAGCGATTGTCGTCTTTATGCTGACTATCGCTGCACTGATAAGCTTCAGCTGTAAAATCGATACTGGTGAAGTACTGAATGCCAGTACCTTTAAGTCTGGTATGAGTGCTTGTGTCTGCGTACTCGGTGTGGCCTGGTTAGGGGATACCTTTGTTCAGGCGCATATTGGTGATATCAAAACCTTCGCTGGGGACCTGCTAAACGACTTCCCGTGGTTACTGTCTGTAGTGCTGTTTTTTGCTTCTATGCTGCTCTACTCTCAGGCCGCAACAGCCAAAGCTCTGCTACCTGCTGCGTTAATGCTTGGTGTCAGCCCATTAACCGCTGTCGCCTCTTTTGCCGCAGTCTCTGCCCTGTTTGTCTTACCAACCTATCCAACGCTGCTGGCTGCCGTTGAAATGGATGACACTGGCTCAACGCGTATTGGGAAATATGTGTTTAACCATCCGTTTATGATCCCAGGTGTCATCGCCATTACACTTTGCGTGCTGTTTGGGTTTATTCTCGGCGGTATTATTCTGTAAATTAGCTTAAACAGTGCTGCTTTAACGACCTGCCTCTGCTGCTTGCATGATATAGTCCATCGCTGTCACTTTAAGAAATGAATGGCAGCGATGACGCAGCACCTCTGCGTTATCGCCATTATGTCTGTAGCAGTGCATACTCTTACGTGACAAATCAATACCAGACAATCGGTCACTTTTACGCTATTTTTCTCCTATCCCCGGCATCACTGGCTTGCCAGTCGCTCATTAAACAGTGAAGAATTCTTATGGCATTGCGCATTCTTACATTCATCCTGCTGCTTTGCAGTTCACAGGTCTTTGCTGGATTATTTGAGAATACAAACACGTCCCAGTTTGTACCTGCCGAACAGGCTTTTGCATTTGATTTTCAGCAGACTGGTCGTCAAATCACCCTGAACTGGCAAATTAAACCGGGTTACTATCTCTATCGACAGCAGATAAAAGTGCTGCCGACCGATGCCCGGCTGGCTCCTTTCGAAGTCCCTCAAGGGACCTGGCATGAGGATGAGTTTTACGGCAAAACAGAGATTTTTACCGACCATTTTAGCCTGCCCCTCACCCTTAACAGCGCCGAAAAAGGTTCCTTTCTGAGTGTGACTTACCAGGGATGTGCTGAGGCCGGTTTCTGCTATCCCCCAGAAACTCTGACCGTTCCACTGAGTATCTATGATGCCTTACCGGTATCTCAGGCAGCAGATCTCCCCATGACTGAGACCACCTCTGCTGTCACATCAAATAACGCGCTGCCTTTCTCAGCATTATGGGCCTTTTTGATTGGTATCGGGATAGCCTTTACCCCCTGCGTATTACCGATGTACCCACTGATTTCAGGTATTGTACTGGGTGGGAAAACGCGTCTTTCCACGCCCCGAGCGCTGATGCTGGCATTTATTTATATTCAGGGAATGGCACTGACCTATACCGCATTAGGGTTGGTCGTTGCTGCTGTCGGTTTACCATTTCAAGCGGCATTACAGCACCCTTACGTGCTTATCGGTCTTTCGGCGATGTTTGTCCTGCTGGCAGCATCAATGTTCGGTTTATTTACCCTGCAGCTGCCATCCTCTCTACAGACACGACTGACGTTAATCAGCCAGCGCCAGCAAGGTGGCTCCGTTTACGGCGTCTTGGCTATGGGTGCCTTAGCGGGGTTGATTTGCTCACCTTGTACTACCGCACCGTTAAGCGCAATTTTGCTCTATATCGCCCAGAGCGGAAATCTCTGGCTTGGAGGAGGAACGCTTTATCTCTATGCTTTAGGAATGGGCCTACCTCTGGTGCTGATAACCGTCTTTGGTAATAAGCTACTTCCCAAAAGCGGCCCATGGATGGAAAGTGTCAAAATCGCTTTTGGTTTTGTTATTCTCGCACTGCCCGTCTTTTTACTTGAACGCGTTATCGGAGATGTCTGGGGTTTACGTCTCTGGAGCTTACTGGGGGCGGCCTTCTGCAGCTGGGCTTTTATTACCACTCTCAGGGTGAACAAGCCTTGGGTAAGCGTGCTGCAAATCCTCTTCCTGGTCGCTGCTATTATTAGCGTTCGCCCTTTGCAGGACTGGGTATTTGACGCACCATCAAACCATAGTGAACAGTTCCAGTTGAACTTCACTCACATTGAAAATATCGATCAGTTGAATCAAGCGCTGGAAAAGGCTCAGGGAGCCCCCGTAATGCTAGACTTATACGCGGACTGGTGTACGGCCTGTAAGGCTTTTGAAAAATATACTTTTAGCGATCCACAAGTGCAGCAAGCACTATCTGGTATGGTATTACTGCAAGCCAATGTCACGGCAAATAATGAAGCGGACAGAGCCTTACTGAAACACCTTAATGTCCTGGGACTACCGACTATCTTGTTCTTTGACCCACAAGGTTATGAGCAACCTGACTTAAGAGTCACTGGTTTTATGGATGCAGGCGAATTTAGTAGCCATTTACACCAGCTGATACAATAGATAGTGTTGACTGTTTGAGTTAATCGAAGGAGAACACCGTGCAACGTGAAGACGTTTTAGAGCATACCTTGCATGTCCTTGAACGTGAAGGTATTGCTCGTATGACACTGGATATTGTAGCTAAGGAAGCTCATCGCCCGGTTACAGAAATCCGTCAATTCTGGCCTGATGCAGAAGCCTTGCTGTATGACGCACTACGTTATTTAAATAGCAAAGCTGAAGCCTGGCAACGTCAGTTAATGCTTAATGAAGAGTTATCCGTTCAGCAGAAACTACTGCAGCGGTACCAGGCACTCACAGAATGTCTGAACAGACAGCGCTATCCAGGCTGTCTGTTTATTGCCGCCTGCACTTTTTATCCTGATCCCACTCATCCCATTCATCAGGTGGCCGATCAGCAGAAGCAAGCGGCCTGGAACTATACCCATACCTTACTGACCCAGCTTGAAGTGGATGACGCGGTAATGGTGGCTGATCAGATGGAACTGGTGCTGGAAGGCTGTCTGTCGAAACTGCTGGTCAAACATAACCAGGCCGATATCGATACCGCTCGTCGTCTGGCTGAAGATATCTTACGCTTTGCGCTGTGTCGCAAAGGCGGCGCGCTGACCTGATTCTGTGGTGCGGTATAAGATACCCTTTATACCGCACCGCCGCATAAATTACGCCGCAGTCGCTTTATCTGAATAGTTATTAATGATGAAATTATTCAGTATTGTAGCAAAAGTCTGATGCACTTCCTGGGTAGGATGCACTCCGTCATTATAAAGATACTCTGGTGAAATATTAAGTGCCGGTTCCGTTTCCGTAGGGATATGAATATAACCGTGATTGGTATAAGAGTGAGTCGTATCGTAGCCAATCTCACTGGCGATAGTTATAATTTCATTTAGTGCAGTAGAGGTATCAAAGAAAAATATCTTCGCCTCTGGATGTTTTTCTTTTAACTCATCAATATTTTTCTGTAATAAAAAATTATGCGCAATACTGATATCTTTATACTCTCTTTTATTCCCAGAGTGTTCAGAGTCTGGGGTCAGAGAGATATCAGGCATACCCATTACCAGAACATTTTTGACGCCCCTCGACAAGAGTTTTTCAACATCATCTATCTGGTTTTTCACCACTTTTAAAATGTTATTTTTATGGAGTGTAATATAGTCGTTGGCACCTGCAAAAACGATCGTTAAATCTCTGCTAGATGGCTGGTAATCTTTTATTTGAGCATCAAGATTTGACAAGAAATTACTACGCAGGTTGAAGGGTGAATAACTTGCAGAAGTACTTCCCCCCTCAGAAAAGTTAACCATCTCTTTATTCAAAAAAGCAGGTGAGGATAAGTACTCTCCCCAGACAAATCCATTAGTAAATCTGCCGCAATAATACTGATTGTAGGAAGGTAAGATATGATGAGATTTTTCAAACATGTTACCCTTGGAGTCAGAAAGACTATCACCAAATATGACCAGCCGATCAATATTATTCAGAGAGCCATTAGAGTGAGGAAATAATTTATCAACCGTTTTTGCGAGCCTAAAATTACTGTCTTCTGAGGGTATATCAGGCCCCTCACTGACGATATTAAATTTGTCTGCTATATTTCTGGGATTAAGCTGAAAATCTCTTATTGTCCGTTTAAACTTCGCTGCCAAATCGACCTGGCACGGATCTGACTTATTTATCAATATATCCATTTTTTCCAGTGAACCTTTCGCCTGAGAAAGTTCAGTATCGTTGCTTTTAATTCCCACTATTTTTAACAACAGAGAAAGAACATTGACAGGCGGTTTCTTTATTGTGGTATGAAGTACTTGTGTTGCTAATGGTGCTGGACTATTAATAAATATCATATTCATTATCCTTGTTATTTTATAATTTATTATCCTTCATCAGATAACTCTATGTATTTCATAAAATGATTTTACAATCAGTAGAAAATTTATCTTATTTCACTCTTTTCTTTATTGAACTGCATTTATTGCTCTGTTATTACGCTTTAACCCTTCAGCGCCTATCTTCAGTAGAAGATGCAGTTACTTTCTGTGTATATGAATGCGCCATCTGTTTCTCTTTTTGCCTCCCCCCTCACATGGTCACTTATCAGGCGATATATGTTGTAAATTGCTGCGACACGGCAAAACTTGCTGCAAAGTTGAGCGAACGGTATTTTTTTGCTGAATTATCATTGACGCATTACGCCGATTAGGGTTTAATGCGCCCCGTTGCCCGGATAGCTCAGTCGGTAGAGCAGGGGATTGAAAATCCCCGTGTCCTTGGTTCGATTCCGAGTCCGGGCACCACTATTTAGAAAAACCAGCCTAAGGGCTGGTTTTTTGCTTTCTGGCGTTCAGATGAGCCCCGTACGGTACCCTGGCTGTGGCCTGCCTGTCACAGGGTTAGACAGCGGCTAATCCTTCAACACTCATTGTTGTCGTAGAATAATGTTAAAAGGAGAGCAGAGGCTCTCCTTTTGGCTTTCTGGTCTCTAACATAATCAGACTACGGCAGTTCAGTTCTTTATTTCATTGCTCAAGCACTACCCGGCTCCCAGGTGAGAGGTGCATAAACAGACCAGGATACTGAAATCGGGGATCCTGTTTCCCTGCTTTTCACATACGCTTATGAACTATTTCCTGAAACCCGGCACTAAAACTGCTACTACTGAATACACACAGAATAAGTACAGAGGCTGCACAATGAAAAAAATGACCAAATCCTTATGTTCCATTGGTTGGGTAATGTGTTTATTAAGCGGTACGGTCCATGCAGCTAGCTGGCAAGATCAGCTCAATGGCGCCGCTTCTGACCTGCTAGGGAATAGCTCTGGCAGTAATGCAACCAATACTACGGATGGAGGGCTTTCTCTTGGCACCATCACTCAACTTCTTGGTGGTGGCCATAATGCCATTGCCTCTAACAGTATGACCAACGCCACTGGCGTGCTGGAATATTGTATTCGTAATAAAGTGGTCAATAACGTCAATGGCTTAACCGATCAGCTCCAATCTAAACTGGGTCTGACCAGTAGCACCAATAAGTCTAAAGAGACAAGCTACCAGCAGGGGATGGCCGGGTTGTTGAATACCGGCAGTAATCAAAAACTGGATCTCAATGCGCTTGGGGAGACAGAGCTAGGTAAACAGCTAAAAACTAAAGCCTGCAATGTAGTGCTAGACCAAGGTATGTCCTATATCGGTCTTTAATCATCATGCCCGTATCACAATTATAAATCCTCAGTAGCTCACGGCCTCTTCTCTTCGGCAAACGTCCAAGAAGAAGAGGTCAGTTTCCTCCCAGTCAGACTCAAATCTTACCCACATCCTGATCAACAAATGCTGGAAGTCGTGATCAATCTTGCCCCTGATGCCCGTTTTCTATTTTTACTTTACTGGAAAAAATGAACACTTTAGGAAACTTACACGGCCCCATTCAGTCTTTTTCTGACGGTAATCAACAAAAGGTATTACTGGCCAGAGTCATCGCTCAAGGTGCAACGTTGGTTGTGACTTGATGAGCCGACAAAAGAATCCGATATTTATAAAATAATCTATCAGCTAGCTGAAAGTGGTGGCTGCGTGGTAATGGTTTCCCGCGAAGAAGAAGAATTATTAGATATCGCTGACAATATTACTGTATTCCAGAATGGCGAGTGCGATGGCACTGTTATTGCTGCACGCGACCTGACTCCAGCGGATTTGCGCAAGAATAACGGTGACTTAGCTATCATGGGAGCAGCCATCTGGCCATAAAATAGAATGAAGATATAGCTGGCAGTTTTTAACCTGATGATGTGTATTCTTTTCTATATTTGATATCTATTAAATATGGTTCTCGTGATATTAAAATACTATCAACTCCATTAGGATACATTACTTAATCGCCAAATAATTTATTTTTATATTTTCTCTTACTTTGCAACACGCCTCATGGTAAAACTAATAGCAATCTGTTTTTAATTATTATCAAATCTGAAAGGACTTTAGCTCATTGTAGAATATAAATTCAGAAAGCATCCTGGAAAAAACTGAAGCACGCTAGGTATACTCATATATACATGGAGGTATTATATGTCGACTCGAGCGATTAGACGTTGGATTATACGGATTGTATTACTGGCCATTGTCATGTTACTGACTTTTCTAGCAATAAGAATTTATGATACACAGCGCGGCCCGAAACTCGAGCTCTGGCACACCTTTGTTCCACATGATAAGCACGCAGCTGAAATTGATAAAGCCGACTGGGGCGATTATGTAAAAGCTGAAAACCAGCTTTTCGATGAAGTTAAAACCAATGTCACCGATAAGTTAGAAGCCAGAACCCAAACCCTATCAAACCGTTATTATTCTGGTAGTTCTATTTATCCACCTCATTTTTCTACTGACTGGAATCGCTCTTATATTCTTCATCCCAAGGGCGCACCAAAAGGTGCGGTTGTCTTACTCCATGGGCTAACGGATACCCCTTATAGTTTGCGCCATATTGCGCAAAACTACAGCCAGCATGGCTATGTTGCTATTGGCATTCGTTTACCGGCACATGGTACCGTTCCTGGTGCATTGACGGATGTAAAATGGCAAGATTGGTTAGCCGCAACACGCCTTGCCGTTCGTCAGGCCAAAGTTCTCAGTGGAGTTGATTTGCCCCTGCATATCGTTGGCTTCTCCAACGGCGGCGCACTGGCAATGAAATATACGCTGGACTCGCTGGAGAACGCCAAACTGGCAAAACCCGATCGCGTGATCCTGATATCCCCGATGATTGGTGTCACGAGCTTTGCACGTTTTGCAGGGATCGCGGGCTGGCCAGCTATTTTCCCCGCCTTCGCCAAATCAGCCTGGCTTGGGATCGTGCCAGAATTTAATCCCTTTAAATATAACTCCTTCCCGGTTAATGGCGGGCGGCAGTCCTATTTACTGACAACGGCTTTACAGCAGCAAATTGCACGAGGTGCCAGAAATAACCAACTGGATAAACTCCCCCCCATTTTAACCTTCCAGTCATTAATGGACTCAACAGTCAGTACCCGTGCGGTAGTCACTGCTCTGTATGATCACTTACCGAAGAATGGCAGTGAAGTCGTGTTATTCGATTTGAATCATGCGGCTAATATCGGTCTGTTACTGCGAACCTCTTCTTATACTGCTTTAACGCGCTTATTACCGCCAGCACCACGGAATTACAGCGTGACGATTATCACCAACGTTTCACCCGAAAGTGATGAAACTATAGCGTTAACCACCCTGGCAGGTCAGGTCAAGGAAACCGTGACCCCAGTCGGATTAGCCTATCCACCAGATATTTTCTCGTTATCTCACGTAGCCTTACCTTTCCCAATGAGCGACTCACTCTATGGCCGTTATCCTACACACCCCGAACAATACGGCACCAGCCTGGGAACCATTACCGCCCGTGGTGAACGCTCAGTTTTGAGTGTGGGAATGGACTCCTTGATGCGTATTTCATCCAATCCCTTTTATAGCTATATGCTACAACGTATTGATGACAAGATAGAAAGTTCAGATAGCCGCTAAGTCTGGACCCGGCATACTTCAAGTTACCTGCGGATACTGAGTAAAACGTACGATAAACATAGATGAGCTATGTGGTTCGGTTAGTGGAACTGAGTTCATGTCAGGTGACCTGAAGTGTGACAAAGGCAGGTTGATAATATGGCTATTAATCAGCCAATCTATCGTATTTTACCCAGAGATATTGTTCATTAGCTAAAAGCGCCCGGTATGCCTTATCAGAAAAAGACGTTTCTGTACGCTTCATCTCACCCAGTTAATCCGCAATCGGTCGTCATTTTCAGAGTGACAAAATGACGACCAGAGCATGTTGCAAAGCCTTCAGCACTGACAATTTTCATTTTTTCTTCCTACCACATCAGCGGTACGAACTTCGTGTTGCTAATGACGTGAGCACAGTGCGACGCTACTGGTAGGTAATACCCGTGATGAAAATCTGGTTACTGAGGCATACCGGCCAGGAGAGCTGGTTACAAACCCGCTCTGAACCCTGTATAAGCAACGATGAAATTTAGCATTTCTGGCGATATGGTCGGTATTTACTTCCCTGATAACAGATATCAGGGTAATGATTAATAGTCATCCTTAGCGAAGAAGGCGAATCATCTTATGTCTGAACATCACTATCATCCACCAAAAACCTGGGTCTGGAATACCACTGAAGCAGGAAAGTTTTCGAATATTAATCGTCCGATTTCTGGCCCGACACATGAAAAAGTCTTACCTGTTGGTCAGCATCCGTTACAGCTCTATTCGATGGGAACCCCTAACGGGCAGAAAATAACTATCCTGCTTGAAGAACTGCTGGCAGCCGGTGTCAATGCAGCAGAATACGATGCCTGGCTAATCAGTATTGGTGCTGGCGATCAGTTCTCCAGTGGTTTTGTCGGCGTCAATCCCAACTCAAAAATACCTGCATTGCTGGATAACTCGGTTAATCCACCGATTCGTGTATTTGAATCCGGCGCGATCCTGCTCTATCTGGCAGAAAAATGGGGTCACTTCCTGCCAAAAGATATTCATGCCCGTACCGAAACACTGAACTGGTTATTCTGGCTACAAGGCTCTGCACCTTATCTGGGAGGTGGTTTTGGGCATTTTTATCACTATGCACCGGAAAAAATCGCATACGCTATCAATCGTTTCACCATGGAAGCTAAGCGTCAACTGGATGTCCTAGATAAGCAGTTAGCCAACAACCGTTTCATTGCTGGAGAAGACTATACCATCGCCGACATTGCAATCTGGCCATGGTACGGCAACCTCGTTCGCGGTGAACTCTATGAGGCGTTTAATTTCCTTGATGTCACCTCTTATCGCCATGTCCAGCGTTGGGCAGAAGAAGTGGCTAGTCGTCCTGCGGTAAAACGCGGTCGTATCGTTAACCGATCATGGGGTGACCTGCAGTTAGCTGAACGTCATTCTGCCTCCGATTTTGACGGGCTTGCGCTGTAAACTTCCTCAGGCAGATAGCAGTATCCTGTTATCTGCCACTCTGCATTTCTGCGCATCATCTCTCATCTTTTCCATCTTACCTGTGACAATTATTTGCATTCGAAAATAGCACAAGCTATGTTTTATAGCAGATGCTATAAATGATGAGTAAATCCCCTCTCAGAGAGAATATGATGCCCAGAAAAAACAGGATCAAACAGATAATCACTCTCACCGGTATTGTTCTGGCTCTGCTACAATTCCCCGCTCATGCCCAGGAAAAATTCAAAGCAGTCACCACTTTTACCATTATCGCTGATATGGCTAAAAACGTGGCTGGCGATGCAGCAGACGTTGAGTCGATAACCAAACCAGGGGCAGAAATTCATGAATATCAGCCGACACCGGGTGATATTCGTCGGGCGCAGGGGGCTAATCTGATCCTCGCCAACGGTATGAACCTTGAAATCTGGTTTGAGAGATTTTATCAGCACCTTAATGGGGTTCCGGAAGTTATCGTCACCACCGGTATTGAACCAACAGGAATAACGGAAGGTCCTTATAACGGTAAACCGAATCCTCACGCCTGGATGTCACCGACAAATGCGCTGATTTATGTCGATAATATCCGTGATGCTTTTGTGGAATATGACCCCGACAATGCCGAAACCTATAAGAAAAACGCTGAGATCTATAAGCAGAAAATTAGCCAGACTATCGAGCCCTTGCGTCTTGAACTGGAAAAAATTCCTGCGGATAAACGCTGGCTGGTAAGTAGTGAAGGTGCTTTTTCCTATCTGGCGCGAGATCTTGATATGAAAGAGCTGTACCTGTGGCCGATTAATGCTGACCAGCAAGGTACGCCACAACAAGTGCGTAAAGTCATCGATACCCTTCGTCAGTACAATATTCCGACTATATTTAGTGAAAGCACTATTTCGGATAAACCTGCTCGTCAGGCTGCCCGTGAGTCCGGCGCACATTACGGTGGCGTGCTGTACGTGGACTCCTTAAGTGCTGCAGATGGTCCGGTACCAACCTATCTTGATCTGTTACATACCACTACCAGCACTATTATCGACGGGATTAATAAAGGGATGAAAAAATGAGTCACACGCCAGGCATTGTGGTGAAGAACGCAAGTGTCACTTATCGTAACGGCCATACCGCACTGAGGGATGCTAGCTTCGAGATCCCCACAGGCACCATTGCTGCACTGGTTGGCGTAAATGGTTCAGGTAAATCGACCCTGTTTAAAGCGATTATGGGTTTTGTTCGTCTGGCCCAGGGAAGTATCTCTATTCTCGGCCAGCCGACGCGCCAGGCTCTGCGCCGTAATCAGGTATCTTATGTTCCTCAGTCTGAGGATGTCGACTGGACCTTCCCTGTACTGGTTGAAGATGTAGTGATGATGGGTCGATTCGGTCATATGGGTATGCTGCGTATTGCGAGTAAAGCCGACAAGCAGGCAGTGGATTACGCTCTGGAACGAGTCGGCATGCTTGAATATCGTCATAGACAAATTGGTGAGCTTTCCGGCGGGCAAAAAAAACGCGTTTTTCTTGCCCGCTCTATCGCACAAGATGGGCAGGTTATTTTGCTGGATGAGCCATTCACCGGGGTGGATGTCAAAACCGAAGAGCAGATTATTGAACTGCTGCGCGAACTGCGTAATGAAGGCCGCACCATGCTGGTTTCGACACATAATCTGGGCGCGGTCACCGACTATTGTGATTACACCGTACTGGTGAAGGGTACCATTCTGGCCTATGGCCCGACTCGAGAAACCTTTACGCAGGAAAATCTTGAACAGGCATTCAGTGGTGTACTGCGCCACGTCAAATTAACGGGCTCGGAAACCAGCGTACTGACCGACGATGAGCGCCCATTTATTCGTGTTCCGTCGAAGGAGGAGTAAGTTGATATCCTTACTGCTTGAGCCTTTCAGCTACAACTATATGTTCAATGCCATCTGGGTTTCTGCCTTGGTGGGCGGAGTCTGTGCATTTCTCTCTTGCTACTTAATGCTAAAAGGCTGGTCACTGATCGGTGATGCACTCTCCCATTCCATCGTACCTGGTGTTGCTGGTGCCTATATGTTGGGGCTGCCCTTTTCTATCGGTGCATTTTTTTCCGGCGGGCTGGCTGCCGCAACAATGCTGTTTTTAAATCAGCGCACTAAGCTGCGGGAGGATACGATAATTGGTCTGATTTTTTCCTCCTTCTTTGGGCTTGGGTTATTTATGGTCTCGCTCAATCCAACCTCAGTGAATATTCAAACTATTGTACTGGGTAATATTCTGGCGATAGACCATTCGGACATTATCCAGCTCGCCATTATTGGTTTCGTTTCACTGGCTATCTTGCTGTTGAAGTGGAAAGATTTGATGGTCACCTTTTTTGATGAAAACCATGCTCGCTCCATCGGGCTCAATCCGCTCTGGTTAAAAGGGCTCTTTTTTACCCTACTCTCTGTGACCACCGTTGCCGCCTTGCAAACCGTGGGAGCTTTTCTGGTCATTTGTATGGTTGTGACGCCAGGAGCAACGGCGTATCTGCTCACTGACAGATTCCCAAAGCTTCTGATGATATCGGTCACTCTCGGAACGCTTACCAGCGCAGTGGGTACCTGGATTAGCTATTTTCTTGACGGTGCAACCGGGGGAATTATTGTCATTCTGCAAACACTGATATTTCTTATCGCCTTCTTATTTGCACCCAAACATGGCTTGATAGCCAGTCGTCGTCGGGCACGTCTGAATATGGAGTCTGGCCGATGAGCTTATTAGAAACGTTACTCTCTCCCTTCCAGTTTGATTTTATGATTAATGCCCTGGTGATGACCACCCTGGTGGCTATCCCTTGCGCCTTGTTATCCTGTTTCCTGGTGCTAAAAGGTTGGGCGCTGATGGGAGATGCCATGAGTCATGCCGTATTCCCGGGCATTGTTCTCGCCTGGATGGTCGGATTGCCACTGGGAGTAGGTGCCTTTGTTGCCGGACTTTTTTGCGCTCTGGCCACCGGTTATTTACAGGAAAATAGTCGAATTAAGCGCGATACCGTGATGGGTATTGTATTTTCAGGGATGTTCGGTGCCGGTCTGGTACTGTATGTTTATCTCAAGCCAGAAGTTCATCTCGACCATATTCTGTTTGGCGATATGCTGGGTGTCGGCTGGAACGATATCTGGCAAACTGCCGTCATCGTCGTGATCACCGCTGTGATTGTGCTGGTTAAATGGCGTGATTTGTTACTGCATGCTTTTGACCCTATTCAGGCCCAAGTGTCAGGTTTAAACGTTAAGCTCCTGAACTATGGTCTGCTGTGTCTGGTCTCTCTGACCATTGTTGCCGCCTTAAAAGCCGTCGGGATTATTCTTTCTATTTCACTCCTGATTGCTCCCGGAGCAATAGCATCGTTATTAACGCGAACCTTTTTCTCAATGATGGTCGTAGCACTGTTAATCGCCATTTCGTTTTCGTTTATAGGCGTTTACTTATCCTTTTTTATCGACAGTGCTCCTGCACCCACCATTGTCGTGTGCCTGTCAGTGGTCTTTGTTTTTGCCTTTATCTGGTCTTCTGTCCAACAACGTCGGCTGGAAAATAGCGCCCGTCCATCCTGATAATAACCGGCAAGGGAACCTGCTATCTTGCCGGTGCTAACTCCCCCCACTATCCGCTATCCATTGCCGACACCAGCGCGGTACCGAGACGACCAATCGGAACCCGTTCACGGATATGCTCACGTAATGCCTCGTCTGTCGGACCCTTACCTAATTTGTCTAAGATAGTGGCAGTAAGAGTGACGACTCTTACGTGAAATTGATATTGTAGCCACTATTCCAGGCAGAGTTTTTTCAACTTATTCCTGATCATGCATGTTCTGCACAATAATCCCTGTAAGTGTAAGGTTTTAGTGTACAATTCTGCATTATTTTTGCAGTCACTGACTGCTCTTTTTTCATATTACTCCCCTACTTGAGGACCCGATAATGTCACTACCTCATTGCCCAAAATGCAATTCTGAGTACACCTATGAAGATAATGGTGTCTACATCTGTCCTGAATGCGCCTACGAATGGAATGATGCCACAGCAGGTGAAGCAGATGACCAGTTAATAGTCAAAGATGCCAATGGTAATCTGTTGGCTGACGGCGACAGCGTCACCTTGATTAAAGATCTTAAAGTTAAGGGCAGCTCTTCTATGCTCAAAATAGGTACAAAAGTTAAAAGCATTCGTCTGGTAGAAGGGGACCATAATATCGATTGTAAAATTGATGGTTTTGGTCCAATGAAACTTAAATCTGAGTTTGTGAAAAAGAACTAACCCATGAGGTGTACGGTGAAAATAAGTTTTCACCGTACACCTATGGTATTCAGTGCCTATAATCCACGCTAATGATTAAGGGTATATGTAATACTGATTAAATAGTAATGTTGTAATTACTCATAATATGGCGACTTATATTTTCCCTTACGAGCTGAATATCATAGCGCTCGATATTTTAAGCAACAAAAAGATTGTATCCGAACTGTTTAGCTATCTCTGCTACCATTTTTTGACCGCGTACACTATTGCCCTCTTCATCCAGTGGTGGGGAAAAAGCCGCAATTCCCATGATGCCTGGTACTACAGCTACTATTCCACCGCCAACACCACTTTTTGCCGGTAACCCAACGCGATAAGCCCAGTCACCAGAAGCACCGTACATTCCTTCCATCATCATTTCGGCCAGAATATAGCGCACATTACTGCTGTTAAGTACCTGCTGTTGAGTAACTGGATTGATGCCCCCAACTGCCAATGTCGCGCCTAATGTTGCCAGTTCAACAGTATTAAATAGTACTGAACACTGGCGAGTATAGACATCACAAGCTTCCATGGCATCGCTGTATAACGTACCGGCCGAATACAACAACCATGCAATCGCCCGATTATGGAAGTTAGTGGTTTGCTCTGAATGATTAACTTCATCTGACAAAGCCACTGCCGCCCCCGCGAGTTGCTGTTGCATCTTCAGTATACGTTGCCAGCGTTGCTCTCTGTCTGTGGCAGTTATCAGGCTCGCTGTCGACATCGCACCAGCATTGACCAAGGATGAAAATGGCTTGTCATTATGCAGTTCCAAAGCCATAACGGAGTTGAACGGTAAACCTGTCGGGCTGGCACCAATCT
>CANRKT010000033.1 GCA_947631255.1 uncultured Enterobacteriaceae bacterium
TTATCCACGAGCGGTTAAAAAGAAGCCGCAACGTTATCCGTTGCGGCGTTCTTAGAAACTTAACTGACAAGCATTACAGCTTATGCTGGCCTTTATATTTTCTGGCGATAAACATAGCTGTCTTTTATCATGATGATAAAGCACGTTAAAACTTGAGGTACAGCATGACTAATAAGACGAATTATCTCTCCGTCTTTGATTTCGACGGAACGCTCACGAAACGTGATAGTTTTGTCCCCTTCTTGCGCTTTGCCTTTGGAAATCGCGTTTTTTCCCGACGTCTGGTACGTCTCGTGATCCCGACACTCAAATGTATCGGCCGTAGAGTCACCCGTGATGAGTTGAAGGGTATCCTGATACAGACCTTTCTCACCGGTGTTAAAGCAAGCTGGGTTGAACAGAAAGCCAATGAATTCTGTGAAAAATACTTTAGCCGGATGATGCGTCCTTCCGGTCAGATTGCCGTTGCCACTCAGATTAACTCTGGTGCTATCGTCACGATTTGCTCAGCTTCTCCCTCCATAGTGCTGAAGCCCTTTGCCGACAGATTAGGAATACGTTTGATAAGCACAAATTTGGAAGTCAAAGAAGGTGTGCTGACAGGGAATATCGATGGACAGAACTGCCGGTGTGCTCAAAAGGTGGTCAGACTTACCGCGGAGTATGGTCCACTGTCTGACTATTACTTACGGGCGTGGGGTGATACACGGGGCGACTATGAGATGCTCGCTATCGCCCAGGAGCCACACTGGCGGCACTTTCACAGTGCCTGGGAAAAACGTAATCCCCCGATGGCTAAAATAAAAAATACTCTGAAATAATTTAAAAATCACCATCGGCATGGACTGTATCTTACTCAGCTAGCTAGCCAACTTTGGGATACAGTCCATTACCGACAAGACGACAGATTAAATATTGACACCGTGCTGTGAAGCTAGTGCAGACAAGCCACCGGAAAAGCCCTGACCTACAGCTTTAAATTTCCATTCTGCATTATGGCGATACAACTCACCAAATATCATCGCGGTTTCAGTAGAGGCATCTTCTGACAGATCAAAACGAGCAATTTCAGTGCCGTTATCGTGGTTAACGACACGCATATAACTGTTGCTCACCATGCCGAAGTTTTGTTGGCGAGCTTCTGCATCATAAATAGTGACCGCAAATACCAGTTTTTTCACTTCAGCAGGAATTTTAGACAGTTCAACTTTAACCTGCTCATCATCCCCGTCACCTTCACCAGTACGGTTATCACCCATATGGTTAACAGAACCACAGGTGCTGGCTTTGTTATTAAAGAAAATAAATGACGCATCGGAGAGAACTTTACCGTCATCACCCACCATAAAGACTGATGCATCCAGATCAAAATCCGCACCATCAGTGACACGCGCATCCCAGCCCAGGCCAGCCATAGCGATATTCATGGTTGGTGCTTCTTTCGTTAAGGAGACGTTTCCGCCTTTAGTCAAAGATACAGCCATTTTTACTCTCCTAAATATTCATAAAATCAGGCGGCGAATACCGCCTGATGAGTCATGACAGATGTTATTTTGCAGTCATTAAGATGCGTTGATGCCGTACTGAGCACAAACGGATGCCAGACCACCAGCGTAACCCTGACCTACAGCGCGGAATTTCCACTCTACGTTGTGGCGATACAGTTCACCGAACAGCATGGCGGTTTCTGTAGAAGCATCTTCAGTCAGGTCATAACGAGCCACTTCCTGCTGGTTGTCATCATTAACCAGACGAATAAATGCGCCTGAAACTTGACCAAAACTCTGACGACGGGTGGTTGCATCATGGATAGTCACCACGAAAACTATCTTATCCACGTCGGCTGGGATCTGGTCGAGCTTGATTTTCAGGGCTTCATCGTCACCATCACCTGCACCAGTACGGTTGTCACCGGTATGCAGTACAGAACCATCTGTAGATTTCAAATTGTTGTAGAAAATGAAATCCGCATCGCCACGAACTTTTCCCGCGTTGTTCAGCAGAAATGCTGAAGCATCAAGGTCAAAGTCCTGACCGTCGGTAGAGCGGGCATCCCACCCCAGGCCGACCAGCATGTTTTTCATTGTTGGGGCTTCTTTGTTTAAAGAAACATTCCCGCCTTTAGAAAGAGAAACACCCATAGTTCTATCCTCAATTGTTAAGGTTAATAATCAAAGTGAAGGTCCTGGAAAATTAATCCTCTTTGCCTTCTTGGGCATCAGGTTTCCCAGGGAACAGTACGCTGACAATAATACCGATAGCCAGCACACCCAGGACAATGAAAAGACTCATATTGGCTGAAATATTGTAACCGTGGTGCCACAGGTGGTCGGTTGCATTCAGACCGAGCTTCAGACCGATAAAGAACAGCAGCACGATAACGGCTTTTTCAAGGTGCACAAGGTACTGTTTAAGCGCTTCCAGAACAAAGTACATGGTACGCAGGCCAAGGATAGCGAACATCATGGCACTGTAGACAATGAGTGGTTCACGGCTCACAGCGATAACCGCCGGAACAGAGTCAAAAGCAAACATCACATCGGACAGTTCAACCACAGCAAGACAGAGCATTAATGGGGTTGCATACAACGCACCTTTACCCGCACGACCCACTTTGATGTCTTTGTTTTCAGGTTTTGCCAATTCAGCATCAACTTCTTTCTGGCTGATAATGAAAGCGTGTCCTTTCAATTTAGGCCAGATAGGGAAGATGCGTTTCACCATACGGTAAGCAATATGCTGAGAGTAATCTTCAATCTCATCATTATCATCGCCGCTTTTAAGCATCATAACCGCGGTCCACAAGACGATTAGGGCAAAAACAATTTCAACCCAAGGTCCTAATGCCAGCAAGCTGGTACCAATGGCAACGAAGATGCCACGGAATACGATAGCGCCAATGACCCCCCAGTACAGGACACGGTGACGAAGATTATTCGGCACAGCGAACCACGAGAAGATAGCCATAATCACAAACAGGTTATCTACCGACAGCACTTTCTCAAGCGCATAACCGGTAACAAACAGACTCGCGACTTCGGCACCGTGATGGACATAGAGGAAACCCGCAAAGGCCATCGCAATAGCTACCCAGAACACGCTCCATAACGAGGCACTTTTTAAAGAAATCGGCTTATCGTGGCGGTGCATAAACAAGTCGATACAGATAGCACCGACAGACAGTACAACAAAAATAATGACCGTTTCTGCCGGGAAACCAATATGTGTAGAGACCATAATGAAACCTTAAACCAAAGTGTAAAAATTAGAGGCCAAATTCAGCCGGAGTAAAGCCCAGGGCCTGTGCGATTTCAATGACCGCTTTTTGTTCAGACTGGTCAAAATCACCATCGCTTTTCGCGACCGCGATACCGACTCGAACCGCCAGTTGCGCGGCTTCTGGCTGATCTTTCAGCGCCATAATATATTTCATGGTTTCCCCTTTACCAATTTCGTAATCGAAACCGAAGCTATCAACCAACTCGTTGAAGAAGTCGATAACCTCTTTGGTATCGAATACTTTCAGTTCAGGAGAGGACTTTAGAAAGCCAATCATCTTTTGCTTTTCTTCAGAACTGACACCATCACTAGTGACTGCAATACGGGCACAAACCGCTACCGTACCCTGCATAAATTTTTTGTGTTTAAAACGCCCGACTTGTTTGGTTAACTCATCACGACCAGCACTCAGTGCATCTTTCACTTTATTGAAAAAACTCATTATTTCGCCCTCAGAATATTGAAATTATTTTGAACCCGCTGACCAACGGAAACCCCAGCCTAGCGCATTGTCCATATCTTTATGACCTTTAAAAAACTGATTGATACGTTCAACCTTAATAGTGCCATTTTCATTTACCAGACGCGCTATCGCACACATGTTGTGGCGGTTAGACCCTTCTGTTAAACGCGTTTCTATCGGCGGTTGCTCAGGGATATGCAGCGTGACAACACCATCCGTTTTATCCCAGCTCGCTACCCCTTCATAAATAAAGGCAAAGATCAGCACTTGGCGGATATTCTTCCATTCGCGGCCATTGATATGCAGCCATTCGCCCTCAGTAGCCTGTCCGGTACGATCATCCCCCTGTAATTCAACAAAAGGTTCTGAATTCAGTCGACCAAAGGTGTTTCCAAGCGCCTGAATAACCCCTTTAGAACCATCCTGAAGTTCAACAAATGCGCCTAAATCCAGATCAATACCTTTGGACTTATTGAACATTCCCCCGAACAGTCCACCTGACTCTGTGCGAGTTTGATTCCAGTTGAGATTAATTTTTATCTCACCAAAATTGTCTCGTTTAGCCAAGCTGATAGACGGTTTTTCTTTAGTCAGTGAAACTTTACTCAAACTGATTTTTGCCGGTTCTGACGTTGGTTTTGGCGTGGCGACAGGTGCTGGTGTCGGCGTGCTAACGGGGGTCGGTTCATCCGAAATATCCACCCCGAAATGTTCCGCTAATGGCCGTAGTCCACCGTTAAAACCCTGCGCAATAAAGCGAAATTTCCACTCACTATTACGCCGATAAAGTTCACCGAGGATCAGTGCAGCTTCCTGACGGCCAGATACGTCCACATTGCCGGACAGCAAAATATTGCCGTTAAGTTCAACCTGAACAGACAGATGTTTCAGACCAGAGAGCGTCATATTGCCCTCACAGGTTGCGGTGAAAGCCACTTTTTGTACTTCAGGTCGCAGACGATTGATATCGACCAGAAAGGCGGTATCAGTTCCCTGACCTGAGAGTTTCACCGAACCATCATCGTTAACAGGTTGCCCGTAAAACACCATATCCGGGTCACCCTGTACTTTACCTGAAGCGTAAAGACGGAACGAAGAGGCATCAACTGAGACGCCAGAGAGAACACGTACCGTCAGTACCTGCGAAGGAACGGGGGCATTGCCCCCCGGCGTCATAGTCATTACCGCACCACCGTAGCAACAATATCAGCATGCATATCGTCAATAGTTCGACCGCTAGAGGCTTTGCCATGCGCTGTAAAGTCCCAGCTGCCACCCTTACGTGCTAAAGAAGCAATGATAATACCGGTGTGAGAACCCTGCTCAGTCAGCTGATAACGAGCCAGTTCTTTGCGGGACTGATCTACCACGCGGCAAAAAGCGTTATCGACTTCATTAAAAGTTTGACCGCGGAAGCTGTTCACCGTGAAAGCAAGATATTCAACCTGAGCAGGTAAACGCGTCAGATCGACCGTGATAATCTCATCATCCCCCTCTCCTTCACCGGTCAGGTTGTCACCCTGATGAACAACGGAGCCACAACTTGATTTCAACTTGCGAAACCAGATGGTATCGATAGTTTTGCCTGAGGCATCTAACAGAACACATCCCGCATCTAAATCGATGGAGTCACTGCCACCGCTGAGAAGACTGCCAAAGAACCCTTTTTTCTTTTTCAAAGGATCCCAACCTAAACCGAATTGCAGCTGATTTAACGAGGATGTTTCTTTGCTAAGTGAAACTGTTTGGTTTTTACTTAATGAAACCATTATTTATTCCTTCATGAGTGGGTTAAACCATTCGTCTATCAAATCATAAATCGATATTTAGAAAATCATATCATGATGATGTTATACAACAAGACTATTTTTTGATCATCCCAACAAAAAAACACAACCATATGATTTTAAATAATTTAAATGGCAATAATTTACGTAAAATGACGAAGACAAATTTAAAGTAACTATGTTTTTTATATTTTTTATTGAAAGTTATTGAAATCATATTATGATTGACATGGTTAGGATGTCTTCTTAGACTCATCCTATAAATAATTTATTCCTCTGATTCTGGGAAAACACAGTCGATGGGTCACACTATCTGGTTTATGGAAGGCTTGTCATCACAGCGCGATATTATTTCAGGCGTTCAAGAGTTTTTTAAACATACCCAGCAAACAGTTACCCTGATTGCTTCTCATCACCACCAGCGTAATGAAATCCTCTCTCTCGCGGATATTGCTCTGATTGAGCCCGATAATGATGAACAACGGATGGATTTCATTGTTACCACGGTAAAAAATTATGGTGTCAAGGCTCTCCATACCGGTCGTAACTGCCAGTGGTTTGAAACTCATCGCCAGGAGATTGAAGCGCTGGGTGTCTCCCTGACGACAGGTGCAACCAGTATCACGATGCTGACGCTAGCTGATGACAAGGTTGAATTTGCCCGAGCCATGGAGGCCCATGGCCTGCCGGTGGTACCTTCTCTGCGTATTGAAAGTGCTGAAGCACTGCGTCATCAGCTCTCCTCCGCAGACAATAAACAGGCACTTTGCGTAAAACCGGTTACTGGCATTTATGGCATGGGTTTCTGGCGCTTTGATGATACAGCGACCCCAATGTCTGTCTTCACTCATCCTGATAGCCGTAAAGTACATCCTGAGATGTATTTATATGCGCTTGGACAGCAAGAGGATTTCAGGCCGCTGGTTCTGATGCCCTATCTGCCTGGTCCCGAATATTCTATCGATATGCTGGTTGAAAAAGGCAGGGTTATTGCAGCCGTTGCCCGCCGAAAAGAAGGTGCTCTGCAATATCTTGAGCAGTCAGGCCCGGCCTTTGAGCTAGGAAAAGCCTGTGCTCAAGTGATGCAAGCTGATGGTCTGGTCAATGTACAAACGCGTAATAATGAGAAAGGGGAACCGGTTCTGCTGGAAATTAATATGCGTCCGTCTGGCGGTATTGGCTATACCCGCCATAGTGGCGTGAATCTGCCTGCGCTGTTTGCGCTACGCCAGCTTGGGTTAATGGGTGAATCAGAGGCTACATTACTGGCAACAGACAGCTTCACTCCAGCCGTCGTTCGATCGATGACTGATGTTATCTTATACCACCCTACCCTGGATAATTTATCCGTCAGTAACGGGAGCGCCTAATTATGCATCATCAACCTGCCCTCTATCGCAAAGAGCTCTCTGGTGGAGTCCTGACGGTAACCCCCACTCACAGTGCCTTATCATTAGATTCACTGTTTGATATTGCCGAGCGTCGTAATCCTAAACGGGGCTTTCTCTTTGTCAGTAAAGTCCTCGGAAAACATATCCCGGTCTCACCTCTCATCATGCGTTCTGTCTATCAGCGTCTGGCACAACAGATCCCTGCTGACTTACCTCAGCCAGTGCTGTTTATCGGGATGGCGGAAACCGCTGTCGGACTGGGGGCCGGTGTTTACCATGAAGCTGAAAAATTATTCACAGAAAGGGTCTATTTGACCTCTACCCGCCATCCCGTTGATGGCGAATTGATGTGTGAATTTAAAGAAGATCATTCGCATGCGACAGATCATCTGCTCTATCACCCTGCCGATCCCACTCTCCGGAGCTATGTCCGTAATGCTCGCACAGTGGTCCTTATTGATGATGAAGCCACGACAGGTAAAACGTTTATCAACTTGCTTGAAGCACTGCGTGCTGAAGGTGGCCTGTCAGCTATCGAACGCGTTGTCACAGTGACACTCACCAACTGGAGTGGAAACGCTATCAGTGAGCAGTGTCCACTACCTGTCACATCGGTGTCTCTCATAAAGGGAGACTGGCACTGGGAAAAGAAAGTGAATGCTCCTGTTCCTGTGATGCCAGACGTTAATATCACAGCGAAAGGCAGCGTGACTATTACCGGAAAGCAAAGCTGGGGCCGTCTGGGTATGGCAATTCCGGCCAGCGATCTGGGTACCAAGATTAGCGTCTCAGCCGGGGAAAAAATCCTCGTCTTAGGATCAGGCGAATTTGTCTGGGAGCCGTTCTTACTGGCAGAGCGCCTAGAGGCCCAGGGAGCAGAAGTCAGATTTAGTAGTACTACACGCTCACCAATCTCTACTGGCTTTGCCATCGAGTCGGTGATTGCCTTTGCCGATAATTATGGACTGGGTATTCCTAATTTTGTTTATAACGTCGCCCACCAGCACTTCGATCGCATTCTCTTGTGTATCGAAACACCGATTGAGAGCGTCTCTCCTGCTTTGCTTGATGCCTTGAATATCGTGGCACCCACCGTTGAGGTTATCGCTTATGAATAAGCCCGTTGTTTTATCAGATCTTGATGACACCCTGTTTCAGACACGCCGAAAAATGGTGGATGAACTGGCGCTAGAACCCTACCGAACAGGTGCCTTAGATCGCTCAATGAAGGCCCGCAGTTTTATGACTGAAGAGCAATCGATGCTGGTGGACTGGCTGCTTGAACATGCAGACTTTATTCCCGTCACTGCTCGGGGTACAGAAGAGATAGCACGCGTGACTATTCCATTTCATTCATGGGCTATCACGACTCACGGTGCGGTTATCTTGACGCCTGAAGGGATCCCTGACGAAGGGTGGAAAAGACACATGCTGGAAAGCCTGTCTGCCTACCGGGAACCTCTGCTGACTCTGCAACGTGACATCACTTCACTGATGGCCGAAAGGGGGATTCAGGGCTGGGCGAGGATTAATTATGAGTATGACGATACGCCTGTTTATCTGGTGATGAAGCATACGGACAGTACTCAGCTGGCAGAACTCTATGCCTTTGGTGAGGAAATCGAAGCCATATTCCCAACCACGGGTTTTTATATTCATAAAAACAGCAACAATATTGCCTGGTTACCGGTCCCGGTAGAAAAAGGCCTGGCAACGCAATATTTGCTGGATAAGCTGCGTGCCGAACGCGGTGTTTTTCCCGTTATTGGTCTGGGCGATAGTCTCAGCGACCATCGCTTTATGAAACTGTGTCACTGGTTTGGTCTGCCTCGTCAAAGCCAGTTTGCCGAACATATCAGCCACCATATTTTTGGAGAAAAATGATATGCAGCCCTTTATCCCCTTTTCCGGTTCTTATCTGCCTGAGGATATCCATTTTCTACTCAAGCCCGTTGAAATAGAAATGACACCAGTAGACCAAAAAGAACAGCTGATTCAGTCTGGCACTAAACATTACTCCGAGATGCTCAGCCAGGAGCCTGAACCCACCCGCTGGCATCTGGAATTATTTACCCGGGCTTTAGATGAAGGTGCTACCCGTCTGGCAAGAGAAGTCGTGATGCTGGCGAAAGCCCTCGCAGACCACTTTGGTAATACCCCCATTGTCTTAGTCAGTCTGGTGCGGGCAGGTGTCCCTCTTGGCGTGATGTTACATCAAACTCTGCGTGGAATGGGTAAACAGTCATACCATTATGGTGTGAGTATCATTCGCGATCGGGGAATTGATGAAACCGCTATGGACTGGATTGAGAGCCGACATGGCACAGAAGGTGTGGTATTTGTCGATGGCTGGACTGGTAAGGGAGCAATTACCGGTGAATTACGACGTTCACTGGCATCACGTTCTGGGTATCCAGTCAATCCCCGCCTGGTCGTATTGGCTGATCCCTGCGGTATATCGTGGCTCACCGCCAGTCATGATGACTGGTTGATCCCTTTCGGTATTATGGGTGCTCCTGTCTCCGGGCTGATCTCTCGTTCTATTTGGTCATCAGAAGGGCTACATGGCTGTGTTCTGTGTGAGCATCTTCGTCAATTTGAGTGCAGCCGCCAGCTAGTCGACCGGGTTGCCGATTGTCAAAGAACACTTGATAAAAGTGCAATTCCTGCCAGCCCGTTTACCACTGCGGCTAATAAGCAGTTGAAATTGCAAAGTGAGCAGGTCATTGACTCTCTCATGACCGAGTACCACATTTCGAGCATTAATCGGATTAAACCCGGTATTGCAGAAGCTACACGTGCCGTTTTACGTCGGGTGCCCGAACATGTTCTTGTCCGTTCAGTCAATGATCCCGACGTTGCCCTCTTGGTCTATCTGGCGCGTGAAAAAAACATCTCCATCACTGAGGTCGGTGACAACCTCGGACAATACCGTGCTATCACCATTATTAAAAAGGTCCACTGATGACAAAGAGACTATCGCCTTACCGGCTGGGCGCCACACTCTATATGCCAGCAACACGCGCTGATATTGCCAAAAGTATACTGAAGAATGAAATTGCCGGGCTGCGTTCAATTGTGATTTGTCTTGAGGACTCCGTCAGTGAACAAGATGTGCCAGCAGCTATGGTTAATTTAAAACAGATCCTGACGGAGTTAGCTGCAGCGAAGGCTCAAGGGCTTGGTGCCGAGTGGCCTTTGGTCTTTATTCGTCCTCGCCATGTCGATATGGGCCAATATTTGATGACCGCTTTTGATTTATCGCCCATTGACGGATTAGTATTACCTAAATTTACCTTCACCTCTCTGCCGGTATGGTGGGAGATCATGAAGGATTCACATCTGTGCATGATGCCGACTCTGGAAACTGAAGACGTCTTTGATGTGATACAAATGCGTGAACTCGCTACGGCTCTGGTCGGGCATCCATGCCACCAGCGGATTATCGCTCTGCGTATCGGTGGCAATGATCTGATGAACGTGATTTCCCAGCGTCGGCCCCGTAATCTCACACTCTATGATAGTCCGATGGGCTACGTCATTAAAATGCTGGTAGCCGTTTTTGGCTCACGGGATTTTGCCCTGACATCCCCGGTGTGTGAGCATATTGATGACCATAATGTGATGGAACGTGAACTTGCTCTCGATATGGCGCACGGGCTGGTGGGAAAAACAGCTATTCATCCGAACCAGGTAGCAAAAATTGAGCGAGCACTAATGGTCACCGCAGCCGATCATGAAGATGCGCTGCGGATCCTGAACTCCAGTCAGGCGGTCTTTAAATCACAAGGGGCAATGTGTGAGCCAGCAACCCATCGCCGCTGGGCCGCAAGAGTACTTGAACAAGCTCAGGTTTATGGTATTGCACAAGAGAATGTGTCGGACAGTGTGCGGCGAGTGACTCTCACCAATCCATACTGGGATGATTCGGCAGGCTCTTATTCTTGATGTTGATTTATCTGACGTTAAAATGGCAACTGATAGACTGACCCAATCGTTTGTTGGCACGATGAAGCAGTCTGAACAACGATAACTCTAATAAAATAGCAGTATTTGAACGATTTTAAACGACACTAGGCACTCACTCATTATGCAACTCAGTACAAAACAAGCACGTATCTTTCGACTGGCACTGTTATTAGGTTCAGGTACGCCGGTAGAAACCAAAAAAATTATCAGCCAACTTAGTTGTTCTGAGCCAACCTTAACGCGTGCGCTAAAAGAGTTACGAGAAACCTACTCGGCTGAGATCCGCTACAGTAAAGCCACACATTCCTATCAGCTGGTTGAATCAGGGCTGCTGGATAAAAAAACGCTCCGCCAAATATATAAAACTCTGAGTTCAAGCATCGAAGCTAAAACAGATGAACCAGTCAGCAAAGTTTCATTGGATAAAGAAAAGAAAAAAGCGGTTTCGCTCTCACTACGAATGTCAGTATTACGCAAGATAGATCAACTCGCGATGCAGACTGATACCACACGCAGTGATATTGTTGAGCTATTAGTCGATCACTCTATTGCTGAGTTTGCAGCCACCCTGCCTCGTCGTTAGATTTATTTAAAAAAGACTCCCTGGCTCATTCTTCTGGCTGGGGATAGCGGCCTAACATCAACACTTGTTGCAGAGAAACTTGCTCCAGGTGTTATCTGATATTATTCTTATCCCTATGAAAGTCTCTCGTGTTCCTATTGCTATCCAGCAAGCTGTTATGCACTGTCTGCGTGAAAAACTCATGCAAGCCAATACCTTTTTGCAACGTGAATATGCGCTACCCACTGTGCTCTATCAACAGCGTGGAACAGCGGCAGGTACGGCATGGCTTGAGAAAAATGAAATACGTCTGAACCCGGTGTTATTACTGGAAAACCAGCAATCCTTTATCGACGAAGTGGTACCCCATGAACTGGCGCATATCCTGGTCTGGAAACACTTTGGCCGCGTCCCTCCACATGGCAAAGAGTGGAAATGGATGATGGAAGTGGTACTCGGCGTTGCTGCCCGCCGTACGCATCAATTTTCCGTACAGTCAGTTCGTTCAAATACCTTTTCCTACTCCTGCCCCTGCCAGCAGCACCAGCTGACTGTTCGTCGCCATAATCGCATATTACGCGGTGAAACACAGTACCGCTGTACCCGTTGTGGCCAGGAACTCAAACCAGCCTAATCACGCCTATTACTTCCTGGCACTCTAGCCGAATCACCAATTGAAACTGGATAAATCATCAGGTAGGGTTTCTGCATCTTTCTGCAAAGGCTCTATAAATGTCTAAAAAATTATCTTTCACCGTTATCTGTATTGCCTTGTTCGCCTCGCTCAGTGCTTCCGCTAATATCAATAATTTTTCTCAGGCTAAGACAGCTGGAGTAAAAGTGAATGCGGATGTACCGGGTGATTTTTATTGCGGCTGTAAGATAGACTGGCAGGGTAAAAAAGGGATCCCAGACCTGGAATCATGCGGCTATAAAATACGTAAAAATGAAGTTCGCGCCACGCGTATTGAGTGGGAGCATGTGATGCCAGCCTGGCAGTTTGGTCATCAGCTACAATGCTGGCAGGAGGGTGGACGTAAGAACTGCGCTAAAGATCCTGAATATCGTACCGTCGAAAGTGATATGCATAACCTGCAGCCAGCAGTTGGTGAAGTGAATGCGGATCGCAGTAACTTTATGTTTGGTCAGTGGAATGGTGGTGAAGGTCAATATGGTCAGTGTGCGATGAAAGTTGATTTCAAAAGCAAGCTGGCTGAACCCCCTGCTCGCGCACGCGGCGCCATTGCACGCACCTATTTTTATATGCGTGACCAATATAAGCTCCCCCTTTCGCGCCAGCAAACTCAGCTATTTCAGGCCTGGGATAAGCTCTATCCAGTAACTGACTGGGAGTGCAAACGTGATAAACGTATTGCGAAAATCCAGGGGAATAATAACCCTTATGTGCTACGGGCTTGCCAGGCGCGAAACAGCTAACCTACACTAGCGGCAACGACTTATCTTACCGCGGTGATTTGTTGCTCGCCGTCTCAGAGCCTATCCCATTAGGCGTATATTGTTGCAGTCAGTTTGGACACGGACAGCGCGGAAAAACCGGAGCGTACATGGAGTACGTGAGGATTTTGAGCACTGCCCAGGGCCAAAGTGACAAATAAAATAGCCTAATGGGATAGGCTCTTATTAACCGGAAAAAATTTCATGCGTATACCCCGCATTCATCATCCTGTCTTGTTAGCTGTTGGTCAGGTCACTTTCCTTGACGAAGATGCCGCCAATCATGTTGGTCGCGTACTGCGTATGCAGGCAGGCCAAGCGCTACAACTGTTCGACGGCAGCAACCAGGTATTTGATGCTGTTATCAAACAGGCTGATAAAAAAAACGTTCAGGTAGAGATCCTGAGTGGGTGTGAAGATAACCGAGAGTCCCCCCTCTGGTTACATCTTGGGCAGGTTATGTCACGCGGTGAAAAGATGGAATTTACCATCCAAAAAGCCGTCGAACTCGGTGTTAATGTCATCACCCCACTCTATTCAGAACGTTGTGGTGTCAAACTGGATGCTGAACGTCTGAGTAAAAAACTCGGCCAGTGGAAAAAAATTGCCATTGCAGCCTGTGAACAATGCGGACGCAACCAGGTTCCTGAGATTCGCCCGGTGATGAGCCTGGAAGCCTGGTGTGCTGAACAGGAACAAGGACTCAAACTGAATCTACATCCACGTGCCAGTGCCAGTATTAATACACTGCCACAGCCCGTGGAGCGAGTTCGTTTGCTCATCGGCCCGGAAGGTGGGCTCTCTGCTGACGAAATCGCCATGACAGCTGAACATCAATTTACTGATATTCTATTAGGACCTCGTGTTCTGCGTACTGAGACTACTGCGCTCACCGCTATTACCGCACTACAAGTGCGCTTTGGCGATCTGGGCTAAAGGAGAATAACCATGATTAAGCTCGGCATCGTGATGGATCCCATCGCACAGATTAATATTAAGAAAGATTCAAGCTTCGCTATGCTGTTACAAGCACAACAACGCGGCTATGAACTGCACTATATGGAAATGGCCGATCTCTATCTGAATAATGGCGAAGCACGCGCACGTACGCGTTTACTGAGCGTCGAGCAGAATGACGATAACTGGTATACCTTCGGAAGCGAGCAGGATATTCAGCTGGCGGACCTGGACGTTATCCTGATGCGTAAAGACCCGCCTTTTGATACTGAGTTTATCTACGCTACCTATATTCTTGAACGCGCAGAAGAGCAAGGCACGCTTATCGTCAATAAGCCTCGTAGCTTGCGTGACTGTAATGAAAAACTCTTTACTGCCTGGTTCTCTGACTTAACGCCAGAAACACTGGTAACACGTAACAAAGCTCAGCTCAAAGCCTTCTGGCAGAAACATGGCGATATCATCCTCAAGCCGCTGGACGGAATGGGCGGTGCTTCAATCTTCCGTGTTAAAGAAAGCGATCCTAACTTAGGAGTGATTGCCGAAACGCTGACTGAATTAGGGACTCGCTACTGCATGGCGCAGAACTATATCCCGGCTATCAAAGAGGGAGATAAGCGCGTATTAGTGGTTGATGGTGAACCGGTACCCTACTGCCTGGCACGTATTCCACAAGGCGGCGAAACGCGTGGTAACCTTGCAGCTGGCGGTCGTGGTGAACCGCGCCCGTTGACCGAAAGTGACTGGGAAATTGCTCGTCGCGTCGGCCCGGAGCTCAAAGCCAAAGGTCTGATTTTTGTCGGTCTGGATATCATCGGCGACCGTTTAACCGAGATAAACGTCACCAGCCCAACCTGTATCCGTGAGATTGAAGCTGAGTTCCCGGTATCCATTACCGGTATGTTATTTGATGCCATCGAAAGAAGACTGGCGAAATAATATAATAGGCAGGTCTCTTTACCTGCCTTTTATTCCCGCTCTCCCTGAATCGGACGCCCCAGACAGGCTCTCGGGTAGCCCGATTCTGTTTAATAGTGATAAACTGTACAGCATCCATCCATTTACAGTCGTTTTTTTAACCGGGACAATTCGCACTGATAATGAATTTACAGCATCATTTCCTTATTGCCATGCCGGCGCTTCAGGATCCCTTATTTAAACGCTCTGTCGTCTATATTTGTGAATATAACGAAGATGGCGCAATGGGGATAATTATCAACAAACCACTGGAAAACCTTCAAGTTAGCGGTATTCTTGAAAAGTTAAAAATTGAACCAGCTCCCATAGATCCAAATATTCGCCTTGATAAACCAGTGTTTGTCGGAGGCCCACTGGCAGAAGATCGCGGATTTATTCTGCACTCCCCGCCAGATGAATTTGGTTCCAGTATCCGTATCTCAGACGATGTCGTTATCACGACGTCTCGTGATGTGCTGGAAACGCTGGGTACCGCTAAACAGCCAGAAAATGTGCTGGTAGCACTCGGTTATTCCTCCTGGGAAAAAGGTCAGCTTGAGCAGGAGATCCTGGAAAATTCATGGCTGACTGTCCCCGCCAGTGCCGATATTTTATTCCGCACTCCTATCTCTGAACGCTGGCGCGAAGCCGCTCGCCTCGTCGGAGTGAATATTCATAATATCTCTGTTGAAGCGGGGCATGCTTAATGAGCAGCGGCACCTTAATGGCCTTTGATTTTGGAACCAAAAGTATTGGCGTTGCTATCGGCCAGCGTATTACGGGCACCGCCCGTCCCCTCACGGCATTTAAGGCCCAGGACGGGACCCCAGACTGGAATCTGATTGAAAAGCTTCTGAAAGAGTGGCAACCAGAAGAAGTGGTGGTTGGGCTGCCGCTGAATATGGATGGTACAGAACAGCCTCTCACTGCGCGTGCACGTAAATTCGCTAATCGCCTGCATGGGCGCTTTGGGATAAAAGTGTCACTACAAGATGAACGGCTGAGTACGGTTGAAGCCAGAGCCGGTTTGTTTGAACAGGGAGGATTTCGGGCGCTCAATAAGGGCAGTATCGACTCAGCTTCGGCTGTGGTTATTCTTGAAAGCTGGTTTGAAAACCATCCCTGATTTTCGCTGTAAAGATAAGCCTCTGACTATGATGGTGCAGTCAGAGGCACTTAGTTTGAAAACTAAAATCCGTCAGGCAGCTTTCTTCTCTTCCGGACTGTGTTCCAGCTCCTTACTTAAGAAGTAATTTAAGAACGTTCGGATCACAGCAATGATCCCGAGCTTGATCAGACTGTCTAAATCAGGGTCTACCGTGGTAACGAGAATATCAGCAGCTAGCTGAAATTCGAGTGCGGTTGCCAGCCAGTTACCCAAACAGAAACGTGCCGCACGGCTCTCTTTCCCCTTCACTATCACAACCAGCGTTTTCACCAGGCCGATAACCACACAGATAACCGATATGGTCTCCAGCAATAGCTGAAGATAGCCCACGCATGAAACTAAAAACTCGCGCAAAAAGAGTAAATCTGGCATTGAATAACCTTAATAATATGATTAAAACAGGTGTCGAATACAGACGGGGGATAGATATCTGGCATAGCCTCACTCCCCCATACCAGCGACATTATCCTCAAGGCCGAATGGCGTAATAATTCCAGCTTCCAGCAACAAAGCTCGGCTCTGGTCAAAATTCTGCATCCCTGTTCGCTGCCCGGTTTGTAAGATACCCGGCAGCTGGCAAGTTTTACCTTCACGGATAATATGGCTGACAGCGGAAGTATTCAGCAACAGTTCATATAAGGCAACCCGCCCGCCCGTCTGGGTCGCCAGCAATTGTTGCGCCAGGATAGCCCGTAAGCAGCCCGCTAACTGGTAGCGGATCCACCCTTTCTCTGCCGCTGGAAAGATATTCACTATTCTGTCGATAGTCTGTACTGCATCACGGGCGTGAAGCGTCGCCAGTACCAAATGACCCGTTTCTGCCGCCGTCAATGCCAGGCGGAGGGTCTCGCAGTCTCTTAACTCCCCCAGAACAATGACATCAGGATCCTGGCGAAGAGCCGCTTTTAACCCACAGGCAAAACGACCAAAGTCTCGCCCGGCCTCACGCTGCTGGATAAGACATTTCTCTGATTGATGCAGATATTCAATCGGCTCTTCCAGCAACAAAATGTGCCCTTCTCGCTGCTGATTTAACTGGCCCACCATCGCAGCCAGCGAAGTGGACTTACCACTCCCGGTCGCGCCGCTGATTAAAATCAAACCGTCTGAATATTGTAACAATGGAAGCACTGCCGCAGGCATTGCCAATGCCTCGAGGGTCGGACATTGCCTGGGTAATAAGCGCAACGCCAGGGCGTAGCCTTGTTGCTGGCAAAATGCCTGCCCTCGCAATCTGATACCGCTATTCATGGTCCGGGAAAAGTCGACCTGACCTTCCTGCACAAGTTGCTCTTTTTGTGCCTCAGTAAACCACTTATCAATAACGTCGGCAGGCAAAGGCGAGGCTTCCGGGCAAACTTCTAGCTTTCCCAGTCTGCGCCAGCGCATAGGTTGTCGCGGACACAGGTGTAGATCAGAGGCATTATGCTTTACACTATGGGACACAATTTCTTCGATATCCATATCACTCTCAACATCATGACTGAAATAGCGCACAACCTGGCACAGATTCATCAGAAAATCGCAGCGGCTTCAGCACATTGCGAGCGAATCCCCGAAGACGTTACCTTGCTTGCGGTAAGTAAAACTAAACCTGTGCAGGCCATCTCAGAAGCCATTGATGCCGGACAGAAATGTTTTGGTGAAAACTATGTTCAGGAAGGGGTGGATAAAATTCATCACTTTACGGAACAAGGCATCACCGGTCTGGAATGGCACTTTATCGGCCCCTTACAGTCCAATAAGAGCCGTATAGTTGCCGAAAATTTTGACTGGTGTCATACCGTAGACCGACTGCGTATTGCCACACGTTTAAATGAACAGCGTCCGGCTAATTTGCCGCCACTGAATGTCCTGATTCAGGTCAATATCAGTGATGAACAAAGTAAGTCAGGCATTCCGCTGGAAAAACTGGATTCTCTTGCTGCTGAGATAAATCAGCTGCCCGGACTGAAACTCAGAGGGTTGATGGCTATACCGGCACCAGAACCTGACTATGAGCGCCAGCTTGCCGTTTGTCGTCAAATGGCCAGCGCTTATGAAACGCTTAAACATCGTTACCCGACAGTTGATACCTTATCCTTAGGCATGAGTGATGACATGGAAGCGGCTATCGCCGCAGGATCAACTATGGTGCGTATTGGAACCGCCATTTTTGGCGCGCGAGATTATTCTGCTCGTTAATTTTTATCATTATTGAGGAACACCATGCTGACGTTGACTTTTCTGGTCAAAACCATAATTGAGTTGTACGTGATGGTACTGCTAATCCGTATCTGGATGCAGTGGTCACGCTGTGATTTTTATAATCCATTCGCACAATTTGTGGTCAAAATTACACAGCCTATTGTGGGCCCACTGCGTAAAGTTATCCCTTCACTGGGTCCAATTGATACTTCCTCGTTACTGCTGGCCTTTATTCTGACCACACTGAAGTATCCCGTTCTGTTACTGATTCAAGTCGGGGTTTTATCACTCGACCCGATGAATCTGCTGGTCGGCGTGCTGTCATTACTGAAGTCTGCGGGAACCATGGTCTTCTGGGTAATTATTGCTCGTTCTCTGATGAGCTGGATAAGCCAGGGTCGCAGCCCTATCGAGTATGTCCTAATCCAGATGACTGAACCGATGATGGCCCCGATTCGCCGTATTTTACCCGCTATGGGCGGCATCGATTTTTCAGCGATGATTGTCATTCTGATTCTCTATGCACTGAATTACTTAGGTATGGATCTCTTCCCGGGGCTTTGGTATTTACTGTGAGTCCAGTAACCAGTACCCCTGATGGGTTACTATTACGGCTGTATATTCAGCCTAAAGCTTATCGGGATAGTCTGGTAGGGTTGCATGGCGACGAGTTAAAAGTCGCCATCACCGCCCCACCGGTTGACGGTAAAGCCAACAGCCATCTCATCAAATTTTTAGCCAAACAGTTTCGGGTCACCAAAAATCAGGTGGTACTGGTGAAAGGTGAGACCAGCCGCCATAAGCAGATTAAAATTATCGACCCACAGCAGATCCCGACAGACGTCGCGGCACTGACAGAACCTTTGGCATAATCACAGGGTAGCCCTCTATGAAAAAAGTTGTTTTAGCGACCGGCAACGCCGGTAAAGTACGTGAACTAGCGGGTTTGCTGGCTGATTTTGGCCTCGATGTCGTCGCTCAAACCGAGTTAGGTGTCAGCTCAGCTGAAGAAACGGGTCTGACATTTATTGAAAACGCTATTCTGAAAGCACGTCATGCGGCACAAGTCACTGGCTTACCCGCTATTGCTGATGATTCCGGTCTGGCCGTCAATGCCCTCGGTGGTGCTCCGGGGATCTACTCTGCACGTTATGCAGGGGAAGAGGCTTCAGATCAGAAAAACCTGGAAAAATTACTGATTGCGCTGAAAGATGTACCGGATACCGAACGCCAGGCACAGTTTCACTGTGTACTGGTCTATATGCGCCACGCCGAAGACCCGACACCATTAGTCTTCCACGGCTGTTGGGACGGTATCATCACTCGCACACCTGCCGGTGAGGGTGGTTTTGGTTATGATCCTATTTTCTATATTCCTGGCGAAGGCAAAACAGCCTCACAACTCACACGTGAAGAAAAAAGTGCCATTTCCCACCGAGGACAAGCTCTGAAACTACTACTGGAAGCCATGCGTAATGGCTAATTTCCCCCCTCTCAGCCTGTATATTCACATTCCCTGGTGCGTACAAAAGTGCCCCTACTGTGATTTTAATTCCCACGCCCTGAAAGGCGAGGTGCCACACGATGACTATGTCAGCCACTTATTGAATGATTTAACTCTCGACGTTCCTTTAGCCCAAGGACGCGAGATTAAAACTATTTTTATCGGCGGCGGTACCCCAAGCCTGTTGTCCAGCGAAGCGATGCAAAATCTGCTTGATGGCGTTCGTGAGCGTCTGGTGCTGGCGGCTGATGCGGAAATAACCATGGAAGCGAACCCCGGTACCGTAGAGGCTGACCGCTTTGTTGGTTATCAGAAAGCGGGGATCAACCGTATCTCTATTGGGGTACAAAGCTTCAGTGAATCTAAACTTAAGCGCTTAGGGCGTATCCACGACTCCAGCGAAGCAAAACGCTCGGCGCATCTGGCTGCGGGTCTGGGGCTACGTAGCTTCAACCTCGATTTAATGCATGGCCTGCCGGACCAGACACTGGAAGAGGCGCTGGATGATTTACGACAGGCAATTGCCCTAAATCCACCCCATTTATCCTGGTATCAGCTGACGATTGAACCTAACACGATGTTTGGATCGCGTCCGCCAGTACTGCCGGATGATGACGCTTTATGGGATATTTTTGAGCAAGGAGATAAGCTGCTGACAGCCGCTGGTTATCAGCAGTATGAGACCTCAGCCTATGCAAAACCGGGCTATAAATGTGAGCATAACCTGAATTACTGGCGCTTCGGGGATTACTTAGGTATTGGTTGCGGTGCACACGGCAAAATCACCTTCCCGGACGGCCGTATCCTGCGTACCGAAAAAACGCGTCATCCACGCGGGTATATGACCGGTCAATATCTGCATCGCCAGCACGATGTAGAGCAAAAAGAGAAACCCTTTGAATTCTTTATGAACCGCTTGCGCCTACTGGAAGCAGCACCTCGTGAGGAATTCGCCCGTTATACCGGGTTAGATGAGCAGAGGATTCGACCACAATTAGCCGAAGCTTTAAAGCGAGGCTATCTGACCGAAACCGAGACTCACTGGCAGATTACCGAAAAGGGTAAGCTATTTTTAAATTCGCTGCTTGAGCTATTTTTAGCAGAATAACAACGACGGTGGACTGGCCTGCCAGTCCACCATGGGTTATTTCAGCGTGCTGACCAGAGCCTTGCGCTGCTCTTCCAGCGAGACCACTTTATTACAGACATCACGACCGAACAGCTGGAAGTCAGCTTCCTGGCTCTTCCATTCGGATTGAACAGCCGTTTGCAAACCGCCGAGGTTACCCAGTATGTTTTGCAGTGGGTTCCCGCCGCCGCCCAGTACCGCTTTTGCGCCCATCTCATTAATGCTGTCCTGAACGATAGCGCCCATCGCCTGATTCACCAGCTGCTGCCCCTGGCTGCGAACCTGATTAATGGCTTGATAATGAAAAGTCAGGCCATCTGGGCGACGTTCAATAATACGGTTCATCTGCTCTTTCAGCTGACTATCAAGCTTAGTCAAACGTCCACGCATATTACTGCTCTCACCCACTTCTTTCGCAATGATGCGATCCAGTGCGATACGTCCTTTATCAACTCGCTGACGCGCTCCATTATCAATCCACGGTAAATCAGTGCGCAGAGCTTGCTGGTAATTAACCGCCTGCTGGCGCTGAGCCGCATTCAGTGATTTCGCAACGCCGTTAAATTGGACATTACCATCTGGAGCAATTACAAGATCACCGTTCTGCCCCACCACCTGGACCGACTGTGGGGTGATAACAACGTCATCTTGTGGATCCACAGAACACTGATAATTGGCCTGAGCCGAGGCTGCTGTCACCAGCAATATGCCTAAAAGAGCCTGACGAAACATAGCTTCTCCTGAATATGCAGGTGTGTGCACTATCCTGAAACCGCGCCTGAGAATATAAAAACAATACGCAGAATCAATCCATTAAGTTTTAACACTTCAATGCAAAGAGGGAAAAACACTGTTTTTCCCTCTTGGTTTTTACTTTGTTGTCACCCTTAGGGTAACTTAATCCCACCAGACGTCGAACAAGTCACTGGTGCGGACATTAGTCAGCTTACGTGCTTCCAGCCAGTCACGGATCTGTGCCTGATGTTCAGGAGTACATTTTCCGATATCTTCCGTGCAAACCAGTCCTTCCCACGCCAGATAGCCACTGCCATCAAAAGCCAGTTTATTCGGAGCAATCACTTCTGCAATCAAAGCATCGACTGTCTGATCAATCTGTTCTTCGGACGAGCCTTCAGGGAAACTCCAGGCAACTGAAAAGCCAATCTCCTGGAACTCGTCGATATGCATTTTTTTACGCAAACGACGGCTGCGGTTTTTTGCCATTACTTTACCCTCTCAAACATTAAGTCCCATACACCGTGGCCAAGACGATGGCCACGTTGCTCAAATTTAGTGACTGGACGTGAGTCCGGACGCGGCACGTAATCATTGCTCGGAGACTGGTTCTGGTAACCGTCCAACCCTGACATTACTTCGAGCATATGTTCCGCGTAAGGTTCCCAGTCAGTTGCCATATGGAATACGCCGCCGAGTTTCAGTTTACTTTTTACCAGTTCAGCAAAAGGTGCCTGCACGATACGACGTTTATTATGACGTGCTTTATGCCACGGATCCGGGAAGAATAACTGCACCATCGTCAGGGAGTTATCAGGGATCATCTGTTCCAGGACTTCAACCGCATCGTGGCACATCACCTTCAGATTATTGACATCCATCTCTTTTGCCAAGCTCAGACAAGCGCCGACGCCCGGTAAATGAACTTCAATACCCAGATAGTTATGGCGAGGATTGGTATTCGCCATCGTCACTAACGAGGCCCCCATACCAAAACCAATTTCCAGGGTAACCGGCTCTTCGTTATTAAACAGTGAAGAGAAATCGAGCGGTTGCGCCTGATATTCGACGCCCATCACCGGCCAGTAGTTATCCAGCGCCAGCTGCTGGCCTTTGGTCAGACGGCCTTGACGGCGAACAAAGCTACGAATGCGACGTAACGCGCGACCTTCTTCATTAAATTCCGGTGAAATGACGTCATTCTTCATGATTAATTAGTACTTCGGCTGAGATAGGAGAAAACAGGCATTATCCAAAGTTAAAGACGAGAAGCAAGCAACTCCTCTGACAAAAACTGGAGCCGTTTAGTGTACCGCTATCGACTCAGTAAATACTAGCCTATTCCGGCATTCCTCGCAGAGGGAAAGTTCCGGTTTACAGCTGTGACACTCTGTGCTGGAATCTGCATCCTGATCCACCCTTTGCGGATACCTCGCGTTGACTTTACAAGCTGCTCAATTTTCCCGACAAGTACTCGACTGGTATGATAAATACGGGCGTAAAACCCTGCCATGGCAACAAGAAAAAACAGCTTATAAAGTCTGGCTATCGGAAGTGATGCTGCAACAAACACAGGTTGCAACGGTTATTCCCTATTTCGAACGTTTTATGGCGCGTTTTCCAACGGTTACCAGCCTTGCTCAGGCTCCCCAGGATGAAGTTTTACACCTCTGGACGGGGCTAGGCTATTACGCCCGTGCGCGGAATCTTCATAAAGCAGCACAAAAAATTGTCGATGTGCATGGTGGCGTCTTTCCAGAAACCTTTGACGAAGTCGCTGCCCTGCCTGGTGTCGGGCGGTCAACGGCGGGAGCAGTACTGTCACTGGCCTTAGGGAAACATTTCCCGATTCTGGATGGTAATGTTAAGCGTGTTCTGGCTCGCTGCTATGCCGTCAATGGCTGGCCCGGGAAAAAGGACGTAGAAAAACGTCTCTGGGATATCAGCGAACAGGTTACTCCCGCTCAAGGCGTCAGCCAGTTTAATCAGGCTATGATGGATCTTGGGGCGCTGGTTTGCACCCGTTCAAAACCCAAATGTACCCTCTGCCCGCTGCATAATGGCTGTGCTGCCTATGCAACTGAAAGCTGGGCCAGCTATCCGGGTAAAAAACCGAAGGTCACGCTCCCGCAACGTACTGGTTATATGCTGATGATGCAGGAAGGTAACGAGGTATTTCTGGCAAAGCGTCCTCCCGTCGGGTTATGGGGTGGATTATTTTGCTTTCCGCAGTTTTCAACCTTACCTGAACTGCATCGCTGGTTAGCACAGCGTGGCTTGCCTGCTGAACAGATAAAGCAGCTAACCGCTTTTCGTCATACTTTTAGCCATTTCCATCTGGATATCGTTCCAATGTGGCTTTCGGTGTCCTTGTCAGGCGGCTGCATGGATGAAGAGTCCGGTCTCTGGTATAACTTGTCCCAGCCTCCCTCTGTTGGACTGGCGGCTCCAGTGGAACGCTTACTACAACAACTACATGCCGATCCGGTGTTATAAAATACCGGACGAAAGCAAAAAGGAAACAACCATGAGCAGAACTATTTTTTGTACTTACTTACAGCAAGATGCTGAAGGCCAGGATTTCCAGCTTTATCCTGGAGAACTGGGCAAACGTATTTTTAATGAGATTTCTAAAGAAGCCTGGAAACAATGGCAAACAAAACAAACAATGCTCATTAATGAAAAAAAGATGAATATGATGAATCCAGAGCATCGTAAGATACTGGAAACTGAAATGGTGAACTTCCTGTTTGAAGGCAAAGAGGTGCATATCGAAGGCTATACTCCGCCAGAAAAACAGTAACCATCGCGACTTTTTGGCTACCACAACAGCATAAATGGAATAATGAAAAAATTTCTCGCGCTGGCTTTTATAGCCCCCTTGCTTATCTCTTGCTCCAGTAATAAAGAGGATAGCGCGGACACCTTGACTTATCAGAAGGATACCAACGGATTCGATATTTTGATGGGGCAGTTTGCCAACAATATCGAGAATATCTGGGGGATGAAAGAAGTTCTGATTGCAGGCCCGAAAGACTACGTCAAATATACCGACAGCTATCTGACCCGTAGCCATATTAACTTTGATACGGGTACCATTACGGTGGAAACGATAGCAGGCACTAACCCTACCGGGCATCTCCGCCAGGCTATTATCATGACGTTATTAATGGGCGACGATCCGGGTTCTATCGATCTCTATTCTGATGCCAATGATGTGGTTATCTCAAAAGAGCCGTTCTTGTACGGCCAGGTTGTGGATAACACCGGACAGTCTATCCGCTGGCAAGGCCGCGCAGAGAAATTTGCTGATCACCTGTTACAACAGCGTCTGCAGAAACGCAGTACCGGATTAAAAATCGTCCATAGCGTGACGATTAATCTGGTTCCCAACCACCTGGATAAACGTGCGCATAAGTATATTGGAATGGTGCGTAAAGCATCGCAAAAATACGGTATTGATGAGTCACTGATCCTGGCGATTATGCAGACCGAATCCAGTTTTAACCCTTATGCCGTCAGCCATGCTGATGCACTGGGCCTGATGCAAGTTGTCCAGCATAGCGCCGGAGTCGATGTCTTTAGATCTCAGGGGAAATCAGGTAAGCCAAGTCGTAGCTATTTATTTGATCCTGAAAGTAATATTGATGCAGGAACGGCTTATCTGGCGATTTTGCATAATAGCTATCTGGGACAGATAACCCATCCGACCTCACGTCGCTACGCAGTCATTACTGCCTACAATGGCGGAGCCGGCAGCGTACTTCGGGTCTTCTCGAGTGATAAAGACCGCGCCTTTAGCATGATCAACAGTATGGAGCCCGGTGACGTCTACCAAACGCTGACCACCCGTCACCCTGCTGCTGAATCACGTCGCTACCTGTACAAAGTGAACACGGCACATAAGAGTTATCGTCGTCACTGATCCTGTATGCCCTCGTCTGAGTGACCAGATGAGGGCAGCAGGCAGGCTTATTTCACCATATTGCCATACAGACGTTTGATTCCATCTGCATCAGTTTCACTGTAAACACCCTGCAATTCTGGAGCAAAACCTGGCAAACGGTTGACACTTTCTTCCAGTGCCAGGAAGTAACGCAGGGCCGCTCCACCCCATTTCTCACCAGGCACTACACAGAGCACGCCTGGAGGATAAGGTAATGCGCCTTCAGCAGCAATGCGCCCTTCTGCTTCTTTTAACCTGACTAATTCAACATTGCCGCGAATAAATTCGATGTTGGCATCCTGGGGATTCATCACCACTTCAGGCAAGCTGGCCCTACGGAACATCGCTTTCTGGAGCGCTTTAACGTCAAGGCTGACATAGAGATCATGCATCTCCTGGCATAGCTGACGTAAGGTATAGCCCTTATAACGCATTGGATATTTATGATAAATCGTCGGCAGCACATCAATTAGCGGCGTGTCATTTTCCACATGATGCTCAAACTGCATCAGCATGGCGACCAGACGCGTCATTTTTTCGGTACTTTCTGCCGGGGTCAGCAGGAATAAAATCGAATTCAGATCTGACTTCTCCGGAACGATGCCGTTTTCCCGCAGATAATGCGCCAGAATCGCCGCCGGGATACCAAAGTCCGTGTAAGCGCCGTTTTCTGACGAAATTCCAGGCGTGGTCAGCAGTAACTTACAAGGATCGACAAAGTATTCATTCTCCGCGTAGCCTTCAAAACCATGCCACGAGGCACCTGGCTCAAAGCTAAAGAAACCACGATCCTGAGCAATGACCTCAGTAGGGTGATCCTGCCACGGCCGCCCGGCAATCACTGGGGGGATAAAGGGTTTGATCATTGTGCACTGGGCGATGATAGCTTTGCGGGCTTCTATCCCGAACGCCACACACTCAGCCCACAGGCGACGACCGCTTTCACCCTGATGAATTTTCGCATTCACATCCAGTGCAGCAAATAACGGATAAAACGGGCTGGTAGAAGCGTGCAACATAAAGGCATTATTCAGCCGTTTATGAGGGCAAAAACGCGTCTGACCACGCAGGTGGTTATCCTTTTTATGGATCTGTGAGGTTTGTGAGAATCCCGCTTGCTGTTTATGAACAGATTGAGTGACAAAAATACCCGGATCTTCTGGCCCCAGCTCCAGTAATAGCGGCGAACAGTCAGCCATCATCGGAATAAATTGCTCATAACCCACCCAGGCGGAGTCAAACAGAATATAGTCACACAGATGACCAATGCTATCGACCACCTGGCGTGCGTTATACACCGTCCCGTCATAGGTACCGAGCTGGATAATCGCCAGTCTGAATGGACGCGCTTCCTGTGCCCGTTCCGGGGCCACTTCTGCTATCCGCTCACGCAGGTACTGCTCATCAAAACAGTGTGCATCGATACCACCGATAAAGCCAAATGGGTTGCGGGTAGCTTCCAGGTAAACGGGTGTCGCCCCGGCCTGAATTAATGCCCCATGGTGATTCGATTTATGATTATTACGATCGAACAACACCAGATCACCGCGAGTCAGTAACGCATTAGTGACCACTTTATTGGCGCCAGAGGTTCCGTTTAAGACAAAATAGGTTTTATCCGCATTAAACACTTTCGCGGCAAATTTCTGCGCATGTTTGGCCGATCCTTCGTGGATCAGTAAGTCACCAAGCAAGACATCGGCATTACACATATCAGCGCGAAATATATTCTCGCCAAAGAAATCATAAAACTGTCGCCCGGCAGGATGTTTTTTGAAAAATTCACCATGCTGATGCCCAGGGCAAGCAAAGGAAGTATTTTCCATTGCCACGTACTGCGTCAGGGTGCTGAAAAAGGGTGGCAGTAGCTGTTCTTCATATTCACAGGCTGCATTTTCCAGTGTCAGGTAGTCTTCTGACTGGCCGGTGATAATGCCGGTGACGGCTGGTAAATCATCGGTAACTGTTGAGGTCAAGATAAACACTGGCAAATTAAAACCAGTACGTTTAAGTAACGTCAGAATACCGCTCTGGCTATCAGCAACAGAGACGACAACGGCAGCCACATCGGTAAAATCGGTATCAGCAAGGGTCACAACTTCACGATGCGTTAAGAGTGAGCCTGCAATACTGTGGCTGGCAGCAATTTTAAGTGACTTCATAAGCACAAATCCCCGTGGTCAAGGATGAGTGGGTGCCAAAGGCACGGCAAAGGGAGTATTCCCCGGCGAAAGCGTCTTGAAAGTCTTGAGAGGTGAGTCCACTCCGACCGCCAGACATCAGTAAAATCAGGACAGCCCTGAGTTTACTGATGTCCTACAGTGAGCAAGCGCTGCCCTTACCGCATGGTGAGCTGACGACTGCTGCAGAGTGTGAATATACGGGCGAGCACCATCGCGATAGATGGGGAGGAAAAGTGAATCAACATCAAGGTGCCCCGTAGCAGACAGAGAAATTCGCGCAATAATCGCACCTTCTGCCCTGCTGTTCAATATCCTGACTGACTGTTTATTCTGCCAGCATGAACAAAAAATACATGAATCGGCTTCGGTATGCGATAAATCTGAAGGCTGATGATTTTAACATCACTTCGCTCATTTTTTTTGCAACACACTGGTCAATAACCATTAATTTGTCGTAAAGTTAAGCAAACGCATCATTATTCACTAAATTTCGTTGACGAGAGACGCAGATTACGGTTTAATGCGCCCCGTTGCCCGGATAGCTCAGTCGGTAGAGCAGGGGATTGAAAATCCCCGTGTCCTTGGTTCGATTCCGAGTCCGGGCACCACTATTTAGAAAAACCAGCCTGATGGCTGGTTTTTTGCTTTCTGGGGTTTAGATACAATGACAGCCCCCCTGACGAAGCAGATTTTTCATTTATTCATCTTCACAAGCCAAAAGAACCTCCACTAAAGAAGCAGGCACAGGCCGACGCTTCTGAATAATCCCCGTCTGGGGAAGTTTTACTTTGGTAGGAGGGTTCGCCATTCCATTCTATCGGTATTGATATATACAGACGAATTTTTAATACTAATGAAATAAAAAAAGCAGGAAATAATATACAGTATAATACTTAGCTCACTATTATTTTCTCACTCTACTAAAATAGATTAACAGTATTATTCAGATTATTTGATTATCTTTTTATCGTTTTTAGATATATATTAAATCTATAATTCAAGTCCTATAGGATAATCCATATCATGAAAACATTAGCTAAAATGATGATGCTCCCTTTGGTTCTTACTTCTGTCGCATTTTCAGCACAGGCAGCGGAATTAAACCCAAATAATCCTGATGGATATAAGCAGTTCAGAATGGATTATTCAGAAATGGTTGATATTGCTAATCCAACCAGACTCAATCATCGAATTTTCTATACCAAACCTTCAGAAGGCCCGGATGCTAAATGGTTTGATGCCGTCAAACAAGGTGACCTGGCGACAATAAAAACCATGGTAGAACAAGGTCAAGATATCGAAGCTAAAGATACTGCCAGTCTGGGACAAACAGCTTTAGGCTGGGCTGCATTTATCGGATATCCTGATGTGGTTGACTATCTGATAGCTAATAATGCAGACCTCATGGCAACAGACAAAGCAGATGTTTCCAATGCGCTTAAATCTGCAGGATTAGGTAAAAACGTTGTTGTTTTTGATACTCTGTATAACAAGCTTAAAGATAAGGTTGATTTAAATAATCAAAGCAATGATACCCAGGGCGAAACAATACTAATTGTTGCAGCAAGTAATAACCGAGCCGATATCGTTAAATACTTGCTTGATAAAGGGGCAAGAACAGATTTAGTCACCACGGAAAAAGATAAAAACCATCCGGCTTATAACCAAAGTGCATTCTCGTTTGCTTGTAGCAATGGTAACGTTGAGACCATCAAAATTTTGCAGCAGTACGGTGCCGTTAACCATCGTAACCAAAAAGCACAATGTGATTAATAGTTATCTAGAAATCCGTTAAAGCACAAGGGGAGTATGCTATGCATCACTCCCCTTTGCTTTAACTCTCTATTGCATCGCTTCAGTTAAAAATTTAAGACCACTATTTAGCTTGATACACCAATGTTCCTTTTAAACCCTGCGGTTCGGAACGTAAATACTGTGGTGGCGCCTGAACCTGGGCATTAAGTGCCGCAGCGGCCTGCCATGGCCAGTGTGGGTTATAGAGCATCACACGACCCAGGGCAACGAAGTCTGCATCCTTCTGAGTAATAACCGCCTCTGCCTGTTCTGGTTCAGTAATTAAACCAACGCCAATAACTGGGATCCTGACCTTTTCGCGAATTTCACGGGCAAAAGGTAACTGATAGCCCGGCTCCAGAGTAATCGTCTGCGCGGTTGATAATCCCCCGCTAGAAACATGCAAATAGTCACACCCCAGCAATTCCAGCTGCTGGCTGAATACCACTGACTGTAAGACATCCCAGCCACCGTCTACCCAGTCGATTGCAGACAAACGAACCCCTACAGGGATAGTCGAGGGGACAGCCTTACGCACAGCATCAAACACTTCCAGTGGAAAACGCATCCGATTTTCCTGAGAACCACCGTACTGGTCTTGTCGTTGATTGCTCAGCGGTGATAAAAATTGATGCAACAGATAGCCATGTGCAGCATGTATTTCTATCAGTTCAATTCCCACGCGGACAGCACGGAGTGCGCTGTCAACAAACGCCTGCTTAATACGAGCTAAATCAGCATCTTCTAATGCAACAGGTAAGACATCCTGTTCGGCAAAAGCGATTGCTGATGGTGCCACGGTTTGCCAGCCGCCCTGGGCTTCAGGCAACTGACGGCCACCTTTCCAGGGGGCACGGCAGGAGGCTTTGCGTCCCGCATGCCCTAACTGGATCCCGAGGCGTATCGGTGACCAGGCACGAATATCATCCACGACTTGCTGCAACGCCGCTTCAGTCTCGTCATTCCATAATCCTAAGTCATTCGGAGAGATACGACCAACTGGTTCAACTGCCGTTGCTTCCAGAATCAATAATCCCGCTCCCGAGAGAGCCAGAGCCCCCAGATGAATGCGATGCCAGCTAGTGGCTTTTCCCTGCTCTGCCGAGTATTGACACATCGGGGCAATCACAATGCGGTTTTCCAGCGTCAGTTCACCAATACGTGCTGTGCTAAATAATTGACTCATAGTCACCTCTTAAAAGGGTTAACTGCTGCTATATTCCGTTTCTGGTTAAAGCAGAATAACGCTGGTTTCATTTAAGGTAAAACCCATTTGTTTATGTTTCTAAAACTATTTTTCCATAATTTGTCGAAATGAAAGCAGAAGGACTAAACCAATTAATCGCAAAAAGTGTAATACGTGTTTTTTCTGGTAAACCTTATATGGAATATCATCAAGGGACTATTTTGGGAAAATGCACAAATGCGGAAGTGCTGACGATCAGTTCTTCTGCCGCCGGACGCTCCGAACGATGACGATAAACCTCATCGAACATCAGTAACAGATTAAGGTCGATACGGCGCCGCACTGGATGCATAATATCCATCAATATATGATTTCATTGCACTTAATTCTTTTAGCAGCACCGATTAAGCTTGCTGACAGTCATTCAAACTTCGACAGATAAACCAATAGGAATACCATGAGCACAACCATCCGCCAGGCAACCCCAGAAGATGCACAGGCTATTTACGACATGATTTATGAGCTGGCGGTATATGAGAAAGCGCCAGAAGAAGTCGTCACAACCGCCGATGAAATCAGAGATTCTTTGTTTGGTGCAGACAGCAAAACTGAGGCGTTAATCTGTGAAGTCGCAGGTAAAACGGTCGGTTATGCCGTCTTCTTTACCAGTTACTCAACGTGGCTTGGTCGCAATGGTATTTATATGGAAGACCTCTATGTTTCGCCTGAGGCACGCGGACAGGGAGCCGGAAAGGCACTACTAAAAACCATCGCGCAGTATGCCGTACAAAGGAAATGTGGCCGCCTGGAGTGGAGCGTACTGGACTGGAATCAACCGGCTATCGATTTTTATCTCAGTATTGGTGCCATTGAACAGGAGGAGTGGGTCCGCTATCGTCTGTCTGGCGATGCGCTGATCAATTTCGCCAAATAGTCCGCGTGATTAAGCGGACTCTCATATCGATAGTCCGTTTAATCAGATATATTAGCTCAGACCTTGCAGACGTTCTGGGTCACTCGTAATCCCCTCGAGCACAATAGCGGCGACCGCTTCCGCTTATTTTTCCTGAAAATGCGTACGGTCAGGGTTTATAATATTGCCCGTTGTTGCAACATCAGAGACACTCAGCCAGTAACTTTTCCACTCAGACTCCCCCAGACTATTAGCAAACTCTCGGTTTCAGATATCCAAAGCAATCACTGCTACATTATTTTCTGTTGCAGTGTCGATGACTGTTTATAAGTCGTTCCCCCGGATAATCACCTTTGGTCGTGATATGAGCACTGGAGACAATAGGAAATAGCCCGGCAACCAGAAGATATATACCTGCGATACTTCAAGTTGTAGAAATACTGGCTAATAGTCATTTAAAGTGGGTAATATTAATATCTCTCGAGCACCCATATATATTTAGATATCAACCTATCCAACAGCTAACTTTTTTATAATACAAATCAACCTGTAGAATCAATAAAAAATGAAACACTGACTTGATAAAGATGATCACAGATTTTAGAAAAAACAGCATTGAAAAGTCTAAAAAACCCATAAAAAAGCAATTTAAACCAATATGATCAACAAGTTAATCGAACGATGAGTTTTAAGACATTTCCCGTGAGCACTAAAAACAGTTCCTCCACCAATTGATTTACAGTTGTCTGATAACGATGTTTATTAATCCAGAAAACGGACAGTCAATTACGGATGATGCAGGTCAGAGCTAGTACCTGTTATGGAAAGAAAACTCTATCAGCTATCGACTCCAGACGAATTGAGTGTGACGGAGTCATATGATATTGGAAGAATTAGATCTTAAAGAAAATATTGATAATCACGATTTTTTACAACCTTAATAAAACTGAAACATTTATTCTTTATTATCCAGACTTACAAATTTTATTATTTCTACTGGGAATAAATTATTTATGCGTTTTCTAAAATCACTTGTTTATACTGCTGTGTCAATTTCACTGGCTTTCCCACAATTATCAGCTGCAGCCACTACGAGTGAAAAACCACAAACCGTCAAAAATGTGATCGTTATGATCCCAGATGGAATGAGTGTGACAGGTACAACGCTTGCGCGCTTATATAAAGGGGAATCTCTGGCTCTTGACCCGTTAGCAAGTGGTTTAATGAGCACATGGAATGGCGATGGAACGATTGCAGATTCAGCACCTGCTGGCTCTGCTATCTCTTCAGGCTGGAAATCCCAAAGCGGTAATATCGCCAGTACTGGGAAAAAATATGATTTACCAGGGGTCAAAACACCAAACCCAGGAGAAGAGCTGCGCCCTGTAGCCACATTGCTCGAAGCGGCAAAGCTAAGTGGTCGTTCTGCTGGTATTATCAGTACCAGTGAATTTATGCATGCAACGCCTGCAGACTTCAGTGCTCATGACCCTTCACGTAAAAACTACGATAATCTGACAGAACAAATTGTCTACAATAATCTGGATGTTATTTTAGGTGGTGGTGCTAAATACCTGAAAGCTGAGAACCGTGCCGATAAAGAAGACATGGCTAAAGTTCTCACTTCACGTGGCTATAGCATTGTTAATACCCCTGACCAGCTCAATTCATTTGATGGTAAAAAACTGGTCGGTGTTTTTGGTAAAACCGATAAACATGCCGCACTGTCTTATGACTTAGACCGTGATCCAGCGCTTGAGCCTTCACTTGGCGATATGACACAAAAAGCGATTGATGTTTTATCGCAAAACCCAGATGGATTCATCTTAATGGTTGAAGGTTCAAAAGTTGACTGGGCAGCCCATGCTAATGATCCTGTAGGTATTGTTAGTGATGTACTGGCGTTTGATAACGCCGTTGCAAAAGCGGTTGAATTCGCTAAAAAAGATGGCAATACCTTGATTATCGCCATGTCAGACCATGGTAACTCGGGTATTTCTATCGGTGACCGCTCAACCTCCAAAAATTATGATAAAACCCACTGGACAAGTTTTATCAATCCGCTGAAAAAAGCTAAAGTCACTGGCGAAGGGTTTGAGGCCATACTTGAAAGCCAGTCAGCTACACAAGATCCGGTAAAAATTCGTGCATTAGCGCAAGAGTGGCTGGGTGTTGATGATTTAACCGATGCTGAAGTGAAGAGTATTATGGATGCCAAAGCGAGCGCATTAAACTATGCCGTCGGCCCTATCATCGCTGAGAGAGCAAAAATCGGCTTCACCACCAACGGACATACCGGTGAAGATGTGGTTCTGTATAGCTATGACCCACGTGGCCGTCTGCTCGGTGGTTTAATGGATAACACTGAAGTTGCACAGTTTATGGCATCAGCACTCGATGTAAACTTAGAACAAGCAACTAACCGCCTATTCCTTAATGCAAATGCGGAATTCACGGCTAAAGGCGCAACAGTCACTGAAGACATCTCGGATGCAGAGAATCCGGTTCTGGTGGTAAAAAAAGGCGCTCAGACCTTGAAGATCCCACGTAATAAAAGCATTGCCTGGCTGAATGATAAAGAAGTCATTTCAGAAGGCGTCAATGTCTATAATGGCTCTGACTGGTTTGTTTCACAGTCACTGGTCGACCAAATTAAATAATTTCTCCTCTCTTGAGTAAAGCTCGCGCTATCGGAGCTTTACTCATCCTCTTTCTTCAATGTCACGACACCTCTTCCGATTCGTCCTCATTATGCTCCCATTGTCCACTTCCCTAAAATGAGACTGCGATAATTAAATTTTCTGCTTTAACATTTGCAGAGGTTCGCATGAAAAAGCACGTTTACTGAAACCCAGATCGTTAACGTCCTGAAGCTTGTTGATTCTGGTCTGAAAATTGAAAAAATCTGCCGTCAGAACGGATTCATTGAGAAATGTAATGGTTCATGTCGCCGGGAATTTTAAAATGCTGGCTTGTTTGAATCATTAAATCAGGTCAGGGAAATAACCTGGTGCTGGCAGCAGGATGATAACTTGAATCGTACCCATGAAAGTCTGGGGCATCTTCTCCTGGAGACATACTGAAAGTAGCCTCTACAATCCACCTCTTCAAGAGGTGGTTTACGGCGAATTAATAGCGATCACATTTCGAGATCACTCTTAGGAAAAGTACAACAAGTTAGGACAAACCCTTTTGCAATATTTCTTCTAGATATTCCGCCAGCATGTTCAAGCCTGACTCTACCTTTAAGTAAGCGCATTTTACACTTTCCACAATACCCAGAAGCGCACTGATATTCTAAGTTTATTCCATTTCTATATGCGCATTCTAAAATAGTTTCATTTGAATTTATTTCAAAAAGTCCATCACGCATTTTTAGATTGAAACACTTCTTACTCATCCATCGACCTCTATCTCCCTGTGATTTGATTTTATCAGTTAACGTTTAAACATTGTTTTTCGCATAAACTTTTATTGTGAATTAATAAATTTAAAGTGGGTTTTTAATGCACAAACTCAGTAATTACAATATTAAAAAATGCAACATAATGTCAATCACTGAAATGAAGTTATTCACTCAATAACTAAGACATATGCAGTGCAAAAAATCATGTGATTATAATAAGAACAAGCATTAGATCCATATCTCAATTATTGATATGTCATATACATAAAAACAATATGTTATGAAAATTAATAAACAGATTAATGCTTCATAAGGAAAACATTAATTAACCTTGTAACGCTCTATATTTATTAGCCCGTTACTCATCAATAATATTGTGAACTTACAATTCATTAAACCTGTATGAAATCATGCCCTTGAGAGTAAAGAATAGAATTCCGTCGTTTCACATTATGAATAAACCATAAGTAAATATTATATTAATTTGTTCATGCAGTGTTTATGAAATAAGTCAGATTAGATATTAGCGGGTATCAATGTAGTATACGGAAAGAGAGTCACCTTCCCGTATTAAAACCAATCTCTGAGGATGATAAGGTGTAATATGCTACTCAATCTGTCCCATACCTGGAAGTGGACTTTCAGAAAAAATCGATCTGTCCATATTAAAATCAAAATCATCGCTGGCAGCATTGAATAACATTTTTTTCGTATTTTCTAAATGCTGCCACATAGCTTCACGCGCGGCTTTAGGAGAACGATGTGCGATAGCCTGTAATATTTTATCGTGTTCGTCGCACCAGCTATCAATCGAACGATTATCAATATGTTCGTGCAGTTTGAGCCAATAGGGATTACGCAGGCGCTGACTCCACATCTGTTCAACAATAATCACCATCGCACTATTATGAGTCGATGCTGCGACTTGCATATGAAACTTCAAATCCCACTGAGAATCTCGAAAGCGATCTTCCTGGCGGGCATTTCGCTGTATCTCCATCAATTTTAGGATATCTTCCTTGGTCGCCTGAGTCGCAGCAAACTCAGCAATATGGCTTTCAATAAGTTGCCGGGCTTGTAATAACTCAAACGGACCACATTGGCTAAACTCTAGTACCGGTAAGGCAGCGGTTATCCCTGAGTGAGTCGGCACCTGATTGATAACATGAATGCCCGAACCTTTACGGACATCGACCAAGCCTTCAACCTCTAACATGATAATCGCTTCACGAATTACCGTACGGCTCACATTCATTTCTTCAGCCAGTAAACGTTCTGCAGGAAGTTTTGAATCCACAGAATATGCATTATTTTTAATTCGTTCCTTGATCACTGATGCAACGTGCTGATAGAGACGTTGTTCACTTACCGGTAAACTCATCGACTTTCCTCTTATCGCCTGCATTCGCCAGCGGGCTATTGATTGCCTGATTATATCTTTAATCCTGCAAAAACGAAAATAAACCACCAGGAAACTGGTATAACAATTCCAAAAGATATAGACCATGATTTATACTCTTCATTACTGGCTAGATCACCCAAGATTCTAATCAAGTCATAGCCTTTTTCTTATTCTATCGATTCGAAATCAGGATACCTAAAAAATGAAAGAAATCATAAAGATACACTCAACAGACAATGTCGTCGTGACCTTGATTGATCGTGCTGCTGGAGAAGAGGTAGAAGTAGATGGCCAGACTATCACGCTGACTGAAGCGGTGGGTCGCGGGCATAAAATCGCCATTTCCCCTATTCAAACCGGGGAAGACATCATCAAGTATGGTTTACCAATAGGCCATGCAAAACAACCTATTGCTATCGGTGAGCATGTTCATAATCATAATATCGCCACTAATTTAAGTGACGTTAACGAATATCAGTATCACCCAGAACATAAAATACTGGATGCTAGTCTGACCAATCCTGAGGTTGCCCTTTATCGTCGTAAGAACGGTGATGTCGCGATCAGAAATGAAATTTGGGTGATCCCTACCGTCGGTTGCGTGAACGCACTCGCGCGTAAAATGATCGATCGTTTTAATAAACAGCATCCTTCTCCAGAAGGGATCGATGGTGTTTATCTTTATAACCATACCTTTGGTTGTTCCCAGCTCGGAGATGACCATCTCACGACCCGAACGATATTGCAGGATTTAGTACGACACCCCAATGCCGCAGGAGTATTAGTTATCGGCCTGGGATGCGAAAACAATCAGGTTGCAGCGTTCAAAGACACTCTCGGTGAATATGACGAGCAACGCGTTAAATTTATGGTATGCCAGCAAGTCGATGATGAGATAGAAGCGGGTATTGAAAACCTTAATCAGATTTATGACATCGTGAAACATGATAAACGTGAGCCTGGTAAATTAAGCGAAGTTAAATTTGGTCTCGAATGTGGTGGCTCGGATGGCCTGTCGGGCATTACTGCTAACCCACTACTAGGACGGTTTTCTGATTTCCTCGTGAGCCATCAGGGCACCACCGTATTAACTGAAGTACCAGAAATGTTTGGTGCTGAACAAATCCTGATGAATCACTGCCATGATGAAGAGACCTTTGAAAAAACGGTAGCCATGATCAACGATTTCAAACGCTATTTTCTCGCCCATGAGCAACCTATTTATGAGAATCCTTCACCAGGTAACAAAGCAGGGGGAATTTCAACGCTGGAAGAGAAATCTTTGGGCTGTACGCAAAAAGCAGGCACCAGCCAGGTAATGGATGTCTTAAAATATGGCGAGCGTTTACGCGTACCTGGATTCAATTTGTTAAGTGCACCGGGGAATGATGCTATTGCCACCAGCGCACTCGGTGCCGCAGGTTGTCATATGGTGTTATTTACTACCGGTCGTGGTACCCCTTATGGAGGTTTTGTCCCGACCATGAAAATTGCCACCAACAATGAGCTGGCCGCCAAAAAACCACACTGGATTGATTTTAATGCCGGCGCATTACTGACAGGTAAATCAATGGATACTCTGCTGAATGATTTTATTGCTCAGGTTGTCAAACTGGTGAATGGCGAACAGACTAAAAATGAAGTGAATGACTTCCGTGAACTAGCGATATTTAAAAGCGGAGTCACACTCTAATTTTTTATAATTCAGATTATTGTTTAAGGGGAAGAAAATATTTCATCCCCTTAAATATAAATCACACTCCAATATCTTATTAATAATTATCCCTCATTACAAAGCTGTAATAAATCCGTCTTATTTGTCTCGTAGTATCCTCGGCAGTGATTAAGTCCCAAAGAGGATAACAATTTATGCAACAAGCTCTCTCTCCTTTAAACAGGAGCGTGGGTCTATTACCCAGCACTTCAGCTGCGGGTAGTTCATCCATGATCTCAATACAGAATTTGTCTCAGGCTTTTGCAAACCAATATGTCCTTAATGGTATCGATTTAACGGTATCAAAAGGCACCATTCTGGCGTTACTTGGCCCTTCTGGTTGCGGTAAAAGCACTCTGCTTAAATTACTTGCCGGCTTGTTACAACCGACTGACGGTACCATTCATTTCAATGACCGATTAGTGGCCAGTTCACATCATTTGGTTCCTCCAGAGCAGCGTAATCTCGGCATGGTATTTCAGGATTATGCCCTCTGGCCTCATATGACCGTTTCCCAAAATGTGGCCTTTCCTCTACGTATGCGCGCTATCCCTCGTCATGCCATACAGGAACGTGTTGATGCAGCATTAGAACGCGTTGGCTTAGCGGATTTTTCAAAACGAAAACCAGCAGATTTATCAGGTGGCCAACAGCAACGCGTTGCTCTGGCACGTGCCATTATTGCTGAACCTGAAATTTTGTTATTTGACGAACCGCTATCAAACCTGGATATCGCATTACGCCAATCATTGTGTGAAGAAATGGCTCAGCTATTAAGAACATTAGGTATTACTGCAGTTTATGTCACCCATGATCCTGCGGAAGCTACTGCACTCGCCCATCAGATTGCACATATGCAGTCCGGGAAAATCGAAAGTCTGACAACATTATGAAGAGAGATTATCTGATGCCAAATTTAATTAAGAAGTTTGTCACCCCCTCATTAAACTGTTTTTCATTGAAAGGTATATCGATGACTTTGGGTCTTTCCTGTGCACTTTTTTCAGCCTCATCACATGCGCTGACCATTTACACTGCTGGCCCTGGCGCCATGGCAAAACAGCTAGCTGCCGGTTATCAGCAGCAGACTGGCGTAAAAGTCGATGTATTCCAGGCGACGACCGGAAAGGTTATGGCGCGTCTGGAAGCAGAACAAGCCAATCCTCGTGCTGATGTACTGATTTCCGCATCCTGGGATACCGCAGTTGATTTACAGAAAAAAGACTGGTTATTGGCTTATGACAGCCCTAATGCTGCTCAAGTCCCAGCACGTTTTAAAACCCCTTATTATGTTGCACAAGGGATCTCAGCATTAGGTATTGTCTGGAATAACAAAAGTGGCACCCCTAAACCTACAGAATGGAGTGACCTGGCCACACCTGCATTTCAAAATAAAGTCACCATGCCAGACCCAGCATTGTCAGGTGCTTCGCTCGATTTAGTCTTAGGCTTAGAAAATGCAAAGAAAGCACAAGCCTGGAAACTATTTTCTGATTTAAAAGCGAATGGAATGGTGATTTCTGGTCCCAATGCACAAGCTCTGACCCCTGTTCTGCAAGGCGCTAAAGCCGCAGTATTTGGCGCAGTAGACTATGTTGCGTATAGCAGTATTGCCAACGGCGAGTCCATCGAGGTTATTTTCCCTAAAAGTGGTACCGCTATTGCTCCACGTCCAATGATGATTTTGAAAACCAGTCAGCAGCAAGCTGAAGCCAAAGCCTTCATCGATTATGTCCTGTCCCCAGAAGGACAAACTATCGTTGCCAATGCCTGGTTAATGCCAGCCAGAACAGATATTCAAGGC
>CANRKT010000034.1 GCA_947631255.1 uncultured Enterobacteriaceae bacterium
AAACCCTTTTTTTTCACGAGAGTTTAACTCATTGATTATTAAGCCTGTTTAAAAAACACAAAAAAAAGGGTCTGTGTCAGTGTTATATATTTTTTTGCCCATATTTTTCTGGATTATCTGTGCTAGGCTTATGTTGTTCGTTTTCTAAAGACTAAATATCAGGATCAAATAGTGAGCTCGGATTTACTTCGTTGACCTCAGTTCTATTATTAATCTCGGTAGAAAATACATTATGGATAAAGCCTTTAGCCCTTCGGACTTAAAAACCATTCTGCATTCCAAACGAGCGAATGTTTATTACCTCCAGTATTGCCGTATTCTCGTGAATGGTGGTCGGGTGGAATATGTCACCGAAGAAGGGAACCAATCCCTGTACTGGAATATCCCCATTGCCAATACCAGCGTTGTGATGTTAGGCACTGGCACATCTGTCACGCAGGCTGCTATGAGAGAGTTCGCCCGTTCAGGCGTCATGGTCGGTTTTTGTGGCGGCGGAGGTACGCCTCTCTTCGCAGCCAATGAGGCGGAGATTGCGGTCTCCTGGCTATCACCACAAAGTGAATATCGACCAACGGAATATTTGCAAAACTGGGTAAGCTTTTGGTTCGATGATAAGAAAAGGCTGGCTGCTGCCATTGCTTTTCAACGGATTAGGATAGCGCAAATTCGTCGACATTGGCTGGGCTCTCGCTTGTCCCGCGAATCACGTTTTGCCTTTAACTCAGACCAACTTCAGACGCTTCTGGAACGTTATGAAAAAGGGCTAGCCGACTGCAGCACAAGCAACGATATACTGATACAAGAAGCGATAATGACCAAAGCTCTGTACCGGCTGGCAGCCAACGCAGTAAGCTATGGAGACTTTACACGCGCCAAACGCGGGGGTGGTACCGATCTGGCTAACCGCTTTCTCGACCACGGTAATTATCTGGCTTACGGTCTGGCTGCCGTCTCTGCATGGGTTCTGGGCCTGCCCCACGGATTAGCAGTGTTACATGGTAAGACTCGCCGTGGCGGCCTGGTATTCGATATCGCTGATTTAATTAAAGATGCACTCGTGCTGCCTCAGGCATTTATTGCCGCCATGGAAGGAGAAGATGAACAAGAATTCCGCCAACGTTGCCTGACTATATTCCAGCAAGCTGAGGCGTTAGATGTCATGATAGGCAGCCTGCAAGATGTCGCAAATAATCTAAGTCAGGTGGGCCTATGAACATTCTGCTGATATCAGAATGCAGTAAACGCGCACTGGTCGAAACGCGCCGTATCTTAGATCAGTTTGCCGAACGTAAAGGTGAACGCAGCTGGCAAACGGCCATCACGCAGGATGGATTAAACACGCTACGTAAGTTGCTACGCAAAACGGCACGCCGCAACACAGCCGTTTCCTGCCATTGGATACGTAGTGCAAATCACACCGAACTACTGTGGGTAGTCGGCAATCTACGACGTTTTAACGCCCAGGGAAGTGTGCCTACAAATACTACCCGTCGGGATATTCTGCGCGCAAAAGATGAAACCCCCTGGCACAGCGCCGAAGTCTTTAGCTTGCTGGCCACTATTGCCGGGCTCTTTCATGATACTGGCAAAGCCAATGCGCTATTTCAGGCAGGGCTAAATGGTACAGGGCCTTACAGCCAACCCTATCGACATGAATGGGTATCTCTGAGGTTATTTCAAGCCTTTGTCGGGGATCAAAATGACATCGGCTGGTTAACCACACTCAGCACGATTACTCCAGAAACCGAAATAGCCCTGTTGGCCAGACTACAAAGGGACAAACAGACATTTATTAGTAGTCCATTTCGCACTTTACCACCTATCGCACAAACTATTGCTTGGCTCATTATTTCTCACCACCGTCTGCCAGTGTTTAATGCATCTCAGCACCCCTCGGCAAATAGCGTTACACCCCAGTTAAGTTTCGCTGATAGATGGCTAACCGACGATTTTTCTGCGCAATGGAATGCCCTTAACCATTGTGATAACACCAGAACGCCTGAAGAATGGGAGCAGAACTGGCAGTTTCCCCACGGTACCCCACTGCAAAGCCACATCTGGTGTGAAAAAGCGCGAAAATTTGCAAATCGCGCACTTAAACTGCCCTCACTTATGTATTTTGGCCAGCTAGATCAACGGTTAACTGTACATTTGGCTCGTCTCTCTCTGATGCTGGCTGACCATCACTACTCATCAGGAGAGGCAACCCTTGGCTGGCAGGATAGCACTTATCCAGTCTGGGCCAATACCGACCGCAAGACAGGGAAATATAAGCAGAGACTGGATGAGCATTGCATCGGCGTCGCGCAAAATGCCCTGCTCCTGGGACGAAGCCTGCCACATCTACGAGAGACACTACCTGCCATTACCCGTCACAAGGGATTTCGGCAGCGCACCTCACACCCGCGCTTTCGCTGGCAAGACAGGGCATTCGATCTCGCCTGTTCCATTCGTGAAACCAGTAAGCAACAAGGTTTCTTCGGGGTGAATATGGCATCAACCGGGCGAGGAAAAACGTTCGCTAATGCCCGCATTATGTATGGTCTGTCTGATGAGTCTGACGGCTGCCGTTTTTCCGTTGCACTCGGGCTACGCACTCTGACATTACAAACAGGGGATGCGTTACGCCAACGGTTAACGCTGGATGAGGATGATTTAGCCGTACTGATTGGTTCACAGGCTGTGCAAGATCTCCATGAGATGCGCCAGAAAAATACAAATCCGACGGGCAGTGAGTCCGCCGCCTCACTGTTCTCGGAGCATCAGTATGTCCGTTATGATGGTTCACTGGATGATGGTCGTTTAAAAAAATGGCTAGAACGCAGTCCAACCTTACACCAATTACTGAGCGCCCCGGTACTCGTCACCACGATAGATCATCTGATCCCTGCTACCGAAGGGCTGCGTGGCGGTCACCAAATTGCCCCGATGCTACGGCTATTAACCTCAGATTTGGTGCTCGATGAACCGGATGACTTTGGCCAAGAGGATCTCCCTGCACTTTGTCGACTGGTCAACTGGGCAGGAATGCTGGGTTCACGTGTGCTGCTGTCATCAGCCACCTTACCACCGGTATTTATTCGTGCATTGTTCGATGCTTATCTTGATGGGCGCGCCGCCTGGCAACAGGCTTATGGTACGCTGAATAGGCCACTCAATGTCTGTTGTGGCTGGTTTGATGAATTTGGCTGCCAGCATCAGCAATATGGCGATGTGAAAAGTTTCATCACTCAGCACGAAGCATTCGTCCATAAGCGAGTTGAAAACCTTACAAAAAATGAACTGCCGCTCCGATTAGCTTCTATTGTTCCCGTGGAAAGTCCAAGTAAAAACGAAGACGAGGTTTACCTCTCCGTTGCACAAGTCGTTCATCCCCTGATATTGGATTTACATGCGCATCATCAGCAAAGGCATGAGAATGGTAAAACCGTATCACTGGGGTTAATCAGAATGGCCAATATCGACCCACTTGTGGCCGTAGCCCGACAATTACTCGCAACGCCTTCTCCGTCAGATACCTGTATTCATTACTGTATTTATCATAGTCAACATCCACTGGCGATGCGTTCTCATATTGAACAGCGCCTGGATACTGCACTGATGCGTAAAGATGCCAACGCACTGTGGCAGGTTGATGAAATTCGTCAGGCACTCGAAGCTACCCCGCAACGACATCATATTTTTGTTGTACTCGCTACCTCTGTAGCCGAAGTTGGACGGGATCATGATTACGACTGGGCGATTGTTGAGCCCAGTTCAATGCGTTCATTTATCCAGCTAGCAGGAAGGGTATTACGCCATCGGCAAAATGAACAATATATCCCTGAATCACCCAATATCTACTTGCTTAACCACAATATACGCACCCTAAAAGAGAAAGACATCGCCTACTGTAAACCCGGCTATGAGTCTCATGAATATCAATTAGATAACCATGATCTTTATCAGCTGTTACAGGAAAAAGAGTACCGTCATCTCAGTGCAACCCCGCGTATTGTGCAGCCAGTATCGTTGAGTAAACCGCTTTCACTGGTTGCATTGGAGCATGTGGTTTTGGGAGCAACATTATTTGGTTTCAAGAATAAAAAAATCGATGAGCAGAAGCGCCCACCCGCCGCATTCTGGTGGCGGGAGCATCCTCACTGGAATGGTGAACTGCAACGCCGCACCCCCTTTCGCCACTCAGAAAAAGATGATGCGTATTACCTGTGGATTACCGATGATGATGATGAACCTGTTTTCATGATACCGGACGACGGAGTGAGTGGCTGGAAACAAAACGATATTGCGCGTTCCATTACGCTGCACATGGCTGAAGGCGTTAAGGCGTGGATAGAACCGGATTACCACGCTTTGTACCAGAAGCTCGCGGAAGAAAAACAGTGGGAGCTGAGCTGGGTCAGCGCCCGGTTTGGCGAAATTCGTCTGCGGGAAAATCAAGACTGGCACTGGCACCCACTGTTAGGTGTGTTTGGTGCACTCAGTTGATGGTAACTCTTTGCATAAAACCGATGATTATGTCTATCAATAATCAAGCAGACAATTCAGTCAAGAAACAGCAACTCTCAATTTTTCTACAACAATCAATCAGAACAAAATAATGCTTATGTAACAACATAAAAAAATAAAGGGTTAATTATGAGTGGTGAGAAACTGAAGCTGTTCATACTCTCCTATATCAATACACGAAAGCAGGCCAAACTGGAGACTTTCGATAAAGAAGCGGAGAAGAAACGAGCAGGCCTTAGCGGTGAAGCGTTAAGCACTACGGAATCAGAGTTGGCACAGGCGCGGCGAGAAATAGAACGAAAGCATGAGGTGGGTAATTGGGTAACCGATGCTGCCAATCGTGCGGGACAAATCAGCCTGGTCACACATGCCCTAAAATATACCCACAGTGATGCTAAAGGCAGCAGTATTTTTAGCACAGGAACCGCTGCGGATGCCACAACCCTCTCCACTTCCACGCTGGTGCAACCGGCTATTGATGCAGTGGGGAATGCAGCCGCCCTTGATGTCGCCAGGTTGCTGCAAACTGAGTACGAAGGGGAGTCACTGGTGGGCGCTTTACGGCGGGGTGACTACCGTGCACTAGAAGAACTGGCAGAAAGTCCGGAACAACTGTCACACTGGTTAGAAGGCTTTCGGCAGGTCTTTACTGACCGCCAACTCAGTTCACATAAACTGGCAAAACAAGTCTATTTTCCTGTGGGAAATGGTAAATACCACCTGTTAAGCCCACTTTACTCCTCTTCGCTAGCTCAGGCACTCTATCAGCGGATTCATGCCGTACGTTTTGGCGATCAGGCAAAAGCTATCCGCCAGGCACAAAAAGCCAATCAGTGGCATGACCACCCCGCTATCCACTACCCCAATCTGGCGGTACAGAATATGGGTGGCACTAAGCCACAAAATATTTCTTCTCTCAATAGTAGTCGTAGCGGACGCTCTTACTTACTCAATTGCGCGCCTCCCCAGTGGTACAGTGTCGAGAAGCCACCTCAGTATCATGGTTCCATTTTTCGGCCACGCGGTGAAGTGGACTACCACACCCGTACGACATTAAAGCAGATGCAGCGGTTTTTACTTAAGGTCAAGACCGTCGAAAATAACCGGGATATTCGTCAACAGCGCTTAAGCTACCTCGATCAGTTGATAGACCAACTGTTCTTCTATGTGGCCAGTGTTCAACATCTTTCCCCCGGTTGGAGTGCGGAGTCTGAACTGAAACGTGCTCAGCAGCTATGGCTTGATCCCTATCGTGCAAGAACTGATGCTATTTTTCGACATGAGCTCGAAGCTGGAGACTGGCAACAATCAGTAGCCGATGAATTTGGTCGTTGGTTGAACCATCGACTTAAGCATGAGGATTTGATTTTCGGTGAAGTCGAACGTCGGGAATGGGCTACTGCCGCCCTGTTCAGACGTCGGATGCGTGAAATGGAAGATGCACTAAAAGAGGATCTGGCATGAGCACATTAATTATTCTGCGTCGTATCAAGGTCGAAAATGCCAACGCCATCGCCGGGCTAACCTACGGCTTTCCTGCGATTACGCACTTTCTCGGTTTTACTCATGCATTGTCACGCAAGTTGCAGTCCAGTCATGGTCTTACTTTAGAAGGCTGCGGCGTTGTGAGTCACCAACATCAATTACATGCTTATGGCTCAAGCTGGGAACGGCGTTTTGCTCTGACCCGCAACCCGCTGACTAAAGAAGCTAAAACAGCGGCTTTTAATGAAGAAGGCCGCATGCATATGACGGTTTCGCTGTTAATTCATTGTCACGGGCATCTTCCGGCGGATACCGCAGCATTGCGTGATCATCTGACTCAACAGGTACAGTGCCAGCGGCTGGCTGGGGGAGTCATTGTTGATATCGAACATGTCACAGTCCAGTCGTTACCGGTGGATGAAGCGGAAACCCGACGAGTTATGCGCCGCCTGTTACCCGGCTTTGCGTTAAGAGACCGCACTTCACTATTACATCGCCATTTTCAAACACTACAGCAGATCAATCCCCAAGCTGAATTGATCGATGCCTGGCTGGATTTTGCAGCGATTAAGAGCCAAGCCGAACGAAATTCAGACGATGAAACCGTACAATGGAAATACCTTCCCAAGCCCGGCGGCGGTTTTCTGACACCATTGATGATTGGCTACCGTGCAATCTCACCGCTTAACTCTCCTGGTGAAGTTGATAAAGTCCGCGATCAACAAACCCCATTCTGTTTTGCCGAAGCTGCCTACGGTATCGGCGAATGGCAAGGTACTCACCGCATCAATGATATCCGCCAAATACTCTGGGAATATCACTATCAGAATGGTGACTATCACTGCCGTCAAGCAGCAGATATGGTTTTAGCAGCAGATAGCGCTGCCTATGAATTTGATTACTAAAAAGGGTGAAATCATGGCAAAAACAACAGCAACGATAAAGACCGCATCAGTACTGGCTTTTGAACGTAAATTGGCTAACTCGGACGCAGTGATGTATGCCGGTAGCTGGGCGTCACAGAATAACTGGACTCCCGTTGCCATTCAGGAGAAATCTGTACGTGGAACGATATCTAACCGTCTGAAAAATGCACTGACCAGCGACCCTGTTAAACTGGATGCCGCAATTCAGAATGCAAACCTGCAAACGGTGGACGTCGCCGCGCTGCCTTTTGATGCCGATACGTTGAAAGTTGTCTTTACCTTGCGGGTACTCGGTAATCTGGCACAACCCTCGGTGTGTAACGATCAGAACTATCAGACTGCGTTAAGTAACATTATCACCGGATATATTAAGGAACAGGGCTTTAGTGTATTAGCCGCGCGTTATGCAGAGAATATCGCAAGTGGTCGTTTCCTATGGCGTAATCGCGTCGGTGCAGAAGCAATTCGTATTGTTGTGACGACGGGTTCACAGCGCTGGGAATTTAACGGTGAGGATTATTCACTGCGTCAGTTCAGCCAGCCTACAGGTGACCTCGCTGCATTCGCGCAGACCATTGAGCAAGGGTTAGCGGGAAACACCTCCGTGTTGTTTACTGTAGAAGCCTATGTACAGCTCGGTAACGGTCAGGAAGTTTTCCCGTCTCAGGAACTGGTGCTTGATGACAAAGCACGTAATGGAAAGAGCAAGATCCTCTATCAAGTCAATGATGTTGCCGCTATTCACTCACAGAAAATTGGCAATGCTCTGCGCACTGTTGATGACTGGTATCCAGCAGCCAATGAAGCAGGTCCGATTGCCGTCGAACCCTATGGATCTGTCACCAGCAGAGGTAAAGCCTATCGCCAACCCAAAGAAAAAATGGATTTTTACACACTATTGGATAACTGGGTGGTTAAAGGTGATATTCCTGCACTAGAGCAACAACATTACGTTATTGCCACACTGATCCGGGGTGGTGTTTTTGGTGAAAAAGGCGAATAAGGTGGCAGTATGGATCACTACATAGATATTCGCGTCCAGCCTGATCCAGAATTCACGGCCTCCCAGCTCCTGAGCGCGCTATTTGCTAAGCTACACCGGGCGCTTGGGCAGCTTGCGGATGGAAAAATTGGGATCAGTTTTCCCGAAGTGGGTAAGACACTGGGGGAATGCTTGCGGTTACACGGTACCGCTCCAGCACTCGCGGCGCTGGAAAAAACACCCTGGCTAAAAGGATTACGGGATTACACCGAAGTTTCTCCCTGTAAAACTGTTCCCAATGCGGTGAAATATCGGGTCGTGCGCCGTGTTCAGTTCAAGAGTAGTGCCGAACGATTACGTCGACGCTCTGTCAGTAAGGGCTGGCTGACGGCAGATGAAGCTGAAGCCAGGATCCCTGTAACAGTGGAAAAATGCGGCACACTCCCGTATATACAAATAAAGAGCTTGTCCAATGGACAGATGTTTTTTGTATTTGTGGAACATGGTCCACTACAAGACAACCCTGTTGCTGGTCGCTTCTCTTCATACGGGTTAAGTGCAGAAGCTACCATCCCGTGGTTTTGAATCTTTGTTAAAGGATGATATTAACCATTCATACAAACTTAACCATTTGATAAACATTAGTTTCTACAAAAAAACCAGATTCTCGTTAAGAATCTGGTTTAGGCTGATGACAAAACGCTCTGGAGGCTTGACCGGGTTATAACATAACAACTAACCTTCGTTATGCATTTCCAAATTTTCGACTTCATTCAGGCGAGAAACCGCCTGAGAATCGTCATTACGTAATGACTCAAGATATTCGAGGTATTTATGGTCAACATCTTTAGTGACGTAAATACCGTTAAATACCGAACACTCGAACTCGGTAATATCTGGGTTTTCCATACGAACGGCTTCGATAAGATCGTCCAAGTCCTGGAATAACAGGCCATCTGCGCCGATTATCTGACGGATTTCATCCACTTCCCGGCCATGCGCGATCAGTTCATTCGCGCTTGGCATATCAATGCCATAGACATTAGGGAAACGCACTTCCGGTGCGGCTGAGACGAGGTAAACTTTTTTCGCCCCGGCTTCACGTGCCATTTCGATAATTTGCTCTGAGGTGGTGCCACGAACAATAGAGTCATCCACCAGCAAGACGTTCTTATCGCGGAATTCAGCCCGGTTAGCATTCAGTTTACGGCGCACAGATTTACGGCGTAACTGCTGACCTGGCATGATAAAAGTACGACCAACATAACGGTTTTTTACAAAACCCTGGCGATAAGGTTTATCAAGAATGTGGGCAATTTCCAGGGCGATATCGCAAGAGGTTTCTGGAATAGGAATAACGACATCAATATCGAGATCTTCCCACTCACGCGCTATCTTCGCCCCTAATTTTTTACCCATTTCAACCCGGGCGCTATAGACGGAAATTTTGTCAATAAACGAGTCCGGGCGAGCAAAATAGACGTATTCAAACAAGCAAGGATTGCTGACCGGATTATCGGCACACAGGCGGCTAAACAGTTCAGCTTTTTCAGTGATATAGACTGCTTCACCTGGTGCAACATCACGCAGGAAGTCAAAACCGAGAGTATCTAAGGCAACGCTTTCAGAAGCCACCATATACTCAGTACGACCATCATCCAGGTCACGTTTTCCGATAACCAGAGGACGAATACCGTGCGCGTCACGGAAGGCGACCATGCCATGACCGATTATCATCGCAACACAAGCATAAGCTCCACGGATCTGTCGGTTAGTCGCAGCAATCGCAGAAAAAATGTTGTCTGCTTCCAGCGGATAATGACGATAATTATCAAGTTCGCTGGCAAAGATATTAAGCAGTATTTCAGAGTCAGAGGTCGTATTGATATGACGACGTTTCTCTTCAAATAGTTTCTTACGCAGCTCATGTGCATTGGTTAAATTGCCATTATGCGCAAGGGTTATGCCGTAAGGAGAGTTAACATAAAAAGGCTGTGCTTCTGAAGCGCTGGAACTACCCGCTGTCGGATAGCGTACATGGCCTATCCCCATATTCCCTTGCAGGCGCTGCATGTGACGGGCTTCAAATACATCGCTCACCAAACCGTTTGCTTTACGCAGTCGGAAGCAATTTAAGGAATCAATGGTGACGATGCCTGCGGCATCCTGGCCCCGATGCTGGAGCACCGTTAAGGCGTCATAAATAGACTGGTTGACCGGTGTAAAACCGGCGATCCCAACAATACCGCACATGTTGTCTTTTCCTCATTAAGCCACAACTCCCACGCTACGATTAGCGGGGTAAGAAACTTGACGAGCCTTGCAGATAGTCAAAAAACCACCTGATGATAAAACTGAATTGTGGGATAAGCTGCGACTGCTGCCACTCTTCGCTTTTCGAAAAGCCGGTAAATGAGTCAAGAAAGAACAGAATGGCGGAGACGATCAACACTCCACGTAACGCACCAAAACAGATTCCTAACACCCTGTCTGTACCCGACAGGCCGGTTTTTTCTACCAGTGCACTAATGACATAATTCACTATGGCACCGACAATAAGCGTCGCAATAAACAGTAGCGCAATAGCTATTCCATTTCGTATCAGTTCATCTTCAAAGCCAGTGAACCAGACTGACAGATAAGGATAGTAATGGCTGGCAACGAAGAAAGCACATCCCCACGTCACAAGCGATAACGCTTCCCTGACAAAGCCACGAATGACGCTTACCAGGCAAGAAAAGCCGATAACTGCAATGATGGCGTAATCTATCCAGACCATAAAATATTCTCGCGATAAATCGCCCTGACATCCGGTTCGGGCGCATTCTAACAGAAAAAGAAAACGTTTGCGTAGGGATTTCCTTTCCCTGCATAAATAAATAATGGCGTTGAAAAAAGCCTCAACGCCATTCCAAAAGCACCCTGCTGGCCTTCGCTTAAGGCGTATATTTCATCACATAAGCCCCTGGTAAACCGGAAAGAGATTTGAGCTCATTCAGAGAAGAATTAAGCTTTTCTTTGGAGGTATCCGGTCCCACCATAATGCGTGTTACTGAGTTTTGTACCGGTGTTGATGGCAGGGTATAAGCGTTATAGCCCGCCAGACGTAACTTGGCGATAATCTCATTCACCTTATCGGCATTTTTTAACGCCCCTACCTGCACCACAAATGCCTGCCCGACCGGCGGCTTTTCCACAGCAGGTTCAGTTTTCACCGGCTCAGCAACTCGTGCTTCAGTTTTATTTTCAACCGGCTTTGGCTGTGGTTTTTCAACCGGTTTCTGAGGTTCGCGGGGGACAGGGACATCATTGCTGGCGATTGCCCGTTCAGGCTGTATAACCGCATCCCTTAACCCAGAAGGGGTCTCGCTCACCGCTTGTACTTCAGCGGCAGCGCCTTCCGGAGGTTGCACAGGCAACGCCTGGTTCACTTGCGGCAGCATATCTGGTTCATCATTATCGCCGGGTTTTGGCACTAACGGGATCGCGGCAAACTCATCCTGATAATGTTTTTTTTTCCCGTCAAGCAGCCCGGGCAGCACAATGACGCCCACAGCAACCAGAATAATGGTACCCACTAATCGATTTTGAAACTTACTCGCCACCCGTTTTCCTCGTATCCAGTTCTTCTATTACGTGGGTTACTGTGTAAAACGAACCACAGACCAAGATGGTATCTTCTGCAGCGGCCTCAGCCAGCGCCGCGTGCCATGCATCTGCAACATGGTTAAATTGACGCCCTTGCCCCAGGTGATGTATCAGCTGTTCAGCACTGGCACCACGAGGCCCTTCCAGAGACGCACAATACCAACTGTTCACCACAGGAGCTAAACAGTCTAGCGTACCGGCAATATCTTTATCATGCAGCATACCAATAACCGCTAATACGCGCCCTTCCTGAGGCAATGTTGCAAGCCGTCCGGCCAAGTAGCTGGCCGCATGCGGGTTATGCGCGACATCCAAAATAACACGGGGTGACTCAGAAACTATCTGAAAACGTCCGGGTAATGCAGCTTGTTCCAGTGCTATGCGCAGGGCCTCTTCGCTCATCTCTAACGGACAAGCCCGCAAGGCGGCAATGGCCGTAGCCGCATTAGGCAGTGGCACCTGAGGAAAGGGTAACCCAGATAACTCCCCATCAGCATCACGGAAGGTCCAGTGTGACCCCGTCTGTTGATAGTCCCAGTCCACGCCACGACGCAATAAGTTAGCCCCTTTTTCGGCAGCAACATCGGCAATAGATTGTGGCATATCTGGCTCGCCAACTATCGCGAGCTTACCACCGCGAAAAATGCCGGCTTTTTCACGACCAATGCTTTCCCGGTCAGAACCTAACCAGTCAGTATGATCAAGCGCGATACTGGTGATAATAGCCACATCCGCATCGACAATATTCGTCGCATCCAATCTTCCGCCGAGTCCGACCTCCAGTATCACCACATCCACATCCTGTTGTTTAAACAATAACAGTGCAGACAGAGTACCGAACTCAAAGTAGGTTAACGACGTCTCTTCACGGGCTGCTTCAATTGTCGCAAAAGAAGCAGTATGGCAGGCTTCAGGGAGCTCTTCTCCTTGAATACGAACACGTTCAGTGTAGCGTATCAGGTGGGGTGAACTATAAACGCCAACCTTAAATCCTGCTGCCATCAGCGCCGTTTCAAGTACCCGGCAAGTGGTGCCTTTGCCATTGGTCCCTGCCACAGTAAAAACGGTTGGCGCTGGCTTTAAGACATTCATGGCGGCGGCGACTTTACACACCCGGGAAAGACCCAGCTCAATCTCTGTAGTGTGCAGGTGTTCGAGATAGTGAAGCCACGTAGCTAAAGGTGACGAGGCCTGAGGAATCGGATGTTTTTCCATGATAAGCGCTTTAACTCAATTTCCTGAAGATATTCAGTTGCTGTTCTGAGCTGTCTCTCTATGAATGAATACCGCCAGGAAGGGTTCAAGAAAAAGGGCAGAACCCGAAGGTCTGCCCTTGTATTCAATCAGGCCTCTGGACCCTGTTCCGGTACTGGCGGAACCTCTATCGGCTCGCACGGAGCTTCAAGATTAGGTGCAGGCAGATTCATAAACTTAGCCAGCAGACAGCCCAGCTTGTGACGCATTTCAGGGCGACGGATTATCATATCGATAGCGCCCTTCTCAATCAGGAACTCACTACGCTGGAAGCCCGGCGGTAACTTTTCTCTGACCGTTTGTTCAATAACACGCGGACCGGCAAAACCGATTAATGCTTTAGGCTCTGCAATATTCAAGTCACCCAGCATGGCGAAACTTGCCGAAACGCCACCCATCGTTGGGTCAGTTAACACTGAAATATAAGGCAGACCCTGCTCCTGCATTTTTGCCAGAGCAGCGCTGGTTTTTGCCATCTGCATCAGTGACATCAGCGCTTCTTGCATACGCGCACCGCCAGAGGCAGAAAAACAGATCAGCGGACAGTTATCTTCCAGCGCTTGCTCCGCAGCACGAACAAAACGCGCCCCGACAACAGAGCCCATTGAACCACCCATAAAGGCAAATTCAAAAGCAACGGCGACGACGGGCATGTTATACAAGGTGCCTTTCATGGCAACCAGAGCGTCTTTTTCACCGGTTTCTTTCTGCGCGGACAGCAATCTGTCTTTGTACTTTTTGGAGTCCTTGAACTTCAGCACATCTTTCGGTTCAAGCTCACTACCCAGTTCTACCATTGAACCTTGATCAAACAGGCTGGTAAGACGAGCCCGGGACGCCATACGCATATGGTGGTCACACTTAGGGCAGACACCAAGATTGCGCTCCAGCTCAGCACGGTATAAAACCTGCCCACAGCTATCGCACTTGGTCCACACCCCTTCAGGGATGTTCGCTCTACGGGTTGGAGTAATGTTACTTTTATTAAGAATTCGTTCAATCCAGCTCATTGATGACCTTCTGCTCGCACCTGGTCGATGCCAGTTTTTCTAAGACAGCACTCTGCCTCAGACCATAAATGGGATTCATTAAAACACAACAGCACGAGACTTTGGATAAAAAAGTGCTCGGACCGCTGTCATCTATGATTTTGATTGCTTAGCGGCTGCGCGTTTATGGCGAATAATTTCAATTACGCCAGGCATAATCGACAGCACAATAATTCCGACAACCAAGAGTTTCAGGTTTTCCTGTATAATAGGCAAGTTCCCAAACAAATAACCTGCATAAGTGAACAGTAAAACCCAGATAAATGCGCCTGTCACGTTATAGAAAGCAAAACGACGATAGCTCATATGTCCCATACCGGCGACAAAAGGCGCAAAGGTTCGTACTATTGGCACGAAGCGAGCAAGAATAATCGTTTTTCCACCATGACGCTCGTAAAATGCATGCGTTTTATCAAGATAGCTACGACGGAAGATTTTTGAATTCGGATTACTGAATAATCGTTCACCAAAGAGTCGACCGATAGTGTAGTTAACCGCATCCCCGATTATCGCAGCCGTTATCATCACGGCAACCATCAAGTGTACATTTAAATCATTCGTCGGCAATGCCGCTATGGCACCGGCAACAAAGAGTAACGAATCACCGGGTAAAAATGGCGTGACAACCAGTCCCGTCTCACAGAATAAGATCAGAAATAATATCGCGTAAACCCAAATACCGTATTCTGCGACTAACTCAGCTAAATGTGCATCGATATGTAAAATAAAATCTATAACAAGATAAATAAAATCCATCATCGGGTCGGTTCCAGGATCACATTAGTCAATTAAAAAAAGAGGACCAGCGGGTAGCTGTGGCAAAGCAAAACGTTCCGGATAATCCACCGACACCAAGTAAAGCCCTTCTGCTTTCGCAGTGGCTGCTGCTCTAGTGCGATCTTTCACCGCCAGCAATTCAGCCATCCAGGTTTCATCCTGATGACCACTACCAATTTCCAGCAAACTTCCCACTATATTACGCACCATATGATGCACAAAAGCGTTGGCTTTAATTTCCACCACGATATAAGCACCAAAACGTGTCACTGTAATATGTGACAGGCTACGCCAGGGAGTGCGTGACTGGCACTGCATCGCACGGAACGAGGTAAAATCATTTTCCCCTAACAGACTCTGGGCGGCACGGTGCATTTTATCTGCGTCCAGTGGAAAATGGTAATGAGTCACACCTTGTTGCAAAATGGCCGGACGCAAACGGTGGTTATAAATCACATAGCGATAGCGACGGGCTGTGGCACTAAAGCGAGCGTGAAAATCCTGATCCACATGTTTTACCCAGCGTACGGCAATATCACTTGGTAAGTTTGCATTGACGCCCAATGTCCAGGCGGTATCTTTGCGATCTGCGTGGGTTTCAAAATGCACCACCTGCCCTGTGGCATGTACCCCAGCATCAGTACGGCCAGCACAAAAAACCGTCACTGGCTCATTCGCCACCTGTGATAGCGCCTTCTCTAGCTTTTCCTGAACACTACGCACTTCATTCTGACGTTGCCAACCATAATATTTACTGCCGTCGTACTCAATGCCGAGCGCGATTTTATACAGCGGAGGGTCGCTTAGCACATCGGACATTAGTACATATACTCCTGGATCAGTTTCTCTGCCGTTTTTATCGCCATTAATGCACCACCAAAACGGACATTATCAGCCACTGACCAGAACTGAATCTGGGAGGGTATGCCATAGTCATTCTGCACACAGCCCACAGAGAGATGAACCTGCCCAGAAGCATCAGCGACTTGGGTCGGAAACTCGCTCGCCTCAGAAAGCTCCACATCGTCGGTCTGGGTAAAGGCATCACGGGCCTCTTCTTCAGCCAGAGGACGCAGCGCCTCGAAACTCACCATCTGAGCATGGCCGTAGAATACCGGAGAACGGATCATACTGGCCGAGACCGGTAATCCTTCATCCTGTAGTACTTTACGAACTTCGTTAACCAGACGGCGCTCTTTGCTCACACTTCCTTCAGCATCAGGTACCAGAGGTAACAGGTTGAAAGCCAGCTGACGGCCGAAGTAGTCGCCTTCCTCCACCGGAATGCCATTAAGCAGACGCGCACTTTGCCCGGCTAAAGCATCCACTGCGGCTTTACCCTCTGCGGAAACAGACAGCAAACTGGTGACTTGGATGCGTGACAGCCCACCCCTTTCAATCAGTGGTTTCAAGGCGTTCAATAGCTGACTGGTCAGGCTATCGGCAACCGCGACTAAATAACGATTACGGTACTCACTGAGCACAAATGGGTTTACATCCGGCACCACTAGCGGCACATCAGGTTCCATCGCAAATAAGCCGCTGGAGTCGATAACCAGGCAACCGGCATTGGTTGCTTCTTCAACATAGCTCGCTGAGGCTTGCGCACCGGCGACGAAAAAAGCCAGCTGGGCCTGAGTCCAGTCAAATTCTGCGGCGTCCTGAACCTTGATGGTTTTACCTTCATAACGCAGATTCTCACCTGCGCTTTCACTGCGTGCCAGCGCATATAACTCACCGACTGGGAACTGACGTTCAGCCAGCAGTTCAAGCAACGCAGAGCCAACGGCTCCGGTAGCCCCTAAAATGGCAATATTCCAGCCTTCAGACATGTTGATTTACTCCAGAAAAAAAACAGCACCCCAAAGTCGTTACTCTGAGGGCAAGACGATTGCGCTGGACGAAGTACCCTGATAAACCGCACTAAAGCCTAACGCTTGTAAAAGGGCTGCGGTATGCGCATCACTGCACTCTACACACAGTGATGACCACTCCCGACGTTCAGCATAGTGCTTTCTGAGTTTATCAAACTCACCCGCCATCCCCGCTACGCTCCGTAGCTGGGCATCATCGCGGCGGACATCATACACCAGATGAACCAGTCTTTTGAGTATCGCTTGATTCAATGTCCCCGTTAACGAGACAGAGCCGATATCTGCCTCTGGCAGCAGGGTATCCAGTGGGATTTGTTGTGGCTGACCGATAAACGTACTGAAGGCTTCAAATACCTGGGTGGTTCCGCGCGCTTTACCTTCCAAAGTATAGCCTGCGATATGGGCAGTACCGATATCGACCCGGGCCAGTAACTCTACATTAAGCATCGGTTCCGGTTCCCAGACATCCAGTACCGTCGTGATGTTTTGACCCTGTGCCAGGCAGTGCAGCAAGGCGTCATTATCCACCACTTCTCCGCGGCAGGCATTTATCAAAATCGTACCGGGTTTTAATCGGCTGATAAGACTCTGGGAAGCGAGGTGAAATGTCTTATAAGGCCCATCGAGATATAACGGAGTATGGAATGTCAGAATATCCGCTTCCTGAACCAGTGACTCCAGAGAATGGAAATCTTCACTGTCACCCCGGTCAGCACGAGGGGGATCACAAAGTAACGTTTTGACACCCCAGGCATTGAGTCGGGCCTGAAGACGAGAACCCACATTACCGACACCAATAATACCCACGGTACGATCTGTCAGAGTGAAGCCATCGCGTTCGGCGAGCGCCAGCAGAGCAGAAAACACATACTCCACGACCGCAATCGCATTACAGCCAGGTGCAGCAGAAAATGCCACTCCGGCCTGCTGTAAATAGTCTTCATCAACATGATCAGTACCTGCCGTCGCCGTACCAACAAATTTAACCGGCTTACCATCCAATAAGGTACGATTGACTTTCGTGACTGAACGCACCATCAGCGCATCGGCATCACTGAGTTCTGTCAGCGGAATAGGTCGTCCGGGGACAACTTTGACCTCGCCCAAACGGCTAAATAAATCACGGGCATAAGGCATATTTTCATCAACGAGGATCTTCACGTGATTACCTGTCTGTTAATCGTCAAGATAAGGCCGAATAGTGTGCCATAATCTTGCGTCTGGACAATGGGCAGGATGGTAATGTTTTGTCGTTTTGAAAGTAAGTTTAAGGATTAAGTGATTATGCAACCCATCCAAGGGGCTACACCACGTCCTCCGGAGGAGCCTCAGTCCACGACAAAATTAGCTGGCGAATCGCCACTTTCTTCCGTGCAACGAACAGTACTGGAGCGACTGATTACGCGTATTGTCACCTTAAATCAGCAACAACCCGCTGACGTCTGGACGGGCTTAAAGCATGATCTGAAATTAAAGGGGGAAACGCCCCTGCTTTCACGACACTTTCCTGTGGCCGAACAAAATCTTAATCAACGTTTAACCCAGATACAAAATAGCCAGGTAACACGCCAGATTATTCATCAATTGACGGCATTGCTCCCACTGGGTAATAACCGTCAGATAGTCAGTGATTTTATTCGCCAGCAGTTTGCGCAGACCGCTCTCAGTCAGTTAACGCCTGTTCAGCTCAAAACAGTGCTGACAATGTTACAGCATAATCACCCCAGCGCAGTGCCGATAACCGCTCAAACTCCACCGACACAGAATCCCCCTGTTATTGAGCAGTTGCTTCAGCCTGCTGAGCAAAATATTCTTAATCATCAGGTCAGTAAACTGGCAACCGCAACCGGGGAACCGGGTAAGCAAATCTGGCAGAACCTGCTCGAACTGGTCAGCCTGAAACCAGGAGAACCGGTTCCAGGCAAACTCTTTGCTCCGCTGTCTAACTTTTTACAGGCACAACATACCCTGAGTCAGCATCCCGCCCCCACTCTGGAGAGTATTCAGATGGCACATAAACCACCGCTGACCGAACCGGAACGTGAGTGGATAGCAGATCACAGCCAGCAGCGTTTTCAGGCGACGCCTCAAACCGTTCTGACGCCATTCCAGGTGCAGGATATTTTGACGCAAATTCTGCTTAACCGTACCGGACATCAGTCAGGGGTTATCGAGGTCAGAGATATCAAACCGATTGTCAGTCCATTACTGGCAGGTGCGATAGAGTCTATTAAGAATATCAGTACGCGTAACTCAACAGCGATTCTTGCTCTGCTGATCGCTATGTTGGTGTTATGGATACTCTTTTAGACGAAGCCCCCACGTAACGCGGGGATAAATATTATTTCCGAAAACATATCAGGGTCACAAATACGCCCAGTAACGCCGCAATGGCCGCGGTTAAAAACACCGAAGAGTAGCCATAAACGGTTGCAAGAATTCCAGTTAACGGACCACTTATCCCATATGAAATGTCCTGGAATGCCGCATAGCCACCCAGAGCCGTTCCACGAACCTGGGGTGGGACGCGTTTCACCACCTCAACGCCCAGAGCCGGGAAAATCAAAGAACAACCACTGCCTGTTAGGGCTGCTCCGAGGAGTGCGATCCCCGCTCCAGGCGCCTGCCACAGTAATATCAGCCCGATGGTTTCAACCAGCAATGAAACAATCGCCACTTTAACACCACCATAACTGTCCGGCATCCAGCCAAACAGTATACGTACCAGTACAAAAGCACCGCCAAACGCCGTTAAGGTCAGCCCTGCCCAGGCCCAGTTATTCGCAGCAAAATAGAGCGAAACAAAAGCACCAATAACCGCAAATCCAACCCCTTGTAAAGCCAGGCCAATACCCGGCTGCCAGATAAGGCCAACCAGGTTTAACAGTGAAGGACGAGATCCTTTATGAGCCGGAACCGACCTGACGGTAGCGTTAAACAGTAAGGCAAACACCGGTAACAGCACGGTCGTCACACCCAGAGCAACAAAACCCCACTGATAATTTAGCACCAAACCTAAAGGCGCCCCGACGGCTAGCGCACCATAAATCGCAATGCCATTCCACGACATCACTTTACCTGAACGCTCTGGCCCGACTAATCCCAGCCCCCAGGTTAAGTTGCCGGTCAGTAACTGGCTTTCACCAAAACCGAGGATCAGACGACCGATTATCAGCACGCCAAATTTAGCTTCAGGGCTCACAGGCAATAAAGCGGCCAGAAGATAAGCAGCCCCCGCCAGACCACAGGCAAACATGCCTTGCATCACGGAACGTTTTGCCCCGAACTGGTCAGCCAGGCGGCCCGCATAACCTCGGGTCAGTACGGTGGCTAAAAACTGAATGCCAACAGCAATACCCACCATGGTATTACCATAGCCAAGCTCTTGATGAACAAACAGGGGAATAACCGGCAGGGGCAGCCCCACGGTCAGAAAAACAATAAATACGCTAAAAGCGATACGAAAAAGCGAGATGCTGGATGATTTCGACGTTTTCAGACGGGGATCAGACACAACAGACATAAAACCTACTCCATTTAAGTAGAGTCAGGCAGGAAAAGACCACGTCTTCTCTTCTGAGCTATCAGAGTAAAGGTGCGTTGGTTGAGGTTAAACGCTTACGCATTATCAAAAGATAAGGGGGAAGCCGAATAGTGCATCGGTATGTACAAAGTGTCAACATTTTGTAAAGAGAAACAATGCCATAACATGAGAGGGGAAACAGGCAAGAGAATAAACGCAGGGGAAATAAAAAAGGGTGCAATCATTCATGCACCCTATTTTTTATGGCTTAACGATGATTATGCGTCAAGTTTACGCATGACCAGCGTGGCATTGGTGCCACCGAAACCAAAGCTGTTAGACATCACGGTTTTCAGTGCTGCATCGGTCGCTTTTGTTACGATCTTCAGACCGGCTGCCTGCTCGTCCAGCTCATCAATATTGATACTTGGCGCGATAAAGCCATGTTCCAGCATCAGCAAGCTGTAGATGGCTTCCTGAACACCTGCGGCACCCAGAGAGTGACCCGTCATGGCTTTGGTCGCTGACATAGAAGGTGAGGCATCGCCAAAGACTTCACGAATTGCACCCAGCTCTTTAACATCACCGACAGGAGTAGAAGTACCGTGGGTGTTGAGGTAGTCAATCGGGGTATCAACACCGTGCATTGCCATTTTCATGCAACGTACTGCGCCTTCGCCTGATGGAGCAACCATGTCAGCACCGTCAGAAGTCGCGCCGTAACCCACGATTTCTGCATAGATATGAGCACCACGAGCCAGAGCATGTTCCAGTTCTTCAACCACAACCATGCCGCCGCCGCCCGCGATAACGAAACCGTCACGGTTCGCATCATAAGTACGGGATGCTTTTTCTGGGGAGTCATTGTACTTGGTAGACAAGGCACCCATGGCATCAAACTCACAAGCCATTTCCCAGCACAGCTCTTCGCCGCCACCCGCAAAGACAATGTCTTGTTTACCCAGTTGAATCTGTTCAACCGCGTTACCAATACAGTGGGATGAAGTTGCGCAAGCAGAACTGATTGAATAGTTCACACCCTGGATTTTAAACGGCGTTGCCAGACAGGCTGAAACACCAGAACCCATCGCTTTAGTCACGACATACGGGCCTACCGCTTTCAGGCCACGAGGGCTACGCATTGCATCAGCACCAAAGACCTGGAAGCGCGGAGAACCACCGCCAGAACCGGCAATCAGGCCAACACGCGGGTTGTTCTGATACACCTCAGTGCTTAAACCTGCATCCTGAATGGCCTGCTCCATTGACAGGTAAGCATAGATAGATGCATCACTCATGAAACGCACAACTTTGCGATCAATGAGGCCGGTTGTGTCCAGTTTAACATTCCCCCATACATGGCTGCGCATGCCGGAGTCTTTCAACTCCTGAGAGAAGGTAATCCCCGAGCGCCCTTCACGCAAAGATGCCAGGACTTCCTGCTGGTTATTACCGATGCTGGATACTATGCCCAAGCCAGTAATCACTGCACGTTTCATTCAAATACCTCTTTCACTGCTTAAGTATGTAGGATTTCGATGTTCACAATAGCGTACAGTTGTACGCCGAACAAGTCCGATCAGCCAGATTATTCAGAAATTTGCACCTCTTTACTTCGCTCGCTATCATCATTATTCCACCCGACAGACGAGTAACTTACGTGAAACACGCCTCAATACAGCCCGCCAATCTTGGCTTCAATGAAGAAGGTACACCTGTATCTCGAGATTTTGATGACATCTATTTTTCTAACGATAGCGGGCTGGAGGAAACACGTTATGTCTTTCTTGGTGGCAATAAACTACCGGAACGTTTTACCAGCCATAACCGCTCCTTATTCGTCGTTGCAGAAAGTGGTTTTGGTACCGGACTGAATTTTCTGGCGTTATGGCAGGAATTTGATGAATTTTTCCACAAACATCCTGAAGAAACGCTAAAGAAGCTCCATTTCATCAGTTTTGAAAAATTTCCGCTGACGGTCGCTGACTTAACTCTGGCTCAGCAACACTGGCCGACTCTGGCTCCTTATGCGAGCGAGCTACAGCAGCAGTGGCCCGATGCTATCGCTGGTTGCCATCGGCTATTGCTGGCCCATGGCCGAGTGACGCTGGATTTGTGGCTGGGAGATATCAATGAACTGGGGCCACAGCTTGACGACTCACTAAATCAACAAGTTGATGCCTGGTTCCTCGATGGCTTTGCGCCAGCGAAAAACCCGGATATGTGGACCCAGGAACTGTTTCAGATGATGGCCCGCCTCGCCCGTCCTGGCTGCACCCTCGCCACTTTTACCGCAGCAGGTTTTGTCCGCCGTGGTTTACAGGAAGCCGGGTTTAGTATGGCCAAAAGCAAAGGCTTTGGCCCTAAGCGTTCCATGCTGGTGGGGGAGATGGCAGAATCTCTGCCACAAAGCTTACGTACTCCCTGGTATGCACGTTCAGGTAGCCAGCAGCGCGAAGTCGCCCTGATAGGCGGAGGCGTGGCCAGTGCCTTGCTGGCACTGGCGTTATTACGCCGGGGCTGGGAAGTGACACTATATTGTGCCGATGAGGCACCGGCTCTGGGGGCTTCAGGTAATCGTCAGGGCGCACTGTATCCATTATTAAGTGCTCATGATGCCGCCCTGACGCAGTTTTTCCCGGCAGCTTTTACCTTCGCCCGTCGCATTTACGACAACCTGCCCGTCAGCTTTGATCATGACTGGTGTGGTGTTACACAGCTCGCCTGGGACGAAAAAAGTGCGCATAAAATAGCACAAATGCTCAGTCTCAATTTACCGCCGTCCATTGCCTGTGAGGTTGATGCCCGGACCATCGCCGAGACCTGTGGTGTCACAACCGATTGTGATGGTATTACCTATCCCCAAGGCGGCTGGCTGCATCCTGCCCAGCTCACCGCCCGGACTCTGGAATTAGCCCAACAGCAGGGGCTTAAAGTATTCTATAACCATGATGTTATCGACCTGAAACAAACAGAATCCGACTGGCAGTTAACCTTTGCCAGCCAGCACCCGCGTGCACATCAGGTGGTCGTGCTGGCCAACGGTTATAAAATTAACCATTTTTCGCAAACCCGGGAGTTACCAGTCTATGCGGTGGGAGGACAGGTCAGTCATATCCCGACGAATCCCACACTGGGTGCGTTACGCCAAGTACTGTGCTACGACGGGTATCTCACGCCAGTCAATCCTGAAAATCAGCATCACTGTATAGGTGCCAGCTATCATCGTGGACGGGAGGAAATGGCCTTTAATCAGGAAGATCAGCAGCATAATCGTCAGCGCTTGATTGACTGTCTGCCGGATGCCGACTGGCCGAAAACGATTGACGTTTCCAGTAACCAGGCCCGGTGTGGCGTGCGCTGTGCCACCCGTGATCATCTGCCGATGGTCGGAAATGTTCCCGACTATGAGGCTATTCTGACCCAGTACGCGACACTCGCCCAGGCCCCTGATAATGCCGCCCCTGCTCCGGTCTATCCTAATCTGTTTATGCTCGCTGCTCTGGGTTCACGAGGATTATGTAGCGCGCCACTCAGTGCAGAGATTCTGGCCGCACAAATGAGTGAAGAACCCATCCCGATGGATGCCAGTACCCTGGAGGCACTCAATCCTAATCGCTTGTGGATAAGAAAATTACTGAAAGGGAAAGCGCTGGTCGCTACCCGGCATTATTCGCCTTCGACGTTATAACGAAGAAGCCCGTTTCCACTTAGCGGAAACGGGCCTGATATCATGAATCTTTAGCCTGGGTATAAAGCTTATCCCACATTTCAAGCACCAGAGTCTGGTCACGGGGGGAAAGTTCACCCGCTCTAATCGCCTTGTCCAGACTTTCGTTGACCTGACGATAAAGTGCTTCATGGGAGTGGTCTTCACCGAACTCCAGCTCTGAGACAGAAAGGGTCAGATGGCCGCGTAAATAACCACCAGCAAATAACTCATCATCACTGCCATGTTCAACCATACCGTCAATGGACGCCAGAATATGTGACTCAAACTCCGCGAGCATGTTACTTCCTCTTTACCGTTTATTAGGAATAATTTAAATGAAACTTAGAGATCTTCAGGCCAGGGAAACTGCTCTGCAGTCAACGGCGGAACATGATAATACTCTCTCAGAGCGCGGATCAGCCTGGCTGGCCGCTCAGGGATACCCTGTTCAAGATAGTGCATCACCTGGCCATGTACCCTGCGCTGAAAAGCGATACGATCCGGCTCAACATCACCACTTAAGTTGTCACAACTGACATTAAAGGGAAAACCTGCAGCTACGCAAAGCAACCACTCCAGTGCCTGAGGCTTAACTTCTACATCTTCAAACTGGCTTTGCGTCTGGGCATCTCGCCCGTCCGGACAATACCAGTAACCAAAATCGACTAATTTGCGCCGCTCTTTACCCGCAATACACCAGTGCGATATCTCGTGCATGCCGCTGGCATAATAGCCGTGGGCAAAAACAATGCGGTTAAAAGGATGTTCATCATCTGCAGGCAGATAGATAGGTTCATCATCACCTTTAATCAACCGGGTATTAAACTCATCCAGGAAACAACGATCGAATATTTCGATCAGTTCCTGATAATGATGGCTGTTATTCATAATCTTTTTTCCACTCAGGACAGACCTAACCAACGAAGAATATCGGCCCCATGGCTGTCATAGAGTAGTTTCATACTCATGATTGCCGAGACGATAACGAGCATCGGTCGGATCAATTGCTGTCCTTTACTCAGTACCAGACGCGATCCTAGACGCGCGCCAATAATTTGTCCAAAAAGCATCACCAGTCCCATGCCCCAGATGACTTTACCGCTAATAATAAATAGCAATAAGCCACCGATATTTGAGGTGGCATTCAACACTTTGGCATGCGCCGTTGACTTCGCAAGGTTAAAACCACACAGCGTCACAAACGCAAGGGTATAGAAAGAACCCGCCCCCGGACCAAAGAAACCATCATAAAAACCGACGCAGCCGCCAGCAACCAGCGCAAACGGCAGACCATGAAGACGGCGATGTCGGTCTTCTTCCCCAAGCTTCGGCATCAGTAAGAAGTAAAGGCCAATACCAATCACCAGCACCGGCAAAATCTGGCGCAGAATATCAGACTCAATGTGTTGTACTAATAAAGCACCACTGACTGAGCCAATAAAGGTCATCAGGATATTGAGTTTCTGATCGGCAAGACTGACGGTTTTACGACGAAGAAAATAGAGAGAAGAAGAGATGGATCCCCCACAAGCCTGGAGTTTGTTGGTCGCCAGAGCCTCGGCGGGTGACATACCCGCAGCAAGCAATGCAGGAACGGTAAGTAACCCACCACCCCCAGCCAGCGCATCAATAAACCCAGCCAGCATGGCGATCGTAAACAGCACGCCCAGCATTGTAGGGGAAACAAGAAACCATTCCATTAATTTATCCGTTATAAAACGTGCTCATCCAGTAAGACCTGACAGGAAGCCGGTAAAGGGGGCGGCGTGTTCGGTTTAGAAGATGAACTCCCCGGAGCAGGTGGCGCAAACCAGCTTTGTAACTCAGCCCCGCAGCCATCGCCTGCTGGCGGTTCTGCCTGCTCCAGGCACTCAAAGCTGTTTTCCGGACAACGTAAACGGACATGCATATGGGCACGATGAGCAAACCACGGACGCACTTTATGTAACCAGTCACGGTCAGCCCCCGCATCCAGACAAAGCTGTTGCTTGATAGCTGGATTAACAAAAATTCGCGTCACGTCAGGGTCTTTAGCTGCCAGTTTGATCAGTTTATCGATTTCAGGCTTCCACAGAGCAGGGATGACACGCTTACCATTGACAGCGACTAAATCAATCGCCTGAGGGCGCAGTAGCTGAGCAGAGGTCCAGCGTTTTTTCGGCAACTGTAAAAAAATATCAACATCCAGCCCGGTCTGATGACTGGCATGCCCGGAGTTAAAACGGCCTCCGGCCGGCATTCCCAGATCCCCCACCAGCAAGGTTCCGCCTGTTTGCTGGCTGACCTGCTGACTGAGTCGCTGAATAAATGCCACTAAATCCGGATGACCAAAGTAACGACGCTGATCGGGACGCATCACCTGATAGTGAGCATCCTCAAGAGGCAGGCTATGAGCCCCGACGATACAGCCATTCGAAAAGCCACCAATTGACTGAGCACTGCCGTTTATCGGATGTTCAATCTTCTGCCATGGCGTTGCCGCCATGGCGTGAACACAGGCAGTCAGCGCCAGTAACCCGGTCAGGATTTTATTCATCCCCTCTCCAGCGTGGGAGTGTGCAATTAACCTCTGCGTTCTGCGCTCGCTGGCGCAATAAATGATCCATCAGTACGATAGCTAACATCGCTTCTGCAATCGGCACTGCACGAATACCGACACAAGGATCATGACGGCCACGAGTGATCATCTCTATCTCTTCACCCTGGCGGTTAATGGTTTTGCCCGGTACAGTGATACTGGAAGTCGGTTTGAGTGCCATATGGGCAACAATTTGCTGTCCACTGCTGATCCCACCGAGAATACCGCCCGCATGATTACTCTGGAAGCCTTGCTGGGTTATCTCATCACGGTTCTGGCTACCCCGTAAGTTAATCGCTCCAAAACCTTCACCAATTTCAACGCCTTTTACTGCGTTGATGCTCATTAGGGCATGAGCGATATCAGCATCCAGACGATCAAAGACCGGCTCACCCAGTCCCGGCGGGACATTGTCAGCCACGACAGTGATTTTTGCGCCGATCGAGTCGCCTTCTTTTTTCAACTCACGGATCAGTTCATCAAGAACAGTAATTTTGTCCGGATCCGGGCAGAAGAACGGGTTACTTTCTACCTGGCTCCAGTCTTTAATCTCTAAAGGAATATCGCCCATTTGCGTCATACAACCGCGAATAACAATACCAAACTGCTGCTCGAGATATTTTTTGGCAATCGCCCCGGCAGCCACACGCATCGCGGTTTCACGAGCGGAAGAACGGCCACCGCCACGATAGTCACGGACACCGTATTTCTGCTCGTAGGTGTAATCCGCATGACCCGGACGGAAAACATCTTTGATAGCACTGTAATCCTGCGAACGCTGATCGGTATTTTCAATCAGTAATCCAATACTGGTACCGGTGGTGACACCTTCAAATACACCAGAGAGGATCTTCACCTGATCGGGTTCACGGCGTTGTGTGGTATAGCGAGAAGTTCCCGGGCGACGACGATCGAGATCGTGTTGCAAGTCTGCTTCGGTCAGGCTGATGCCCGGCGGTACGCCGTCAACAATACACCCCAGTGCGATGCCGTGAGATTCCCCAAATGTCGTTACACGAAAAACCTGTCCAATACTATTACCAGCCATCACGGCTCCTTACCGTTATCGTCGTCGTTGTTGTTGTTGTTGTCTGTTTTATTAATTATTGTTGTCCGCTGTGTGATAACGGATTAATCCTGATAGCGCCCGAAATAGGTCCGCGCAGCTAACAGTTGTGACTTGGTAAGCATAAAGACACCATCGCCACCCTGGTCAAACTCAAGCCAGGTAAACGGCACGTCCGGGTACTGTTCAATCAGATGTACCATGCTATTACCGACTTCACAAATCAGTATGCCATCATCGGCGAGATAATCAGGCGCACTGCCCAGAATGCGGCGTGCCAGCTCCAGACCATCACTGCCAGCAGCCAGACCCAGCTCCGGTTCAAAATGATATTCACCCGGCAAGTCAGACATATCTTCCGCATCAACATAAGGAGGATTGGTGACAATAATATCGTACTGAACCTTTGGCAGAGTGCGGAATAAGTCAGAACGCATTGGCGTGACGTTATTTTCTAAGCCATGTTCAGCAATGTTGTGCTCAGTGACGGCCAGGGCATCAACCGAAATGTCCACGACATCGACATCCGCTTCCGGGAAGGCATAAGCACAGGCGATACCAATACAGCCACTTCCAGTACACATATCCAGAATATGACGTGGTTGATGACTGATAAGACCGGCAAAGTGATTGTTAATCAACTCACCTATCGGTGAACGTGGCACCAGCACACGCTCATCAACGTAAAATTCATGGCCGCAGAACCAAGCTTTGTTGGTCAAGTAAGCAACGGGAATACGTTCATTCACCCGACGAATAACACGCTCAATAATCAAATGGCGTTCGCTTGAAGTCAGCCGTGCAGTGCGCATATCTTCTGGAATATCGAGCGGGAGATAGAGACTTGGCAGGACCAGTTGAACAGCTTCATCCCACGGATTGTCGGTGCCGTGACCATACCAAATGTTGGCAGCACTGAAGCGGCTCACCGACCAACGTAACATATCCTGAATGGTATGCAGTTCATTCACTGCCTCATCGACAAAAATTTTATCCATGTTGCCCTCCGCAGGCGACTCATGCTTGTTCAATAATAAGCAGCTAGTTTGCCATGAAGACCGGGACAAATCAGCATTCATAATGCGATGTCCTGCCTGGAATATATCGTTTTCTTTCTTGCAAGGCTGGAAAACGGGTAAACTGAAGGTAAAACGAATGCGAGAAGAGAAAATATGAAAAAGTCCTCACCGCTCAGTTCAGAAGATGAATCCCTGTTTCGGGGCCTGATGAGTGATACGAAAAAGCTAGTCCAAGATACGATTGTTCATCGTACGGTACGTAAAAAAGTGACCGAAGTACCGGTAAAACGTCTGCTCCAGGAGCAAGTCGATGCCAGCCACTACTTTTCGGACGAGTTTCAGCCTCGGCTCGCCTCCGAAGGCCCGACGCGCTATGTCCGAGATGATGTCAGCCACTTTGAGTTAAAAAAAATCCGCCGCGGTGATTACTCCCCGGACTTATTCCTTGACTTACATGGCCTCACTCAGCAACAGGCAAAACAGGAGCTGGGCGCATTAATTGCTGCCTGTCGCCGTGAACATGTGTTTTGTGCTTGTGTAATGCATGGGCATGGGAAACATATTCTGAAGCAACAAACACCACTCTGGCTGGCTCAGCACCCCCATGTAATGGCTTTCCATCAGGCCCCTAAGACCTATGGCGGCGATGCAGCCCTACTGGTGCTGGTTGAAGTGGAAGAGTGGCAACCACCTGAACTGATTTAATGCCCCTGAAGCAATAACGACAAAAGTCGCCGAGGCGACTTTTTTACTCACAGAGAGGAAAAGCGTTGTTTTTCCTTACAGCCTCATCAGACTGTTTTTTCTGTTTTAAACTGACAGGGGCTTTTTTGCCAGTTGAGTACGCCCTTCCCGCTCTGCGCATCAAGCGTTATGCTGGCTATTCCGGAAGTGGAGAACATTGGCGGAAATTCTTGCGGGCATAATGCCGATACCAGATAACCAACCAGAGGCAAATGCGAGATAACCAGCACTGATGATACACCTTCAGTGGCGAGCATATTCAGATAGTCTGCAACGCTATCGGCGTCTCCCCCGGGCGTCAGCTCTGGTAGGATATCCGTACGACCAGCAAACGATAATTCTTCACCGACGACAGCTAAAGTTTGTTCTGCGCGCAAATAAGGGCTGACCAGAACCCTCTCAATACTTATTGCCTGACCTTTCAGCCAGGCTGCCATCAGCCGTGATTCATCACAGCCGCACTCCGTCAGAGGACGTACTGAGTCACTTGCAGCATTCAGGGCTGCATCACCGTGACGCATAATAAACACTTGCATATTGCACCGTTTTTGTTAGCCAAAGACACCTGAAATCCCATGCAAAGGCAAAGGATTTGGCAGCCCGGCATTGTGCCTTATTCATACATTGAATGAAACGCTGTTCTTTACCTTAATGCTGTGAACCCAGTCAATTTTTGTTGATAAAATAACCGCCAATCACGTCAATTTATGGCATTTGAGCGATTTTTAATCAGAAACGTCAGAAAAAGTGCGATTTTGTTCCGCCATCACTATCAGGTATTCACAAGGTGTGAATCGCTCTCCATATAAGTTCGTCAAGTGTTGCAAGCGAGCAATCACCGTGGCTATTCCTAACTGATTCATATAATGGAATGGGCCACCAAGAAATGGCGGGAAACCAATACCAAATACACCACCAATATCACCATCACGTACACGGCGAATCACCCCTTCATCCAGGCTGCGAGCAGCCTCGTTAAGCAGCATCATCACGCAGCGTTCAGCCAGACTTTCACTATTCAGCCGGGCGGCTGGTGTTACCCCAAGAAGACTATAAATAGTTTTATCTACCTGTTTTTTATTATTTTTCCCTCGTTTCGAATACAGATAGAAACCACGGTTATTTTTCCGTCCGCGACGATCATCCGCTAAAATAGCCTCCAGCGCCTGAGGAGGTGTAAAGCGTTCGCCATAAGCCTGTTTCAGCACCGGCATAATTTGGGTTCCCACATCAATACCCACCTCATCCAGTAATTGAATCGGGCCAACAGGGAAACCAAACTTCACCAGAGCATTGTCGATATGTTCAATCGGCTCACCTTCTACCAGGCAACACAAAGCTTCATTGATGTAGGGTGCTAAAATACGGTTAACATAGAAGCCCGCGCTATCCCCCACGACGATCGGCGTTTTACCTTGCCGCTTCGCCAGCGCCACGGTGGTCGAAATGGTCTCCGGACTGGTTCCGGAATGAGGGATAACCTCTACCAGTGGCATTTTATCGACCGGACTAAAATAGTGCAGACCAATAACTTGCTCAGGACGTGCGGCATACGCCGCAATATCATGGATAGGTATCGATGAAGTGTTGGAAGCAAAAATAGTTTCAGCATTAGCAAACTGCTCGATCTCAGCCACCATCTGCTGTTTGAGTGCCAGGTTTTCAAATACCGCTTCAATCACGATATCCTGCTGCCGGAATCCCTGATAATCGGTGCCTCCAGAAATTCGCGCCATTTCTCGTTCTCTTTGCACCGAGGTTATCTGGCGACGATGGACTTGTTTACTCAGCAAATCCCAGCTGTATTTCAGAGCATGATTAATACCTTCGGGTGTCATATCTTTGAGACGAACCGATAGCTTCCCTTTCATCGCGGTAACACTGGCAATTCCGGCGCCCATCAAACCGCCACCCAGCACGCCGACGGAATGCAGAGGCCGAGGGGCAGCATCACTACCCGACTCTTTCTTCAGTGCTGAACTGGCAAAGAACAGGCCGCGTAAGGCCGCGGATTGTGGTGACATAGCTAAGATACCGAAGGCCTTGGCTTCTGCCTCGTAACCTTTGTCACTCCCTTGTGCCAGCCCAAGCTGAATAACATCCAGGATCTGATTGACTGCAGGATAGTTTCCCTGCGTTTTTTGCCGCGTTTTTTTACTCACCAGACGGAACAGCAACGGGCGCCCTACTCCCGCCAAAAAGAGCTCTTTCATCGGCAAGCGATGAACAGGTTTGTGTCCACGTAAGGCGAAAGCAACTGCGATATCCAGTAGCTGAGACTCTGCGACAACTTCATCCACCAGCCCCAGTTTTAGGGCTTGTTTTGCCCGCAATTGACGACCAGTGAGGATAATATCCAGCGCTTTAGAGACTCCAATCAAGCGAGGTAAACGCTGCGTTCCGCCTGCTCCCGGCAGTAATCCTAGCTGGACTTCGGGTAAGCCCAGACGGGTTTCTGGCCTATCAGTACAAATACGCACATGGCAAGCCAGCGCCAGCTCAAGCCCGCCCCCTAAGCAACTGCCATGAATGGCTGCGACTACAGGTACAGACAGAGAGGCAATTTCGCTCATAATTTGCTGTCCCTGACGTGCCAGCGCTTGTGCATCCTCGGCTGTTTTGCAATCTGCGATCATGAAAATATCAGCACCTGCAATAAAATTGTCTGGTTTTGCTGAGATAAACACCACGCCTTTAATACCCGGATAGTCACGGAGCTGCTGAAGAATAGCTCGAACTTGTGCAGCAAACTCTGCTTTCAGCGTATTCATTCTTTCGCCGGGAACATCAATGGTGACGACGGCTACGTTATCTGCCCGGATCTCCAGGCGAAATGCACTTTGCTGTTCCATTATTCGACCTCCAGTACCATTGCCGCACCAAGTCCACCTGCTGCACAGGCCGTCACTAAACCAAAACCACCCCCACGACGATGTAGCTCATGTAAAGTCTGGGTTACCATCCGTGCTCCGGTCGCCGCAAATGGATGACCATAAGCAATGGAGCCCCCCAGGACATTGAATTTGTCCTCAGCAACGTCTCCCGTGGCCTGAGAACGTCCTAGTTTTTCTTGTGCGAACTGAGCACTGGATAACATCTTGAGATTGGCGAGTGTTTGTGCGGCAAAAGCCTCGTGCATATCAAATAAAGTCAGGTCGTTAAGTGTCAGACCCGCGCGGTCGAGCGCCAGCGGTGTCGCCCATGCCGGGCCAAGCAACATATCCTGCCAGACATCGATAGCGGTAAACGCGTAACTGCGCAGATAACCCAGCGGTATGAGCCCCAGCTCTCTGGCACGCGACTCCGCCATCAGGATCACTGCCGCCGCGCCGTCTGTCAGCGGAGTGCTGTTGGCTGCGGTGACGCTGCCATGTTTCCTGTCAAATGCCGGACGTAATTTTGCGTAATCCGCCAGGCTTCCCTGTTTGCGGATATTATTATCTTCACTGATCGACTGGCGATAAGGGGGAACAAAAGCGGTCATCACTTCATTCGTCAGTTTACCTTCCTGCCAGGCCTGAGCCGCCAGCTGATGGGAACGATGCGCCAGCGCATCTTGCTGTTCACGGGTAATGCCATGCGTTTTAGCCATTTGCTCTGCAGTGTCGCCCATACGTAACCCGGTGGAGTATTCAGCAATAGCAGGAGGAAGAGGTAATAAATCACGCGGGCGCAGACCTGTCAGCAATTTGAGACGCTGTGCAAGGGTACGAGCTTTGCTTAACTCAACCAAGGTGCGGCCTAAATTTTTGCTCACACCAAAAGGTAAAACCGAAGAGGAGTCAGCACCACCGGCAATACCCGCCTGAATGGTGCCCGCCATAATCCCCTCAGCAACATTAGCTATCGCCTGAAAACTGGTGGCACAGGCGCGACTGACACTGTAGGCATCAGTATGCACACTCATCCCACTCCCTAAGACAATTTCGCGCGCGATATTAGGCGCTTCAGGCATCTGAATCACTTGTCCAAATACAAGCTGATCAATCACTTCTGGTGCAACATTGCTACGAATTAATAACTCACGGACAACCCAGTTCCCCAGAGAGACCGCGGGAATACCATGAAAAGCGGTGGCCTGACGGACAAAGGGCGTACGCAGCCCACTGACGATGGCAATCCTTGCACCATGACGCGTAACCAATGGTAATGCCTGGCTCATAACGCTCCCCTACAGAGAAAATAATTAGTGGTCTGACCTGATGCCAGTGTTAACTAATTATTTACACTTAGCCAAGCCTTTCAGAGAAAAATTGCGAGAGGCAACACATATCACGAAGCACGGAAGGGAAAATAAGGCAGTATTTTTATTCGGGGGAAAAGAAAGACTGAAAAATGGCTGACATAGTAAGTCAGCCATTGTTGTTCAAGCAGCCAGCCTAACGTAAACCTAACTGGAAAATCATGGTTTCTGCCTGGCAGCAGAACAGGAAATCGATATCCAGACGTACACCCTCAGCTTCTTCGGTGAAACGCGGAGTGATCTGGCAAGGTTCGGACTCTACTTCACGCGCTTTAGTACTCAGTGCCGCCAGAGTCTGTTCAGCCTGCTCTTTGCTGGCAAACACACGACTATAGGAGGCAACACAATCCGTATTATCAATGACAGAACCGACGTCTATGCAGCAACAAACTGGGGTTTCATCTGCACTATTTCTACTCATGATTCGTTCCTTAGCATTATATACTCAGAATAATTCGGGTTGCTTTTTGGCGCTGAGTGAAGAAAACCGATGAGTACAAGTAGACTCTATTTCGGCATGTTTCGCGAAAGCAACATCTTGGCAGCTCGATGTATGACGAGTATAACGTAAAAGATAAACGCCCTTACATTCATAGCCGCTATTTTACGTCGCCCCTCATTTTCACTCCAGTTTATTATCCTGGTAATCTTAATAAGTGACGAAAATCACACTCAAAAATGATCTAAAACAAATTATTCCCCCGCCTTACAGCACCAAACTTGCTATTTTTTGCTGCCTTGATCGCATTTTAAGTAACAAATCCAAAATAAACGCGAAACATTGTTGCAACATTGCCACTGGTCGTACCTATACTGCGACAACTGGTCTGCTTTGTATCGACCTGCCCAGTCCCTACTATTCGCGCTCCTGCTACAGTGAGTAGCATTTTTTGTATAATAATAATTCAATGAGGTTTTGGTTATGAGCCAGAAAAGCCTGTTCGCCAAGTCATTTATCTCAATTGCTGTAGCAATGGTCAGCTTACAAGCACATTCTGCTGGCTTTCAGTTAAACGAGTTTTCTTCTTCTGGCCTTGGACGAGCCTATTCAGGAGAAGGAGCTGTTGCAGATAATGCGGGTTCAGCGAGCCGTAACCCTGCCACCATTATGATGTTTGACAGACCCTCTTTCTCGGGTGGTGCTGTTTTTATCCAGCCAGATGTCAACATTTTTGGTAACTCCCCAGCCGGGGGAAGCACCGATGCCAAAAATATTGCCCCTAATGCCTTGGTGCCTAACCTGCATTACGTCACCCCCATTAACGATAAATTTGGCTGGGGTATCTCGGTAACTTCCAACTACGGGCTGGCAACCGAATTTAATAATAGCTATCGTGCCGGTTCAGTCGGCGGAAAAACGGACTTGCAGACCGCTAACTTTAACCTGAGCGGAGCCTGGCGGCTTGATCCTAACTGGAGCTTCGGTTTAGGTCTGAATGCGGTTTACGCAAAAGCGAAAATTGAGCGTTACGCGGGTGATTTAGGTTCAATTTTAGCGGGTAGCGGTAAATTACCCCCTGGAACTAAAAGTACCGTTGCTGGCATCCCGGCAAATATGCAGATTACCAGTCTGAAAGGGGATAAATGGGGCTTTGGCTGGAACGCCGGGGTACTTTATGAGCTTAACAAGGGCAATCGCTACGCGTTAACCTATCGTTCAAAAGTCAAAATTGATTTTGATGGCGATTATAAAAGCGACCTACCTTCTGCCTATAACAATATTTTAGGGGACTATGGCTTATACGGTACCGGCGGTGAAACCATCCCGGGTTCTTTAGCCCTGAACTTACCTGAAATGTGGGAAGTGTCCGGTTACAATACCATTGCACCTAAATGGGCCGTTCACTACAGTATGGCTTATACCCGCTGGAGCCAGTTTAAAGAACTGAGAGCCACAACAAAAGACGGTCAGTTACTGTTCCTGAAAGATGAGCGCTTTAAAGACGCTTATCGTCTGGCAATCGGTACCACTTATTTTATGGATGAGAACTGGACCTTCCGCACCGGTATTGCTTTTGATGACAGCCCGGTACCTGCTAATACACGCTCTATCTCCATTCCTGATCAGGACCGTTTCTGGCTCAGCGCCGGGACAACCTATGCCTTTAATAAAGATGCTTCCATTGATGTCGGTATCTCTTATATGCACGGGAAAAGTGTTGAGATAAAAGAAGGTCCTTATAGCTTCCGTTCTGAAGGTAAAGCCTGGCTTTATGGCACCAACTTTAACTACTCATTCTAATCACGCTTAATCATGCGCGATTAAATAGCAAAAAGGCGAACCAAAGTTCGCCTTTTTTATCTTCAGGAAATACTAAAGTGCATCGATATCTTCGAGTTCATCCTGAATTGCCGCCGCATTGGGATTCACTTCCGGAGTTAACTGACCACCACTTGCCAGGAAATCATAGCGCTGGAAGTAAGCTTCTCGTACCAGAATATAAGGGTCAGAAGACTGACGAAGCAGGCCATCGCTATCCAGTAAACGCGCGCGCGTTTCAATCCCTTCCAAAGTCCATTTACCAATAGACATCGGCCAGGTCAACCAGGACAACACAGGGTAAAGAGTATCAACATATTCACCGCCGTCTTCACGTGGTGTAGCGCTACCGTATCCTGGCAACACGATATAAGGACCGTAACCTACACCGTAGTGACCCAGAGTACTGCCAAAACGTATCGGATAAGTCCGCTCAAGTTTCGGGTTTGCCATAGCGGCAACATCAATAAAGCCACCCATTCCCAGTATGGTATTCAGGAAGAAACGAGTGAAATGCACCATTCCCTGAGAAATATCGCCCTGGGCAAAATTGTTCACCATTGAGGCAGGCTCTTCGAGGTTACTGGTAAAATTACTCAGACCGTTACGTGCTGGCTGCGGGACATAATCACGCCATGCAACGGCAACCGGACGAACAAGATAAGGGTCTAACACGTTCATGTTGAAGTTGAACATGGTTCGGTTGAACCCTTCCAGCGGATCAGAACGCTCTTGTGGGTTTTTATCAGCCGAGCTAGCGCACCCCAGTAGTAAGGTGGTTACCAATGCCAGTCCGGTCAGGCGAAAATTCATAAGCGTCTCCAATTTTTTAATCTGCGCTTTCAGTGCTTTGTTCGCCCTTTCTGGGCGTTAAAAATAAGGTACTGGTTACCAAAATATTTATCTTTCCTGGCAGAATTTTACCCAGATGCCCGTTCAATTTTGTAGCGATTACTGCTTTTTGCTACACTATACACTAAATTATTGGTATTACAGGAAGGCAGCGATACAGCCCCCTACCTTAACTTTCTCAGCCACCAGCCCGTTATACCGGTCACCTTTAGAAATACGTGTAAAGTATAACCAAAAACGCGCCATATAGTGCCAACAAATTTATGCATAATGACCCAGGTATCATGTAATAACGTCATAAAAAAGGCCTGAAGTCACTTCACTTAAAAAGATAAACATGAAGGAAATACACGCCAATAAATTGACTGCAATACGCTGCTTAAAAGAGACATATCAAAAAGAGACTCATTCATACATAAAAAATAAGATTAATATGAAAAGAGTAAAACCAGATTAAGACCAATAGAAAATTGTCGTTAGTGATGGTAATTCAATCAACACCAGGCTGTATTCCCCTTTATTAATATTTAAAGGATTTACGTTCAGTGAAAAAACATCTGCGCTTTGGTCATAGCAACAATAATAGTCTTACTGTCACGGGTTTATGCAGACCCAGGTCGCCGCGTTTTGATTTTCTCCCGGCACTGACAACCACATTCATTCTCAGCGGGCTCACGTACTATATTCTCAATGACACCAATTACAGGAAACAAGGCGCTGAATACACTCTTGTTTTACCACCAAAAAATATCCTTCTGACCTGACCGTTGTCGATAATAATAACAAACATTATTACGTTCGTAAGGGGAGCTATTACCAGAAAGACATCGACGGTAACTATATTGATGTTCCTCGCCAGCGAAACTCCGATTACTATTGGTTTATCTGGCAAAGGTGATAATACAAACAGTCACCTGAATTGATAATAAAACAACCTGTTATCTATACCCATCATTTCCGTACGCAACGCCACAGCCACATCATATATCCTACAATGAATAATAAACAAACAAATTCGCACCCGTATGAAATTAATGCGGAAAACTACCGCTATTAACTTCATAACAACTTGATGAATCACCCAATATTGCGTAACATCAGAGCGCCTTGAAACAAGGGCAACCATAAGTCAGTGAAGTCCTCTTAGTTAAATGGATATAACAAGCCCCTCCTAAGGGCTAGTTGCAGGTTCGATTCCTGCAGGGGACACCA
>CANRKT010000035.1 GCA_947631255.1 uncultured Enterobacteriaceae bacterium
TTATCTTAAATATAGATTTGTAAAAATCTATATTTATTCTATGTTATAGATGAGTTGATATTCATCGGATAGTAAACACTTAGCTAGTGAGGGATTATTTATGAATAAGAAATCAGGATCTGCAAATTATAGCGAACTGGATGATGTTTATGGATCGCTTGAGTTGTCCAAAACATTACCAAAAAGCCAGTTCCCTACAGAAGAGCGGGATCCTCGTAATGTATTCAGTGCGATACGTGATGAGCTTATGCTTGATGGTAATTCACGCCAAAACTTAGCAACATTCTGTCAAACATGGGTGGATGACGAAATCCGTGAGTTGATGGACTTATCTATCGATAAAAACATGATAGATAAAGATGAATATCCACAAACCGCAGAGCTGGAAAGCCGTTGTGTGCGTATGCTTGCGGACTTATGGCATTCACCTGATCCGGAAAATACGCTCGGTTGTTCAACGATTGGCTCATCAGAAGCGGCAATGCTGGGTGGTCTGGCATTAAAATGGCAGTGGCGTAAAAAACGTGCTGCTCAGGGAAAATCGACTGATAAACCTAATCTTATTTGTGGCCCGGTGCAGATCTGCTGGCATAAATTTGCTCGTTATTTTGATGTTGAACTACGTGAAGTGCCACTTGAGGGTGACCGCCTGATTCTGAACGCGGAAGAAGTCTTGAAGCGTGCCGATGAAAATACGATTGGTGTAGTACCAACTTTAGGTGTGACCTTTACCTGTCAGTATGAGCCGGTTAAAGAAATCAGCGACGCTTTAGATCAATTACAGAAAGATACCGGTTTAGATATCCCTATTCATGTGGATGGTGCCAGTGGCGGCTTCCTGGCTCCGTTCTGCGCACCAGAGCTGGAGTGGGATTTTCGCTTACCGCGTGTGAAGTCCGTCAACTCCTCGGGGCATAAATTTGGTTTAGCACCACTGGGTGCCGGTTGGGTTGTCTGGCGTGAAGCGAAAGACTTGCCTGAAGAGCTGATTTTCAATGTGAACTATTTGGGTGGCAATATGCCAACCTTCGCACTGAACTTCTCTCGTCCAGGTGGGCAGATTGTCGCTCAGTATTACAATTTCCTGCGTCTGGGTCGTAATGGCTATGCAAAAATACATAATGCTTGCTACGCCACAGCGCAGTACTTATCTCGCGAAATTGAAAAGCTGGGTCCATTCGAGATACTTTTTGATGGCGACAGTAAAAGTGGTATTCCAGCCCTGGCATGGAAAATTAAAGAAGGCGCCAAAGTTAGCTACTCTTTATATGATATCGCCGATAAATTACGCAGCCGTGGCTGGCAAGTACCGGCCTATTCCATGCCCGCAAATCGTGAAGATATGGTGATTCAGCGTATTCTGGTACGCCACGGTGTCAGCTTGGATTTGGCTTCTTTACTGGTGGACGATTTTAAACGTACTTTAGAGTATTTCGAAACACATCCTGTGAGTGTTCCACTGTCTGACAAAGACGGCACCAGTTTCAACCATAGCTAATCATTGTATCCACAACTGTTCAAAGGGGGTTCTGACCCTTTGAACAGCAGGTATCAGTTATTCACTGATTTATTTTACTCCATGTGCTTCAAGAGAGTATCTATGGCGACAACAACGACAGCTCCGGCAGCAAAACAGCTAACGTTATTGGGCTTTTTTGCAATTACAGCATCAATGGTGATGGCGGTTTATGAATATCCAACCTTCGCCACGTCAGGCTTCAGTTTAGTTTTCTTTCTCTTATTAGGGGGATTACTGTGGTTTATTCCTGTTGCTCTCTGTGCTGCTGAAATGGCAACCGTAGAAGGCTGGGAAGAGGGAGGGGTTTTTGCCTGGGTATCTAATACCTTGGGTGAACGCTGGGGATTTGCCGCTATTTCGTTTGGTTATCTGCAAATTGCAGTCGGCTTTATTCCAATGCTCTATTTTGTCCTCGGGGCCTTGTCATATATTCTGAACTGGCCAGAACTGAATACTGACCCGGTTATTAAAACCATTGCTGCATTAGTGATTTTATGGGGACTCGCGTTTACTCAGTTTGGTGGCACTAAATATACTGCAACGATTGCGAAAGTTGGTTTCTTTGCTGGTATTTTGCTGCCAGCCCTGATTTTAGTTGTTCTGGCTATTAGCTACTTAGTCAGTGGTGCACCACTGGCAATTGAAATCAGTGCTGCTACATTCTTCCCTGACTTCACCAAAATCGGCACCATGGTAGTATTTGTTGCCTTTATTTTAAGTTATATGGGTGTTGAAGCTTCTGCAACCCACGTCAATGAAATGAAAAATCCGGGTAGGGATTATCCGGCTGCCATGTTGTTACTGATGATAGCGGCCATCTGCTTAAGCTCAATTGGCGGATTATCTGTTGCAGCGGTTATTCCAAACAATGAAATCAACCTGTCGGCAGGAGTAGTACAAACATTTAGTGTCCTGTTTGGTCATTTCAGCACCACACTTGAGTGGGCAGTACGTGTTATTGCTGCGTTATTGCTGTTGGGTGTGCTGGCAGAAATTGCTTCATGGATTGTCGGGCCTTCACGTGGCATGTACGTTGCCGCTCAGCAAGGTATTTTGCCGAAAGCGTTCTCTAAAGTGAACAAAAATGGCGTGCCTGTAACCTTAGTCATTTCTCAATTACTGATCACCACAGTAGCCATCATTATTCTGACCAACACCGGTGGCGGCGGTAATATGTCGTTCCTGATTGCTCTGGCATTGACAGTCGTTATTTACCTGTGCAGCTACTTTATGTTGTTCCTCGGTTACATCCATCTGGTTCGCAAACAACCGGAAAAGAAACGCGCCTTTAATATACCAGGAGGTAAAAGTGTTAAGCTGGTTCTTGCTTTTGTTGGACTGATTATCTCTATCTTTGCTTTTGTCGTTTCGTTCTTCCCACCAAGTTCATTACCTGTTGGCGGAAGTGCAGATACTTATGTGACGTTGCTGGGTGTCAGCTTTGTGGTGATTTTCCTGGTGCCGTTTATTATCTATGCGCTGCACGATAAGAAAGATAAAGAAACGGGTATCACCATGGTGCATATCAAAACGCATAATGCGCCACGGAACCACTTCTTTATTCACCCGCGTGCCCGTTCTTTCTGGCACCTGGAACATAATGATAAATTGGCGGACAAGCAAGACAGTGCAATAACCCGTTCAGATAAAAAATAGCTCAGGAACGGCTATAACGGAGTGAGAGTCACTGACGTTTGTCAGGCCCACTGCGTAGCGGATAAAAAACCGGATAGCATTATATGGCTTTCCGGTTTTTTTATTAGAGTGGTTTATACGCTCAACGGGTGACTATTCGAGTCACTATCTGTGGTATATCCCAGGCTCCTCCTGCTTGAATCAAACGACAACGCCCAGTATCACCTGATGAGCTGACAACAAATTGTTGACCATCCCAGACCCATTGCTGGTAACTCCAGCAGTCTCCTAAGCCACGACCTTTCATAGAAAATGACAGCAGGCCGTCTTGATAGTCGGTGGCACTGTCGGTTACCAGCTCGGGAGGAACGCTCATATTGTTGTGGATAACGAAATACATATCACCGCTGTTATAGGCTGCTCTCCAGCAAGGCACGGAGACTAAGGATTGTTCGCTATTGAGGCTGGCTATCTGCCATGTTTCGGCCAGTAGTTCTTCATCACAATCGGTTGTCGTACTCTTTAATTCCAGTATTCGTGATTTAATTAATGCGGTTTCCTGAACGGTCATATCGCGACTTTGAGCATCAGTCACCGGGGCTTTAACAATCACCGGGGCTTCAATGGCTGGCTTGATGCCCGCTTCGTTGGCTGTTCCTTTTTTGAATAACGCATCAGGTGTGTCGATACGGCCCTGGACGTCGTCCATTTTCAGTAACACAGCATTCGAACCGGCTCCAGAGAACACGAATTCATTGGAATTATCTTTAAAACTGATGGTGGTATCACGCTGTAGTGCCTGCTTAAAGGCACTGAACTGAGCTTCACTCATTTTCCAGCTGCCTTCACTTTCAGCCAATAACGACCCCTGCGATTTTTGACCTATCAGTAATACCGGAGCCCCAGGGTTTTTCTGTGCGGCTTCACCCTCATAGTCTGCCAGCATGACTTGATTAGTGATTGGGGTAGAGACACCCGCTTCACGGGTAATTAACACCGTTGCCGCAGGATAGGTGTCGTCGGATGAGTAGCCCGCTGCGCGGCAGATCAGGGTGTTATCGCACGTCAAATCCCAGTCTTTGTGGGTAAAATTGACCGCCTCTGTTATCTGCGTGGCTTGTACACACTGGGAGATAACTAATGCCAGCCCGGGCAGAATTAATCGAGTACTAAGCTTGCTGAAGAGGGCGGGAATACACTTCCGTTGAGTCATAAATTATCCATTTAAAGATGATGTTTTTGGGTTTGTTTTGGAGTGAAGGTTGATTAGAGCAGATGTGATTTTAGCGTTGGTTGTGAGAATTCGCTGCCTAATCGAGCAGCGAATAGCAATAATACTATTTTAGTGGTGTTAAAAGTGTTGAAAGTCTCGACAGGACTGTCTGGCTGCCGGCTAATACAGTATTACCCTTTAGTAAACCCTCATTTTCCAGAAACGCATTACTGCTGCCCCCGGCTTCGGTTATCAGTAGCAATCCGGCCAGTACATCCCAGCTATTAATATGTTCTTCGTAATAAGCATGCACCAGGCCGGCGGCAACATGTGCCAGCATTAGCGCTCCGGCGCCAAAGCGACGATATTCGATACCGTCATTGAGTATAGATTCAAGAGTCTGAGTATAACGTGCCGCCGTGGTACGGCTGGATCGTCCCATACCCACTATCACGGAATCAGAGGCTGGCTCATGCAGGAATAAACGTTGACCATTGAGAAAAGCCCCAGAACCACGGCGAGCCAAGAAAAATTCATTACGATCAGGGGAGTAGATTATCCCTAATTCGATAATGTCTTGTTTTACGTAAGCGAGCGAAATACACCAGTAGTCCATACCCTGGATAAAGTTGGTGGTGCCGTCTATCGGATCCAGCACCCAGATCCCAGACTCCCCAGCAATCAGACCACTCTCTTCCCCAAGAAAACCATCCTGTGGGAATTGCTCACCTAGCCATTGTTTTAATTCGGTCTCAACATACACATCAGCTTCGGAGACAAAATCCTGGCGACCTTTGGTTTCAATCTGCAATCCTGCATCACGTAGCTTTTGCGCGCTTGCACCTAACTGGCGAATTAAATTACATAACTCTTGCTGTTGTTGTTCCGTCATTTTCTCGCTCTTATCAAATAGATGGCGATGTGCGCCGATAAATTAATGACACTTTCACCCAGGAAATTTGTGAGGGTTGTGTCGGATTGCGGGTGCGTGCCAGCAGATGAGCAAGTGCTTGCTGGGATAGCTCCATAATGTCCTGATGTAGCGTTGTTAACTGGTAACTATATTGCTCGGTTTGTGGCGTATTATCAAAGCCGATAAGCTGAAAATCTTCCGGAGCATTTTTGCCTAGCTTTCGCATACCGTCGAGAAATCCGCAGGCTAATTGGGCGTTAGCACAAAATACTCCCAGACCTTCACCGGCTTGTAACGCAGCCAGGAAACCGCCGTGATATCCTTCTTGACTGGCAATCAGAGGCACGAGATTCTGCTCGATATCCACTCCTGATTGCTGCAGTACCTGACTAAAAGCTTCACCGCGCATTCTACCCGCCCAGGTTGAGTTCTGAGTATTCAGCCAGCCAAAACGATGGTAACCGGCTCGAATTAACTGCTCAGCCGCCAGGGTCGCACCCGCAACATTATCGGAACAAACATAATCTACGCCTGGAATATCAGGCTGACGATTAATACCGACTACCGGGATATGCTGCTGTACGCATTGATTGACCAGAGATTCTGGTGGTTTACCAGAAGTCACTATCACTCCTGAAACGCGAAATTGGGTAAAATTACGCAAGGTTTCCGCCAATTCCTGTTCATTATGAATTTCAGTGACCAGAGCTTGAAAACCATGACGCTGTATCTCACCCAGTAACCCATCCAGTAGTGAGCTGCGAAAAGGATCGCTGATATGAGAAACAATCACCCCGATTAAGTGAGTGCGTTGACGATTAAGTCCTTGTGCTAAAAAGTTGACTTGATAACCCAGCTCTTCCGCGACTTGTAATACACGGGCGCGAGTTGCTGGGGAAATACTGCCGTTATTACTCAGTGCCCGGGAGACCACGGCTCTGGATACGCCTGCTTTACTGGCGACATCTTGGGCGGTCACATTTTGTCTGCCGGGTAGCGAATTCACAGCGGATATTCCATGTGAAAGAACTGCTGCTGAGGGAAGTCATACTGTAAACCATCCTCACTGACAAATAGGCCCGGATAGGACAGGCAGGCTTGTTTCAGTGCTGGCAAGATAGCGTCATTGCAGTGATAGAGTCCCAGTCTGGATAAGGCCAATTCCTGAAACAGGGTGAGACAGCCGGGAAAATCACCATGGGAAGCATCATGTGCCAGCGATACCATCGACGCGCACTCCTGAAAGGCGAGCTGACTGCCCGCCATCAACGCGATTGACTCTGGAGTTGGGCGACCGTCACCACTGTAAAAAAGACTGTAATGACCAGTATCTATCCGGATCGCCTGATTGGGAATTTCATGCAAAGTCGCTGCAGTCTGGATTTTCCAGTGCTGCCAGTTCCAGCAAGTAGCACTGTCACGCCATTCAATAGCAAAGGTTAAAGATGTCGCGGGCCAGTTTGCCAGCCCCGCCAGTTGCATTAATACTGGACGTTGTTCCGGCTGGCTGTAGATGACCAGTGGTTTTTGGCGTGAAAAACTTTTCCAGTAGTTAAGTAATGCCGTCAGCCCAGTGCAATGATCTGGATGGACGTGGGTAAAGAATATCGCATCAATATCATTAATTTCTCCTCCTCGTTGCCATAATGCTCGGGGGATGGTCGGACCGCAATCAATAAGCCATTGGTAATGACCATCCATTACTCTTAATGCTGAAGTATTTTGCCAGCGAGAGAATGCGCTACCACAACCGAGAACGTCTATTTTCATTTTTCCTCGCTAAAAATTTTTCGCACTTAATTAAAGTGTCACAAAGACACGCCAGAGTAGGCTCACATAGTGTCGGATTTACGTTTCATTTTTTTTACAAATAAATGAACACGTGTTCATCGGCACCGAAAAAATTAAATAGACTGTCTGGATACCCTAATGAGCTACCTGGATATTGCCCAACTGAAAATTAGTTATGGCGACAAAGTTGTACTGCAAGATATTAATCTGGCAGTCAATAAAGGCGAAATGATTGCTCTGCTTGGCCCCTCGGGTTGCGGAAAAACCACATTATTAAATGCGCTCTGTGGCTTTATTCCCGTACAGCAGGGAAGTATCGTTGTTGCAGGTCGGAATATCACGATGAGTGAGCCGGAACAACGTAATATTACGATGGTTTTTCAAAGCTATGCCTTATGGCCGCATTTATCGGTGGCACGTAATATTGGTTATGGCCTGAAACTACGTAAATGGAAAAGCCATGAGATTAAACAGCGGGTTGATGAATTATTACAGACAGTCAATCTGGAGGGGTTAGCAGAGGCAAAAATAACGGAACTTTCTGGTGGCCAGCGTCAGCGAGTGGCACTGGCGCGTGCGCTGGCAATCGAGCCGGATGTGCTAGTCCTTGACGAACCGCTCTCTAATCTTGATGCCAAGGTGCGTTTGAGTGTGCGCCATGAAATTAAATTACTGCAAAAAAAGCTCGGTTTTACTTCGGTTATTGTCACCCACGATCAACAAGAAGCCTTGGTCATGGCTGACCGTATTGTGGTGCTAAATAATGGTCATATTGAACAGGTTGGTACCCCGGAAGATATATATCAGCGTCCTGCTACACCATTTGTGGCTGATTTTATGGGGGCTGACAATCGTATTTCATTGGCTGAAATAACGACCTCGATGGGCGGTAAATATCATCTTAATTTGCTGAATGAATATCAAGCGGAAAGCTTGCTCTATTTTCGTAGTATCGATGTTGCTCTTTCAGTACTAAACCAGGATAAACCGCTACAGGGATTAACTCTTGAAGGTATCGTCGAACAGAATGCTTTTCTCGGACACCATTACCGTCACGGAATTCGTTGCCACGACCGATTATTTCTTGCCGATTCACCACAATGCTGGCCTGTTAACACCCCAGTGAAATTACAGATCCCAGCATCAGCGCTGCATATTTTTAATACACATCATACGCATTAAAATTATTCCATTACTCTGAGGGCAATTTTATGTTTACCAAAACAAAACTCGCGCTGGTTACTGCATTATTTCTAAGCAGCGCTGCACAAGCTGAAACTGTATTAAATGTCGCCACTGCTGGTGATCAGAATATGGTGGATTACGTTAAGACCTGGCTGGGACCAAAATTTGAAGCGAGCCATCCGGGTGTCAAAGTCAGAGTCATAGGTACCGGTCCTGGTGATGCAGGTTCGAATAAAGTGGTTGAAAAATTAACGGCTCAAAAAGAGAGTGGTGCTAAAACCTGGGATATTGATGTTGCAGTTGTTCATCAGAAAGCGGGGGGTGAGCTGGTAGAAAAAGGTTTGCTAGAAAAATATCGCCAGCAAATTAAAACCGGTTCAATGGTTAGTGCTGATAATGCTAAAAATGCGCTTGGTGTGAACGTTGATGACTATGTTATGCCGATGTTCTTAAGTCAGACGGCGATTGCCTGGAATAGTGATGCGATAAAAACCCCGCCATCCTCTTATGATGAGCTGGTCACTTGGGCACAAAATAATCCACAGTCTTTTGGCTATAACGGTATTAAAAATGGTATGTCTGGCGTGAGTTTTGTGGTGGGCTGGATTTATGCCTATGGCACTGATGCTAAGCGTTTATCTGCACTACCTTACGATAAAAGTGTGGAAAAAGACTGGCCACAAGCGTTTGAGAAACTGAAAGCCTTTAATAAGTATGTGACCTTTACTCCTGGTAATGCCGGGACACTCGATATGCTGTCGCGCGGTGAAATTACTATGGGACCAGTATGGGTAGATATGTTCTACAGCTGGAAAGATCAGGGCAAATTACCACCATCACTGAAGCTGAGTTTACTGGCTCCGGGCATGCCAGGACAACCTATGTATTACGTGACACCAGCTAAGGCGGCACAACCACAACTGGCTCGCGAATTTATTGAACTGGCTACCAGTCCGGAAGTACAGGCTGAAGGTATTGTGAAACAGTTCAACTGGTATCCGGGTATTGACGCAGAACATGTGAAATCACAACTGGATGAGAAAACCTGGCAGAAACTGTTTGCTGAAATATCACCAGAAGCACTGGCTGAATATGGCAAAAGTTTCCCAATAGCACCTTATTTTGACGATATCAAAGAAGGCTATGAAAGCCAGGTCAGTAACTAATGATTTTCTGATGCTCAGAGACGATAAAGTTTCGCTCTGAGTATTCTCCTTATCGGTATAAGGTTTGTCATGCGCTTATCGTTAAAATATCTGCTGCTAGTCAGTCCGGCCGCTCTGATGATTGTGGTGTTATTCCTCTATCCTCTGGGCTTCTCACTGATTTCGGCTTTTACCTCTAAAACGCAACAATTCACGCTGGAACATTTCAGTAAAGTTTTTACGCTGTATTCCAATGATATCCTGTTTACCGTACTTATCGTGCTGATTTCCGTCGCGTTGCTAGCGGTTATCTCGATTACGCTTTCTGCGGTGATTACGCTGTCACCTTGCAAACCGGTGGTACGGGCGCTGGCCTTTTTATACCGATTACCGCTGTTTATTCCTTTTATTGTCGCCGCTCAGATGATGCGTACTTTTTTGGCTAAAAATGGCCTAATGAATAATATGCTGGTAGCGACTGACTGGGTTACCCCCATGGATACGGTCTCCTGGTTAGGCTGGAAGGGCATTATTATTACTTTTGTCTGGAAGCAACTGGCCTTCGCGACGCTGTTAATCTGTGGAGCGATGGCTTCACTTGAACAAGCGCAAATTCTGGCAGCGAGAAATCTGGGAGCCTCCCGACCCCGTATCTTATTTGGCATTATTCTGCCGCAGGTGATGCCCGCTATTGGTGTGGCACTGGTACTGTCAACGGTGGTGATGATGTCAGTTCTTTCTGTTCCACTGATGATAGGAACCGGGTCTCCGACCATGCTGACTGTCGATATGGCTTTCCGGGTTAATTCCTACGGTGATTATGCGGTAGCGAATGCCTTAGGTGTAATTTCACTGCTGATTTGCGGGGCGCTTTCTTGGTTTTATCTGCGCCACAGCCTGCGCCAGAAAGGGAACGAATAATGAAAACTCTCGCAATGACATTACCGGCAAGATTACTGCTGAAAGGACGCCAAAGATTATCTGGCAACCTGTTGCTACAAACCATTCTGGTTATCTTTATTACCTTTGTGATGTTTGGTCCCTTGCTCAACCTGCTTATCTGGACTGTAGCCGAAAGCTGGTACTTTCCTCATACACTGCCTAATCAGTGGGGACTGAAATATTGGTATCAGGTATTCAGCCCCTATAGTGATGTTTCCAGTTCACTATTAACCAGTATTTTTATTGCTATTCTTTCAGTCGTGGTTTGCCTGCTTATTGCTATTCCGGCGGGTTATGCGCTATCCCGGCGGGGCATGCCGTTCAGAGTCTTATTTATGCTGCTATTTCTTATTCCGCAGGCTTTTCCAAACTTGACGGTATATATGAATATTTCGCGTATTTTTTATCAGTGGGGATTAAATGGCACGATTGCTGGCGTAGTGCTGGTGCACAGTGTTCATGGTTTGATGTATGCGGTCTGGATTTGCGTGGCGGCGTTTTCCTCGGTAGATCCACTCCAGGCCCGTGCCTCACGCAATCTCGGGGCAGGGCCGATATTTACCTTCTGGCATATCATTCTGCCTCAGGCATCACCCGGTATTATTGCGGCTGGTATTTTTGTCTTTCTTGAATCACTGGATGAGTTTACCGGGACATTTTTTGTCGGTGCGCCTGAAATAACCACCTTACCGCTATTACTGTATAACGCGAGTATGTCCGGTAATTACCAGATATCGTCGATTACGGCACTGATTCTGTTGGTACCCTCGATACTCTTTATGCTGGTGATTAATAAATTTATGCGCCCGGAAATGTTATCGAAGATGGGAAAATAAAGGAGACATTGAAGGGGGTAAAAAATAAGCGGCTGATAACGATCCGGCTATCAGCCGCCTGGCAGATTTAACTATAGATACGCAACATAAACCAATTTAACTGCACCCTGACAATGTCAGGGAACAGAACCCACAGGAATAAGACGCGGTTTTCTGCCAAATAAAGGGTAATACACCTACAATCAGTTTTTTATTCCTCGTTATTTTTCTCCTGAGTCACGGGGCAGGAATCAGAAATCTTTATAAACTTATCATTATAAATAATAAAGTGATTACCTTTCTTGCGTAGCTCTGAGGATCGTACCGTTTTCCCTGGTTTTATGTAATAGGCATCACCGTCTTCTTCAACCGTATGACAACCGGGTTTAGTCAGTAGTTTAAACCATGTATTTCCGGTATTCGTTACCGTTCCATTGATAGCATCATAGTGCCACTTGAAGTTCACCTCTCGCGGGCGAACAACCATAATCGTATCTATGGTCACGATGGGCTCAAGGCTGACTTTTCCAATCTTATTAGTTATCTGCCCATACTGAGCAGGAATTTCACGAAATGATACTCGATAGTAACGTTCTTTATTATCTTTAGGACCGTGGTAATAAAATTTATAATATTCACTTTGCCCAGCCTGTAAAACCAGTTGGCGAGGTGCAAAAAGTAACTCGCCATCAGTGGGTCTGGTATTGATCTCTTGCTGACTCGGGCTGTCAATACCGATAATTGATACCTGATAGAGACGTGCCGACTTATTATTGTTAACGATGCGCTTGGATACAAACTCCTGGTCTGAAGCCAGTGAGAAAGTGAGATCACCAAGATAAATGGCTTTGACAGTGACGGGTAAGAAAAGCGCTATCAGATACAGACTGCCAGTGAATAGTTTAGTTAACATTACGCCATGTCGCCTTTACATGAATTTCGCCTGATGCACTCACTTCACCATACCAGTCATTATTGTTAACTGTACGCAATGAAAGCGCATTATTCATTAAAATCGAGAATACTAAGTTGGTTTTTTCCAGCGTTCCTATAGCACCTGAAGCATCATTCCATGGCGTACTACTCCAGAGAGCCTGGGTCATATCATGCCATTGATCATCACAGCTAGTATCATAAGTTTGTTTAGCGCTATTGCGTGTGGTGAAGGTGAGTCTTGCTGGAAATGGAACTTGAGTTGCATTATCCGGTGAGCTAAAAATACAGTAGCTTTGCCCATTAATAACCCGAGAGGGGCCTTTTACTTTAACCAGAACTTCATCTGCGGCTGTTTTACCGCTAGTGGTCACGATATAGCCAAAATCCAGAGAGGGTTCATTTTGCCCGACATCGCCCGTCCGGGTTGGCTTCGTTATGAATTCATCAGAAATAATACTTATACCAAAATCACGAGGTTTGACTACCAATGAGTTTGAGGTTGAAAACTCATACCAGCCAGATTCTGGAGATGTGGTATTTCTGAATCTGAAATTAAAAAGATCTCGCGTATTTATATCGCTAATTCCCAGTGCAACCATTTGCCTGAATAAATTACTTGAGAAAAAAATATAAATAGAATTGGCATTCTTCATTTCGTTAAAGTTGTAAGAATAGCTCGTTCCATTTACAAATCTCCAGTTCCTGCCGTCAAGACTAAATTGCATGTCTTGAATATTAATTGATGAGGCTAAAGTGTTGTTAGTAATAGTAGGGAAAATTTGAATAGATAAATTTGATAACCCATTGTGTTGTAGAGTGTAATTAACCATTTTACAACTGATACCACTACGATTCCCTATGGTTTGCATTTGACAATCGCTATTACCTTCACCCAGGGTTGGAATACCATCGGTATTAATAAATACTTCGGTTAAGGCATTGGTATTAATCAGACGTAAATGAGCAGCTTTAACATGTGCCATATTACGAGCATACCAAGTCCCTGAAGCTTGATCCACGCAGCGCTCACCCTTGTTTGCATCATATACAACAGTTGTAAAACAGCTGTTGAGTTCAAAATTCAAACTGGAACCGACAGTCATTTGCTGCAGGTGCTGATAGAACATATCTGACATCATACCATGGAGCCATTTAGCACCACCGGGTGTGACGGTTACGCCATAGAACCCCTTGCTATCAGTTATCTGCGGAGGAATGAGGCTCGTTGCCATATCACAACCAGTATACCAGTTGATACATCTTAAGCCGGTAAGTGGATTAGAGATATTGCTATTTTCTAACCACATATCTAGCTTCCAGCCGGAAGGCGCCCCGGTATTAAAACCATCATCAATATAACCTAAACTTTGCTGATAAATGAGACCAGAACCGTTATATTTTAGGCCTGTCCATCTATTTGAACCTGTTATACGTGGATCCAGAGCACCACCTGGGGTAACAAAATAGTTATCGTCAGCATTATTTTCAATAAAAACAAATTCTCTGGAAGGGGCATCAGAACGTTGTATTTTATTCACTACAGCCCAGCCGGAGTGTTGCCATAATAAAAGAACTAAGCAGCTTGCAGCCCTTACAAGATTAGCTTTCATGTCTTATTCCTTGTATCTCATTTCTGGTATAAGTTTTTAAGCCTGTACAAACCACATCACCGACCCAGACTGCTCCACGTGCTTTACTGAGCTCTAATTCAACTTCACAGCTTTTATTTCCACCATAGCTGAAGTCAATTGTTGGGTATTTTTTATCGATATCCATAACAAACTCACCGTTATTATCCGTCTGGGTACGGCCGATATGATTATTAATTTTGGCATTAGATAGTACAGCACCATTTTCTGCATGGATCCTTCCAGAAACGGTTACCATTTGTTTAATTTCTGGCTCAATGACTGCAACGTTACCGGGATAAAGGGTCAGCTTGGTTTTACGGCCGCTGACAATATCATAGCTATCACGTGAGTTTTTATTATTCTGAATTTCAATTTCATTACGACTATAAGGCGAGAGTGGCAAGTAGCTGTACTTCCCTTTTATTGGATAAGAACGACCATTTACTTTAGCACTGATCAATGAGTTATTATCCAGACCAGTATTAACAATAATCCCAGCGTTACCCTCATTGCGCCCACTGGCTGCAATATGTCGCCCCTGCCAGCCAACAGCGCCACTCGCCGTTAAGTTAGTATTCACATAACCATCAGTACTACTATTAACGTTCAGTGTTCCTGAAGAATATCGAGTGTTAAATTGAGCATATGCGCCACCACTTAATGTTTTATCATCATTGGTATCACCTGAAATAGCGCGGGAAATATTAGCACCTACTGATCTGATGACATTATCTTCTTCAAAATTCTTACGCGCCGAAACATTTGCCAGAGTATAACCATTTTGATGTGTCATACCGGTACTTAACCAATTTCCTAATGGTAATGAGAAATCTAAAGCAATATATTTATCTAAATTAGAAGCGCTGCTGCCGATATTATTGTAACGTTGTACGCCGGCACGCACACCAATAGAACCATAAGTGCCAGAATAAATACTTTGAGAATAATTAGCGGTGTAATAACGTGATTTATAACGATGGTCATCATTATAACTCACCGTCAGAGTGCCTAATTTATTAGTTAATGCATTGAGGTTTAAGGTTCCCCCTATGGCCTGATTATTGGCTGCACTGCGACGTAATCTATCGCCAATTTTTGTTTTTTCCTGATTGACCCAGATAGAGCTGAAGCCTCCTGGTAAGGTTGCCGTAACGCTACTGATTATGCTCGATGAGGTGTCACTTGCGAGCATGTTCTGAATACTGACTTGAAACGCATGAAGAATGGGCAGGGATATGCGGGTTTCAGCAACACCAAGAGTATCATATCCATAACCACTTGCTGCCCAGCTGAGATTTTTTAATGAGCCTGCTGCTGATACGCCAGCCAGCAGGCTATCTTTTTCCGGTAGTGTTTTATTTTCCTCTGACCAGCTTTCCATATGAAAGCTTCCGCCCCATACTTGCCATTTCAGAGGTGCACCCGAACCTCGTGGACCGTTATAAATTTTATTCACGCGTTGTATGCGTTTACTGACAACGGAACCATTAACAATAACCTCAACCTCGACATCATAAATCCCGAAAGGTAGTCGGCGAGTATCAACTTCATGGTTACCCATATTGAAGTTCTGTACGCTCATCAAGCGACCATCACGGAGTACATGAACCTCACCAGTAGCAGGCAGGAAGGCAACAATGGGTGTAATGGATTGAGTATTATCGAAGACCGTTGAATTAGACTCGTTTCCCCACGACATGCCATAGATCTTTCCGGCTGATATAGCATTCATCGGACCTAAGGATTGTAAGTTCCAGGTATCCAGCATGCCTGCGGCAAATCTTTTGCCGGCAAAATCACGTTCATACATCGCTTTATAGAGCTGGAAGTCACGGTTACTGCTACCGATACCATACAATGAGCCATCAAGAGCGACATGATGTTCACGCAGTGCGGTTACGCTGTTGAGTGATAAATAACTGGAAGTGTTACTTCCTCCGTTACGCATTTGGTTGTTGTAAACACCGAGGTTATAGTCCGCTGTACTGCTTATGGCATTAACGCTAGATTCACCAATATCCTCGCTGCGAGGGCGTAGAATCGTCCCCAGAGCTTGCTGGTCTACCACCAGTTGTAGTAACAATTGCTTTAAGCTCAGGGATAGCTGGGCTTGTTGAGTGACATCAATAATCAGTTGTTGATTAAATGCTTCATCCGAAATGCTGTTTAATTTCTGGCGAGTTTGTTCATTTACTGTCGCATTATCATTATTATCTTCTAGTTCTATTTTTTGAATGCGAATCTTACCCTTATCTAAAAATATTTGAGCATTGCCGATTCGTTGATCGCCTTCCGTGCCCATATTTTCTTTGAGGTGAATGAATAATGGGATACTCATACCATCTTGCAAAACTTTGCTAAATGTTTGAGGGATAATAACGCCATCGATTTGTTGAATACTTTCAGAGTCTGCAAAAACAACAGTTCCAGAACAGACTATGGATATAGCAATCAGAGTTTTGTAAAAAGCTAATGATTTATTCGACGGCATTATTATCATCCATTAATATTAATATGCTATTTCACAGAAACAAAACTCTCTCCCTGCCAGAGTGCAACACGACTATTTTCATTATTAACATCTACACGAGAAAATTTACGATCACGGCCAGGCATAAGAAAATAATTCTCTTTACACTCTTTATCCTTCACCCGTTTCAGGCAGGGACCATAGGCAAGAATTCTTAATGTAGCATTGCCAGTATTGGTTATTTTACCGTTATCATATATATGGCTGTATTTAACTTTACGTGGAGCAACGACTAATATTGTTCCTATTCTTGCGGAGGCTGTAGCCATGGCACTTCTTGTAGTATTACCCTGTTGCACATCGCTCAAAGCCTGATCAAACCAGACAATCCGATAATAACGTTCTTTATCGTCTTCCAAACCTTTATAAAAAAAACGGATGTTTTCATTGGCTTTTGCAGGAAGAAGTAAACTTGCCGGTGTCATTAGAATTTCGCCAGGCTTTTCTATCGGAATAATCTTTCCATCTTCTAAAGGAGAGGATATACGTTCGACTTTAATATTAACTAGACGCCCAGTATCGGTTGGGTTTTTTATCTCTTTATTGAGTACGCTGCTATCGCTATTTAGAAATGAGGTTATATTTCCAACATCTAAAGCATATGCGGGTAAAATAGCATTTACAAACAGATAGATTGCCAGAATATTTTTTTTCATTATGATAAATTCCTGAAATAGGCAGGGGAATATTCCTCTGCCTATTCAAATAATGATTAGCTAGTCCAGGTTGCATCAAACTGAACACTAACATCACCAGTCCAGATACCTTCTGGCAGTGCACTGAAGTCAGTAGCTGCTGTGGTGCCATCAGTTGTGGCGCTGATTATTTTGAAAGTGAATCCATCTTGAGCAGAAGTACGGCCTGCTTGATTATAAGCGTTGCTTAATGCACTTAAGTTTCCGCCCAAAATGTTGTTAGCAGTATCAATCATCGTCATTGGACTGACTGCTGTTACAGCTTCGCCATTATAGTCAACACCGACATCCAGAGTTGAGCCAGACTGATCAAGCTGAGTCAGGGTATTGGTCAGCAGGCGTGAAGTCAGTTTAAAGTCAGTTGCAGTTGTGTCACCTTCAACTGTAACGTCAAACAGACCTCTGGCTGAGTTAAATCCTTTAATACCTTCAGCATACTGGAATGACAGGCTACCCAGTGGTGTTACGACCAGTTTACTGCTGGTATCTTTTTTCGCCGTTGCAGCCCAAGTTGCTACAGCCTGTGCGCTTACATCCTCTGCTTGAGCAATACCCATACCGGAAAAAACAGTAACTAATGCGATTGCAATAATATTCTTTTTCATGTCTTAGTCATCCTGATTAGATTTTGGTGTTTGCCTGTTACTACGTAAAATATAAAAAATTACGTTAGCGAGATGGTATTAAGTTTTTTAACTGCCCAACTCCTCTTGTTTGATATTCATTAAAAAATTAAATGGAAAAAGAGTCTTATTAAGAACTAATATAATAAAAACAGTACGATTCAATTAACTCTATTAGCAGTAATGTTTATACTGTAATCGTGATGTATAAAGAATATGCCTTTGTGTTTGTTGTCTACCTTTTGATGGTATGGACGCATTATATTTATGACAGGGTGAGAGTAATATCAGCGAAGCCTTATATTACTGTAGGTTCATTCCTACAGCTGTAGGTATGTTCTTAATGCTTATTGTTTTAAAGTTAAAATCACATGGTTTTCAGCTTGTTAGTTAATTGTCTGGTTTTGATTTCGATATGATGGTGTTTTTATTCGATAATTTAAATTCAGTAATATTGATCCTGATCAATTGCTTGTTATTATTTGGTTTGATTTATTTTATGATGTTGTAAATGCCAGTATGGGTCTGAAAATTAGTATTAACCCATTCATATTGTTAAGCGTCATGTAAGAAGAGAATTTATTTCAGTAAATGATTAAGTAGAGGGGATAGCTGTAAGTCGATACGTTTTAAGCGAGGCTCCCAAGCATACCCAGGCCAGTATTTTTGCTTCTTGTTAGCCACAAAAACCTCTTATTCATCAACTTCGTAAAACCGTTCAATAGGTAAATTATCAAGGTAATCATCGTGACGTTCGGGCTATTACTCAGTGGATACGGGAAACTGCAGAGACGCGCATCCGCTATGGCTGTCCGCGTATTCATATTCTGTTGCGCGGAGAAGGCTGGCTGTACCCGCCAGATACAGAAGAGGGTGGGCACAGGCGTTACCATGTGGTTCGTTTCAGTTGAGACTGTCATTTCTCTATTACTCCCAGAGAATAGGCTTGCCCGATGCGCCGTTACGCTGGTGTCATTCTATAACCCAAAGACTCATATATGAATTAATGAGTGCGTTTAGCCTTCAAATATTACCAATTAGGTAACTAATCCTGCGTAGCCGCGATGTGGTCACCCCTGGTAGCATCCCTTACCTTTTCCGCAAATGGGTAACCAGTGAGGTACTGCCTCAGATCCGAAAAACTGGAAGTTATTCCCGTACCGAAGCAGAAACCCTTGGCGACCTAGTTAATACCGCTAACACATCAATGAGCGTCCGTGATGCTCGCCGTAGCAAGAAAGAGACTGACAAGAAAGCAGCCTAGCGCATTGCTGAAAAGAGCGTGCCGGTAATACTGCGTGAAATATGCGACTACCAGTACCACTATTCAAACTGTGAGATTGGACCTACAGAGGTGATAACAGCCTTGTTATCAGAGGGTCGTAACGAGTTTCAACGCCATGTTCTCTTGCGCGAGCTGGCGAATAACAACCATGAAGTATCAGGCGCGTTCCGTGAGCTTGAGGTGCTGCGCCACTGTCAGCTTGAGCAACGCCAATCAATCAGTGTCATGCTGACACATGCGCAGTACATGATCCAAAAAGTTAAGAATCATTAAGACACCAGGCACAGGGAAGTACCTTTGTTTAAAGGCGAATACTGACATTACGCGAGTTGCGCCAATTAAGAATTAGCCTGTAATATTACCTTATTGGTAAAAGATGGTTAAAGGAGGTCGACATGAGTTTTAACATTATCAGCCTTATCAAAACCATGCTGGCTGGTGCGGGAGCAGGTTTTGCTTTGACGGGGGGTCTGTCAATCGCTATCCCAGCCATTACCGTTACTAACAACCTTGCGTTGAGTATGGCTGCTGTTGGTGCTATCGCGCTTGCTGCAGTGTATATAAAGAAACAACTGGTAGGTTAGGTTGCAAGAGTCTCATTGGTATCTCCCACAAAATACACAGCAACTAACCCATTTTTATTTTTATATTTGCATAACGTATTTCTTGATTCACTTAGTGTGGGATGCCTTTTCAAAAAAAACACCACCGTTTGCTTTGGAAAATTTGCAGTACAAACTTAATGAATTATTTTCCTCTGCAACATTCGCTACAAGCATGTTTTTTATAGTGATTCTTTTTGACTTGAACAACCCACTAAGAAATTCAGATGCTTTCATTTTTCCCCTGATTTTTGCTTCAATATCAGGGGTTTTAATATCAATTAGTGCGATAGTGCCTACTCATAAAAAATGAGTCTACCTGGTGGGGCTTTTTTGTGTCAGTAATCGTTAACTTTTCGTTATATTCCTCGACAACTCTACTCGCGGCAGATCAGTACTGGAGCATGGATTTCGTTGCTGATAATCTGTTCACCGGTGTCGGATCATCACCTAAGGTTTGAAATTTTGTACCGCGCCATCTAACGCGGTCAATAATGTTAGAGTATGCTCTAGCATCGCTGCCAAACCATCATCAGAATCAGATACCTGCAACGTCTCTTCGAGTAATTCTGTCTGGTCTGCCAGAGCCTTGGAACCCAATAAAACTGCAGTACCTCTAATACGATGGATATGATATTTCATCGCCTGATAGTCAGAACATGCTAGAGCCATATGTGCCTTAGAAAGATCGTTGTAGTTCTCTTGTTGCGCATCTTTTAAGGCAGTTAACATCAATAACCTGTTCCCTTGTGCTAATACGGTGAGCCGCTTCATATCAAAGAAAGGATTAACTTGCGACTTTATGTTGGAAAGCAGCGAGGCCAGTTGTGGAATATTTATCGGCTTAAACAGACAATAATTCATACCTGCGGCCAGACAACGTTCACGTTCATGAACTTGAGCGGTGGCCGTTAAGCCACAAATAATGATACTGGTATCATGTTCCCGTATTGTTTTTGCAAGGGTAATACCATCTATAACGGGCATATTAACGTCAGTTATCAATATATCGTAGTGAGCTTGTCGTAACAGAGAAAGAGCCGCCTGACCATCAGCGGCTTCATCTGATTTGAGACCAAGTATTTCAAGCTGGCGTTGTAATAATAAACGACTGGTCGATTGATCATCAGCAATCAGTACGCGTAGCTGAGGATCAACACTCATGGGAATATCAGTAGTAGGAGCTGACTCCATACCGGTATCTATTGTTGTTTCAACGGGGAGGGTTATCGTCAGCGTGGTACCCTTATTCATCTCGCTTTCTAACGATATAGTGCCATTCATTTTATTCATCAGTACCTTGCAGATGGTCAGGCCAAGCCCTGAACCCTGCTCTGTGCTTTGATTATCAGCCTGAATAAAGGCATCAAAAATACGTGATTGTACGCATTTAGAAATACCTGAGCCGGTATCAGTGATAACAATAATGAGTATTTCATTTTGTAATGAAACAGAGAGGTTGATTCTACCTTGCTGAGTAAACTTTACAGCATTACCAATGGTATTGTTTAGCACCTGTCCCAGAAGATGAAAATCCAGTAATATTAATTGATTGCTGGCAACGTTTGATGTGTAGTCTATTAAAATCCCTTTTTTTCTGGCAACAGCATGAAATAAGGCGATTTTAGCTATTATCAGGTTATTTATTTTTCCCCATTTTGGGATGACCTCAATAATTCCTGACTCTACCTTTTCAAGATCAAGAATTTCACCAATCAGTTTAAGTAGTGAATGTGAAGCCTGAACGGTCTGGTTAACGGAAACTTTATCTTCAGGTTTAAAATATACCGATGCGTTTTGCAGTAATTCAAGGTAACCGACGATGGCACTGACAGGTGTTCTGATTTCATGGCTCATTCTGGAGAGAAATTCCCTGTTCTCTTTACTCGCTTGTTCCGCTTTATTTTTCTCTTCAACCAGCAAACGTTGCATAATTTTTCTTTTACGTGCTTCTATTGCTAGATAAATTGCCCATAAGAAACTGCTGACAACGAGCAAGGTCGCGAGTAAAGCGACCAGATAAAAAGGCTTGTTGTATAATTCCCACGTATTAATATTGACGTTAGGTAGTCGTAGCCATTTACTGGCTATCAGATACATTTCTCGCTGCGGAATATTATCCCGAACCTTGTCTAAAATAGCGTTTAACTCTGGTTGATCCGGTGACACTGCGATGGCATGTGCAGCTGGTATAAAATCAGGTATGGTCTGCCAGATAAGCTGATCAGGGTAATAATGTTCACTGAGATAGCGTGCAGCTAAGTGATTAGCAATGGCTGCATCGACTTTATTGTTGGCAACCAGATTTAACGCAACACTGCCATTTATTACGGGTACCCACTCGATATCTGGGTGTTTTTTTTGTAATTCAGATAGTACAGGATGTACGTTAGCTATAGCGACACGCATCCCTGGCATTAATACTGCTTTGTTTAGATGTTCTTTTTTTACGACAGCGACAAACTGTGTACTAACAAATGACTGAGTATGTGAAAAAATATCATTATAGGTACCATAAATTGCTGGCACCATTATGTGCCAGTTACCTTTTTTTATTTCAGCAATCATCTCGTCATAAGATTTCACGACGACTGATCCAAAAGTTAACCCAGTCTGTAAACTGATTAGATTTAATACATCTCCACTAATCCCTCGAATTTCCTGCTCACTACCCATCAGAGTAAAAGGAATGTACCATGGATTAACAATCACCCGAATTTTTTTATTCTGACTTAGCCACTGTTTTTCGCTAGGGGTAAAACTGACAGGGTTAATAAGAAATGACAGATCACCTATATCAATATTTGAATGTGCTATTTGGATATGTACGCTTTCATCAATGCCACTTAGTATACTATTAAAAATACGTTGTAATCTGGGTTGTTGTATAGAAAATAAAAATACGCTATTTTTTTGTGGTTTTTCCCAATATTTTAGGGTGACAATAGAATTTCTGAATTCTTGAGAAAGCCAGATGCTGGTTGTTAATGAGTCACCTATAAAATAGTCATCTTCCCCTGAAGAGAGAGCATTGAGTGCATTATCATAGTTGTTATAACGGATAATTTTGGCATTGGGAAATGATTCATAAATAAATTGGCTATCAGGGTAGTTGCCAACAGCAGAAATACGGACACTTTCATGACTGGAGAGCGGATACATGATATTTGATATGCTGGCGACCAAATTAGGCCAGGAATGTGTAACGACGGTTGATGAGATAAATGAAGGGCCGAATTGGAGCGGATATTCTAGTCCGGTTAAAATACTGTCCAGTTCACCATGATTAAGAGCGAGTATCGCTTTTTGTTTACTATCAAAGTTAATTACTTTGATATTGATATCAAGAGAACGCTCTATAATTGCCAGATAATCAGCATTTATCCCGCGATACTGGCCGGTAAACATACTCTGTACAACAGGTGAGTGACTTTGAGGGTATACACCGATACGTAGAGTTTTTTTACTTTTAAGCCAGTGTTTATCATCCTCAGTTAACAAAATTGAAACAGGGAATGCTTTCTGCTGTGATACGAGTTTTAGTTCCTCAGAGGCGAAGGCCTGAGATAGTATAGTAGATAAAATGATCAGGATGAAGAGAACTGATTTGCTCATCGTTTGCTGAGTTTATTTTGATGGGCAAAGGAAATAAGAGCAATGAGAGAATGGCAGTCTAATTTTTCCATAAGTCTGGTCTTATAGGTGCTGACTGTTTTGCTACTAATATTCATCGTTTCACTAATCTGCTGATTATCGAGACCATTAAGCATATAGCCCATCACTTTCACCTCTTGAGTTGACAAGGACTCAAGGCGCTGCATATCCGTCAGTATTTCATTATTTTCTTTTAAAAAAAAAGGAAAGAAACTGTAGCCTTTTTGCGCTGACTTAATAGCCGTAATAATGCTTTCCATCTCCTGTGTTTTACTGATAAATGCGTTTGCCCCAGCCTCGGCACATTTTTTGCTGTAATAGCGTTCATTTCTTGCCGAGACGACGATCAACAGCCCCGTATATCCGTGCTCACGCAACTTTTCAACCAGTTCAACGCCATTCAATGCAGGGATATCAACATCAATAATAACAATATCTGACGGTGAGTTTTTCAGAAAGTTAAATGCTGAAAGACCGTCTTCAAACTCATGCTCTATCGTTACATTTTGTCTTTCCAGAACACTACGAATAGCCATTCTAGCTAAGGGATGATCATCGACTATTGCTGCAGTATTGAAAATTTCTTCTGCCATACTAATATTGACCTTATGTCACAGCGGTAACGTTGCTCTTTGATTTATATTTACCATAAGTATAGTTTATTTTTGTTTTTATTTTTATAAGTATTTTAAAAAATTGAATGGTAATGTTTATTACAGATCATCAAGACAAAACCATGGCTAACTTGATGATTATAATGATGATGTGAAAATATAGGGTGATTTTATTATGTAATGAAATGTGTTTTTATTCAAAAAACTGTGAGGTTTTAATACCTGTTTGTTCAGTATTTTTAACGCAGTATATATTAAATTCACTTATAGTAATGAAATGTTTTAATCTTTTGTTGAGAGTTTTATATTAATTAGTTTGTATTTGTCATATATCAAGTTACTTAGATGTTGTTTTTTAGCTAATTAGATCACCGAATCTTATCAGTTAACCTCGCTCATTACCTGACAGCTCTGTTCTTTCTGGCTGTATATTTATCATCCTGGTTTCTATCGTGAAACCAAATTAAAAAAACGCCATAAGGAATAAAAAATTCCTAAAAAACATAAAGATAATGATTTTCTTACCTTGTTAACCGCATTTATAGCAATGACTTACGGTTATTGTTTTTTATTGGTTTTTTCTTTTATCTGACTTCAGTCACTTTAATGTGACATGATTCACATTGATAGGAATATTTTATTCCTCATTGAAGTAAGTATGGTAAATAAGCGGCTATAGAAATGATTTCAGAGAGCATACTCGTGGGGAATTGTCAGGAAAGACATTGTTTAGACCATCAGTATTGTGAACTGAAATAGCCAAGTTTTAGGGATTGCTAATTATTAATAACTCGCTTTTTTATAATTTTCAGTGTGATGTCAGGAGCCCGGTTCATGAAAAAACTACTACTTATTACTCTACTTTTTAGCGCTATAAGCCATGCTGAAGTTATTCCAGAGTCTCAGCTACATCAGATGTGGAAAGCGCCTCAGACTGCAGCGGAAAAGCTGGTCGCTGAGATGAGTCTTGAAGAGAAAATAGGTCAGATAGTGATGATGGATTTTCGCCACTGGCAGGATGAGGGACAGGACCAAAAGCAGCCCGTTATTGAACTTAATTCAGCGATTGCTGAAATTTTTGCTAAATATCACTTGGGATCGGTCATTCTGTTTCGCGAGAATCTGATTGATACACCGCAAACCATTAAATTAATTAATGCTCTTCAAGATGCGCGGAGTAATCTGCCGTTGATGATCAGTACCGACCAGGAGGGAGGTTATGTCACCCGTCTGCGTATTGGGACAGAGATGCCGGGGAATATGGCTCTTGGTGCGACGCGCTCACAAAAACTGACCGAAATAGTAGGGGATATTCATGGTCAGGAACTCTCTGCATTAGGTTTTAATTTTAACTTCGGGCCGGTTGTTGATGTGAATAATAACCAGAATAACCCGGTTATCGGAGTACGTTCCTATTCAGACTCCCATGAGTGGGTCAGCGACTTAGCAAAAAGTTATATTCGTGGCATTCATCACCACGGAATTATGACCTCGCTGAAGCATTTTCCGGGACACGGTAATGTTATATCGGATACGCATTTTGCGCTTCCAGTGATACAGATAGACAAAGCGACCTGGCAAACCACAGAATTACCCCCTTTTGTTAATGCTATGCCTTATACCGATGCCATCATGACTGCTCATGTGGTACTTCCGGCTCTGGATAATACCCAATTGACGAATATAAAAGGCGAGACAATAGGTACTCCGGCCACACTGTCATACCCTATTCTGACCGAGACGCTACGTAATCAACTCGGTTTCAAGGGGCTGATTGTCACCGATGCGATGGAAATGGGGGCTATCAGCAGTAATTTTAATACTGACTGGGCCGTTGCTGAGGCCATAAAAGCCGGTAACGACATTATTCTAATGCCTGTGGCTATCAGTAATTCCGAGGAAGTGGCAAAGCTCGATTCTCTCTATACCAGCCTGAAAGAGCAGGCAGAAAAAGATCCTCAGTTGATGCAACGCATTAATGAATCTGCTACTCGTATTGTTAAAAGCAAACTTGAGAAGCGGATTTCAGCAGATCATAAGTCTGCTGAAAAAGCTGAAACCATTGTGGCTTCTGCTGAACATAAAGCGACTGAGAATGATATCTCTGCGAAAGCGATTACCGTTATTGAAAATCAAGGAATACTTCCCTGGAAGCTGAAAAACCATAACAAATTTTTCATCTACTCTGATGAGCAGCCTCGCAATGATTTGATTACTAAACACCTTAACAGCATTGCTGAAGAGACGAATGTGGATATGGCTCTCGAGAGTCGGGTGGCTAAACTTGGCCTGGACGGTCTAGATGCACAGACTATTGATAGCGATATTGAAGGCAAGGATTTGATTATTCTTGCAACCTATAACTTAAAAGACAATCCGGCTAATGCTCAAAGAATTATTGACCGTGCCAAGTTGAAAAATATTCCCTTAGTGGTTATTTCGACTCGAAACCCTTATGACATTGCGTATTTACATGATGTTAAGTCGAATATTGCTATTTACGGTATAACCGGTTTCGATGTCACGAATAATGTGCGTAATGCACTGGAAACAAATATTCTGAGTGGTCTGCGTACACTATTTATTAGTGATGGACCTGATGCTGTGCCTTTGAATGTTCCTCAAGGGAAGCTGCCGGTTAATATTAAATCCCCTGATGGCAAAACCACTCTTTATGCACGTGGTCATGGATTATCCTGGTAAATAATAAGAGCAAGGAATTTTTTTCGATGAAAATAATAAAAGATTTTCTACAGGTTAATATCGCAATAATTTTATCTCTGGCCACTCATGTAGTAAATGCTGATGCTTTTGAAACAGATTATGATCAAGAAATTCTTAAGTTAAATGAAAAATTAAAAAAGCTTGAGAGTGAGCATGATGCTGCACAAAAAACAATTAAAGATCAAAAATGGAATTTTGAGACTTATATTGGAATGGAGCAGGAAATTGACAGCGATGCTAACTGGAAATTTCTTGATGGTAGCATGGCTTCATCCCCCTATTTTGGTGCTTTCATCTATCAGAATAACTCGCTGTGGATGTACGATGTGCAGATATTAAAAACCTATCTGGATCATAATTCAGAGTATGACAGGACACGCTGGCAGGTTGGCGCAACACGGACTTTCCCTTTCACGCTTGCTGATCGTAAAGGTAATGCCAGATTTCGTCTTGGATATCGTAATGATAACTGGCACTATCCTTCAATCAGTAACCCTGCGCTGGCAGCACCTTCTTATATGGGGGATGTGAGAAAAGGAGAAGAACGTCATGAAATCTGGCTCCGGCCACAAATTAACTATACTCTTAATCCTAACGTCAGTTTAAATGCCAGTTTATCCTTCAGACTTATTGATAGAAAACTGGATTATGCAAGAGCGAAAGGAGAGTACGGCGTCTATAAACGCGACTGGAGTCAAATTAATGAACACTTTGGCGGTGCGAACTTTACCTTCAATAAACATAATTCACTCTGGCTGAACTACCTTTATATTGACGAGCAGTTGGTCAATACATTATATAACAAAGAGCATTTTCTCTGGGCTATTTACCGATATAAGTTTGATAATGGCATTAATTTGATGCCTTATACACGTTACTCTTTAGTTCGTGGTCAGCAGAGCTTCCGTGACTCCAACAATAGAGAATTTTTACATAAAGAGAAAGATCGTAGCCGCTATGGTTTGCAGATGATCTATCCATTTACGCCAAAAACATCATTGTTTGCTGATGTATACTATCGCCCGGAAAAAACATGGGATAGCGAGAATAATAGAACACAGAATCATTTTTGGTTCTGGGCATTAGAATTACGCCATAACTTCTAATATTTCAATAGAGAGATACATTAAGATGCGTTTTTTTAAGATACTTTTTTGCGCCCTAATGCTGTCCGCCGGCAATAGCTATGCAGAACAGAAAATTCAGTTGGGCCTTGACCAGCCTGACGTTTATGGGCCGTTGTTAAAAGGTAAGCGAGTCGGGCTGATGGTTAATCAAAGCTCTATTGACTCACAAGGCCAGCATGCAATTGAAAAACTGCGTGCACTGGAAAAAGAGTATGGATTTACCGTAACGACATTATTTTCCGTAGAACATGGACTGCGTGGAAAAGAGGATGCGGGCTTTGGTGATGATGATCATCTGGATAAGCAAACCGGCCTGCCAATTGTCTCATTATATGGCAGAGATAAAGATAACCGTAGCCGTGCCCATCCAACAGCAGAGCAGTTAGAAAATGTTGATGTGGTTATTTATGATTTACAGGACGTTGGGGTACGTTATTTTACCTATACCGTCTCTATGCATCATATGATGGAAAGCCTACAGCAAGAAAAGAAAGCATTGATGGTATTAGACAGACCAAACCCTCTGGGAGGCGCTGTCTACGGACCTTTACTGGATGAAAAGTATATTTCAGGAATTGGCATTCATCCGATCCCAATGGTGCACGGTCTGACTTCTGGTGAATTTGCCAGGATGATCGTTGGGGAAGGTTGGCTAACCCATTTTGATGATACTGGCTGGAGCGGCCACGGTGATAAACGCTGGCAGATGCCAGGGTCTGATTTATACGTCGTGAAGATGGGTAATTATACTCACCAGACGCCATACTCACTGCCGGTATATCCATCACCTAATTTACGCAGTGATTTAGCGATTGCTCTTTATCCTTCCCTGGGCGTATTTGAGGCAACTAGCGTTAATAGTGGACGAGGATCGGAACATCCGTTTGAGCAACTGGGTTTTCCTGATAAGCATTTTTACGTTGATACGTGTTATACCGTCGACCCTAATCAGGCGAAAGCTGGCTGGCCTCAGGCAGGTAAAGAAGTTTGCGGGGAGCGTCTCACCCGTGATTCTATCCCTGGTCTTAAACCGAGTATCGCGTTGTTTGTTGACTGGTGGTATCAGATGGTTAATGCCGGTTATGCACCTGTGCTGGCAGAGGATAAAGAAGCCCAGTATCTTAAACATCAGGATGAGGCATTCTTAATACGTCCTACCTGGCTGGCTAAAGTGACCGGTGACCGCTCTCTGGAAACTATCTTGCTTGAAGCAACCAAGCAAAATTTATCTAAAGAGCAAGCTATCAAACAGGTTGAGGCAAACTGGGCGCAACAGTCAGAAGCTTACCGTAAGATGCGTGAAAATTATTTGCTCTATCCATAAATACCAAGTTTATACCGCATAACAGCTGTCTCTGTTATGCGGCTGACAAACATTTAAATAATATAACCCGCGAGATGGGGCGTTTGACCAGCCAATATAACGATACCCTCAATAGAATGATGATCACCCGATCATCGTTCTCAACCACCTATGTACATGCCTGGCGTCGGACAGAACGATAGGTCAGTAAATGTTCCAGATAGTAATAGCGGGCTTTGTTCAGTACCGTAGTATGAGACACCCCAATCCTACGTGAACCTTTGCGATCAGAACGATAACGATTCAGATAATCTTCCAGAAATTTTTTTTCTGTCGTGCAATCGGCTTGTCCACTCCCCGTTATCTGGAAACTCCTGAAGATATAATTGACGAACTAGAACAAGCTACCGTAAAGCAGTAGCGTAATACTGGAACGAAAAATTAAGTCATCAATAATGCACTCATCTCTCTTATGATTTAATAATGCAATGAGGTGAGTACATTGGAGTTAAAGTGAACAGCCCTACAAAATCTTTAGATACTTGGGAAGTGTTTTTTTTTTCAACAATCAAAAAACAAATAGTGCTGACATTTTTTAAAAGTTATAATAAATCATAATGAAAGTAAAAGGAATTTAGCATGGCGAATATAACGTCAAAAAAGAATCTTACGAAACCGCTGGATAAAATACCATTTACAATGTATGACACTGGATGGGTCGTGCTTTGTATTGGTATGGCAATTGGCGCAGGTACTGTTGTAATGCCAATCCAGATCGGTTTAAAAGGTATTTGGGTCTTTATTTTAGCTTTCATTATTGCGTATCCAGCAACCTATATGTTGCAGAAGTTATATATTAATACATTGTCTGAAAGTGAAGAATGTGAAGACTATGCAAATATTATTACGCAGTACCTCGGCAGTAACTGGGGTATAGCATTAGGTGTTGTTTATTTCTTAATGCTTATCCATGGTGTGTTTATTTACTCTCTTTCTGTTATTTTCGATAGCGCTTCTTATCTCAAGACCTTCGGGGTGACAGAAAGTGTTCTCTCTGATTCACTGATATATCGTATCGCTGCTTTTTCCTTACTCATTTTCATTGCCTCAAAGGGAGAAAAACTGCTGTTCAAAATCTCCGGGCCAATGGTTATTATTAAAGTAGGTATCATTGTTGCTTTGGGACTGGTGATGATCCCTCACTGGGATTTTAATAATATTACCGCATTCCCGGCATTAGGCGATTTTACCCGTGATGTGTTGTTAACTGTGCCTTTTGCCTTCTTCTCTGCGGTTTTTGTTCAGATCCTGAACCCGATGAATATCGCGTATCGCAAACTGGAGTCTGACAAACGTGTAGCGACCTATCGTGCTATCCGTGCTCACCGTGTGTCATACATCATACTGGTCACCATTATCTTGTTCTTTGCTTTCTCCTTCACATTCTCTATCAGCCATGAACAGGCCGTGTCGGCATTTGAACAAAACATCTCTGCACTCGCCATTGCTGCTCAGGTTATTCCCGGTGCCGTTGTCAGTGTAATGACGACAATGCTGAATATTTTTGCGGTTCTAACAGCATTCTTCGGTATTTATCTGGGCTTCCAGGAATCAGTGAAAGGTCTTGTTATTAACCTACTTTCCCGTTTCATGGACAAAGAGAAAATTAACCACACACGAGTAAACTTCTTAATTTCTATCGGTATTGTTGTATTACTCACAGCGTGGGTGTCAACAGGTTTCTCTGTGCTTGTCTTCTTCCAGATAGGGAGCCCTTTGTATGCAATAGTTTCCTGCTTAATCCCTGTCTACTTGGTATTTCGTGTCAAAAAACTCAAAAAGTTCAACGATTGGAAAGCTTGGTGTGTCATGGTATTTGGTATCTTGCTGCTCATCGCCCCATTCTTTAAATATCTTGAGTAATCGGACTGAATAAAAACAGAACGACTGGATGTTACACACAGAATCGATACAAAAGTTCGATTCTGTGATGTCAAAAACACAACACAGCGATATGAATAAAAAACGTCCATTATCGTTATATGCGTCTACTCTGTCCCAAATTCCGCAGCCCCTGAACAACGTATTAAAGTTCTTGAACAGCAACTCGCAGAATCAGAAGTGAAAGTACAATATTTTGAAGCAGTAGTGGGGGTCATAAACACTGAGTTTTGGCCATCCTCTCAAAAAACTGTTGGCCAGTTTATCGCCCAAGCATAAGCGACGGGACTCACAGTAACCTGTGCGTGTAGGTTCATGAAGATGGGCCGTCAGGCGTGGTATCAGTCTTTTAGCCTGAACGAGGACGAGATACAGGCTAAGTATATTATTGAACACATGACAGCGGTCTCTGTTACGCGGCTGACAAAAGTCGTGTTAACGATATTTACTTGATACCCAGTCGTTTCGCCAGTCGATGAAGATTACCTGCATCAAGATCCAGCGCCCGGGCACAGGCTGACCAGTTCATCTTATTCTGCTGTAATGTCCTGCTAATTAACTCGCGCTGAAATGCCGAGGTTGCCTGCTGGAGACTTTGTGAAGACCAGGCGTCATCAGCGGGTATGTTGACCTGGTTATCATTTGATGTGTCGGCTATGGCCAGATTAAACAGCTCACGTGATAACTTCACTTCCTCAGAGTGCTGTGATGCCCGAGCGAGGACTGCAGCACGTTCAATAGCATGTTTCATTTCGCGTACATTACCCGGCCACGCATAGTTTTCTAGCATCGCTAAGGTATCCGCCGGAATGCTCAATTGCTGTAAACCCAGCTTCTTTCTGATCTGCTCAACAAAGAATCCCGCTAATAATACAATATCGTCGCGGCGCTCTCTCAGAGAGGGAACTGAGAGCGGGAAAACACTTAAACGATGGAATAAATCCATACGAAAAGTCTTGTCCAGTACGGCTTTTTTTAAGTCACAATTGGTTGCCGCTAGAATACGGACATTCACGCGTCGAGTATTATCATCACCGACACGTTGCAGATCGCCATACTGAATCACACGCAGCAATTTCGCTTGCAGTACTAAGGATAATTCACCGATTTCATCAAGGAATAAGGTGCCGTTATCGGCCATTTCAAACTTACCCATACGATGATGTATCGCTCCTGTAAAGGCTCCTTTTACGTGACCAAAAAGTTCACTTTCTGCGACATTTTCGGGTAGCGCTGCACAGTTTAAATAGATTAACGGCTGGGATGCCCGCGCCGATAAATGATGTACTGCATTAGCAACCAGTTCTTTACCGACACCGGTTTCACCGGTTATCAGTACGTTAAGTTCTGAACCTGCGACCACGCTGATTTCATGTTTCAGCTGCTGCATGGGGGAAGAAAGACCGATCATCTCTTCATCCCCGCTGGCGATGTGTTGTTTGTTCCTCAGAGTACGATTAGAGCCAGGTAATGCCTGTTTTTCTAAAGCATCAAGCAACAAAGCATTACTGAGTGCCGATGATGCGAGAGCGCCAATTAAACGTAACTCTTCATCACTAAAATCATCAAACTGCAGGGGATTCAGACTATCAAAGGTTAAAGCGCCGATCAGTTGCTGATCGGTAAAGAGCGGCAGGCCGATACAGGCATGTACCTTCAGTTCATCATGTCCTGGAATTAAACCATCATAAGGGTCGGGTAACTGGCTGTCTGCGGGAAAACGCACGACATCCCCGGCACGAGCAATTGCTTCCAGTCGGGGATGGGCATTGAGCGAAAAACGGCGACCTAAAACATCGGCAGATAAGCCATCAATTGCCAGCGGTCTGAATAACTGGTTTTCATAGCGCAGCAGAGCTGAAGCATCACAGGCCAGGAGCTCCCGCACACTACTGATCAGTGTCTGAAAACGATCCTGACCCGATAAACCATGTTGTAACTCGATGGCAATTTTTGCCAGAGATTGAATGGATAAACGCATATTTGTCATTCCGACATTGTTATTGTCATTATGACTATACTTCACCTATGTCAAAATAACTTGTTATATTTTTAATGTTAATAAAATCAGTCAGATAAAAACTGGCACGCCATTTGCTTAAGTTAATAAAGACAAATAACTTTATTGGGAAAACTGACATGGCGATTAAAGTAAAAAACAATGTTCAATGGGTAGGACAGCGTGACTGGGAAGTGCGTGATTTCCATGGAACTGAATACAAAACCCTGAAAGGCAGCAGCTATAACAGCTATTTAATCAAAGAAGGCAAAAATGTTCTGATTGATACTGTTGACCAAAAATTCAGTCTTGAGTTTGTGCGTAACCTGCAACAGGAAATAGACTTGAAGAGCCTTGACTACATTGTGATTAACCACGCCGAGGAAGATCATGCAGGCGCATTAACTGAGTTAATGGCGCTTATCCCGAATACCCCCATTTACTGCACCACCAATGCTATCGACTCGATTAACGGTCATCACCACCATCCAGAATGGAATTTCCATACAGTGAAAACGGGCGATAGCTTAGATATTGGTAATGGCAAACAGCTTATTTTTGTCGAAACACCGATGCTGCACTGGCCTGATAGCATGATGACCTATATGACAGGCGATGCGATATTGTTCAGCAATGATGCCTTCGGTCAGCACTATTGTGATGAACATTTATTTAATGATGAAGTGGATCAAATTGAGCTTTATGAACAATGCATCCGCTACTATGCCAATATCCTGACGCCATTCAGCCGTTTGGTGGCCCCGAAAATAAATGAGATTCTCGGCTTTAAGTTACCGCTGGATATGATTGCCACCTCGCACGGTGTGGTATGGCGCGATGATCCGACACAAATCGTCCTTAAATATCTTGAGTGGGCGAATGATTATCAGGAAGACCGCATCACTATTTTCTACGATACCATGTCAGCGAATACCCGAATGATGGCTGATGCGATTGCACAGGGTATTCATGAGACAGATCCCTCTGTCGCGGTGAAAATCTATAATGTTGCGCGACATGATAAAAATGAAATCCTGACTCAGGTATTCCGCTCCAAAGGAATACTGGTCGGCTCTTCAACCATGAACAATGTCATGATGCCTAAAATTGCTGGCATGCTTGAAGAACTGGCGGGTTTGCGTTTTCGGAATAAAAAAGCAGCAGCATTCGGTAGTTTTGGCTGGACGGGGGGGGCGGTTGACCGTATTCAGACCCGACTGATGGACTCCGGTTTTGATATTTCGCTGGCGCTGAAAATGAAATGGCGTCCGGATGGTAAGGCGCTGGAAGAGTGCCGTGAACATGGTCGCAAGATTGCCCGAGAATGGGCATTGCATCCGCTTGAGGAAATGCCTGCCGCCGTCGCTGAAGTGTTAGAGCCTGAAACTGAGGAAAAAAACGGGGGGGCAATGATATGTACGGTTTGTCAGTGGGTTTATGACCCTGCAATTGGCGAACCGATGCAAGGTGTTGAGCCAGGAACAACCTGGTCTGATGTACCAGAATCATTCTTGTGCCCTGGCTGTGCTCTGGGTAAGTCCGTTTTTGATCCACTATAATCGGAGTGAATATGACAGAACAAATCACCATTATTGGCTCTGGTTTTGCTGCTCGTCAGTTAGTGACCAATATTCGTCGGCAGGATAAACAGGTTCCTATTATGCTGGTTGCTGCAGATAGCGGTAATCAGTACAACAAGCCCGATCTCAGCCATGTATTTAGTCTTAAAAAATCAGCGGATGATTTGACTCAGATGTCCGCTGAACAATTTGCACAAGACAATAATCTTAAATTACAGATGAATACCCGTGTTACCGCGATTGACCGCCAATTGAAGCAAATTATTTGTGGAGAACAGACATTTAATTATCAGAAACTGGTATTAGCGACAGGTGCGCAGGCGATAGTGCCGTCTATTCCGGGGCGCGAATATATGGTGACATTTAATAGCCAGCAAGAATACCGTGAGCATCAGAGCGTATTACAAAAGGCACAGCATATTTTGGTACTTGGCGGCGGACTTATCGGCACTGAACTGGCGATGGATTTACATCGTTCAGGTAAACAGGTTGTCATTATAGATAAAGCACATAGCTTACTGGCTTCGCTCATGCCTGCTGAGATCAGTTGCCGCTTACAGCATAAATTTAGTCAGATGGGCATTCGAATTTTTCTGAATAACGAATTGGTTAGCATAGAAAAAACGGACACTGAATTATCTGTAAGTTTACTTGATGGACATGTTATTAAGGTTGATGCCGTGATTGCGGCTATCGGTATACAACCTGATATCTCATTAGCTCGCGTGGCTCAGCTAAAAACGGGACGTGGAATTTGCGTAAACAGACAGTTACAAACGTCAGATGAGAATATTTATGCGCTTGGAGACTGTGCGGAAATCGACGGTAAGGTGATGCCGTTTCTGCAACCTATTCAGATGAGTTCGCTGACGCTTGCCAAGAATCTTCTGGGCGCAGCAGGATCCGTTGTTTTTCCACCGATGTTGTTAAAAGTTAAAACACCAGAACTCCCGTTATTTTTGGCGGGTGAAACTCAGCGCGATGATCTGAACTGGGAACTAAGTTTAAGTGATCAAGGGATAGCTGCGCGAGGTTTTGATAGTATGAAGCAACTACGTGCTTTTATCGTTAGCGAGCAGCACACTCCAAAAGCATTTATGATGTTATGTGAATTAACCGATTGAAAAAAATAGGAATAATTTAATGAATGATTTGATGCTTTATAAAAGTATGCCTCAGTGGAATAGCCAGACGTTACCAGAAAGTTTCACAAAAAAACACAACACTAAAGCTGGAACCTGGGGAAAACTGACGATTTTTCAAGGCTCTCTCACTTTCGCATTGATGACAGAAGAGGGTGAGATCACACAATCATTAATTTTTACCCCAGAAAGTGAAACGCCCTTTGTCGAACCACAGCAATGGCATCGCATCGTTTCATTCTCAGATGATCTCGAATGCCAGCTGGCATTCTATTGCACCAGAGAAGACTACTTTGCTAAAAAATACCAGTTAACCTCAACGCATCCCGATGTTATTGATGCGGTAAAAATCATCTCGCCAGGAAAAGTGCTCGATCTGGGCTGTGGTGGTGGACGTAACTCTTTATATCTGGCCCTGAAAGATTTTGAAGTCACAGCCTGGGATGTTAATGAAAACGCTATCGAGAAAATAAAGCACTTATCAGCTCTGGAAAATATTTCTAATATCCATGCTGAAGTAAAGGATCTTAATGGCGTAGAGATTAAAGAAGACTATGATTTTATTCTCTCGACAGTCGTCTTTATGTTCTTGAATAGAGAGCAGATCCCATCTCTAATCACCAACATGCAGCAGCATACTGTGGTCAATGGCTATAACTTAATTATCGCAGCCATGGATACCGATGATTATCCCTGCACATTACCCTTCTTTTCGTTTACTTTTAAACCCGGAGAGCTTAAAAAATATTATGAGGGGTGGGAATTTATTGAATATAATGAAGATGTTGGTTCGCTTCATAAAACGGATGAGCAAGGTAACCCGATTAAATTACGCTTTGCTACTTTACTGGCCAGAAAAATCAGTTAAAGCGTAGCTCTGCTAGAAGGGAGCATCTAGATATTTGTGTCTTATGGACGCGTGAGACCTGTTCACAGAACTGACCTCTGTCATCTGTGAAC
>CANRKT010000036.1 GCA_947631255.1 uncultured Enterobacteriaceae bacterium
GAGCCAGTGCTAACATAATATATCCCTTGTTAATTAAATTTTTTATATCCTGATAAAAATCAGAGTGTTTAAATAATCATAAACTCTGATGTGTGAGTTAATAAAATCACTCTTTGTAATTCTGATAATACAAATGCTACCCCATCATCATAAAGGTATCTCTCAGTATTCGCCCAAAACCAGGAGCGCTGCTATTTTTATAATCGCCCTGATGAAAAAATCAAATCGCAACCGGCCGTATCCTGATGGTTTGAGTTATAGCATTCCAGATATCTATGAGCTCATTCTGGTTATAGCCTGTAAAGGGGATAACTGAATTTCCTTCATTCGTTAACGCCACATTTAGATAAGGTGTTTGATTGCTGCCGTGCGTTTCATTCATAAATAGATTAAAAATATAAACAGGATAATCACTGTCTGGCTCAGAACCGGTCACCAACATCTCTTCAGCCTTAATGCCATTTATCTTACGACGCCCTTTTCTGAAAATTTCTGCATCTGTTTCTGATAATACCTGGCGAATCTCACCCGTTCTGTCCAGTAAACCACTTTTTTCCTGAGTAAAATTATCAGTATTGATCACAAAGTTAACACCTGGGATTTTCTCGCTGGAAAACACGAAGGAAATATCTTCCTGTTCCATGCCTTTTTTGTCTGGCATGAGAAATATATTAGCCATACAACTGCCAGTCATACGAGGTATTTCATTACCCTCTCTTCCCTGTATTCGAGAAAGCAAGTCATTGAATTTTTCAATATCACCTGGAATATTATTCGTTTCACTACCCAACCTTTCACGATATTCTTTATAGCGCGGAGCTAAATCATTCATAGTCTTTTTTTCTATTTTTATTGCAACACTGCCATTGTAAATATAACCCTCTAGCATCCTTACCATATCATTTACACTAAAATCTAAATTTCGTTCAAAGATAACACCTTTCATGCCTATTGGTAGTGGCCATATTTTTTTCAAGAACGGCATGTTTTCCGGATTATTCGTACGTATTTCCGATAATTCCATTTCCCGCCGTTTAAGCAGTTTCTCAAAAGCCGGATAGTACATACGTTTACTGGCAATGTGTATTTTATGCGAATACTCTGGTGATCCTATATCAGCAATCCATTTATTTTCCTCTAATGGTTCTGTTCCATTTAATAAGGTAAAAGAAGCAGGAAGATCGATAAGATATCGTCCGACACAGTGAGTTTCCATTTTATTTAATAGTTCTTTCACATGCTTCTCCTCTTTGGGTGATAGCGTAATTTTTGGCGGGTAAGTGTGAGTAAAATACCAGACGATAATAATGACAAGGAAAAATATGAATATCGGCCTTCTCCATTTATAACTACTCCGCATAAGCCAGCTCCGTTTTTTTAATCTCCTGCGTTATTTTTATAATTGACCACAGAGTAAACCAATAGGAGTCAATCCTCCCGTCATCTTGTTTTTTGTAGGCCCCTTCATGATCAATACTTAACCCTACTTCATCCACTTCTAGCGTAAATTCTTCAATAGCACTCTCCGTAATACCGGCTATCAGTTGCTCTCTGGATGTTTTTTTCTCTTTTCCTTCAATGCGATTATCAATCAGTTCCTGATGGTCATTAAGTGTATTCTGTAACCAAGGCAGAAAATCACCGTAGCTCATCGCGCCTACTTCTCCCCATTACGCCCGGTAGAAAAATCACCGGGATAACACGATCCGGTATTTTATAAATACGGACTCTGGTATTTTCTTCATAACGAGCCATTATCGCGGGATAATATGGCTGGGGACCATCGGTATAGACAGGGGATAGAATATTGACATGCCGTTTATTCACAATATTATTTCCCATTACGTAGAATAAAGTTAATAGCGCCAATATCCGCACTTTTATGTTGTGCTGTTTCACCAGTGGCGGTAGTCATCAGTTTGCTTTTACCTTGATGACTGATAGCCTCTATAGACTCCCCTGATGCAGGTTCATCGTTAAAAGACAAGAATACTTCAGGAACAATAGCGTATTCAGCCTGCTCCCATTTTTGCGCCATCGCACTGGCACTTTGTCCACCGAATTTTTGCCATACCGCTGCCCGTTGGATAATCTTGTCTGGGGCACCGCTCTCCACCTCACCGTTACCGATTCGCAGATAAGCTCCTCCGCTGCCCAGCAGTAAAATATCCTGTTTAGCACTGATGACAATTTTCCCCTCGCTACTGCTTATCCGTACATCTTTGAACGCATCCAGTACCATTTCATCGCTCTGTGCCTGAATTTCTACCTTCCCCTTTGCAGCAAATAATTTTATGCCCATTTTTTGAGCAAATAAGCTGATCACTTCTCCGGCTGCAACCGTGAGTGCTTTCAGCACGCTAAAATCGATATTCTTACCGCTGGTTGCTGTGAGATTTTCTCCAGCGGATAATTGCAAACTTTTCGCAGTGGTCTGCGCTATTCCCGCAGGGGCAGAGAGCAACAATGCCGACTGCTTAAGCTCGGTGAGCGCATCTCTGAGAAAAACCTTTTGTGCCTGCAAATCTGCCAGCTCGGCTTTCGCCAGCTCCGCTGCACTACGTAGCGCTTCAGTTAAACTTTGTGCTTGCTGAAGCTCACCGAGAGCTGCCTGCATAGCCAGCATCTGCCCCTGTGCCAAAGGCTGGCTATCTGCTGTGATAAAGACCCCTTTCCCACCCCGGATACTCACCCAGTCATTAGTCCGCAGTTCTGCACCTTCGCCACGTAGTACCCTGCTGGCATTAACATTGTGGCCCAGATTGAGCTGGGTTTTGCCGCCGTATTCAGTACTGAGCTTGATATGTTCTTCACCTCGCTTGTCTTCCATGCGTAGCTTATTATTGGCCGGGGTACGAATAACATTGCGGGTGCTGTTCTTCTCGGTTACATGGTCGATATGGCGTGAGTCATGTAAAGCATGGGCTATATAGGGGCGGTCAGGGTCGCCTTCATGAAAGGCTATCGCGACTTCGGTGCCTTGGATCAGCGGGAAGTGGAAGCCGTACTTATCCCCGCCATAGGGTTTGGCGAGGCGCACAGGCATGCTTTCCCTGCCCCGTTTTTTATCATCTCGGTCAGCATCAAATTTCACCCGGTACAGGCCTGCAGCATCCTGCCAGGCGTAAATATCGTGACTTTTGGCGCTGGTAATTCGGGCAGTCAGAGTACCGCTGATCACCGGGCGTTTTTTCGCCGGTGGACGCCAACAGCACGTCTCACTGAAGGGCATGGCTATCCATGTCACGCACAGGGCATTTTTGCGGCTGCCGGTGTAGCAGGTGCGCAGGATAATAACCCCATTTTCAGTCGCCGCCGGTAGCGTAGAAGGAAATGCCGTCTCGGTAATGACCAGTACCTGAGCCGGGCTCAGCATCGCGTCGGTGCTGCTGCCGCTCACCGAAGTCTGGTTCGACAGAAAACGCTCATGCTCCATACGTGCCCAGAAATTCGCCGTCTCGGCGGTCGGGTCAATTTTGTCTCCGGTCTCCTGATGACGCGGACGGTAGTGATACACCTCCCCGTAAGTGACGCCTTCTCCCTCGCCACGGGTCATATCTGCCGGTACTGAGGCGAGGATCTTCTGCGCCTCACGATGGTTATAATCCCGGGCTGTGACATTGCTTTCCACCACATGGTGATGGATCTGAATGTTCCAGACGGATTCAGTGCCGTTATCATCCGTTCCCGACGGGCTGTTCAGCGGCAGAGTTTTACCAAACTGCCAGGCACTCTGTTTGTCAGCAAAGTGAATCACCTCTGTCTGTGTGTCCGGTTGCAGGGTAAAGAAGTAAAAAATTCCCACCTCAGCCAGCAGGCGCTCAATAAACGCCAGGTCACTCTCCTGGTACTGGTTTATCTGCTCCCGTTTCGGATAGGACTGTTTCAGGGTGAACTCATACTCCCAATCTTTCAGTCCGTGGTCATTCAGTACCTGCTCCACCACCTCTGGCACGGACTGATTGACAAAAAAACGGTGGCTGCGGTACTGGTTAACCAGCAGAGAAAGAAAAGGCGCTAGCGTGACAAGGTATTTGGTCTCATCGGCGGAGCCGGAGAGACGACGGAAATCAGTGATAACCCCATGAACCACCTTCTCGCCAGTCAGACCTTGTAGTAAACCGGTGCCCATTCTCAGGCTGGCGGGCTGGCGGAGTAGCTGGGCGGCATCGATATCCTTATCCTGGCTGGTGAACAGAATATCGTAGTGATACATCTGGCTCATAGCTTCAGTACCACTGAACTCTTCGACGTCAACTACGGATGCACAGGAGGGTATCTCCAGGCGATAGCGATTCAGTGTTCCCGATAACGTTGAAACGGTCTTCTGCAAAGCGTCAGTTACGTTCATCATGCTGCTCCGTGGTGTTTTTATTGTCATCATGCTTCCGACACGCTACCGCCCATCGCTTTCCTTGGCAGGAGCCTTAAGCGCATCAGGTCGGGTTTCTGGCGGTATTTTTTTGCTCAACCTCCGTTGCTGGCAGGCATTCAGCAAAAATAAAAAGGCGGGCAGCATTCACTGCCCGTCGGTCACTTATGCAGTGGCGCGTTCATTCCATGAATCAGAATGAATGATGTTGCCGTCTTTGTAGGTCCAGGTGATTTTTTCGTAGCGCAGTTCATGCTGTTCAAGGTGATTGTGTTTCTCGTATAACGGGTTTTTGATGTCATGCATGACTGGATTCACTTTCACCACTTTCACGTTTTCCAGTGTGGTGTTGAAATATTCCACTTCCTGGCCCGCATCGTTAATCCGATACCATTTGAATTCCGCTGATTTCAGCGTCTGTCCGGTGGTCACCGCTTTGTACAGATACGGGCTGGATGAGTCGATTTCCTTGGTGAACAGGAATGGGGTGTGGATACGCGTGCCGGTCAGTTTACCGCTGTTGTTGTCAGTGGGGATGTACAGGTTATGTTCCTGAGCCACGACTTCAATACTGCCTTCGCGGTCTTTAACGTCTACAGATCCTTTAATGTCCGCACCGCCGTCGTCTTTCAGCCAAAGATAAATAGGAATTGCCATGAGTTACTTCTCCATTTGATTAAAATTCACGTCATCATCCTGAAATGACGCTGAGGTTGTATCCGGCACCTGACAGGCATCAGCCTGTGGAACCAGACGGATTTCAACACGCCGGTTGCGCGCACGCCCTTCCGGAGTATCGTTTGATGCCACAGGGCTACTGTCACCGAATCCCTGCACTGCAAAACAGCTGTCCGGGATATCTCCCGTCTCTCTTATCCAGTCACGTACGGCTTCGGCACGCGCCAGAGAGAGTTTTTGATTCAACGCGTTATTGCCCGTATTGTCGGCATGACCGGAAATCACTATCAGCCCCCTGGGTCTACCCTTAATTCCTAGCAGCAAATTGATCAGCACTTTGTCAGAGCCAGGTTTCAGCACAGACTTACCGGGCTCGAACAGTGACATACTGTCAAGCTGAACGGTCTTCGGACTCTGGATAACCGGTGCTGGTGGTATCGGTGGTGCTGGCATAGCCCAGTCATGGAGCGCCGCTTCAACCGGAGCCACCAGCCGTAATCCCTGATAGAGCGCCATGCGATAACGCAGCGGCTCCCCCTGGTGCTGCCAGACGTCTAATTGGTTGCTGTCAAGTAGCAGCCGTTGCTGGGCCTGAAATTTCGGTTCTGGCGGTTCGCCAGTCAGACTGTGGTAAAGCGCAAGATGATCGCCCACCTTGCGGATCAGATTCTGGTTGTGGGTAAAGGATGCCAGCATTGCCAGAATGAGAAAGATCCCGCCTGACAAACCGACATCACGCCAGAACACCATTTGTCGGCTGACATCTCTGCGGCGAGGTAGAGCCGGAAGCAATCTTTCTGGTAGAGGAAGAGATGCCACAGAGCGCCGATTATCTGGTGACAATGCTGTGATGCTGGCAAGATGCTGCTGCCAGAGATTGTCGTGCAGCCCGTTGATGGACACCATACAGAAACCCTGCACACAGGGTCTGAGGGCTGGAAAATCGCCCTGTTGCTCATCGAGCAAACTGCCGACATTTTTTTCCTGCCAGCACAGCAGACTATTAAGCCATAGCGCCTGACTCAGACGGCTGATACGCCCAGAGGCCGGGTGCTGGCCTATCCAGTCAGCCAGTGAAAGATAGCCCTCTCCAGGCTGATGGCCGAATATTCCAGTACATTGACTGACCGCACTAAACCAAACTGGGGTTTCCTGAGGACAAGCTCCAGGGGGTGAAATCCAGGTCACAGTCCATACCGGCGGTAGTCCTCCCAGCCATGGGCGGCACTGTACCAGCGCACGCTGCCAGCTCCGTAGACGCTGGGTAAAATCATCAGCGGAGTGATGATGTTCAGGGACAATGGCCAGCAACACAGAAATTTGTGACACACGTGCCGGGCGCACAAGGCTCAGATGCTTTATCCACACCGTCAGCTGTTCAGCGTCTTTTACCCACAAATACCAGCCCTGACGGGTTTCACGGTATTGCGCGCCGGACTCAAACAAGCCAGCACTGTCCCCGCAAGCAAGGATAATCCTTCCCTGAAAGTCTTCCGGAGGCAGGCTTTCATCCGTGATATTGCAGGCAATATCCTGCTGGCGTGGTGGGACAACCCACTGTCGATACAAAACGATGCCGCAGACCAGTATCACTAACAGGCAAAGCACTACCCTACTGCTAACAGAGAGCGGCCAGAATTCCAGTATCAACCACAGGGCAAGCAAGCCAGTCAGTATCGTTAACAGGATCCGGTAAACATCGCGCATCCTTTACTCCGCCTTGATTATCTGGCTCACCAAATCGGTGAGGGAAGAAGAAAGGCAAAACCAGAGAACGATAAGAGCCACGGTGCCAGCAGCCCAGGACACCCAGTAAAGGCCACGACCGCTACGCGGATGTGAGGCGCGGATAATAATTGGCGCATCCTGGGTCAAAGCGAAGGGTGGAACACAGGCTTCCAGCTTGCGTACCACATCCTCACGACGTTCATCATTCTCAGCACGATATTGCCCGACAAAGCCCAGCTGTACCGTACGGTACAGACAGGTCAGTACGGCAGTATCTGGTGTCCTGTCTTTAAGAAATGTGCGGATCCGTTCCCATAACTCTTCACCGGCATTCAACGTGCCAAAGAAGTGTGCCTGTAGTGGATCCCGACGCCATGTCAGGTAGCCATCATCGGAAGTTCCACGATTAAGCACGCTTTCATCCAGCAGAGCGCACAAGGCATACACCATATGATCACACTGAATTTTACTGTAACCCGCCTCCGTTAACCCAGTGCGGGCATTTTCTACCAGACGACGAGCATGGCGATAGAGACGATCACCATTCCGGACTTCCTGTCCTCCGCGCAATTGGCTGGCCATCAGCCAGCCGGGATAAAAAATGCGCTCTATCTGACTGATATCGGCTGTCTTCATGTACGCAGCACCGCATAAAGTTCCAGTCTCACATCCCCCAGGGATTGCGGGGTGTAGAAGGTACAGCTGCCGGTTTCCAGCATGGCCCGGGCTGCACCAGTGCTCAGATCCAGGGCAAAATACTGGTTCTCCAGACGCAACGGAATAGCCGCCGGAACCTGGCTAAGAGGTGTCATCACCATGCCGCTCAGGGCCACGTTCACTACATCGGAAACATCAGCAAAACTTCCGGCTTTACACAGCTGCGGGAATTTCATCTGTAACTCATGATTTGGCATAGAAGATCGTACGGAAAGGTAGAAATCCGCCTCTTCACGCAGACGAGCGTCATGTAATGAGCCTTTCCAGATTTGCTCGTGATGCTCAAGATGGATACTGACGACACGCGATGGCAGGCTGGCTTCCAGTAGCTTATCCAACAGCATAAGCAACGGAGGAAATACCTGTTCAAGAGCATCATGCTTATAGTGCGGAATATCACCCGCATCATGTTCAAGTGAGAACGTCAGTAAACAACCGGCCAGACGTACCAGTTCCCGGTACAGCAATTCGGGATGGCGGCCAGGGGATTGCAGAAGTTCAGCCAGTACCGGTTCAGTACTGTTCAGGGCATTCAGCAGCCAGAACAGAGAAACATCAGCGACAGCAAAATCGGCCATCCGCTCATTGCTTTCACGGCGCATGGCCATCAGACGCAGCCGTCGGGCCTGAAGGTGTATTAAGGTGTCATTCAGTTTCGTTAACAACAGAGGGCTGGCAGACAGAGACAGCAGCGGCGGAATAAAGGTCAGATCCCGGCTCCACTGTCCCTGCATATTGCGCACCAGACGAGCTACCGGACAGGTCAGCCAGGCCGCATTTTCCTGTGTCGACAGGCGGAGTGTCACCGCATGGCGGAGAATAGCCAGTTCACCACATTCGCTACCAGCCAGTTCCTGCACCTTTACACGTTCAGCTTTCCAGCGACATGGACGTTCGCGGTCAAGGCCATCATCCAGGTTACCGCCGTTGGCACTTAACAATGGCAGAGCCAGAACCACTTCCACGGCGTCCTGTCCTTGGGCGGTCGACAGATCGCAGGCCGGTGGCAAATTGTCAGATAAATCAGTATCCACCAGGGTACCGTCAGGAAAACGGACCACCAGACGGGTTGCATTGAGACGAGATAACGCCAGTCCGGCATCATCAAAAGAAGCCTCTATTACGCCCCATGGCTGCGCCAGTCCCATACGTGCGACCATATCGGTCACATGTGCATCCCACAGTGCCTGCTGCTGAAATTGTTGTGGGGCCAGAAAAGCGCCATCCTCCCACAGTGGTCGATAAATTTTCATTCTTTCTACCGCCTTATGCTTTCGCCTTCGGCATCTGGGATACCAGCGACAGATTGACGTCCATGCCTTCCACCTGAAAATGCGGTACCGCGTAGAGTTTCACACGGAAGAAACCGGGATTATCATCGATGTCTTCTACGATAACTTTGGCATCGCGCAGTGGGTGAGAAGCCTGCAAATCGTCGCCCGGATCGGTCATTTCGGTGACCAGGCTACGGACCCAGTTGTTCAGCTCCAGCTCCAGCAGCCGTCTGTCTTTGGTGGTACCGATGTTTTCACGCTGGATCAGTTTCAGGTAATGAGCGATACGGGACAGCAGGAAGATATACGGCAGACGGGAGTTGATCCGGCTGTTAGCTGTTGCGTCAGGGGTATCATACAGCGCAGGTTTCTGTGCTGAGTTAGCCGAGAAGAAGCACGCGTAGTCGCGGTTTTTGTAGTATGACAACGGGATAAAACCGAGGCTGGCAAATTCAAATTCGCGCGTTTCCGGGATCATGACTTCTGACGGGATTTTCACCTGATTACCGATGCCCAGGTCATACAGATGGATAGGCAAGTCTTTGACTGCGCCACCCGCCTGTGGGCCACGGATTTGTACACACCAACCATTGCTGATGAAGCTTTTCACCATATTGGCTGCAAAGGCAAATGAGGCGTTGGTCCAGAGGTATTTATCGTGGTCAGGGCCTTTCACCTCTTCAAGGTAGTTGAAGCTACGTACAGGTACGGTATCCGGGCCATATGGCAGGCGACCTAACACACGCGGCATCACCAGACCGATATAACGGGCATCGTCGGTCTCGCGGAAGGCTTTCCATTTCAGGTATTCAGCCCGGTCAAAATAGTTGCCGATATCTTTAATTGCCGCGACGTCTTCCATTGAATCTTTCAGGAATAATTTCGGGCCGGCTGAGCCGATAAATGGCATATGCGCGGCAGCAGACACTTTAGAGATATTACGCAGCAACGCTACGTCTTGTGCCGAAGCGTCAAATTCGTAAGCAGAAATCAATGCCGCAATCGGCTCTCCCCCTGGACTGTCATACTCAGCGGTATAGGTATGCTGGTATAATCCGCTTTGCACCACTTCAGGCGCGTCTTCAAAATCCTGACGCAGATCTTCTTTCGACAAATCCAGCAACTCGATTTTGACGTTCTGACGGAAGTCAGTTTTGTCGACCAGTGATTTCAGGCCACGCCAGATACTTTCCGTTTTCTGGAATTCATCGTGATGCATGACCGCATCCAGCTGACGGCTAATCTGAAAATCGAGTTCAGCGATATGATGGTCGATCAGCGTTTTATCCAGCTTTTCAACGATTGAACCCGATTTTTTCAGGCACTCAAGAAACACCTGCATACCCGCAGTCAGACGCTCATCCGTTGTCGCATCCGACATGGCCTGGTTGTCCTGCCAGATATCCAGCGCACTCAGCTCGGATACCGGATTCAGGTTAATTTTTTCAAACAAAGAGGCATAGACGCTACCTGTTTGCGGTTGCACCAGCACCACACTCTCGCCGCCTGCGGTATTTTCATTTTTTACAGACATCAGCATTCCTTTATAAATCCGTTAAATTATCGTGACGGTTTAGATGTCAGGGCAGACAGCTCACTACGCAGTTCAGCCCTGAGCGCGTGGTCAAGCAGAATTTTTTCCAGTTCTTTGCGGAAAGTCTGGTTATCCAACAGGTTAGCTTTAAGATCGCGAAGGAGGCTTCGCATGGCGAGCATGGCTTTCAATTGAGGGATCTGGCGGGCAACCTGTTCTGGTTCAAAGTCTTTCATTTCATTGAAAGAAAGTTTGATATTTTCCTGACTACCGTCACCCGCAAGGGTGTTCTCAACAATCAGGTTTACTGCCGGAGAATAACCCGCCATTACGCTGTCGAAGTTATTTTGATTGACGTTAACTTTTTCACGTTCAGATACCGGACGTTCTTCGGCACCATTGCTGTAATTCCCGACGACCATCAGCTTGAGAGGTAATTCGACTTTCTGCTGAGCTCTTCCAGTGTGTAAACTCAACTGAATATTGACGCGAGCTTTAGGAATTTCGGACTGATAAGAATTAGACATAGCTATCCCTATTCTGTGCATTATAGAAACGGCCATGAACAGTAAGAAATAAAAGAGAAAATAATCCTGTCCGTTTTACAAAGCGAAGACTAAAAGTAAGATTAATCCCTCATTTAACAAACTGACATGGTGTTTTTAGTGGGTTACCCGAGATAATATTCCGTCAGGTAGCGCCTAATGAGTAGAAGTGTAGAAATGTTGGCCAGGTGATTGGAAATGAAATTATGTAACATAAACTTACTGATTTTGATGTTAACAGAAATATATCACTTGCATAATTTGTAAGATAATTCCTAATCCACGCTATATCCCTTGTGGAATAACAAGATGCCGTTAACGATCTATTTTCTTAAATCCAATCCAATATAAAAAAACAATCATTCATGTGAATGAACTCGTTTTTAACTTTATCTAAAAAATGAGAGGTTGCGCATAATTGTGCACGCGAAAAAATGACGGTTTTTTCGGCCGCTATATTTTTATTTTCCTTAGAAATAAAATTTACCGATCCTTTTACAAGAATAAATAAGCCTGCTTAGAGAAAGCTGCATAACGAGTTCTGATTTAAGTTGACACTTATTCAGAATAAAATGCCTGATGTACGGCATCAGGCATTTTGTATTTTAACGATAAATGTGGACGTTCGCTGTTGTTAATTTGCATCGACCCATCCCCCTCCTTTTTCTGCTCCAGATATTTGATACGTTTTTAGGCATCAAACGTTCTTCGGAGTAGCTGCGAATATGAGAAGAGATGTACCAGTCAACCAGACCATACTTGCATCGCCAGACAATGCGAAGTATGACGGGTTAATGCAGACCGAACTCAGCCATCAACTGCCTCCGTAACGCTACAAACTCCTCACTACTGCGTTCCCTTGGCCGCTCCAGCGCAACGTCCATAATACGAATCCCAGTGCCTTTTTCCTTGGGTAAAACCAGCACTCTGTCAGCCAGATAGATGGCCTCTTCCAGATCGTGGGTCACCAGCACCATGGTCAGGTTTCCGCGTGCACGGATCCGCTCGAGCTCTTCCTGCATCGTGATGCGGGTCATGGCATCCAGCGCCCCCAGAGGTTCATCCAGTAACAAAATTTCGGGATCAATCGCCAACGCTCTGGCAATACCAACCCGCTGAGCCATGCCACCAGAAAGCTGCCCTGGCAGCGCACTCTGATACTGCTCTAATCCCACCCGTTGAATCGCCTGTTTTGCTCTCGCCCGTGCGTTGCTGGCTGAGATGCCCTGAAGGTCGAGACCGAAACGGACATTATCCAACACGGAAAGCCAGGGCAGTAGCCGTGGTTCCTGGAAAATCACTGCTCGCTCACGGCTCATACCCTGAACCTCTCGGCCATCAATACTCACCTCTCCTCCGTCCGGTTCTTCAAGACCCGCCAGAATACGCAGCAGGGTGGTTTTACCGCAGCCACTCGGGCCAACAATAGCCATGCTTTGCCCTGCTTTTATATGTAAATTTAAACCACGAAACACATCAAAAGGTTTGCCCTTGAGCGAGAAAGCTTTATGTAAATGCCGGATGGTGATGTCACCAGAACGGGTAGTCTGCATGTGTACCTCCGACTAGACTTTGAGTAGGATATCGCTGGTTTTAAGCTGCCCTTTATTAATCACCCCGCCACGCTCAAGAATATCAATCCAGAACTGAATATCATGGTCTTCAGCACGTCCTCCTTTACGGACGCCATAACCGGTAAAATACTGCGCCAGTTCAGGGTTTTCACCACGCGCTTTTAACTGCTCAGCCAGTATTTCACGGGTTTTCTCTGGGTTCTCGCGGGAAAAATCGAGCGCCCGAGCCGACTGGATAACAAAGTCACGTGCCGCTTGTGGATGTTGTTTAACAAAGTCAGCGCTTAATACGGTAAATCCTCCGGCAATAGGCCCCAGTACCTCAGTATCATTAAACACCGGACGCAAACCGCCTTTACTACGGGCCGCGCCTTCAAAGGTGGTTTGCCAGTAGCCAAAAGCAGCCACATCCACTTGCCCGGATCGCAGGGTCTGCTCTAACTGTGGTCCTGGCACCACCACTGGACGTGCCGCACGCTCAGGAAGGTTAGCCCGATGCAGAGCTTCACGCAGGGTATAGTCGAGATGGGCACCTAAGGTGTTGATAGCGATACTTTTACCCGCCAAATCTTTTACCGATTTAATCGGGCTGTCCTCTCGCACATAAAAAATCGATTTTGTCTCGTCATCAATCCCGTTAGTCGGATAAGCGGCTACGAATGTATTGCCGCTGGCAATGGCGTTAATCACCGCAGGTGTGGCTGCGGAACCGACGTCGATACTGCCCGAAGCGAGAGCAAACAGTGACTCCGGCCCGCCGCTGGCATAACCGACATTCTTCATGGTAATACCGGTATCTTTAAAGTAGCCCAGCGCGTCAGCCAGTTCATGGGCAGAGATGCCCCCGTGACTCGGCATATAACGCAAGATGACTTTATCTTCAGCGTTAACGGTAAAACTGGTTGCAGCCATCAGCAGGGTGGTGCCTGTAATCAAAGAACGCAAAATCTTCATATTCTGGTGTCCTGTATAAAAAGAGAATGAAAGTTATCGGCTACGGGGATCCCAGCGACATAAACGACGCTGCAGTAGAACCAGAAGGCTGTTGGCGAATAGCCCTGCCAGGGCAAGCAGAAGGATAGAAGCAAACATCAGGGGTATTTGAAAGTTGTACTGGGCGTTAATGACTTGAAAGCCCACCCCACGGTTGGCACCAATCATTTCGGCGGCAATCAGCAATAATAGAGCGGTAGTGGCGGACAAACGCAGGCCAACAAAAATACCCGGTATCGAAGCCGGAATAATAACCCGATAAAAGAGGGTTAAACGTCCTGCACCAAAGGTTCTCGCCATTTCGAGCAGTTTACTGTCGACTTCTTTAACGCTACTGATGGTAGAGAGTAATACCGGGAATAAGGACGCCCAGAAAATCACAAACACCTTTGAGGTTTCGCCCAAACCGAAAATCAAAATAAACACCGGATACAGGGCTAAAGCAGAGGTCTGGCGAAACAGCTGGAGAATAGGATCGAGCGACTGCTCAACCACCCGGATTTGCCCCATAAACAGGCCCAGCGGAATACCAATAATCACGGCAGAGAAAAATGCCAGGCCGGCACGCTGGAGACTGATGGTGATATCCCCCAGTAACGCCCCCGAAAAAATGCCTTGATAGAGAGCGTTCAACACTCTGTCTGGAGGGGGCAATACTGCCGGATTTAACCAGCCAACATGACTGCCTATCTGCCAGGAAGCAATGAACAGCAGTAATAAACCGTAGCGCGAAACCAGACTCAGGCTGCGTTTATAGGCAACTGCCGCCGCAGAGCTGGCAATAACCTGCTTTTTTTTACCGCTCGTCCGAGGGGGATAAATAATACTCATCGACTCACTCCTCAGGCAGACTTAGCTTGGGGGAGACTATGGCGATTTACACCATAAGGAAGTCCCAGGTTATCGCGCAGTGTGGTTCCCTCATAAGCGGTGCGGAACAACCCACGCTTTTGCAAAACAGGAACCACTAAGTCGACAAAGTCATCCAGCCCGCCGGGTAACCATGGTGGAAGAATGTTAAAGCCATCGGCAGCCTCATTTTCAAACCACTCCTGAATAATATCCGCCACCTGTTCAGCACTACCGACGACAGTGAGATGACCCCGAGCGGTTGCCACCCATTGATATAATTCGCGGATGCTAAAGTTATGCTCATCGGCAATCTGACGGATCAGCTCCGATCGCGACTTCATGCCTTCTGTAACAGGCAGGGTTGGAAGCGGGCCATCGAGATCAAAATCGGCCAGATTAATGCCGCCACCAACCAAGCCATTGAGTAACGAGATACCATCCGATTCGACAATCAGCGAGGTCAGAGTGCGGTATTTCTCCTGAGCCTCTTCAAGAGTGCGCCCGATAAACGGTGCCAGGCCCGGCATAATCAGCAGATGATTAGGATTGCGACCCGCGGCGCGGGCACGGTTTTTAATATCTCGATAAAATTCCTGAGCCGTATGTAAGTGCTGATGAGAGGTAAAAATGACTTCTGCTGTTTGCGCTGCAAGGCTACGACCGCTTTCTGACTGGCCTGCTTGCACTATCACCGGATGCCCCTGAGGAGAGCGAGGAACATTAAGCGGTCCCTGTACTTTGAAAAAACGCCCCACATGGTTTGTGGCGTGAAGTTTCTCCAAATCTAAAAACTGGCCGCTGGTTTTATCACGAATAAAAGCGTCATCTTCAAAGCTATCCCACAGTTTCCTCACCACTTCAACATGCTCTCTGGCGCGTTGATAGCGATATTCATGAGGATGCTGAGTATCAAGATTAAAGTTGCGCGCCGCGGCTTCGGTGGCGGTGGTGACCACATTCCAGCCCGCCCGACCGCCGGAAATCAGATCCAACGAGGCAAATTTTCGCGCTAAATTATAGGGTTCTTCATAAGTGGTGGAGGCGGTGGCGATAAAACCAATATTTCTGGTTAACGGAGCCAGTGCCGAAAACAGTGTCAGAGGCTCGAAGCCGGCAACTTTGGCACTGCCGCCCTCAGAACCGCCAGCAAAAGAAGCGGCTAATCCATCAGCCAGGAAATAGGCATCAAATAATCCCCGTTCTGCGGTCTGTGCTAACTGCCGGTGAAACTCAAACTGCGTTGCACCATCAGAGGGCTGTTCTGGATGACGCCAGGAAGCAATATGCTGCCCGCCACCTGGAAGAAATGCGCCGAGTTTAATCTGTCTGGGATCTGTCATGGTCTCTACCTTTTATTATCTGTGCAGGTTGAAAACCAGACTAACAATGGCGTTGTAAATAATTGAAATAACAAATTCTCAGATCATTTTCAGTTTTTTAGCTAACCGATACCCTATGCCCCTTGCAGCAAACTCACCTGCTCCAGCATAAACGGTTGGCATGAGAAAAATTGGCATCAGGATGAGTAGAGGTGATTAAAATCACAAAAACATCCATCGCATAGAGGCGCAGAAATAACTTTATAACGGGGATAAAAGAAATACATATACGTACAAAAAATAATATTGCCGAGTGATTAATCCCGACAATATTATTAAACGTTAAAACTGATTCTCGGTGAGCAGAGTTTAATTCCCATCAACACCGGGAAAATTAAATAAAACCCATCAGAATAAGTATCTGATACCGAGGTTAAGTTCTTGTGATTTTAAATGCGCTTTCATTTGCTCATCTTGCAGGCCTCTGACATTCGTAAAAGCATTCATACCGCTTTCAACTTTGCCTAAATCAATATAGCGATAGCCTAAATCAAAGCTTAACTTATCAACCGGCTCAAAACTGATACCTGCGCCGACAGAATAAGCCAGGTTAGTATCGGTATTGCTGTTAAATTGATTCTCAGTTCTGTTCTGCCAGCCAGATGATTTCACCTTGGCAATACCCAGACCGGCTGTACCATACAGAGATACGCCCTGATAAACTTCATAATCGCGATAGGCGTTCAGCATTAAACGCTGAGAATCAGTTTTATGGTGGTTCAGACTGGTAGGGAATCTCGTTGAGCCGCTGGTATATTCGCTTTTTTTCTTAAAGGTATATTCAGCCTCAGTACGCCAGCCATTACCATACTGATAACCCGCTGCTACTGAACCATTATAAAAATGATCTTTATCTTCACCCGCTGCAAACTGGCCAATACCAGGACGACTGCTGGTATCCATACCATCCGCTTTTTGCCATACTTTACTCATTCTGGCTGCACCGTAATAACCTTCATCACTTATTGATGCAATCGCGCTTCCAGATAATCCAGCGAAAGATAACGCCACTAACGAAAGTGTTAATTTTTTCATTAAAAATACCTTTAAATTTAATTATTAAGATCAATACATCCAAATAATTTGAATAACTCACAACGTGACTAACAACATTATTATCGCATCGGGGAAATTTAAAATTTAATGGATATATATACTATCATTTTGATAGTAGTTTACTTTAATAAGCCATGACAAGTTTTTATTTTTAACTCATCTGACAAGTTTATTTTCAGCCATTGTTATAAATATCGGTTCCATTTAATAATCATTTATTATTAGTGAATCATTTGAGGATTATTCTTATTGATTAATAAGTAGCCGCTTTTAATTTAACTCATTACAAACCCATTCATAACAAAATAAAAGTAATTAATATACGTAAAAAAACAAATCCAACTACACTTCCTGACAAAAAAATCATGAAAATAATCGTCGTTAGATCTTCCCCCCCCCTTTGTTCAGTACCACTGTAAAGTGGCGTTTTCAGCCCTTCTTTTCCGTCTAAAAAAGAGGTCATGCGTTATGAAAAAGACGCGTTATACCGAAGAACAAATCGCTTTTGCACCCAAACAGGCCTGGTTCTCTGATTTAGCCGGATAGGGGTATTGGGAAAGGATCAACCTACTGACAATAGTTTGTAAGAAGTCGCTGTAGTTGAGGTTAAGGTTAAGGTTGAGCTAATAGTCACCCTTGTTAATATTCAGTTCCATGAACACTGAAGTGATGTTCTGCTTTTCGGCTACAAACAGAATGGATTGAGCAATAGAATACTTTGGGAGTTTATAAAAAATATCTGATTGTTTTATTACCTAATTCAATCGGGGGGCGTGAAAAACATACCTCGCATTCGTCTTAATTGACGATCATTAACATAATAAATTAACGATACAACATGAATCGTGAAATAAAAATATTATATAACAACCTGATAGGATATTATTTTTAACAGGAAACTACAGATTATTATCAGGCTGTATATATGGTATTTTTTGGAAATAAATATAGCAATAAAATAATACTCAACAAATAAAGTTAATAGTGTTGATAAAAACCTACAGTTATGGCAGATTTTTACTGTCAATATTATACCAGAGCATTTAGTTTCATCATTCTCTTACCCTGTACCAGGAGGAGAGTTTCTAATGTCAGCACTATGATTCATAGCCAAAATAATATTTAAATTATTATTTTTATCATGCAGGAAGCATTGGATATGTCAGTAAAAAAACATATCAGCTATTTACTTACTTAAACAGTAGTTATTGCATAAGGAAATGCATCTTGAACCGATACTCTCTATTAATTATACTGCCGCTCGTTAGTTTTCAAGCCGTCGGTGAAACATCTTCCGCTCCTGTCCAGATCCCTGCTGAGGAAGAAAGGCAACCCTGGGTATTTCAGGTGACCCCCTTTATCTGGGCTGCCGGCATCAATGGCAGAATGTCCCCTTTCCAGCGCGGAACAACAGTTGAAGTAAATCAGTCTTTTTCTGAAGTACTGAGTAATCTTAATCTGGGGGCTTTTGTCAATCTCTGGGCACGCAACGGGCGTGTCGTTTTCTCCGGTAATATCATGTATGCTGACGGAACAGACCGTCAGGACTACAATAATTTACCCGCATTTCAGGTGCCTGGAATAAAGGGCGTTATTCCAAAAGGTACGCAGATCAACGGTAGAGCCGACTCCACTCAATTTATGACGACCATGATGAGTGGCTATCGTATCATGGATACAGAGAATTATACCCTCGATATACTGGGAGGGCTCCGTTACTGGTACATCAGAAATAATGTCAGAGTCACTGCAAGGCATTCTTCAATAGGTGAACATCGCGTCTCCTACGGCGAGAAATTCTGGTGGATAGACCCGCTCATTGGCGCCAGATTCTTTGCTCCTGTCACCGACAATATCTCTTTTATCTCTGAGATTGATGCCGGTGGATTCGGTGTCGGATCCGATTACACCTGGTCGCTGCTATCCACCGTGAATTATACTTTCCCCAATAATCTTACGGCCTCAGCAGGCTATAAAGCGTTTAAAGTTAATTACGATCACCGGGGTCATGTCCATGACATACTACAGTACGGTCCGGTGCTTGGGCTGACATGGCGTTTCTGAATAAATTAGCGCGTGACTCGAAAGCAATGAAAGGGGAAAGAGTTAACTATCGTCGCTATAAAACGTGCAGTCAGGATATTGCAGACGTTATCGACTATATCGACTCTCTTTATAATCTGAAGCGACGGCATTACCGACTGGGAAATCTCTCGTTGGATGAATACGAACGCCGACTACGGTAAATCTCATTAGAATAACCCTTAATATTTGAACGAAAACGAAAATAATAATTATCTCAATTATTATTGTGTCACTCTGGATTATTCATAAATCTCAGAGCTGCCCTAAGAAAAATGCGATGAATAGGGTGAAAATAAGCGATGGATGATTGGATACTCATAGACTCAATATCCCTTGTCAGTCAGAGAGTGACTCCTCGCCCTACTCTGTATTATGTTGTAATAAAAAAATAAATATCGTATAACAAGCTTCTCCGAGGGGTGTCCTGTAATGGGCTGAGATGGCAGAAATGCCGAACCCTTTGAACCTGATCTGGGTCATGCCAGCGAAGGGACGGGTTGTCAGGCACAGCTGTGCTTTGACTCTTCACACCGCCGCCGCAACCCGGATCTCCACCATTTTTTGGAGATCTTATGTCTGTTTCAATGTTCGAATATGGTCTGTTTGGTCGTCTGCGTCAGAGTACCGGACAAGACTGGCAACACTATGTCTCTCACCCTTTTCTGCAACAACTTGGCACAGGTATGCTGCCAGAAGTCGCTTTCCGTCGTTATCTGACTCAGGACTATTTGTTCCTGATCCACTTCGCCAGATCCTATGCTTTGCTGGCCACCAAATTTCATACCTTGCCTGAAATCCGTGCGGCTGTCGGGTCGCTGAATCATATCGTGGCAGAATTACCGTTACATGTGGGTTACTGCGCAGGATGGGGGCTCAATGAAGAGCAAATGGCCGCTGAACCTGAAGCCAGTGAAACCATCAACTATACCCGCTATGTACTCGATATCGGCCACGCCGGAGATGCGCTTGAGCTACTGGTTGCCCTGCTTCCTTGTGTGGCAGGTTATGCGGAAGCCGGTCTGCAATTGCTCAATGATCCGAATACGGTTATGGACAACAATCCCTATGCTTCATGGATGCAGAATTACAGCTCCCCTGAGTATCTCAATGGTGTTAAAGCAGCAATAGAAATGCTCGACCGCGTGGGTCAGGAACGCGGGGCGAGTGCACGTTTCGCCCGATTAAGTGAAATTTTCACCACCGCCACACGTCTGGAATCCGCCTTCTGGCAGATGGGTCTGAACGCGGCTGAAGAGTTGGGGAACAGAAGGTGAACTGCACTTCTCCACGCCCGGGTATTGAAGTCCGAGATTTAACGCTTCGCTTTGGTTCACGGACGATTTTTGAAGGGCTGAATTTTCGTATTGAAGGCGGGACCTTTGTCGGTATGCTCGGGGCCAGTGGCGCAGGCAAAACCAGCCTGCTGAAGATTATCGCCGGGCTGACTGCTGCCACTTCTGGCTCAGTCACTGCCAGCGATGGCCTGCCGGTGTCAGGGCGAATCGCTTATATGGGTCAGCAAGACCTGTTGTACCCCTGGCTGACCGTCATGGAAAATATCACACTGGGTCCCCGACTGCGTGGTGAAAAAGCCGACCTGGAGTGGGCGACATACTTACTGGAACGCGTCGGACTAAACGGCCACGGCGGTGACCGCCCGGTAGCGCTTTCAGGGGGCATGCGACAGCGGGCTGCTATTGCACGCACACTCTATGAACGCCAACCCATTGTTCTGATGGATGAACCCTTTTCGGCTCTGGATACCCTCACTCGGACAACGATTCAGACCCTGGCCGCCGAACTTCTGACTCAGCATACCGTGTTGCTCATCACTCATGATCCCATGGAAGCCTGTCGCCTCAGCCATCGGCTGTTAGTTCTGTCGCGACACCCGGCAGGTATTGATGACAGTCACCATATCAAGGGTCTGCCACCTCGCAGTCCTGACGACCCCGACGTACTGAAAAGTCAGGCTGAACTGCTCCAGCAACTGGTAAGAGGGACAGAATGATAACGCAACCGGACAGCCGTCTGGCACGCTGGGGACGTGGCCTGGCGGTCTTCACAGGTCTGATAGTGCTCTGGTGGCTGGCGACCTTAGGTTCAATACCCGCATTTCTACTCCCTTCACCCATTGCCGTAGCACAGGCGTTATGGCAAGGACAGGGCTATCTGGCCTATCACACGCTAGTGACGGCCTCGGAGGTATTGAGTGGTCTGATACTGGGCGTTTTACTCGGTGTATTACTGGCACTGGGTATGACCTACTCACCACGCCTGCAACGCTGGCTGATGCCACTGGTACTGACCAGTCAGGCAATACCGGTCTTTGCACTCGCTCCGTTACTGGTGCTGTGGTTCGGGTTTGGTATGAGCGCCAAAGTAGCAATGGCAGTACTGGTTATCTTCTTCCCTGTCACATCTGCCTTTTTTGATGGATTAAGACGCGTCAACGCTGGCTATATCGACCTCGCCCGTACTTTAGGTGCGTCTCCCTGGGCACAACTCCGCCATGTCCGGCTGATGGCAGCCCTGCCAGCCTTTGGAACTGGCCTGAGAATGGCAGCGGCCATAGCCCCTATCGGAGCCATTATCGGCGAATGGGTCGGTTCTGCCGAGGGGCTGGGCTATTTGATGCTCAATGCTAACGCCCGTATGCAAACCGATCAGCTCTTTGCCGCGCTGTTTATTCTCATCCTCATGACCGTACTGCTTTGGGTGGCGGTAGATAGTCTGCTAAATCGTCTGGTGAACTGGGCTGCTGAATAATTTTATTTAACTCAAGGAATTGAAATAGATGAAAAAGAACCTCTGTGCTCTGCTACTGGCAACCGTCATTGTCGGCCCTGCCTCTGCGGCGGAAAAAGTCTCGCTGATGCTGGACTGGTATCTCAACCCTGACCACGCCCCTATTATCGTTGCCGAACAAATCGGGGCCTTTAAAGATGAAGGTCTGGAAGTCGAAATCGTGCCGCCGTCCGATCCGTCACTCCCCTCGCGGCTGGTTGCCGCTAAAAAAGCCGATTTTGCGATTACCTATCAGCCACAGCTCCATTTTTTTGCCGACCAGGGACTCCCGCTGGTTCGTGTCGGTACCCTGGTGAATACTCCGCTCAATACCGTTATCACCCTGGATAAAGAGATGACCTCTCCGGCCGGACTGAAAGGCAAAAAAATTGGTTATTCCGTCTCCGGGATTGAAGAAGTGACTCTCGGCACAATGCTAAAAAATCAGGGGCTGACTCTGGATGATGTCAGCCCTGTCAATGTCAATTTCCAGCTAAGCGGAGCACTGCTGGCGGGACAAGTTGATGCCGTTATCGGCGGCTATCGCAATATCGAAGCGCTGGAATTACAGCTTCAGGGTAAGGAACCCGTGGTCTTTAATATTGAAGATTATGGTATTCCCGCTTATGACGAGCTGATCATTGTGGCAAACAAGGATGATATTGCCGAGCCCAAAGTCACCAAGCTCCTCAATGCGCTGAAAAAAGGGCACGACTATTTGCAGGCACACCCGGAAGAAACCTGGAAAGTTTTTGCCAGCCATCATCCAGAGTTAGATACCGAACTGAATCATCAGGCCTGGCTGAAGACGTTACCGTTATTTGCCAGTGATCCTGCTCATCTGGATACCACCCGCTATCAGGCCTATGAACAATTTTTGTTTGATAATAAGCTGATTAAGCACATCACCCCGGTTGAAAAATATGCCATTGAGGTTAAATAATCCTCAGTATAGATAACGCCAGTCACGCAATATCAGAAACTCTGCCCCTATCGAGTTTCTGATTCAGTTATCGCATTGCCGGGAGAATTGACATGATTCAGACCACAGAGTCACTGACTAGCGCCTGCTGTATCATCGGCGGTGAGCCAGCCGGTTTAATGCCGGGTTATTCGCTGGCACGAGCGGGGTAAAGGTTATTGTTGTCGAAAACAGGCGCTGGACATAAGCCAGCGCCTGTTACTGCAAATTAATTTCCGCTAACACATCCCCGGCCTGAAGCTGAGAACCTGAAACCGCGAGATGTTTAATCTCCCCGCAGTGCTCAGCAATCACCTGAACCTCCATTTTCATCGCTTCCATGATTGCGACGATATCACCGGCCTTAACCTGCTCACCGTCATTGATAAGCCAACGAAATAACTGACCGGTTACCGGAGCATCGATAGTGTTATTCGCCGTCTGTTGGATAATCTCAGCGACGGGCACGGAAGGCGTATCAGGGCGGGATGTAAGTCCACTGAAAAAAGAACTCGGCAGCCCCAAAGTGACCCGACGACCGTCCAGCTCTATCCAGCTATGAAGAACACTTTCATCACTGGCCGGTTTCTGCCGCTCCATCGGTGCGATATCACCGGTAAAATCAGTCTCTATCCAACGGGTATGAACGTTAAAGTCTTCAGTAAATTCAGGATCAGCCATGACAGCACAATGGAAAGGCAGTACAGAAGCCACGCCTTCAATACGAAATTCGCGTAATGCACGACGCGCACGACGAATCGCCTGCTCCCGGGTTTGCCCGGTGATAATCAGTTTGGCCATCAATGAATCATAGTGTCCGGGAACAGAGGAGCCTGTCTCAACGCCACTATCCAGACGGACGCCCGGGCCTGTGGGTGCATGAAAAGCAGTGATTCTTCCAGGCGTCGGCAAGTATCCTTTTCCGGCATCTTCCGCATTAATACGAAATTCGAACGCATGCCCACGGGAGAGTGGGGTTTTCTGAATACTCAGCGGCTGACCATCGGCTATCCGTAGTTGCTCAACCACAATATCCAGCCCGGTGACCTCTTCCGTCACGGGATGTTCAACCTGCAAGCGAGTATTGACTTCCAGGAAGGAAAGCATTCCATCCCGGCCCAGTAAAAACTCCACCGTTCCAGCCCCGATGTAACCTGCATGCCGGCAGATATCCTCTGCTGCGCGGTGAATTTGCTCACGCTGCCTATCACTAATAAAGGGGGCGGGAGCCTCTTCCACCAGTTTCTGGTTACGGCGTTGTAGCGAGCAGTCTCGCGTCCCCAGCACCACAATATTGCCGTAATTATCGGCAATTACCTGAGCTTCAATATGACGCGGACGGTCAATAAACTGTTCGACATAACACTCCCCACGCCCAAAAGCGCTGAGCGCTTCACGGGTTGCAGAATGATAGAGTTCAGCCACTTCATCAATCTTCCAGGCTATCTTGAGCCCTCGACCACCGCCACCAAATGCGGCCTTAATTGCAATCGGCAAGCCATGCTGAATGGCAAACTCAACCACCTCATCTACACCACTGACGGGTTCAGTCGTCCCGGTCACTAACGGTGCCCCTACCGCTAAAGCAATTTTACGCGCCTGAACTTTATCGCCAAGCTGTTCAATCGTTTCCGGCTGGGGACCAATCCAGATCAATCCGGCAGCCTGTACTGCACGAGCAAACTCTGCTCGCTCAGAGAGAAAACCATAGCCAGGATGTACCATGGTCGCGCCACTGCGAGAAGCGATGTCCAGCAGGGCATCAATATTCAGATAGGTGTCAGTAGAAGTATCGCCGTTGAGCGCCCAGGCTTCATCAGCCATGTTGACATGCAAAGCCTCCGCATCCGGTCTGGCATACACCGCGACGGACTTCACGCCATAGTCCTGGCAGGCTCGAATGATACGAACGGCAATTTCGCCACGATTGGCAATCAGAACTTTATGCGCGGTGCTCGTCACTGGCTTTACTCCCCGGAAAATTCAAAAAGAGACTGAATAAGAACAGGTTAACGCCCTCTTTATCCACCATTGTTATCTTCAATGCCAGAATTGTGCCAGATCTTTTTCACTCAGCGCCGTGATTTTCATCACCAGATTGAGGTCGATACCATGCTGCAATAGACTCCGACGACGAATATGTCTCTGAAGTAGCGTCAGCACCGGTATCACCAGCGACCCTTTTTTATGCCCCGCATCACGACTATAAAGACACTATCCTGAATCGAATAAACACACCCGGCGGAATTTGCCCCGCTAAATCAAGATGGTAGTCCGCTACCACCGCCACCACCGGATACCCCCCTGTCACCGGATTATCACGCAGGAATAGCACGGGTTGTCCGCTCGCAGGAACCTGAATCGCCCCACTACAGGTTCCTTCACTGGGTAACTCGTTAGTCAGATTGCGAGCCAGCGGCTCAGCCCCTGTCAGCCGTAAACCAATGCGATTAGACTGAGGGGTGACTTGCCAGCATTGTGTTGTGAGAAGCGTAACGGACTCGGGGGTAAACCAGTCAGTACGAGGACCCAGCATAATATCCAGAGTGACGGTTTCACCCACTGCAGGCAAAATATACGCAGGCTGTTCATCAAGCAGCACCGCACGATGATTCGGATAGCTTCCAGTCTCTAGTCCTTCACCTGCTAATAAAGGTTTCGGCCCTACTTGTGCCAGTGAATCCCAGGAGCAACTGTCCAGCACTGGCGAAACGACAAAACCGCCTCGCACGGCCAGATAACTACGTAAACCACGAGGAGGTGCACTCAGGGCGAGTTCATCCCCAGCGGCTAAATTAAGCGGACGGTAGTCTGCCAGTAAAAAATCTTGCCCGTCCTGGGTTGTCATGGTCAGCGGACAAGGCGCCCCCGTCACCGCAACAACAATATCGTTATTCGCTCTGAACCGTAATCCACCCTGAGTCACTTCCAGACAACAAGCCTCACGTGGATTACCAACGATACGGTTCGCGCTGTATAACGCCTGCTTATCCATCGCCCCAGAAGCAGAAAGCCCCATCGCCGCTTTACCTGCCCGCCCGTCATCTTGCCAGAGAGTCTGAGGCCCGGTTGCCAGCAGGGTCAGACTCACTTCCCTCTTGGGGATCTGAATTGCGAGTGGTTTTTGGGTCGGAAGTGAAATCGTTTTATGACGCTCGCTGGTAACAAACTGAACTTGGGCACCTGGAGTCAGCAGAGCCGGTGAAGCTTGGCTCAGATCCCATATCGCCTGTTCAGTATGCCCAATAAGTTGCCAGCCACCGGGGCTGGCGTGCGGATAAATACCGCTAAATACTCCAGCCACCGCGACTGAACCCGCTGGGATCCGCGTACGCGGGGTATTGCGTCTGGGAATTTGCCATTTCCAGTCCGGGGAGATGAGATAAGCAAATCCAGGCGCAAATCCGGTAAATGCGACTTTCCAGACAGACTCTTGATGGCACTGAATAACCTGCGGAACGGTTAACCCTAATAAATCAGCAAGGTAATCAAGATCTTCGCCCTGATAATGAACGGGAATAGTGATTGTCTGACACTGTCGTTGAGAAAAAGAGATCAATGGGCGCTGAGAGATAGCCATCGCCAGTTGGTGCATACTGGTTTGTAAGGGTTGAAAACGGATCAGCAGCGTTCGGGCTGCCGGGACAATTTCGTCGATACCCGGAAGCGGTATCTCTGTGAGCGAATCAAACAGGGCAAGCGTCTCTTCAAGGGAAGATCCTTCGACCAAAAAATGGGTCAAATTCACCGTAATAAATCGCATTTTTATCCGCTCCTTGTCTTATCTTACCTGCCGATTATTCAGACAGAAAAGAGCCGATCACAATACCTTGTGACGCCAGCAAGCGATGAACTTCTGTAGCCATTACCACCGCTTCGGGCGTATCACCATGCACGCAAATCGACTGTGCTTCGATAGGCGTAAAGTTGCCTTCAATAGAGATAACTCCCCCTTCGGTCACCCATTGCAGCATCCGTTCTGCGGCCAGTCGGGCATCGTGAATTACCGCCCCCTCTTGCTGACGGGAGACCAGAGTACCATCAGAGTGATAAGCACGGTCAGCAAAGGCTTCTGCGACTGTTTTCAGACCTTTTTGTTGTGCCAGGCTTAATAAAGGAGAACCGGCCAGGCCCACTAAGGGTAATTCAGGATTGATTGCCAGAATCGCCTCAATCACCGCCAGAGCCTGGCGTTCGTTATGCGCTATCGTATTGTAGAGTGCACCGTGGGGTTTCACGTAACGGACTTGAGTTCCAGCCGCCTGTGCCAGACCTTGTAATGCCCCTATCTGATAAATAACGTCAGCCGTCAGCTCTTCGCTGGCAATATCCATATTACGCCGACCAAAGCCAACTAAATCAGGATAGCTGACATGAGCGCCAACGATAACCTTTTGTGCCCTTGCCGCTTTCAGCGTCTTCAGTAAATGAGCGGGTGAACCGGCATGGAAACCACAAGCAACATTAGCGCTGCTGACCAGACGTAAAATAGCGGCATCATTACCCAGTTGCCACTGGCCAAAGCTCTCACCTAAATCACTATTTAAATCTATTTTTTTCAGCATCGGTTTTTCTTTGTGTTAAATGATAAAAAAATATGTCAAGAGAGACCTGACTCACTCTGCTATGTACCTTCCCTACCTGGCGAATAGCACCAGCAACAGGTAGAGTAAAAATAATTTAATCGCTATCATTTACGCGATAACTAATTGGTAAATATGAATTTCTTACATCCCTCACCGGATACGTTTATCCATCATCTGCAGGCAACTGAGATAGACTCTCATTTATAAAGCATTCACCTCATTTTAGCTGGCTAACAATCTGATTAATCCGCACTTTAAAACGATCAGTGTCACAATTTTGAGACACTTGTTTTTAATTTATGTTTGGGAGTACATTGGCGCCATCGGGGTAATGATGACCCATTTTTATCTAAATAAGTGCAAAAGTACGGAGCGATACAAAGTGAAATATTTTCTGATGGGCACTTCGTTCATGGTGATGTTATGGGCTGGCACATTTTTCTTAATGATTAAATAACAGCCACCAGAAAAAGCACAGAAAAACGACAGGCTGACTAACCTGTCGTTGTTTTAAAGAAGAAATACCACACTCAGTTACTCAGCCAAATCGGCATTGTTTTTCGGGCTGTTCGGTAACAATCCATCGCTACGAAACATGTTTTTTATCCCGCGAACAGCCTGACGGATACGATCACTGTTTTCAATCAACGCAAATCGAACATGGGTATCACCATATTCACCGAAACCAATCCCCGGAGAGATACAAACTTTCGCATCCTTGAGCATTTTTTTCGCGAATTCCAGTGATCCCATTTCCTGATAAGCTTCCGGGATTTTCGCCCAGACATACATCGATGCTTTCGGGCACTCAACCATCCAGCCAGCTTCATGCAGCCCTTTTACCAGCACATCGCGACGACGTTTATATTGTTCTGCGATATCTCGTACACATTGCTGACTTCCTTCAAGAGCGGCAATAGCGGCAACTTGCAGAGGCGTAAATGTACCGTAGTCGTGATAACTCTTGATACGAGCCAGGGCACTCACCAGTTCTTGATTCCCCACCATAAAGCCAATACGCCAGCCCGCCATATTATAACTTTTAGAGAGAGTGAAGAATTCTACCGCGACCTCTCGTGCGCCCGGGACTTCCATAATTGACGGCGCTTTCCAGCCATCATAGACAATATCTGCGTAAGCTAAATCGTGAATAACCAGTACGTCATAACGTTTGGCCAGAGCCACCACTTTCTCGAAAAACTCCAGCTCCACGCATTGTGCCGTCGGGTTAGAAGGAAAACCGAGGATCATCATTTTGGGTTTCGGATAGCTTTCCCGAATCGCACGTTCCAGTTCAGCAAAAAAGTCGATCCCTTCAATCAGCGGAACAGAACGAACCTGTGCCCCGGCGATAACAGCCCCGTAGATATGAATTGGATAGCTGGGGTTAGGTACCAGTACCGTATCACCGTGATCCAACGTCGCCAGCATCAAATGTGCCAGACCTTCTTTGGAGCCTATCGTGACAATTGCTTCTGTTTCTGGGTCAATATCAACGTTATATCTTTCTTTGTACCAGCCAGAAATCGCTCTGCGTAAACGTGGAATCCCGCGTGAAGTTGAATAGCCATGCGTATCGCCACGCTGTGCCACTGTACAAAGCTTTTCAACAATATGGGGAGGGGTCGCACCGTCTGGGTTACCCATACTGAAATCGATAATATCTTCGCCACGCCTGCGCGCAGCCATTTTCAATTCAGCGGTAATATTAAATACATAAGGGGGAAGACGATCGATACGCGAAAAATGACGCTTAGGACTGGAGTCAGCCATAAATACCTCTGATTACGTAAGCGCCCGGACCGTCCGAGCGACGCTGCCACATGAGGTGACATATCACTGACAATAGCCTGAAATAAAATAGTCTGTCGAGGGGAGACGATGAATACCTCTACTCATCAGACCACGATAACAGGCAGAGGGATTAGCGTAATATTTCAACAAAGAAATATTATGCGGCGTTAATCTCTACCGGAAAGGGAAAGTTATGTATAAAACAAGGGGGGAAAATAACAACAGGCACCGAAATGCCTGTATCAATTATCGTTCTTAATGTCGCGGGAGGAGTATTACAGCACGTCACCCAATACTTGGCGCAGATGCGCACCGGCACCTAACAAACCAGGCTGATCATGAGCAATCAAATAGACAGGAATATCTTTGACATACTCTTTAAAACGACCTTTATCTTCGAACGCCGCACGGAATCCAGACACCTTAAAGAAGTCCATAAAGCGCGGCACAATACCACCGGCGATATACACACCACCAAAAGTCCCCAGATTCAGCGCCAGATTGCCACCAAAGCGCCCCATAATTACGCAGAACAATGACAGCGCGCGACGACAATCGGTGCAGCTATCTGCCAGAGCATGTTCGGTTATATCACTCGGCTGATAGTTTTCCGGCGTCCGGTTATCCGCTTTAACAATAGCGCGGTACAGGTTTACTAATCCCGGGCCTGAGAGAACGCGCTCTGCTGAAACATGACCAATTTCGGCACGCAATACTTCCAGAATAATGCTTTCTTCTTCACTGTTAGGTGCAAAGTCAACGTGTCCACCTTCACCAGGCAGGCTCACCCAGCGTTTATCAACATGAACCAGGTGACTCACTCCCAGACCCGTACCGGCACCATAGACGGCAATGGGTTTGTCGGCAACGGGTTGGCCCCCACCAAACTGAATCAAGTGCTCCGGTTTGATCATTGGGATAGCCATCGACACCGCAGTGAAGTCATTGATAATTTCCAGAGTATCCAGACTGAGGTTATTTCTCATCTCTTCGATAGAAAAAGCCCATGTATGGTTAGTCATAGCTACCCAGTCGCCAGTAATAGGGCAAGCAATGGCAATAGAGGCATCTTTAATTGTGACATCAATCATGGTCAGATAGTGAGCGACGACGGCTTCCAGGCTGGGAAAATCCAGTCCGGAGAAGGTCTTTATCTGTTCAATATCGCCATTATCCAAACGGCACAACGCCAGACGAGCATTAGTGCCTCCGACATCCCCCACCAAAGCATATTTGGTCATGGTTTAATAACTCCAGTCGATTCAAAATTTATTCTGTTAATACTGTAAAATTTGCCTGCTTAAACAACAAGACGATCATTCAAAAACCACGAAAAAAGTGAAGTGTATCACATTATTAGGTGACTCGTTTCAGCTGAAAGATCCGTTCGACGAAAAACTTTCAAGAACAACCAATAATTAACAAAAAATGCGATGGCCGACAAATTAAGAATTATGCTGATAACCATACCTTACCCTTCCCGATAACATAGCACTACAGGCCATTGGGGGCCGATGTATATCCAGGAGTACTAAATATGCTAAAGCCACTGGTGTTAGCGTTAACGTTATTTATCAGCGCACCTTTTATGGCTCATGCCGCTGAGATAACGCTGCTTCCTTCAATAAAATTACAAATTGGTGACAAAGACTATCGCGGAAACTATTGGGACGGCGGAAGATGGCTCAACAGCAGAGACTGGCACGATAACTATCGGTGGCAGAAAAATAGCTGGCATCGTTACAAAAAAGGCTGGGAGCGCGGTAGAGACAAAGGCCGTGATAGCTATATACGTGGCTATCGTGATGGCTATCAGGATAAAAAACACGGTAACGGTAAAGGCCGCCATCACCGCCATCATTGATATTTTTTCGGCAGGAGTGAATTCCCTGCCGTTTTCATTGATTAAAGTCACAAAGAGTCCGGTAGCCATCTGACTCAACCAAAGATTGTCTCCGCAGCATGACCCAGTAATGATTCTAACGCTTTATACCCATCTTCTAATTCAGCTACGCCAGAATATCCACAGAAATGAAACGCCACTGCTTACTGGCCCACACGACTCCCACTGTAACTGGCACCCAAAATGGGTACCGGCTTGGATATTCGTTGCAAAGTTTCCAGAATCAACGTATCCAATTGCCGCGATAAAAGCGGGTTCTGTAACGCCAGAGGTAATTTGCGACTTGTTCTCCCGGTGCTATGTTTAATGTGACGTTCACTCACTGCCTGTCTCCGGGATATAGCCTTTACGGCATTTAATGCTCACAACTGACAACCCGCAGGTAAGAGTCACCTCGATGGGTTCGACAGAATTTAATCAAGGGAGGGGGAAAATCATCAGAGAGAAACGTAAAGATCCACATTATGTCATCGAACTGACAGGTAAATTTCACCGACACTTACTAACATTAACTAGCACTTATTAACGTTTTTTCAGCAATCACTAACATAAACGCATCATTTTATTATCATATTTGAATTGTATTACAGATCACTATTTTGGTTTCCAATTATAGAACATTCACGTTTTGTGGCGTAGATCTCATTTTATTGTTTTCTGTTACATAGAATGTGCAAAGAAATTAAACTTGCCTCATATTCGGAGCAAATATGTCCCATATTCTGCATTTCATTTTAGCGCTTGCTGTTGTTGCACTGCTAGCTATCCTGGTCAGCCCTAACCGCAAACAAATACGCATCCGCTTTATTATCCAGTTGTTGGTTATCGAAGTGTTACTGGCCTGGTTCTTCCTGACTTCAGATGTGGGTTTAGGATTTGTTCAAGGTTTCGCTGGCATGTTCGAGAAACTGCTGGGCTTTGCTAACGTAGGTACTGATTTTGTCTTTGGCAAAATGAACGATGAAGGTCTGGCATTCTTCTTCCTGAAAGTGCTGTGCCCTATCATTTTTATTTCTGCTCTTATCGGTATTTTGCAGCACATTCGTGTGCTACCCATCGTTATCCGCGCTATCGGTACCGTACTTTCTAAAATCAATGGTATGGGTAAACTGGAATCATTTAACGCTGTCAGTTCACTGATCCTCGGACAATCTGAGAACTTTATTGCCTATAAAGATATTCTCGGAAAAATGTCACGTAATCGCATGTACACCATGTCCGCCACCGCTATGTCGACAGTTTCTATGTCCATTGTTGGTGCATATATGACATTATTAGATGCCCAGTATGTGGTCGCTGCTCTGGTATTGAACATGTTCAGTACCTTTATTGTTGTTTCTCTTATCAACCCTTACCAGGTTGATGAATCAGAAGATAAACTGGAAATGACCAATTCCCATTCAGGGCAAAGTTTCTTTGAAATGCTGGGTGAATACATCCTGGCAGGCTTCAAAGTTGCGGTCATCGTTGCAGCGATGTTGATTGGTTTTATCGCTTTGATTGCTGCACTGAACGCATTGTTCACTGCCATACTGGGGATCTCTTTCCAGGGAATTCTCGGCTATATCTTCTATCCTATTGCCTGGATAATGGGTGTTCCAGCCAGTGAAGCGTTACAGGTAGGCAGTATTATGGCAACCAAACTGGTCTCGAATGAATTCGTCGCAATGCTGGATCTGCAAAATATTGCCAGTACTCTGTCCCCTCGCTCAGTAGGTATCCTGTCGGTATTCCTGGTTTCATTCGCTAACTTCTCATCAATTGGTATCATCGCTGGTGCGATCAAGGGCCTGAATGAAGAGCAAGGAAATACAGTCTCACGCTTCGGCCTGAAACTACTGTATGGTTCAACTCTGGTCAGTATCCTGTCCGCGTCTATCGCAGCATTGGTTATCTAATACCAGGTATTTCTCTGATAATACAGGGACGGAGAGTTGGCCTAAAAACCGGGACCTTTTTGGCTTAATGCCTATCAGTTAATCCTGAAATGTTCGGTTGAACTATCTGGTCGCTGTGCAAAAGTCCGTAATCTCTCAGAAATTACGGATTAATGAAATACTCCCCTCACCCTGTCAGCGGTACGCTGACAGGGTGTTTTGCTTTGGGGAGAACCATCATGCAAAACGTGGCACTGACTGGTATCATTCCCGGTAACACTCTTTTCACCGCCACTCTCTGTGACGCTTACTGATGACTGATAATCTTAAAGATATAGGGCCTGCTCTGTATCTAACGGGACAGCTAGTCTGCTACCTGACCGACAGCAAAGGCACTATCCGTACGGCGCTCCTTGGCCGCTTAACAGACAAACATTAGAACCTTTTTGGTCCGATTTTTTGTCAGTTAATGACAGCCAGAAAAATTTTCATACTGTATGCAGGGGAAGTTTTCGGATAATTAAGAGGAACTGAAACAGGCGAAGAAGAGTGCTATTACACCGCGACAGATAAATCCAGATCATTTTCGAATATCAAAACCACAAAAAGCAAAAACCCCCGCTATTGCGGGGGTTTGAATGTGGTGGAGCTAAGCGGGATCGAACCGCTGACCTCTTGCATGCCATGCAAGCGCTCTCCCAGCTGAGCTATAGCCCCAGATTGTCTGGTTTATAATGGTTCAAATCTTGCTGGTAAAGATTTGGTGGAGCTAAGCGGGATCGAACCGCTGACCTCTTGCATGCCATGCAAGCGCTCTCCCAGCTGAGCTATAGCCCCTGACCATATAACCTTGTCGTTCTGACGGGCGGCATAATATGAAACCCATCATACGCTGTCAACGGCAAATTGTTTTTCCACGCCCAATTGCCTAAAAAGTCGTCATATTGACGAAATCCTGATTGCATCAAGTCACGTTGTAGTTAATTCTGTCACTGTTTGAGGTAAAGTACTTCAATAAAATAAACCACTAACCCATCCCTTCAGGAAATAAAAAGGAATCAATGTGCTCAAGGAAAGAATGACACCCGAGGAATTAGCTCTAGTTACTGGTTACAGTCGCCAAACCATCAATAAATGGGTACGAAAACAAAGCTGGACAACTTCACCGAAACCGGGAGTCCAGGGTGGTAAGGCTCGTCTAATCCATATTGATGAACATGTTCGAGAGTTTATCAATAGCGCCAGACGCGTGACTGATAATCAGGTTCGCTATAACGTCAACGATACGCCGCTGGAAAATCTGCTGTTAAATTCACTCCAGCAAATGTCAGATAGCGAGCAACAGAAGATGGCTGCAATATTATTGCGGGATGGTATTGCAGGTGTATTGACTCGATTAGGGATCAGAGATGAGTAGCCAGTTCAGCTATTGAACGGAAGTTTTCCCGCTGTAGGTATAAAAAATTAACAGAGGGGAAGTAAAATGCCCCTCTGTTACTTAAAGAAGTCCCTAAGCCGGCAATCAATGCCGGCTATTCAGAACAGAACGATCCGTTATTGCGCTTCACGCTCACTAATAAACGCCAGAGCTTTTGTAATGCGCTCTATCGCACGCGTTTTCCCGATGGCATGAACGGTCACGTCCAGACCCGGCGACTGGCCACCACCTGTTACAGCGACACGTAGCGGCATTCCCACTTTACCCATACCCACTTCCAGCTCGTCTGCCGTTGCCTGAATAGCCTGGTGAATATTTTCAGCGTTCCAGTCAGTAATAGCCGCTAATTTATCACGCACCACTTCTAAAGGCTGGCGAGCAACAGGACGCAGGTGTTTTTTCGCAGCATCCGCATCAAACTCAGCGAAGTCTTCATAGAAATAGCGGCAGGTCTGTGCCATTTCTTTAAGTGTCTTACAACGCTCACCCAACAACTTAACCAGTTCAGCTAATTGTGGACCCGTACGGGTATCAATATTTTCCTGCTCGATATGCCACTGTAGTTGGGTAGCAACATATTCTGGTGGCAAATTATTGATATAATGATGGTTAAGCCACTGTAATTTTTCTGTATTGAAGGCACTGGCTGACTTACTTACGGAGTTCAGGGCAAATAGCTCTATCATCTCTGCACGGGTAAAGATTTCCTGATCACCATGAGCCCAGCCCAGACGCACCAGATAGTTGATCAACGCTTCCGGTAAATAGCCATCATCACGGTATTGCATCACACTGACTGCACCATGACGTTTGGATAATTTTTTACCGTCATCACCATTAATCATCGATACGTGAGCATAAAGAGGAACAGGTGCATTCAGTGCCTTCAAGATATTGATTTGACGCGGGGTATTATTGATATGGTCTTCACCACGGATCACGTGAGTGATTTGCATATCCCAGTCATCAACAACGACACAGAAGTTATAGGTTGGCGCGCCATCAGTACGACGGATTATCAGGTCGTCAAGTTCCTGGTTGCTAAATTCAATCGGACCACGAATTTGGTCGTCAAAAATCACAGACCCTTCTTGGGGGTTGGCAAAACGAACCACACAAGGTTCATCCGCGGCATGTTCATGAGTAGCATGGCGGCAATGCCCGTCATAGCGCGGTTTTTCGTGATTCGCCATTTGCGTTTCACGCAGCTCATCCAGACGCTCTTTCGAGCAGTAGCATTTATAGGCGGTTCCTGCTTCCAGCATTTCATCTATGGCCGCGTTGTAGCGGTCGAAACGTTTAGTCTGGAAATAAGGACCTTCATCCCACTCAAGACTCAGCCAGTTCATGCCATCCATAATAGCTTCGATAGCTTCAGGGGTGGAGCGTTCGAGGTCTGTATCTTCGATACGTAATACAAACTCGCCGCCGTTATGACGAGCAAAAAGCCAAGAATAAAGAGCGGTACGAGCACCACCGACATGTAGATAGCCAGTCGGACTTGGCGCAAAGCGAGTTTTGATTTTCATTAAAAGGCCTTAATTACGCAGAAATGCCGAAAAACGACAATTGCCAGAGAAAAGTTCACAATAACATTCTATCACTGTGGGCTAATTCCTCAATATTACACCTGGCAAGAGTCATATGCCTGATGATTTGGTGGTAAATCAAACACGCATAAGCCTTTCTTGTCGATATCGTTTATTTTTAAGACTAACAGAAAAAAACTTAACAAAATGCGTTGACTCATTTTCAACTCTCCCTATAATGCGACTCCACACAGCGGGGGTGATTAGCTCAGCTGGGAGAGCACCTCCCTTACAAGGAGGGGGTCGGCGGTTCGATCCCGTCATCACCCACCACTCTTTATGAGTGAATCCCGCAGTGTAGACAAGAGACTTGAGAAGTGGGTGATTAGCTCAGCTGGGAGAGCACCTCCCTTACAAGGAGGGGGTCGGCGGTTCGATCCCGTCATCACCCACCACTTTCTCGCCAGCGAAAGTTTCTTGTGCATTAAGAAGTACCGAAGTGGGTGATTAGCTCAGCTGGGAGAGCACCTCCCTTACAAGGAGGGGGTCGGCGGTTCGATCCCGTCATCACCC
>CANRKT010000037.1 GCA_947631255.1 uncultured Enterobacteriaceae bacterium
TACAGGTGGTACAGGTGGTACAGGTGGTACAGGTGGTACAGGTGGTACAGGTGGTACAGGTGGTACAGGTGGTACAGATGCAGATTTTAGAGGCTTAGACATAGCCTCATATACATTCTGTCCTTTAGTCTGGTCTGCACGCTGAACCTGCTCAGGGTTAAGAGGGGGTTTAGGAGTACTCTTTGACATCATTCTTTCTATAAGTGCCCTTATATCTTTAAAATGATCAGGTGACTCTGGCACAGGTGACACAGGTGGCACAGGTGGCACAGGTGGCACAGGTGGCACAGGTGGCACAGGTGGCACAGATACAGAGTTTTGACCCTGAAATTTTTGAGATATAGCCATCCGTGCCCTCTTAAACTGCTCAGGGCTGATACTTATCATAGGAGGGCGTTCAGTACTATTTGATGTTTCTTTCTTTATGTGAGAAATAAGAAGCTTAGCGTTCTCTTGCAAATCAAACTCTTCCTTCAAACGAGTCTTCAGTGCCTTGAGGTCTTGAGCTTTAGCTGCACCATCGTCATCACTCCAGGCGTCATCACTCCAACTGTCATTATTTGGAATGGGACTATAACGGGAAGAAATATTAGAGTTACTCCCTTTCCTGGTATTTTCAGAGTGAGATCCTGGCGGTTGAGCGTGTGTATTCATGACTATCAAAACTAAGCATGATAGCAATAAAATAGATAACTTATTTTTTAAAATTTTTCTGGAAATCATAGAGTTGTTTCCACTACATTATTTGGATGTATTTTGATCAATGTTATTTGAAATGAAAAAACAATGGTGTATAGCTATTATGATTACTTAATTTAGCTATAAGGAATCAAGTTACCCACTGAATCCCCATCGTTTAAATGCTTTATTATCCTGATTGCATAACGAGCACCTCCATTGTGCTTATAAGTTGGGTTAAAATTAATGACCTTATGTTGATATTTTGCCCATCACTATTATGGAAATAGTTTTGATATTAAATTAGTCACGTCGCTACTGTTAATAAGATTAAAGCCACGAAACAAATCAGTTCTTTAGGTGTGATGGGTTGTTTGTTTAAATTACCTTGTGGTAATAACATATTCCTTATTGGATATATTGTACATAATGGAGTGTGTATAATAGAACGTGTATATTTGTGATATGCGTAAACTGTCATTAAATGTTCTGAGAACAATTTCTCTCATATTAATTACTTGATGATTATCCATATATTTTCATACTTATCACGAGATTAAATAAAGTATATTTATTTCTAATTGTTTCATTTTGTCGGTATTTTTTATCTGGGAAATACAACTGATAAGTAAAAAAATACATAATTTATTGAATTCAATAAATAAAGAAAGCTACCATAGTGACTAATTTATATCTCGATAGAACCACAATGGTTACTATTAATTTTTTTTGTATTATTTTGATTGATATAGATACAAGTTAACATGGATTAATACATTTGTTTTGTAGTGAAATTTATACAAATACTAAAGCTATCACTCTATTTTAGGTGCTGTATTTGTGATGATAGCAAGCTCCTCGGGTTCACCAATCAGGCGGTGATCTCAAAAGACTGTAAAGATAGGATGTGGCGAGCGGCACGGGAAAAGGCGAGGCAAGACTCCACAAAGACCACTACCACCAGCGATGCATCCACTGGATGCAGTCTATCCCATTGTTTATTTTGACTGTATTGTCCTGAAAACCCAGTAGGACATCCTATGATCAAATCCATGTTCCTAACACCGGGTACTTCAGAAACACTCTCTTTGACCCCAAAAACTTATATCGTTTTACTCAACCACTGGCAGATGAAATAGGCAATTTTCTGTGGTTCATTTAGTGGCAGAACCGGGACGGGCACATCAAGTGGCACATCGCTCGCCAGCGCAATCACATAGGGATCGAGAACGAGCTCATGCTGTGCATGCCCTGCTTCCTGGCGATAAAGTAAAATTTTAGCGACCTTCTCATGCTTAAATCCTTCAACTAAAACAATATCCAGAGTTGAATGATCCATCCTCGAGACTAAATAGGATAAGGATAGCGGCGGTAATTCAGGCGTTTCACTCATAAGTGCCCAACGCTGTTGGCTGGCAACCATCGTCTGCGCAGCTCCGGCTTTACGCAGCTCATAGCTGTCTTTTCCCGGGGTATCGATATCCATATCATGATGAGTATGTTTAATCAGACCTGGACGGATATTTCGTGCCCGTAACAACGGGATCAATTGCTTCAGTAAGGTCGTTTTTCCGGTTCCGCTCCAGGCTGAAATTGCCAGTAAAGGTATCATTTCTCAGACTCCTGCCAATGGGATAACTCATCCAGAGTATTGATATTCGCAAAGTGAGTCGGTGCCTTATCAAAGACAACTGCTCGCCCACCGATACTCAGTAAAAACTGCATGACTCGCCGTTCTCCCGCTGATAAATAGGCTCTTAGTGCCACTTTTACGGAGTGGTGAACTAAGGCTATTCCAGGATGATCTCGCTCACCATCATTAGCCCATACAGCCAGGATCGTTGGATTGTCGAGTCCATCCCAGAGAGAAGAAACCAGATTAGAAGGAATATTCGGTGTATCACAAGGTGAAAACAGGAACCATTCACTTTCTACTGCTTCTATTACTGCCAGCATACCGGCAAGAGGCCCTGGATAGTCGGGTAATGAATCAGTGATAACAGGGACACCTGCTTGTTGGTAGAGATCGATATGCCGGTTGGCACTGATAACCAGCTGATCGACCTGAGGGCGTAATGTTTCCAGCACATAGCGGAAGAGTGCTATATCATTAAGTAATACTAGGCCTTTATCCTTTCCACCCATACGCCTTCCCTGACCGCCGGCCAGCACGACACCCGTTATTTTTGCCAGTCGTTGCACCAGTACCACCTCTTTTAATGTGGAATTAAGCCTGATACCTTGTGGTATCTCTCTTATAACAGGAATACAAAATGAAATGTAAACGCCTTAATGAACTGCTCGAACTCCTGCAACCGGCATGGAGCAAAGAGCCTGATCTTAATCTGATACAATTCTTACAGAAACTGGCTCAAGAGTCAGGTCATAGTGGTGACCTTGCCTCACTGACTGATGACATATTGATTTATCATCTAAAAATGCGAGATTCAGCTAAAGATGCAGTAATACCAGGCATTCAAAAAGATTACGAAGATGACTTTAAAACAGCACTATTACGTGCCCGGGGAGTTATTAAAGAGTAAAACCTTGTAAGCCGGGAATGTTAAGCCAATTTAGAGTGTTATGCTGAGCTATTCGTATTGATAATCGGTTACCGGATGAAAGACAACGCTTTTAATTTCCAGACCTTGCATCCCGATACTATTATGAATGCCCTCTTTGAACAGGGCATCCGTGTGGATTCGGGGCTGACGCCATTAAACAGTTTTGAGAATCGGGTTTATCAATTCCAGGACGAAGATCGTAAGCGTTATGTGGTGAAATTTTATCGCCCATATCGCTGGTCGCCGCTACAGATAGAAGAAGAACATCGCTTTGCTCAGGCGCTATATGAAGAAGAAGTGCCGCTGGCTGCACCACTGAACTTTAATGGTAAGACACTGCTCCATTATCAGGGATTCATGTTTGCAGTCTTCCCGAGCCTTGGTGGACGTCAGTATGAAACTGATAATATCGACCAAATGGAGTGGGTAGGGCGTTACCTGGGACGTATTCATCAGGTGGGCCGTCGGTCATTATTTCAAGCCAGACCAACCATTGGCATGGATGAGTATATGTTGCAACCCCGGGCATTGTTTGAAGATAGCCCGATTATCCCTGTGTCTCTGAAACCTGCATTTCTGACCGCGACAGATGCACTGATTAATGAAGTGCAGCAGCACTGGTCTGGTGATGCGGAATTATTACGTCTGCATGGTGACTGCCATCCGGGGAATATTCTCTGGCGTGACGGGCCACTTTTTGTTGATCTTGATGATGCTCGTAATGGACCGGCAGTTCAGGATATCTGGATGCTACTTAATGGTGATAAAGCAGAGCAGCGTATGCAGCTTGAAACCATCATTGAGGCCTATGAAGAATTTTCCACCTTTGATACTCGTGAAATCGCATTGATTGAACCTTTGCGTGGAATGCGTATTGTGCACTATCTGGCGTGGTTGATACGGCGCTGGGACGATCCTGCGTTTCCAAGAAACTTCCCCTGGTTATTAGAGGAGGATTTTTGGTTAAGGCAAACGACAATATTTACCGAGCAAGTTCGGGTTCTTCGTGAACCTCCGTTACAATTAGCACCTATGTATTAACTGTGAATACAAAATTCAGGAGAGATTTGATGATGAAGAAAATTTGGCTGGCGCTGGCAGGAATGGTCTTGGCATTTAGTGCATCTGCTGCTGATTTTACTGATGGTAAACAATACATCACGCTGGATAAGCCCGTTGCAGGTGCGCCACAGGTACTGGAGTTCTTCTCCTTCTACTGCCCGCACTGCTATCAATTTGAAGATGTACTGCACATTTCTGATAACGTGAATAAAAAACTGCCAGAAGGTAGCAAGTTAGTAAAATATCACGTTGAATTTCTTGGTCCTTTAGGCAAGCAAGTGACTCAAGCATGGGCCATTGCTATGGCTCTGGGCGTAGAAGATAAAGTTACTGTTCCAATGTTTGAAGCGATACAAAAAACCCAGACTGTGAGGAATGAAGCGGATATCCGTAAAGTCTTCATTGATGCCGGCGTACCGGCTGAAGAGTATGACGCAGCCTTGAATAGCTTTGTGGTTAAATCCCTGGTGGCTCAGCAAGCGAAAGCAGCAGCTGATTTCCAGTTGCGTGGTGTGCCAGCAATGTACGTTGATGGTAAATACATGCTGAACTCACAAGGTATGGATAGCAGCGATCTGGATGTATTTGTCCAGGAATATGCCAATACTGTAAAACACTTGGTTGAAAAGAAATAACCTGGCAATATCTTTAACCAGACCTGAGTATTATATGTACTCAGGTTTTTTGTTTTCTAAGGCTTTTTATTCTGTTGATATAATTCCTCAAGCTGTTTGTCTTTGTCATCCCATAACGCATTTAGCCATAGCTGAAAACGACGTTTGAAATTTTTATCGTTGAGGTAATCACCGTGCAAATCTTCTGTCACAGGCAGCAGAGAAATACGTATAGTAATACGGGTCATTTTTCCCGTTAACATATCGTAGAACGGAGACTGAATATTTTCCGGGTAGCATAGTGTGACATTCAGTAATTTATTGAACTGATCCCCCAGAACGCTTAATGCCATTGCGATACCTGCAGCTTTCGGAGGCAATAAATTTTTGAAGGGTGAGCGAGTCTGACGACCTTTCTCAGGGGAAAAACGCGAGCCTTCAACAAAGTTCACGATAGTGGTCGGATGGTTACGGAATTTCAGACAAGAACGACGGGTCGTGTCGATATCTTTGCCACGTCGTTCAGGATGACGCAATAGATAGCCACGCGAATAACGCTTCATAAAAGGCATACCTAATGCCCAACAGGCAAGCCCAAGAAAAGGGATCCAGGCTAACTGTTGTTTAAGAAAATATTTATTCATCGGGATATGTCTGCGGAACAACACACACAAAATGACAATATCTGCCCAGCTTTGATGATTGCAGATCAACAAATACCAGTTTTTTTGCTCAGCCCCTCTAATCCTTGAATGTCCCATACCAGATGAGGATTAAGCCGAAGTAATAATGCTAATCCCTCACACCAGCAATACATCATGCATTCTGCAAAGGCTGATGTTGCACGTGAAACTGAGGTGACAGGGAGAAGTAATTTGATTATCCCGGCAATAATTATCGGTACAGAACAAGTGATAGTGATCAGAATGGTTAAAACAACACTTAATATAAGTACAATGGGTGAGAGCTGTCTCGGCATAAATGATTTTTTTCAAAAATAAGCAAGATATGGGGCATAAGAGAGTAAATATCCCGGGTATTGGATTTTAACAGAAAACGAATAGCACGGGGTTATTGATACAAAAATGATTTTACTTTATCGGGTGATAAGGAAATGTTTTGGCTGTGACAGGCATAGCATAATTTTTATATCCACATTGATTTACTAATCGAGCTATCTCATGAATTGAATGCATTTTGTTATAATGCCATGAAAATAAAGCATTTTTTATGGTATGTAATATAAAACAAATTAATGTAACAAATTAGATATAAAACTGCACACAAAGTTATCCACAGAACGATCCCTTTAACAGACAGTTCTGTGAGGAATTCTTTTTTAGGATCTTTGCGCCAAAACTTCATGTTTTGGCCCAGGCTATGGCATCCTTTAGCCATAGATTAATCATCAGGCATGGAACGAAATATTATGGCTCAGATTGCGGATAACCCGCTAATTCTCGTTGATGGCTCCTCATATCTTTATCGGGCATATCACGCTTTTCCTCCGCTGACGAATAGTCGTGGTGAACCCACTGGCGCTATGTATGGTGTCTTGAATATGCTGCGCAGCCTTATTATGCAGTATAAGCCGACGCATGCTGCGGTGGTGTTTGACGCCAAGGGTAAAACCTTTCGTGATGAGCTATTTGAGGATTATAAGTCCCATCGCCCACCGATGCCGGACGATCTACGTTCGCAAATTGAGCCACTTCATGAGATGGTCAAAGCAATGGGACTGCCACTATTAGCCGTTTCCGGTGTAGAGGCTGATGATGTGATTGGTACTCTGGCGCAGGAAGCTGAACGTGCTGGTCGCTCTGTGCTTATCAGCACCGGTGACAAAGATATGGCCCAGCTAGTCACGCCAGCGATTACATTGATCAATACCATGACCAATACCGTATTAGGGCCAGAAGAGGTCCTGACAAAATACGGCGTTCCACCAGCACTGATTATCGACTTCCTGGCACTGATGGGAGACTCATCAGATAATATCCCTGGTGTGCCCGGTGTTGGTGAGAAAACCGCTCAGGCCTTGCTACAGGGGCTGGGTGGACTGGATACGCTCTATGCCAGTCCAGAAAAAATTGCTGGGCTCTCATTCCGTGGTGCGAAGACAATGGCCGGCAAGCTCGAGCAGCATAAAGAGATGGCTTACCTCTCTTATAAGCTGGCGACTATCAAGACCGATGTTGCGCTGGATCTCTCTTGCGAACAACTCAATATACAGCCGCTAGCGGCAGATCGTCTCCATGAGCTATTTACACAATATGAATTTAAACGTTGGATAGCCGATATTGAAGCGGGAAAGTGGTTACTGGCGAAAGGATCTAAACCGAAGCCGGTCACAGTCAATGCCGTTAAGCATGAAGAGCCTGCAGAAGAGACAGCAGCGGCGCTGTCCTATGATAACTACGTGACCATTTTTGATGAAGCTGTCCTGCTGGAGTGGATAGAACGCCTGAATCAGTCACCACTTTTCGCTTTTGATACTGAAACAGATAGCCTGGATAATCTCAACGCAAATCTGGTCGGACTCTCATTTGCAACAGAGCCTGGTGTCGCTTGTTATATTCCGGTCGCTCATGACTATCTGGATGTTCCACCACAGCTGGCACGGGAACGAGTACTTGAGCTGCTAAAACCGCTGCTGGAAGATGAGCAGAAGTTAAAAGTAGGCCAGAACCTGAAATATGATCGTGGGGTCATGTTAAACTACGGTATTGAACTACAGGGTATCGCTTTTGATACCATGCTAGAGTCTTATGCTCTCAACAGTGTATCCGGACGTCATGATATGGACAGTCTGGCCGCTCGCTGGCTAAAACATACCACTATTTCTTTTGAAGAAATTGCCGGTAAAGGTAAAAAGCAGTTAACCTTCAATCAAATCGATCTCGAGACTGCGGGTCGTTATGCTGCTGAAGATGCTGATATCACACTACAACTGCATTTAAAAATGTGGCCACGACTTCAGAAAGAAGCCGGACCGCTGGCTATTTTTAAAGAGATTGAAATGCCGCTGGTGCCCGTTATCTCACGTATTGAACGTGGTGGCGTGAAGATTGACCCGGCCATTTTACATGCTCATTCTGAACAACTGACTGTGCGCCTTGCTGAGCTTGAACTGAAAGCACACGAATTAGCGGGTGAAGCATTTAATCTCTCTTCACCGAAACAGTTACAGGTCATCCTGTTTGAAAAACAGGGCATAAAACCACTGAAAAAAACCCCGGGTGGTGCACCTTCAACCTCAGAAGAGGTTCTGGAAGAGCTGGCTCTGGACTATCCGTTACCGAAAATTATTCTCGAATATCGTGGGCTGGCAAAGCTGAAGTCGACTTATACCGATAAGCTGCCACTGATGATTAACCCAAAAACCGGGCGTGTTCATACCTCTTACCATCAGGCTGTTACTGCAACTGGACGGCTGTCATCGACTGAGCCTAACTTGCAAAATATCCCGGTGCGTAACGAAGAAGGTCGTCGTATCAGGCAGGCATTTATTGCTCCTGAGGATTATCTGATTGTCTCTGCGGACTACTCACAGATTGAACTGCGTATTATGGCGCATCTCTCGCGTGATAAAGGTCTGCTGAGCGCTTTTGCGGCAGGCAAAGATATTCACCGGGCGACGGCGGCAGAAGTGTTTGGTATCCCACTCGACAGTGTGACTTCTGAACAACGACGTAGCGCGAAAGCGATTAACTTTGGTCTGATTTATGGCATGAGTGCCTTTGGTCTCTCTCGTCAGTTAAATATTCCACGCCATGAGTCCCAGAAGTATATGGATCTCTACTTTGAGCGCTACCCAGGCGTGCTTGAGTATATGGAGCGTACCCGTGTACAAGCCAAGGAGCAGGGCTATGTCGAAACGCTGGATGGACGTCGTTTATATTTACCTGAGATCAATGCCAGTAATGGCCTCAGACGTGCTGGTGCTGAACGGGCGGCAATCAATGCGCCAATGCAAGGTACCGCGGCAGATATCATCAAACGAGCCATGATAGCCGTGGATGCCTGGCTGGAACAGGATAAGCCACGCGTTAAAATGATTATGCAGGTTCACGATGAACTGGTATTTGAAGTGCATCAGGATGATATTGCGAGTGCCTCGCAGAAAATCCATGAATTGATGGAAAACAGTATGAAACTTGATGTGCCTTTACTGGTAGAAGTGGGTAGCGGTAAAAACTGGGACGAAGCACATTAAGTCGTAATTACCGTTCTCTTTTTTTTGTAACTAAGCAACATTAGTAAGCGTATTTTGTGATGGCAGTTGAAGAACGAAATGTAAAAAGTGAAAAAAAACTACAGAAAATACTTTTCAAGTGAAAAAAAAAGAGTAGAGTTATCACTGTAGGGTACAGAGGTAAGATGTTCTATCTTTCAGACCTTTTACTTCATGTAATCGGATTTGGCTGAATATTTTAGCCGCCCCAGTCAGAAATGACTGGGGCGTTTTTTATGCGTCAAAGAAAATTTTCACAGCAGGTGGTGAGGTATGCAGTGATATTTTTTAATAAATGAAAATCAACACGTTAATTTTCATTTATTTCATAAAAATCGCATTATCAGAGCATCATCACAGAGAAATGATTTTTACCCTGATTATTCAGCGTCGTTGTTTTCTTCTTCTTCACCAATAGGTTCGATATCGTTATACCAGCTATCCAGCTTGTGGCGCAGTGTATCGACACCCAGTTTCTTCAGTGAAGAAAATGCTTCAACTTGAATATCACCGTTAAAGGCCAGCACTTCTTCGCGTACTTTGTTTAACTGTGCTTTACGTGCACCTGAAGCTAGCTTGTCGGCTTTAGTCAGTAATATCATGACCGAAAGATTGCTCTGTACTGCCCAGCTTATCATCTGCTGATCGAGATCTTTCAGTGGGTGACGAATATCCATCAGTACGACCAGGCCTTGCAGGCACTGACGTTTTTGTAGGTATTCACCCAAGGCTCTCTGCCATTTTAGCTTCATTTCTTCTGGTACTTCGGCGTAGCCGTAACCTGGTAAGTCAACCAGGCGTTTGCCTTCAGCGACTTCAAACAGGTTGATGAGCTGGGTACGGCCAGGTGTTTTACTGGTACGAGCGAGACCTTTTTGATTGGTCAGTGTATTGAGCGCACTTGATTTACCCGCGTTAGAACGACCTGCGAAAGCCACCTCAATACCGGTATCAGAAGGAAGATGACGAATATCTGGTGCACTGAGTACGAATTTCGTTTGTTGATAATTAAAATTTTTCAAAACGGTTATCTCTATCAGGATAAGCAATTGTTGGGATTATACCTGAATGAGCGGAAAACACGGCGTTTCTCATCAAGACAATAGAACTTCCTAATAACGGATTAATTTTGTGAGATATTCGCCATACCTCATGAGGGATATTGAGGTTGTTTGAGTAACTAAAAGTTAATATTTATTATTAATTTCAAATTGCTACGCATATATTTAACAATTTGAAAATTCTGATAACTATCTTAGGTCATTGTTTATAAACAAAATAAAGATAGAGTATTACCCATCGGCGCGGGAGGCAGAAAGGATTATCACTTAGAGCATCGGTTCAGGAGCGTCATGGAGACGGCGAACCTTACAAGCCAGGAGGCATGGCTCTGAGAGTTTTAAACGGAAATGGAAGACAACATTGATGTTGTTAGTAAAGGATTAGACAGGATTTGTCATAAGCAAACACGGATTGTAGTACCCTTTTATGGGTCAAAAGCAAAGAAAAAAGGCGACAGGTTAAACTGTCGCCTTTTTTCTTTGCTTGCTTTCTGCTAGATTCCGCCGCAATTCTATACTGAATAAAACAGCCAAAGAAAACTCACTATGAAGCAACCAAATTCAGCACCACAAGGCAAAAAAACGTCTAAGGTCCGCCGTAAATCTCGTGAAGAGATAGACCGTGAAGCACGTGATCGTAAACGTCAGAAAAAACGCCGTGGCCATGTAGCGGGTAGTCGCGCCACAGGTCAAGGACAGACGCAAGGTTCACAGGATAACAATACAGATAAAGATCCGCGTATCGGCAGTAAAACACCGATTCAACTCGGCGAAGTGAGTACACCGGTTGTCCGTCCTGCGAAAGTGAAGGCAGAGAAACCTGCTGCGCTGACGCCGGAAGCAGAACTGATGTTACTGGAGAACGACGAGCGTCTGGATGCGTTACTGGAGCGTCTGGAAGAAGGTGAAGCTCTCAGCAAAGCCGATCAGGACTGGGTTAATACGACTCTGGACAGAATCGATACGCTGATGGAGAAACTGGGTATTACGTACGAAGATGAAGATGAAGAAGAAGAAAAAACTGATGATTTAATGCGGTTGTTGAAGGGTAACTAACGATTTACCCGCCATTCTTCGAGTTGCCTGAGTGCTGCCTTCGTATGCTCATCGCTATGATTTACTCAGCGCCTACAGGCAACTCGCATTATTTAGGGTATACCCGCATACTTCAAGTTGCCGACGACAGTATCGGAAGGAGTGATTATGTCTGAGCAGTTAATTGACTGGGATTTGGCTCTGATCCAGAAATATAATTATTCAGGGCCACGTTATACCTCTTATCCTACTGCGCTGGAGTTCTCACAGGACTTTGGCGAGTCGGATTTTTTACAGGCGATAGCCCGTTATCCCCAACGCCCACTTTCGCTCTATATTCATATCCCATTTTGCCATAAGCTCTGTTATTTCTGTGGCTGCAATAAAATTGTCACCCGCCAGCAGCATAAAGCTGACCAGTATCTTGACGTTCTGGAACAAGAAATTATCCATCGCGCACCACTCTTTGCTGGTCGTCATGTCAGCCAGATGCACTGGGGCGGTGGAACACCGACCTATCTGAGCAAAGCGCAAATTACCCGGCTGGTGGGGCTGCTTCGTCAGCATTTTCAGTTTAACGACGATGCTGAAATATCGATAGAAGTTGATCCCCGTGAAATTGAATTGGATGTACTTGATCACCTGCGTCAGGAAGGTTTTAACCGCCTGAGTATGGGGGTTCAGGACTTCAACAAAGAAGTACAGCGTCTGGTCAACCGTGAGCAGGATGAAGAATTTATCTTTGCTCTGATGGGGCGTGCCCGCGAACTCGGCTTTACCTCGACCAATATTGATCTTATCTATGGCCTGCCGAAGCAGACCCCGGAAAGTTTTGCCTTTACGCTTAAGCGAGTCATTGAGTTAAATCCTCATCGTCTGAGCGTGTTTAATTATGCGCACTTACCGACTTTATTTGCCGCACAACGGAAAATTAAAGACGCTGATCTTCCCAGTGCTCAGCAACGACTGGATATTTTGCAGGAAACCATCAGCTCATTGACCGGTGCAGGCTATCAGTTTATTGGAATGGATCACTTTGCCCGCCCGGACAATGAACTGGCAATTGCCCAGCGTAAAGGTCAGCTTCATCGTAATTTTCAGGGTTACACCACTCAGGGCGATAGCGACTTATTAGGGATGGGGGTTTCGGCCATCAGTATGATTGGTGACTGCTATGCCCAGAATCAGAAAGAGTTAAAACGCTACTACCAGCAAGTCGATGAGCAGGGTAATGCGCTGTGGCGTGGCCTGTCATTGACGCGTGATGACTGCATTCGTCGGGATGTGATTAAAGCGCTTATCTGTAACTTCCAGCTTAATTTTGCGGATATCGAGCAGCAGTGGGCTATCAAAGCGACAGAGTATTTTGCTGAGGATTTACAGCTGCTGATGCCGCTGGCAAAAGATGGCCTGGTCACGCTGACTGAGCAAGGGATTCAGATCACTGGCAAAGGACGTTTACTGGTCCGGAACATTTGTATGTGTTTTGATGTCTATTTGCGCCAGAAAGCCCGCTTACAGCAATTTTCACGCGTAATATAAGTTACCCTACCGATAGCAGGTTACGGCCCACTATCGGTCGTTTACGGGTCAGTAAACGCACTCTCTACAGCCATTCGAGTCGCGTTATTCTATTCCCAGCTCTTTCAGTTTCCGGGTCAGGGTATTTCTTCCCCATCCGAGTAAACGAGCGGCTTCTTGTTTATGCCCTTGTGTATGACGCAATGCGGTAGTGAGCAGCACTCTTTCCATTTCGGGCATCGCTTCGGCTAATAGATTTTGATGACCGGAACGCAGGGCTTTATCGGCCCACTGACTGAGCAATATTGCCCAGTTATCAGGATCAATTTGTGCGGTGCCATTTTCGCTGATTGTCGTTTCAAATAACTCCCCGGGCAGATCCTGAATCAGGACTTCTTGCCCGGCCGCCATTACCGTCAGCCAGCGACAGATATTTTCTAGCTGACGTACGTTACCTGGCCATGCCAGACGGGTTAGGGCGCTTTCTGTCTCTGGGTGGAGCTGTTTCGCCTCTACGCCTAATTCCCGTGCGGCCACCTGCAAGAAATGCCATGTCAGGCGAGGAATATCTTCACGACGCTCACGCAGAGGAGGAAGCTGGATACGAATGACGTTCAGACGATGGAATAAATCTTCACGAAATTTACCTTCTTGTACCCGTAGCTCCAGGTTCTGGTGGGTTGCTGCGATAATACGGGCATCCACTTTAACGGGCGCATAGCCGCCAACCCGGTAAAATTGTCCGTCCGCCAGCACACGTAGCAGGCGAGTCTGGACATCCAGCGGCATATCCCCTATTTCATCAAGAAATAATGTGCCACCATCAGCTTGTTCAAAACGCCCCTGGCGAATTTGATTTGCGCCGGTAAAGGCCCCTTTTTCATGGCCAAACAGCTCAGACTCAATCAAATCCTTTGGAATTGCTGCCATATTCAAAGCGATAAAGGGAGATTTCGCTCGTGGGCTATGGCGATGCAAGGCATGAGCCACCAGTTCTTTACCCGTCCCGGACTCGCCGTTAATCAGTACACTGATTGAGGAGCGTGATAAACGGCCAATAATGCGAAATACATCCTGCATCGCAGGTGCTTCGCCAATCATATCGGTCGTCGGACCGTTAACCTGAATATTACGGGGTTGCTGCTGTTCCTGATAATGGCTGATTGCCCGTTCGACCAGGGCTACTGCCTCATCAATATCAAAAGGTTTTGGCAGATAATCAAATGCACCTTGCTGATAGGCGCTGACCGCGGCATCAAGATCTGAGTGTGCTGTCATTATGATGACCGGGAGCATCGGGTGGCGTTGTTTTATCTGTTTTAATAAGGCCAGGCCATCGATTCCGGGCATGCGGATATCAGAGATTAAAACGTCAGGGGTTTTTGTCACTAAGGCGTCTAAGACGTCATCGCCGCTTTCAAAGGTCGTACAGATTAATCCGCTACCTGTTAACGCGCGCTCAAGCACCCAGCGAATGGAGCTATCATCGTCAACGACCCATACTATCCCTCGTTGCATATAGACCTCTACTTCCGAATGGGCAGGTAAACCGAAAATTCGGTATGACCAGGCCAACTGTTGAATTCGATTTTCCCTGAATGCTGATCGACAAGGTTTCGGGCTATAGACAGGCCGAGCCCGTTGCCACCTTCTCGCCCACTCACCATCGGATAGAACAGCGTGTCTTGTAGATGAGCCGGAACGCCAGGGCCATTATCTTCAATATCAATACGCGCTAGCAGACGGTAGCGCGAGCCATGCAGTGTTAACTGGAATGCGGTACGGGTGCGAAGAATAATTTCTCCTCCGTTGCTACCCAGTGCCTGTAAGGCGTTTCTGACAATATTCAGTAAGATCTGTTCTATCTGATCGGGGTCGTGAGCAAACTCAGGCAGACTCGGGTCATAATCACGTATTAACTTAACGTTAGCTGGCAGTTCCAGTGAGACCAGCTTCACGACGCGTTCAGCAACTTTGTGAATACTCTCGGTAACATGCATTCCGGGTAATTGTGGCCCTAACAGACGATCGACCAGATTTCTTAGCCTGTCTGCTTGCTCAATTATTACGTTGGTGTATTCATGGAGTGACGGATCTGGCAGCGCTTTGCTCAGCAGCTGGGCCGCACCCCGTAATCCACTCAGTGGATTTTTAATTTCATGTGCCAGACCGCGAACTAAATCGCGAGCGGCGAGTTGCTGGGCGTGCTGTATCTGTTCCTGGCTCAAACGACGCTGATTATCCATGGGCGCCATTTCTATCAGAATATAGCCTTCCATCAGCTTTTGTGCTGTCAAGGAGAGGATATTAGAGCGACCATCAATCACCAGTATGACTTCGTTATCAGTAAAACCCTGGCCACCCTGAAGGCTCTCTTTCATAATATCGATATTCAGTGAAAGATAGTCTATCAAATCAGGTAATGGTGTGCCGTCGTATAGCTTGCGGGCACTTTGTGCCAGCAGTTGCTGAGCGGCGGGGTTTGCGTAATGCACCGCCAGGTTATCATCAACCAACAGAATACTGTTGATTAAATAATTCAGGATCTGCCCAGCATCGGGCAGGATGCCAGTTGCCATACAGCAGTCTCCTTGCACTGCTTGAGTGCGTGATAGTTACCAGATGTTAAGAAAAAAAGCCCATCCGGAGATGGGCTAAATATTCCACGGCAAAAAATAATAATTAAATGCTGTAGTAAAGTTCAAACTCAACTGGGTGCGGAGTCATACGCACACGGTTATTTTCTTCAATACGCAGAGCGATATAAGCGTCGATAGTATCGTCAGTGAATACACCACCAGCCGTCAGGAACTCACGGTCTTCGTCCAGTGCGTTCAGGGCTTCTTCCAAAGAACCTGCAACCTGTGGGATTTCTTTTGCTTCTTCTGGTGGCAAGTCATAGAGGTTTTTATCCATAGCTTCGCCTGGGTGGATCTTGTTCTTAATACCGTCAAGGCCAGCCATCAGTAGCGCTGAAAAGCACAGGTATGGGTTGGCAGCTGGATCCGGGAAGCGGACTTCGATACGGCGTGCTCTCGGTGAACTGACCACTGGAATACGGATAGATGCTGAACGGTTACGGGCAGAGTAGGCCAGCATAACTGGAGCTTCATATCCTGGAACCAGACGTTTATAAGAGTTAGTTGTTGGGTTAGTCAGGGCATTCAGCGCTTTAGCGTGTTTGATAACGCCGCCAATGTAATACAGCGCTTGCTCAGACAGGCCAGCATATTTGTCGCCGGCAAACAGGTTAACGCCATCTTTTGCCAGAGACATATGGCAATGCATACCTGAACCGTTATCACCAAACATGGGTTTTGGCATAAAAGTCGCAGTTTTACCAAAAGCATGGGCGACGTTATGCACGACATATTTGTAGATCTGAATTTCGTCAGCTTTTTTGGTCATGGTGTTAAAACGAGTAGCGATTTCGTTTTGGCCCGCAGTGGCAACTTCGTGGTGATGAGCTTCAACTACCAGGCCCATTTGTTCCATGGTCAGACACATAGCTGAACGCAGGTTCTGAGATGAATCAACGGGTGGTACTGGGAAGTAACCGCCTTTGACTGCAGGACGATGACCTTTGTTGCCGCCTTCGTATTGGGTTCCGGTATTCCATGCACCTTCGATATCATCGATAGCTACGTGGGAGCCAGAGATAGAGCTGCCAAAACGGATATCGTCAAACAGGAAGAATTCGGGTTCTGGCCCAAACAGTATGGTGTCTGCAATACCAGTGGCACGCAGATAATCTTCAGCGCGTTTTGCGATAGAACGTGGGTCACGGTCGTAGCCTTGCAGCGTACCTGGCTCCAGGATATCACAACGGATAATCAGCGTACTATCTTCGAAGAATGGGTCAATCATCGCAGTGGAGGGGTCTGGCATCAGAACCATGTCTGATTCATCAATACCTTTCCAGCCACCAATCGAGGAGCCGTCAAACATTTTGCCTTCTTCAAAGAAGTCTGCATTTACTTGGTGAGCAGGGATAGTGAGGTGTTGCTCTTTACCTTTGGTATCGGTAAAGCGCAAATCAACAAATTTCACTTCGTGTTCATCCAGCATAGTCAATACGTGTTCAGCGGACATACTTAAACTCTCCAGGATTGGTTCATTTCGTTGGGTAACGAGGTAATCAAACACTTTTACATTTGGCCTTTAGCCTGTATTCTTTAAAGCGAAATCTGTGCCAACTTTTAAATTTCCCTAAAAAAGCGCTATCATGCAGGTCAACGTGCAAAAGGCCGCATCAGACTCGATAGTTTGCACCATTATAGTGCTTTAGTATGTCACATAAGCACCATAATGGTGCAACTTACGTTATGGCTCCTTTTTTAGCTTCGTGAAAATGATCACAAACCCTTACTTTTTATATTGTTTGTAAAGGTTCTTTATGATCCTATTCTGTACTTCGATTAATACGTGTACAATAACGCGCTATTTCTAATGCCTGAGGCAAATCTGTGATCGAAAATCTGCGTAACATCGCCATCATCGCGCACGTGGACCATGGTAAAACTACCTTGGTTGACAAGCTGTTACAACAATCTGGTACTTTCAGTGGCCGTGCTGAAGCGACCGAGCGTGTGATGGACTCCAATGATCTGGAGAGAGAGCGTGGAATTACCATCCTCGCTAAAAACACCGCTATCAACTGGAATAACTACCGTATCAACATCGTTGATACCCCAGGACACGCCGATTTCGGTGGCGAAGTTGAACGCGTAATGTCCATGGTTGACTCCGTATTGCTGGTCGTTGATGCAATGGACGGCCCTATGCCCCAAACGCGCTTTGTTACTAAAAAAGCGTTTGACCATGGTTTGAAACCTATTGTTGTTATCAACAAAGTCGACCGTCCTGGTGCGCGTCCTGACTGGGTTGTTGACCAAGTGTTTGATCTGTTCGTTAACCTTGAGGCAACCGACGAACAGCTTGATTTCCCTATTATTTATGCGTCAGCGCTGATGGGTTTTGCGGGTAACGAGCATACCGATATGGCCGAAGACATGACCCCGCTGTATCAGGCGATTGTTGACCATGTTCCAGCACCACAGGTTGATGTTGATGGTCCGTTCCAGATGCAGGTCTCTCAACTGGATTATAACAACTACGTTGGTGTGATCGGGGTGGGTCGTATCAAACGCGGTAAGGTTAAACCAAACCAGCAAATCACTATTATCGATAGCGAAGGCAAAACACGTAACGGTAAAGTCGGTAAAGTGCTGGGCCATCTTGGTTTGGAGCGTATTGAGACGACTGAAGCTGAAGCGGGCGATATCATTGCTATCACCGGTCTGGGTGAACTGAACATCTCTGATACTCTGTGCGATCCACAGCATGTTGAAGCACTGCCTGCTCTGTCTGTTGATGAACCAACAGTGAGCATGTTCTTTAACGTCAACACCTCTCCGTTCTGTGGTAAAGAGGGTAAATATGTTACCTCTCGTCAAATCCTCGAACGTCTGAACAAAGAGCTGGTTCATAACGTTGCTCTGCGTGTAGAAGAAACTGAAGACGCTGATGCGTTCCGTGTTTCTGGTCGTGGTGAGTTACACCTGTCTGTTCTTATCGAAAACATGCGTCGTGAAGGCTTCGAACTGGCAGTATCCCGCCCGAAAGTTATCAACCGTATGCTCGATGGTCGTATGCAAGAGCCGTTTGAAAACGTCACTCTGGATATCGAAGAACAGCACCAGGGCGCTATCATGCAAGCCATGGGTGAGCGTAAAGGCGACGTTAAGGACATGATCCCTGACGGTAAAGGTCGTATTCGTCTTGATTACCTGATCCCAGCGCGTGGCCTGATTGGTTTCCGTACTGAGTTCATGACCATGACCTCTGGTACTGGCCTGCTGTACTCTACCTTCAGTCATTATGATGATGTTCGTAGTGGTGAAATTGGCCAGCGTCAGAATGGCGTACTGATCTCTAACGGTCAGGGTAAAGCCGTTGCCTTTGCACTGTTCAGCCTGCAGGACCGCGGTAAGTTGTTCCTCGGCCATGGCGCAGAAGTTTATGAAGGACAAATTATCGGTATTCACAGCCGCTCTAATGACCTGACTGTAAACTGCCTGACCGGTAAGAAACTGACTAACATGCGTGCATCAGGTACTGATGAAGCAACGACGTTGGTTCCGGCGATCAAAATGTCTCTGGAACAAGCGCTTGAGTTCATCGATGACGACGAACTGGTAGAAGTGACACCGACTTCTATCCGTCTTCGTAAACGTCACCTGACTGAAAACGATCGTAAACGCGCTTCGCGCAGCGGCAAAGACGCATAATTCGTCTTAGCTGATATTAAGCGGTCATCAAATCGCCTGAGTTCGGTATTCCACTGAACTCAGGCTTTTTTATTTTAGGCTTACTTCTCTTCATCCGGCGTTCAGTGTGCCCAAAATTCGCCATCGGGGCATTATCCTGACCGTTATCTTTTCTCGACATACTCTGTGACATTCTTCTTTCTTTACTGAATTTTCTTTCCAGAAAATTGGGAGCTGTACGACCATACTGACCTCAGTGATGTGAGAGTATCTTTTTTCATCACCGGATCCCTTATTAAGTTATCTTAACGTGATGTTCTGTTTCTCGTTACTTCTCCAGGTTCCTTATTCAGTTGGGTGTCCAACTTTTGGGTAGACGTTCATTATCGGCGAGGCTTTTTTTGCCTTTTTTTTGTAAAATGCTAGCGTATACGCTGCTATTTGCGTCATTGTTAACAGCGTTGCGCATTGTTCTACTGAGCCTTATCACACTGGTTACAATAGTGATCCACTCTGACGGAAAAGGAGAGATTCATGCTGTATATCTTTGATTTAGGTAATGTTATCGTTGATATCGATTTCAACCGGGTACTGGGTGTCTGGAGTGATTACAGCCGTATTCCGCTAGCCAGTTTACAGAGCAAGTTCACGATTGGTGAGCCATTCTACCTGCATGAACGCGGCCAGATCAGCGACGAACAATTTGCGCAAAGACTGAGCCATGAGTTAGGAATGGCTTTGAGCTATGAACAGTTTACCGCAGGATGGCAGGCGATATTTGTTGGTTTGCGCAAAGAGACGATTGCGGTGATGCAAGCTCTGCGAGAGCAGGGACACAGGGTTGTCGTGTTATCAAATACCAACCAGCTTCACTGCGAGTTCTGGCCAGATGAATATCCGGAAGTGGCACAGGTCGCGGATAAAATATATCTTTCCCAGCAGATGGGAATGAGAAAACCCGATGCTGAAATTTATTTGAAATTACTTGAGGAAGAGGGGGTTAGCGCCGATGAGGCTCTCTTTTTCGATGATAATGAAGATAATATCAACAGTGCCCGGCAACTCGGGATCACTGCAATAACGGTGACCGGGAAACAGACTGTTCCTGACTGGTTTGTACAACACAGATGCTGAAGAAAGCAGGGAATAAGACGGAACATAATTTCAGGTCGGTAATGACCTGGAGCAAACTGCTTTTTCGGCGTATTGACCAGGACAATATGATGACAATGGCAGGAAACCTTGCCTATGTCTCATTACTCTCTCTAGTACCGCTGGTGGCTGTTATCTTCGCCCTCTTTGCCGTATTCCCCGTATTTGCCGATATCAGTGTGCAGCTACGTCAGTTTGTTTTCACCAATTTTATGCCAGCAACGGGTGATGTGATTGAACATTACATCGACCAGTTTATTGCCAATGCTAATCGAATGACCGCAGTGGGCGCAGCCGGGCTGGTGGTGACTTCGCTGTTATTAATGTATGCCATTGATAGCGCCCTGAATACTATCTGGCGGAGCCAGCGTGCGCGGCCTCCACTCTACTCGTTTGCATTGTACTGGATGATCCTGACGCTTGGGCCTTTACTGGTCGGCACCAGTGTAGTGATCAGTTCCTATTTATTGTCGCAACGCTGGGCATCAGAGATCAATAGCGTCATGGATGATGTGCTACGCATCTTCCCACTGTTACTTTCCTGGCTATCATTCTGGTTGCTGTATAGCCTGGTACCGACGGTACGGGTAGCCGTGAAAGATGCTGTGATAGGCTCCATGATTGCAGCAGCATTATTTGAACTCGGTAAAAAAGTATTTACGCTTTATATCCAGATGTTCCCTTCTTATCAGCTGATTTACGGCGTTCTGGCCGTGATCCCCTTGTTATTCATTTGGGTTTACTGGACCTGGTGTATTGTCTTGCTGGGGGCTGAAATTACCGTTACCTTCAGTGAGTATCGTCAGCTAAAACAGCCTACTGAACAAAAAAAATCGGAAGAGTGATGATTGCATTAATTCAGCGTGTATCTCAGGCCAGCGTCAAAGTCGCGGGCGAAGTAACCGGTGAAATAGGACCCGGATTACTGGTTTTGTTAGGGGTAGAAAAAGAGGATAACCAGCAAAAAGCCGATCGTTTATGTCAGCGAGTATTGGGTTATCGTGTTTTTAGTGATGACAATGGCAAGATGAACCTGAACGTTCAGCAAGCTGGTGGCAGCGTGCTGGTGGTTTCTCAGTTTACCCTCGCAGCAGATACTGATAGCGGTATGCGTCCTGGATTTTCAGGTGGTGCGGCCCCGGAACTGGCAAATACGCTGTATGAGTACTTTATTGAAAAATGTCGGCAACAAGGTACAGCCACCCAGACGGGGCGCTTTGCTGCTGATATGGACGTTTCGCTAATCAATGACGGGCCGGTGACCTTCTGGCTCCAGGTATAGACGGTGCAATCACTGTTAGGACACTAAACAAGAGAGCAATATATGTATCATCTTCGTGTACCTGAAACACCGGAAGAACTTGAGCATTACTATCATTTTCGTTGGAAAATGTTGCGTAAGCCATTGCACCAGCCTCAGGGGTCCGAGCGGGATGCCTGGGATGCTATGGCGCATCATCAAATGGTCGTGGATGAACAGGGCAATATTGTCGCAGTAGGGCGGTTATATATTAATGCCGATGATGAAGCCGCTATTCGTTTTATGGCGGTAGATCCTTCAGTACAGGCGAAAGGCCTGGGCACTTTGTTAGCCATGACCCTGGAGTCGGTAGCCCGGCAGGAAGGGGTACAGCGCGTTACCTGTAGTGCGCGTGAAGATGCGGTTGAATTCTTTGCCAAGCTGGGATTTGTTAATCAAGGCGAAATAACCGCGCCACAAACCACACCTATTCGTCATTTTATGATGATCAAACCCATTGCCTCTCTGGATGATATTTTACATCGTCCGGATTGGTGTGGTCAGCTACAGCAGGCCTGGTATCAGCATATTCCACTCAGTGAAAAAATGGGAGTGCGTATTCAGCAATATACCGGGCAGAAATTTATTACTACCATGCCAGAAACCGGTAATCAAAATCTGCATCACACCCTGTTTGCCGGCAGCCTGTTTTCACTGGCAACGCTTACGGGGTGGGGACTTATCTGGTTAATGCTGCGTGAACGCCATTTAGGTGGCACCATTATTTTGGTTGATGCGCATATTCGTTATAGCAGTCCGATCACGGGCAAACCCTTGGCTTCTGCCGATTTAGGTTCGTTGAGTGGTGATTTAGACCGACTTGCCCGTGGGCGTAAGGCGCGGGTGACTCTGCAAGTGAATCTCTATGGTGATGATATTCGGGGGGCGGTGTTTGAAGGCGTCTATATGGTACTGCCAGCGAAACCTTTTGGCCCCTTGGAAGAAGGGGGCAACGAAGAGGAGTAAGCCTCAGAAACCGGGCTCAGGGCAGGGTGACAACGCCCTGTTTCATGGTTTGCTGGATTTGCTGGCCCTGTGAGTCGGTGACACTCAGGATAGCATTCACTGTTGGTCGTAACGGTGTATCTGCTGCCAGCTGTCCGGTAGCAGAAAGGCTTAAATTCCCTTCACCGTCGAGTGGCAGCGCGGGCCATCCCCAGGCACTGAGCGTATTCACAGGAACACTCTGTCCCTTTAACTCTACCGTCGTTATTCTCTGCGGTGTCTGAGTCATGCTGGCGGTGGCTTCCAGTATCCCTTTTTCTCTGAAGCCACTTAGCTCAGAGAAATTGATGTGCTGTGTATCGGCATTCAGTGTGAGTGATGGACGTCGGATATCGACGCGATTAAAGGTCGCATTGGCAGCATGTAATGATACCTTCCCATCCCATAATCCCCACTGATGGTTACGTGCAATCAGCAGATTCGTTGCTGCGGCATCCAGAGCGGTGATCTGGAAAGGCCAGTCAGGGGTGATATCGATGATAAGGTTGCGGTTAGCGGATAATTTTTTTATCGTCACATCAGTCAGCCAATCAGGCAACGGCTGCATCCAGAGTGCTTTCCAGTCCTGAGGAAGGGTATATTCAAGGCCTGTAAAGACCATCTCATTGATAACTGCGCTATTGCTGTCACGAAGCCATTGTCCGTTAGCGCGCACCATACCGCCTTCCCAGCGTGAACTAAACCGGCGTAATAACAAGCCTTGTGGGGTTAAATCTGCGTTAACGATAGGATCCTGCAAATGCACTGAATTCCAGATAAATTCGCGAGCATTAGCCGAAAGAGTTCCTTCTTCGCTGTTCCAGTCACCTTTGGTAAGGGTGGCTCCTCGCAAGCTAAGATCTAAATCGCTGATTGCCCATGCCGGACCTTCAAGTCGAGCACCAATCACATCCAGACGTTCAATATTGACAGAGGCCGCTTCACTAAGAGGAGCCAGAAAATCAGCAAGCGACTGGTCGGTTTGTAAGCGGATATCGTTTAAACGCAAATTACTGACAGTCCAGGCTCCGTCGTTACTGCGACGAATATTGCCGGTTAACGAACCACGCGCAATATCAGCACCAATCGTCGGGAAAACGACGTTGCCGTTATCCAGCGCTCCCTGTAATAACACATGACTGGCAGCGATACCTTTCACTGTCATTGTGTCGGCACTGACTTCAATATGCGCGTTATTTCCCAGAAGATTATTTGCATCAGGCTGCCAGGGAACAATACCGCCATTCGCCCGCTGCAGAGTTATAGGCCATGTCGCGTCATTATCCTCGATATCAATATCCTGAAGCCGGAGACGAGAGGCTTTTAACGGCAACAGCGGCGTATCATCCTGAAGCGTCAGTGAACCTTGTTGCAGTAAAATGGAATCTACATCCAGCGGATCGGTAAATTGCCGACGACTGAGGCCAATATCGAGTTTTTTAGCCACAACTAATGCAGGCTGTCCCGCAGTTCCCAGGGTGATATCGTTAAATACCACATGGTCTGGTGCCGACCAGCGATGTTCCATTTTACTGAATGCGATCTGGTAGCCAGTATTATTGCTGACCCACTGACTGAGCTGTCTGGCACCCCATTGGGTTTGTAGCAGGACATAAAAGGCAACCAGCACAAGAACAACGATGCCAGACACAAGCGCTATCAGTCTTCCGAACAATTTCATTGTTGTAGACCCCCGATATTCCAATAAGGAATTTATGCATCATTTAGCACAATAGCTCAAGGGCTGGATGATTAATGATAAAGGCGCATCACGAGTTAAAAACTCACGATGCGCCGGAACCTTAGGCTTTTTCTGGAGGGAAAACTAAATTCAGGATGATTGCGGTAATACCACCCGCAGCGATGCCAGAGGAAAGCAGGGTTTTAATCCACTCTGGTGCAAACTGTAAAATCAGCGGTTGCTGTGACACGCCCAAGCCGACTGCCAGAGATAAACCGATAATCATAATCGCACGACGATTCAGTGGCTCACGGGAAACAATGCGGATACCTGAAGCAGCAATCGTACCAAACATAACCAGTGTTGCACCGCCCAGTACTGGCTCAGGGATATGCTGAACAAAGCCACTGACCGCCGGGAACAGGCCTAATACGATAAGCATCAGCGCGACGACAAAACCCACATAGCGACTGGCAACGCCAGTCAGCTGGATAACCCCATTATTCTGCCCGAAACAGGAGTTAGGGAAGGTATTGAACAACGCTGAAACAAAGGAGTTCAGGCCATTAGCCAGTACACCGCCTTTTAGGCGTTTCATATACAGTGGCCCGGATACGGGTTGCTCAGAAACATCGGAGGTGGCCGTAATATCGCCAATAGTTTCAAGTGAGGTCACCATAAAGACCAGCATTAATGGGATCAGCAGACCCCAGTCGATACCTAAGCCGTAGTGGAGTGGGGTAGGAATAGTGATTAAATCCGTATTGGTTGGCGCGGTAGTCTCTGGCAGCATATCCAGAGCCCAGGCCAGCAGATAACCCACTGCCATGGCAATCACTAACGAGGCGACACGCAGATAAGGGTTGCGTTGGCGATTTAGCAGAATAATTACCACCAGAACGGAGGCGGCGAGAACTAAATTCTTAGGTGCCCCGAAGGTATTATCGCTCAATGCGGCATAGCCACCTCCCGCTGAGGTTAACCCAACCTGAATCAGTGAAAGGCCTATAATCATTACCACGGTGCCTGAAACCAGTGGGGTGATAATGCGACGTGTCAGATGCAGGAAGCGGGAAATAATCATTTCGGTACAGCTAGCCAGCATTAGCGTACCAAACAGCGCGGCCATCATACCCTCGATATCAACGCCGCCGTTTTTTAACGCCATCCCGCCCATAATCAGAGGCGAAACAAAGTTAAAACTGGTGCCCTGAATCGATAATAAGCCTGAACCGACCGGCCCCCAGGCTTTAATTTGAATAATAGATGCAACACCTGAGGCAAAAAGCGACATACTGATGATGTGCTGCGTATCAGATGCTGGTAACCCAAGAGCCTGACAAATCAGTAATGCTGGCGTGATAACCGCAACGAACATGGCCAGTAAATGCTGACAGGCGGCAAAAAGCGTTTGCGGTAGTGGGGGTCTGTCTTCCAGACGATAGATTAGTTCATCTGAATAGGTGGGGGCAATCGGTTGCTCTTTATCTGACTCTACAGCATTCGCGGACATCGAGGGTTATCTCATTATGGGAAAGAGACAATTTTAACTGACCGTGAACTAAAAGCAATCGTTTGCCATGCAGTCTCTCCAGGCAGATATACATATAAAAATGACTATTTTAATAACCACTATGTGTTTTATAGTTAAAATACGCAGTTATTACTCCATAACTTGGAAGAAAACTCTATCCAGAGCGAGTGTTGTGTGTAAATAAATCCAATATCATAAGGAGTAGCACTAACTATGTTTCATCTTGATTCCCTCTCAACTTTAGTGGCAGCAACATTGGTCTTGCTGGTGGGGCGAAAAATAGTTCACGTAACTCCTTTTTTGAAGAAATACTCGATTCCGGAACCTGTTGCGGGTGGTTTACTGGCGGCAATAGCGCTCCTGATACTGAAAAAAAGTATGGGCTGGGAAGTGAGCTTTGATATGGCTCTGACAGACCATTTAATGCTTGCCTTTTTTGCCACTATTGGCTTGAACGCCAACATAATTAGCTTGTTGAAGGGCGGAAGAATTCTGGGATTTTTTTTGTTTGCCGTCGTTGGACTGCTGATTATGCAAAATATCATTGGCGTCGGTATTGCGACATTGCTGGGAGTAGATCCTTTGCTGGGACTACTGGCTGGTTCAATTACTCTATCGGGAGGCCATGGGACCGGGGCTGCATGGGGTAAAGTGTTTGTCGAACAATATGGTTTCCATAATGCAACGGAAGTTGCGATGGCCTGTGCCACATTTGGCCTGGTGCTGGGCGGGTTGATCGGGGGGCCGGTTGCCCGTTATCTGATTAAACAAACCTCTACTCCTGATGGCGCACCAGAAGATAATGCTGTACCGGGAACTTTTGAGAAACCTGAGGCAGGACGCGTGATCACCTCGATGGTGTTGATTGAAACGATTGCACTGATTGCCATCTGTCTCACTGTCGGTCGTGAGATTGCTCAGGCGATGGAAGGGACCGCTTTTGAGCTGCCAGCATTTGTTTGTGTACTGTTTAGTGCCGTGGTACTGAGTAATATTCTTTCCTTCTTTGGTTTTTATCGGGTGTTTGATCGAGCGGTATCCGTCTTGGGGAATGTCAGCTTATCGCTGTTCCTGGCAACAGCATTAATGAGTCTGAAGCTCTGGGAAATGGCGTCACTGGCGTTGCCGATATTGGTTATTCTTGCAGTACAAACCCTGTTTATGGCGCTATACGCTATTTTTGTCACTTGGCGGGTGATGGGTAAAAGTTATGATGCCGCAGTGCTGGCTGCGGGACAGTGTGGGTTTGGTATGGGGGCAACACCAACGGCGATTGCTAATATGCAGGCGATTACTGAGCGATTTGGTCCGTCTCACTTAGCTTTTTTAATAGTACCGATGGTCGGGGCATTTTTTATCGATATTATGAACGTGATTGTGATTAAGTTATTCTTACTATTACCATTCTTTGGTTAATAGTGACCGGGTTACGGGGGGATGGAACGGTATATCACCCCAACTTATGCATTTGAATAGCGCTCTGTTTCTGGCATCCAGCGTTCAATTAATGCCAGAGCTTGTTCTGGGTAACGTTCATGTATATGCCGCGCTAATCGCTGAACCTCCGGGATCATTGCCTGGTCCCGGAGCAAATCAGCGACTTTAAACTCGGCGGTTCCGGTCTGACGGGTACCGAGTAGCTCACCCGGACCCCGGATCTCGAGGTCTTGCTGAGCAATGAAAAATCCATCGTTACTGTTACGCAGGACTTGTAGACGGCGCTGAGCGGTTTTTGACAGCGGAGACTTATAGAGCAGGACACAGTGAGAGGCAATCGCGCCACGCCCTACACGGCCACGTAGCTGATGCAGTTGCGCAAGCCCCAGTCGTTCTGGATTTTCGATAATCATTAAACTGGCATTGGGGACATCGACACCCACTTCAATTACGGTGGTGGCGACCAACAGCTGTAACTCTCCTTGCTTGAACGCCAACATCACGGCCTGCTTCTCTTGTGGCTTCATGCGGCCATGCACCAAACCAATATTGAGTTCTGTGAGCTGGTTTTTGAGTTCTTCCCAGGTGACTTCTGCTGCCTGTGCTTCCAGTAATTCTGACTCTTCAATCAGGGTACAAACCCAGTAAGCTTGCCGCCCTTCATCCAGACAGGCGTGACGTACACGTTCGATAATTTCATTACGACGAGTATCAGCAATTGCCACCGTGGTCACGGGAGTACGGCCTGGTGGAAGCTCGTCGATGACGGACGTGTCCAGGTCAGCATAAGCCGTCATTGCGAGTGTGCGAGGGATAGGTGTGGCGGTCATAATCAGCTGATGCGGATGAAAGCCCTGAGCCTGTCCTTTTTCCCATAATGCCAGACGCTGATGAACACCAAATCGATGCTGCTCATCAATAATGACCAGTGCCAGTCTGGCAAACTGTACCTGTTCCTGGAAAATAGCATGTGTGCCAACCACCATGGTGACCAGACCACTGGCGATGGCTTCTTGCTGCGCCAGACGGGCTTTACCTTTCTGTTTACCCGCCAGCCAGCCGACTTCAATGCCTAGCGGAGCAAACCAGTGACGGAAATTAGTGACATGCTGTTCTGCCAGTAATTCTGTGGGTGCCATCAAGGCAACCTGATTGCCATGAGCGATAGCGCGTAATGCGGCCAGCGCAGCAACCAATGTCTTACCCGATCCTACATCGCCTTGTACCAGACGCATCATCGGAATATCCAGCGTCATATCATGTTCAATCTCAGCCACGACTCGATTTTGTGCGGCAGTGGGTTTGAAAGGTAATGCGGCGAGAAAGTTATTTTTTAATGCATCATTTTTGTTCAATGACAACGCGTGATAACGCTGCGCGCCGGCACGTAGCGCCAACATACTGAGATTATGCGCGAGTAATTCTTCTAAGATAAGACGACGCTGTGCTGGATGTTTACCGGAGTCGAGTTCACTCAACTGTACGTCAGGCGGTGGACGATGCAGGATATGGAGTGCTTCTGGCAGGCTCATCAGCCCCTGGCTGAGTTCTGCGGGTAACAACTCGGTAATGGCGCAGGTCTGTAATACCTCAAGCGCTTGGTCTGTGAGCTTACGCAGCGTTGCCTGGCGAATACCTTCGGTGGTCGGATAAACAGGCGTCAAGGTTTCCTGAAGCTCCGGGGTACTTAAATCTCCCTGAATACGATACTCAGGGTGGTTCATCTCCGCACCATATTTTCCGCGTTTAGCTTCACCATAGGCCAGAACTCTTCTGCCCGTAGACAGGCTATTTTTCATGGCGGCATTGAAGTTAAAGAAACGCAGCGTCAGGATGCCAGTGCCGTCACTTATCTGACAGGTCATCATGCGGCGGCCACTAAAGGAGATATTGCAATTCAGCACCTCGCCTTCTACCGTGGTATGGATACCTGGTAGCAGCTGGTCGATGGTACAAAGTTGAGTTCTGTCTTCATAACGTAAGGGTAAATGAAGCAGCAAATCCTGGAGGGTATACAGGCCTATTTTTGCGAGTTTACTGCTCTGGCTGGCACCCACACCGGCAAGTGAGCTTAGCGGGATGGCATCCAGCAACCGGCCTTTCATGATTTATCCTGCAGACTGCATGGCAGCCCACCACGCTAAGTCAGCTTCTATCTCACCTTGCTGATTCACATGGGGGTAAGGCAGGCCTTTGCGACGAGAGACATTCGCCAACACCGGATAACCGCCTTCAAAGAGCAGCCGTTGTTGTTCAGTGTCCGGGAGCATACTATTTTCACGTTGATACATGCCGGCATTTTGCCGCTGACGCTGTGCTTCATACAGGATCAGAGCTGATGCGACGGAAACATTCAATGACTGCACCATCCCGGTCATCGGAATGATGATATCCTGGTCAGCGAGGCTCAGTGCTTCCTGAGTGATACCGGTTTTTTCCTGTCCCATTAAAATACAGGTTGGGCGGGTATAATCTATTTCGCGGAAATCGACGGCTTTTTCTGAAAGATGAGTCGCAAGAATTTGCATGCCGCCACTTTTCAGATGGCGAATTGCCTCTCCGATAGTGCTATGTGTTTTAACTTCAACCCAAGAGTTACTGCCCGCAGCAGCAGAAGCCATGGTACGCATCCGACTTCCTGGCCATACGGCATGGACTTCGTGTACGCCAACGGCATCTGCAGTACGAATAATAGCAGAGACGTTATGTGGCTTATGTACCTGCTCCATACAAACGGTCAGGTCGGGCTGACGTCTTGCGAGCATTTCGCAAATACGGGCATAACGTTGCGGATTCATAGCACTAGTTTCGGTTACGGGTCACTTTAATCACATCTGGCATCACACGAATTTTACGCATGATATTGGCCAGCTGGATACGATCCCGGGCAGTCAGTCGAATGAATGCGCTATAAACTCTACCGTCTTTCTCTTCAGTATTCAGACTCTGAATATTTGAAGCCGCTGTGTTTATCGCCGCAGTTAAGTTAGCCAGCGCACCCTGATGATTGAACATATCAACCTTAATTTCGGTGATAAACTCTTGCTCTATCTCTTTATCCCATTCCACGGCCATAAATTTCTCGAGCTCTTTCTGGTAGCCACGAATATTACGACAGGACTCATGATGGATAACCAGCCCTTTCCCCGGACTGATATGCGCAATAATGGGATCACCCGGAATAGGTCGACAGCATTTTGCAAAGGTGATCAGAACCCCATCAGCCCCTTTAATCGGCAGACGAGTATGCGTATTTTGCGCGTTTGCAGTACCTGGAGCAGATGCGGTGATTTCACCTTGCAGATGCTTGGCTATGACCACGCTCATGGTATTACCCAGTCCGATTTCTGCCAGCAAGTCATCCAATGATGCCAGTTTCATACGATCCAGCTCACGCTGAATATTCTCAGGTGAGATCTCGGCCAGTTTACGGCTTCCCCCCAAGGCATGATTCAGTAAGCGACGGCCAAGACTAATAGAGTCATCTCGTTTCAGGTTTTTCAGCATTTGACGAATTTTGGCGCGAGCTTTTGAGCTGACGACAAAATTAAGCCATGCGGCGTTAGGCCGAGCTCCAGGTGCTGTGATGATTTCAACAGTCTGTCCACTGCTCAGTGACTGTGACAGCGGATAGGGCTGTCTGTCGACTCGGGCACCCACACAGGCGTGTCCAATGTCAGTATGTACCGCATAGGCGAAGTCGACTGGTGTTGAGCCAGCGGGCAGTTCAACAATACGGCCTTTTGGAGTGAAAACGTAAATCTCATCTGGAAACAAATCAGATTTTACGCTTTCAATAAATTCAAATGAGCTACCTGCACTTTGCTGAAGTTCAAGTAAACTTTGCATCCAGCGCTGCGCGCGGATTTGTGCTGTAGTACTGCTTTCACCCTGTTCTTTATAGGTCCAGTGTGCAGCGACACCCATTTCTGCCATTTGATCCATATCTTCGGTACGGATCTGCACTTCAACAGGCACGCCATGGGGGCCTATCATTGAGGAGTGTAGTGACTGATAGCCGTTAGCTTTTGGGATAGCAATATAATCTTTGACCCGACCAGGGCGAGGCTTATACAGGCTGTGCATTTGACCGAGCACGCGATAACAGGTATCCATGTCACGCACGATAACGCGAAACGCATAGATATCCATTATTGAATGGAAACGCTGCTCTTTGAGGGTCATTTTGCAGTAAATCGAATAGAGGTGTTTTTCGCGCCCACTCACGCGGCAGGCAATACCTGCTTCTTGCAGTCGTCCGTCTATTTCAGAAAGGATTTTTTGGATCATTTCCTTACGGTTGCCACGCGCCGCTTTTACCACCTCTTTAATCACGCGATAACGATTGGGATACAGGGCTTCAAAACCCAGTTCTTCCAGTTCGGTTTTTAAATGGTGAATACCAAGGCGGTGTGCCAGAGGACTATAGATTTCAAGCGTTTCACGAGCAATACGACGACGTTTATCTGGGCGCAGAGAGCCGAGAGTTCGCATGTTATGTGTGCGGTCGGCTAGTTTTATCAAAACGACCCGAATATCCTGCACCATTGCCATGATCATTTTGCGAAAGTTTTCAGCTTGCGCTTCTTTCTTATCACGAAATTTGAGCTTGTCTAGCTTAGAGACCCCCTCTACCAGCTCAGCAACACTTTTACCAAACAGTTGCTCCATATCCTGGTAAGTGGCGGGGGTATCTTCAATAACATCATGCAACAATGCCGCCATGAGTGTTTCATGGTCGAGTTTCATTTCGGCCAGAATACAGGCAACGGCGACAGGGTGCGTGATATAGGGTTCACCGCTTGAGCGTGTTTGTCCCTCGTGAGCATCACGTGCAACAAGATATGCCTGCCGGAGCCGTTTTATTTGCTCCTCTGGCAGGTAATTTTGAATTAGCTGATTCAGGCTTTCAAACAGATACAAGGGAGACCCACAACTGGTTTAATTAACGACGACCTTCAGCAATAGCGGTAACAGCTTGTAACTCTGCTGCTTCTTGCTCGTGCTGTTCCTGGCGATCACGGACATCAAGGATTTTATTGTTGATCAATCCTTCTTCGATTTCACGCAGGGCAATGACTGTTGTCTTATCGTTTTCTTCCGGCACTAGCGGATCTTTGCCGCCTGTTTGCAGCTGACGAGCGCGACGCGCGGCGACCAGTACCAGATCAAAACGGTTACCAATTTTTTCTACAGCGTCCTGAACGGTTACGCGTGCCATAATTACAATGCTCCACAGATGAGGAAATGACTGGGTATGATACTTAAACAGATGTCAGTCTGCCAATAGTTTGCTGATTAAAGCGTCATGTCGCATTTTCTGGCGACCGATACGTAAACGCTCAGCGCGAATAATTATCTTGAGATCAGACAGTGCTGTATCAAAATTATCATTCACAATGAGATAATCATATTCTGCGTAATGACTCATTTCTGCGACGGCCTGTGCCATACGCTTCGAGATGACTTCTTCGCTATCCTGACCTCTGCCCCTGAGCCGGCGATCTAACTCTTCCTGCGAAGGCGGCAGAATAAAGATACTACGGGCCTGCGGCATTTTTTGGCGAATTTGTTTCGCACCTTGCCAGTCGATATCTAAAAAGACATCGACGCCCGTCGCCAGAGTTTGTTCAATAACATGGCGAGAGGTGCCGTAATAATTACCAAACACTTGGGCATGTTCCAGAAATTCCTGGTCAGCAATCATTTGCTCAAATTCGTCTTTACCGACGAAATAGTAATGCTCTCCGTGATTTTCCCCAGGACGCATATTTCGTGTGGTATGCGAAATAGAAACCTGAGTGTCATACAACGGTTGTGTCTTTAACAAAGCCTGAATGAGGCTGGACTTTCCTGCGCCACTTGGGGCTGAAACGATATAAAGCGTGCCTTGAACCATGAATTTAAACTTAGTCGGTATGCGTAAAAGGAAAAACTTCTCTTTGCATAGTATACACGCACCCCGGCAAGGGACGTAGATTTTGTCATCGATTACGCTATTTTTTATAGGTTATGCCCAGGTTATTTACCTTATTCACTGCAACAGCATCGATTTTCAGGGGAGATTCTCGAACAAACTCGCTTTGAGACTCGCTCTGTTATGGCGGATTGAGTATACCGGGACGTATCACGTTCAAGGAGGAAACATGAAAGAGAACCTTTGGCCAATTATTACAGCTGTTTTATTGAGTATTGGGGTCGCCCTGGTTCTCTGTGATGCGGGTTCGAATATCGCGGTGAAAACAAGCGGACTACGGCAAACGGTAAGCTATCAAGAACATCAGCACGAGCAGCCTTTATCCAAAAGATTGCTGCCACAATGGCGAGATTCTGCCCATCAGTGGGTAACCTTAAGCAGAGGAAAATCACCTGTTTTACTGTGGCATCGCTTTTCTTTAACGCCACCACCGGTATTTTTTCACTGGATGATGTAGCGCCATCACGCTCTTAATCGCAATTTTCAGTGCTCAGAATGTTTATAGTCAAAAACAGGTAATCCAAGGCGTAAACGCAGAGCTAACAGGCGAGAGGTAAAACCGAACAGCAAGGTAGCAATAATCACTACGTCCTGGTTTGTGACGTAATGCTGGAGAATGAGGTACAGCACGGCTGCTGCAAAGGCGATACCTGCGTAGAGTTCTTTCTGGAAAACCAGCGGGATCCGTTTACAGAACATATCCCGCAATACACCACCGAATACCCCAGTGATCACAGCAGAAATAATGGCAATGATTGGGCCGTATCCCATATCCAGCGCGACTTGCGCTCCGATAATGGAAAAAACCACCAGACCTATAGCATCCAACACTAAAAAGAGTTTACGTAGATGAGACATCAGCGGTGCCATCAGGGTCGTGAGGATCGCGGCAGCGGCGACGATGATGACATATTCAGGGTGTTTTACCCATGTTAGTGGATAGTGGCCTAATAAAATATCACGTACTGAGCCACCTCCGAGAGCTGTTGCTGTCGCAATAATAATTACGCCAAAGGTATCCATACGACGTCGCCCTGCGGCTAATGCACCCGTCATGGCTTCTGCCGTGATACCGATAATATAAAGAATATGTAGCAACATGGACAACACCTCTTCAGAAGAGTCGTAAGAGTAACGTTTTACGAACAATGTCACGATTGAGATTTTTTTAACCCAAAAACAATAGATTATTTTTTCTCATGGTAAAAGTGAATTATTATTATCTCACAAAGGGTTTGTGAGTTGTCTGTGTTTCTATGGATTAAAAAATCTAACCTGAAAATTGAAGGAAAAAGGTTGTTTGTTTTAGTTACTCGATAACTAAAGAGGCGGGCAGTATGAGGAGCGTTGATAAAGGGTTACCTTACCTTTTGCTCTCATCGTGCAAAGAATCACGGTAATTTTTTTTTGATAGTTTTGAAAAAACAGATCAGGTTAAATTCACGAGGAGTTAAAGAATAACAGGACAATCTTTTAGCAAGGAATGAAGTTATACTACAGGGATGAAAATGAGATTATTAATTAAGAGGCTGCCCAGCCAGTGTCTCATAAAATATACTTATAACTAATCGTTATGATGATGTTTAATTTAAGGCTAAACGGAAGATGATATCCGCACTCTTATGTGCGATGTCATTTTTATCACAGACACACCCAAGACCTCATTTAATACCATCGGTTTATTTTGAAAAGCACCAAGCATCATCCTGATTTTATGTTTTTGTGGGGTAAAACGTTTGATGAATTATGAAAATAATTAAACGAATGGATGAAAATAATGCCCTGAATCATCATTTTGCAACCAGGGCTTTGTTATCTTCTCCAGACTTAACCTGTTTGACCCATCAGATATTTTTATGAGGATATTAAAATGATAGCAAAGCTAAACCGTGTCTTTTCTTCTGTAACTCATCACCCTGATGCAGGGCGACTATTATTACGTATTCTGGTTGCGGGTTTAATGATTTTTCATGGGGTCGCGAAAGTGAGTCACGGCATCGACTGGATAGCGGCAGACCTGGCGGCTAAAGGAGTCCCTTCTTTTGTCGCTTATGGTGTCTATATTGGTGAGATACTGGCTCCAGTGATGGTTATTCTGGGCATTCTGACAGCGCCTGCGGCTTTCGTTATTCTTATTAATATGATTGTTGCCATGTTAATGGTGGGTGCTTTCGGCCATATGACTGAAGTCACTAAAGTCGGTGCTTGGGCATTAGAAACTGACGCATTTTATGTATTCGGCTGTATTGCCATTATGCTACTGGGTTCAGGTAAATACTCCATTGCTCCACAGGCATATCGCTAATCGGACCATTAGCAAAATAGCGTCTATGGTTACACAAGCCCGGCATCACCTCATAATTCAAACAGGTGGCATTATGACCGGGCGTAACAGACGCAATTTTAGCCCTGAATTCAAACTCGAAGCCGCCCGTTTCTTGACCTGAAAATTGAGGAGTACAGTCTCGCTTAACCAACTATAGCGAGAAAACACTCCCCAATCGACTATCCATCACAACCCAATCTTAGTGAGTTTTCGATGGGTATTATGACTGTCGATCGTTTATAACCTAATGATTTTTAATATCTTCACTATGGCAGGCGACCAGTGAACCTTACTCGATATTGGATCTGTTTGTAGAGTAGGTGGCTCTAAGCAGCGTGGTTGCTGGTTTTTTGATAATGCGTTTTTTCAGTAGGT
>CANRKT010000038.1 GCA_947631255.1 uncultured Enterobacteriaceae bacterium
CTCCCACTACGCTTATGAAGAGAGAGTTGCCTGGTATCAGTACCGAGGAAATAGAGAAAAATTTCTGGATAAACAACCCATAGGCTCATTTTCTTTGATGGAACAGCGCCGCATCATAGCAGTCGATATCTATTTTCTGATATCGGCTTTTTTATCTTTCGACCAAAAAAAACACCGAAGAGAAACTCTTCGGTGTTTGTTTGCTGTCCGTTGTTGTTCTGCAAATTTGCAGAAAACAATTAACGCTTGGAGAACTGAGGACGACGACGTGCTTTACGCAGACCGACTTTCTTACGTTCAACCTGACGAGCATCACGGGTAACGAAACCAGCTTTACGCAGTTCAGAACGCAGAGACTCATCATATTCCATCAGCGCACGGGTAATACCGTGACGGATAGCACCAGCTTGACCAGAGATACCACCACCTTTAACAGTGATGTACAGATCCAGCTTCTCAACCATCTCAACCAGTTCCAGCGGTTGACGAACTACCATGCGGGCAGTTTCACGACCGAAGTACTGTTCCAGAGAACGTTGGTTGATTACGATTTTACCACTGCCCGGTTTGATAAAAACACGAGCTGCAGAACTTTTGCGGCGACCAGTGCCGTAGTATTGATTTTCAGCCATTGCCTATAATCCCGATTAAATGTCAAGAACTTGCGGTTGCTGTGCCGCGTGGTTGTGCTCATTGCCTGCGTAAACTTTCAGTTTACGGAACATAGCACGGCCCAGTGGACCCTTTGGCAGCATGCCTTTAACCGCGATCTCAATCACACGCTCAGGATGACGAGCAATCATCTCTTCAAAGGTCGCTTGTTTGATACCACCGACATAGCCAGTGTGACGGTAATACACTTTGTCAGTACGCTTGTTGCCAGTTACAGCAACTTTATCTGCGTTCAGAACGATAATGTAATCACCAGTATCAACGTGCGGAGTGTATTCCGCTTTATGCTTACCGCGTAAACGGCTTGCCAGTTCAGTAGCCAGACGACCTAAGGTCTTACCAGCAGCGTCAACAACATACCAGTCGCGCTGTACGGTTTCTGGTTTAGCTGTAAAAGTTTTCATTAAAAGCTTACCCAATATATAGTTACACGTTGGTGAACACCCAAACGCTTAAAATCAGTTGAGGCTCACACGACATTGTCCAGCAAACCTACCCCTTCGAATAGCCTATGCCGGCACGACAAAAGTTTCGGGAAAAAAACTTTGGTTGTAACGTGGGGTCGCAAGATTATAGGGAAGTCGCTGCCAAAAATCGACCCTAATTTGTCTTTTGTTTTCTAAATAAACATTTATGGCATATGTTCCAGGCGCAAATACTCTTCACTTTGCATCTCCTGTAGTCGGGACAGACACCGCTGGAATTCAAATTTAATCCTTTCCCCTTGATAAATATCGAAAAGTTCTGTTTGCGCAGAAACAATTAATTTTACATGTCGCTCATAAAATTCATCCACCAGCGCAATAAAGCGTCGGGCTTCATTTTCATTACTGACATTCATAACGGGCACATTAAACAACATCACCGTATGGAACTGGCGCGACAGGGCAATGTAATCATGCTGACTGCGCGCATCGACACAGAGCGTAGTGTGATCCACCGCCAGGGTTTGGTTCGCAATGCCCAGTGTTGCTAACGGCCGGTGATTAATCTCTATCACCGGTCCGCCCTCACGAGGAGTCCCCGTTAGCGCGGTATAGAGTTTTTCCATCTGCTGCGCCGTCTGCTGATTAAGCGGAGACAGCCAGATATGCGCCTGCGTCAAGGTTCGCAGCCGATAATCGATACCCGCATCGACATTCATCACATCGCAATACTGTTTGATTGCCTCTATAGCGGGTAAAAAGCGGGCGCGTTGTAAACCATTACGATACAACTCATCAGGGGGAATATTAGATGTTGCCACTAATGAAATACCCCGTGCGAAGAGGGCTTTCATCAGCGTCCCTAACAACATGGCATCGGTGATATCAGAGACAAAAAACTCATCAAAACACAAAATATCGGTTTCAGCTTTGAAACTGTCCGCCACTTTCTCCAGTGGATCGCTTTCCCCTTGCAACTGAGTAAGCTCTTCATGCACCCGTAACATAAAACGGTGAAAATGCAGTCTTAACTTACGCTCACCGGGCAAGCTTTGAAAAAACATATCCATCAGCCAGGTTTTCCCCCGGCCAACACCACCCCACATATATAAACCCCGGATCGGATCTTGTACCGCTGAAGCCCGAGTTTTACCAAACAGTTTGCCAAATCGCGCGCGCAGGCCGTCTGCCGCAGGCTTTGTTTTTTGTAAGACAAACTGCTGCCATAGGGTATTCAGTTGAGTGATGGCTTCATGTTGCACATCATCAGGCTGATAATCACCTTGTAACAAGGTTTGTTGGTAGCATGATAGGGGAGAGATATTTTGCATGGTATCCTAGTATTTCCTTTAAAATCGGATAGCTGTTTACTACAGTTGTCGAAAAAAGGCCGTTCTACCCTAAGCGAAGCTGCGGCAAGATTCCACTTCTCTTAAATTAACGGTTATAGTGGCTACAGTACCCATGGAATCACAAGATAACGGGAGATGTTCATGACTTGGGAATATGCGCTTATTGGATTAGTTGTCGGCCTAATCATTGGTGCCACCGCAATGCGTTTTGGTAATCGTAAACTGCGCCAGCAACAAAACCTTCAATATGAGCTAGAAGCAAGCAAGAAAGAGCTTGAAGAATATCGTGAAGAACTGGTCAGTCATTTTGCACACAGTGCGGAGTTACTGGATAAAATGGCCGGTGATTATCGCCAGCTTTATCAGCACATGGCGAAAAGCTCCAGCAGCCTGTTGCCAGGCATGACCGCGGAAAATAACCCGTTCCGTACACGCCTTAATGAATCAGAAGCTAGCAACGATCAGGCCCCGGTACAGATCCCACGCGATTACTCAGAAGGTGCTTCTGGTTTGCTGCGTAATGGAGCAAAAAACAACTAACCTGCGCCTTGCTCATCGGGTTTAGTGCGTCAGGTATTATCTTCATTCAGATGGTCGAATCACAGTTTGCCTGTGTATCGACTATCTGAATTCTGTGTCCCCTTTTCTTATATTTCGAGAGCCTGCATCTAATGAAAAAACAAATACGGCTGTTAAGTGTATTAGCGTTAAGCATCGGTGTGACACTCAGTAATTCGTCTCAAGTCTTAGCATCAACGCCGACAAATGTTCCTTCACAACAGCAAGTGTTGCCCAGTCTGGCTCCCATGCTTGAAAAAGTCCTTCCTGCTGTTGTCAGTGTACGAGTTGAACGCAACGTACCTAAAGCGGGCTCTGAGGTAGCAAATCCATCAGGAAAACCGCCACGAGCTCTGGGTGGTTTAGGTTCAGGCGTCATTATTGATGCCAAAAATGGTTATATTCTGACGAACAACCATGTGATTGATGGCGCAGATAAAATCAAAATTAAACTCAATGACGGTCGCGAGTTTGATGCCAAATCCATCGGTAGTGATAAACAAAGTGATATCGCCTTACTGCAAGTACAAGACGCCAAAAACTTAAAAGAAATTAAAGTGGCCGATTCTGAAGGTCTGCGAGTAGGTGATTTTACTGTTGCCGTAGGTAACCCCTTTGGTCTTGGACAAACGGCAACCTCAGGGATAATTTCTGCCCTGGGTCGTAGCGGATTGAATTTAGAAGGGCTGGAAAACTTTATCCAGACTGATGCCTCCATTAACCAGGGTAACTCTGGTGGGGCGCTGGTAAACCTCAACGGCGAGCTGATTGGTATTAATACCGCTATTCTGGCTCCGGGTGGCGGTAACGTCGGTATCGGTTTTGCTATTCCCAGCAATATGGCACAAACCCTGGTTAAACAGTTTATCCAGTACGGTGAGGCTAAACGTGGCTTACTGGGAATTAAAGGCACTGAGCTAAATGCTGATATTGCTAAAGCTTTTAAACTCAATACTCAGCGCGGTGCTTTTATCAGCGAAGTCATGCCTGGCTCTGGTTCAGCCAAGGCGGGTATTAAAGCCGGCGATGTCATCACCAGCTTAAACGGCAAAACGATCCAAAGCTTCGCTGAATTGCGTAGCAAAATTGCCACCACCGAACCAGGAACCGTGGTTAAACTGGGTCTGTTACGTGATGGAAAACCGCTTAATGTCAATGTAACGCTGGATAAGAGCCCTGAGACAACCACCAGTATGGAGTCTGTTCTTCCCGCACTACAGGGTGCCTCATTCAGTGATGGCCAGTCAAAAGAGGGAACCAAAGGCATTCTGCTGGAAAATGTAGAAAAAGGTTCACCTGCGGCGCTGATAGGTTTGCAGAAAGATGATGTTATCGTCGCCATTAACCGTGAACCGGTACAAAACTTGACCCATATGCGCAAAATTATAGAGACCAAACCCGCCATTGTCGCCTTACACATTATTCGTGGTGACAACAGCCTCTATATCCTGGCGCGGTAATACTCAGCGAGAAACGGGCATGTCAGGTCCGCCTGCCCGTTTCACTTATGTTACTCTACCCTCTTCTCTTACGACTTAATTAAACTCTATGCTTCTGAAGATACTTCGTTCAGTGATGATAGGGATAATTGTTGCGGGTTTATTGTTGGTTACAGTACCCTCACTCCGGCAAACAATTAGCCCACTTACCCCATCAGCATTTGATGGCGCCGATGATACCCCGGTGAGCTTTAACTCGGGAGTACGCCGCGCAGCCCCGGCCGTCGTCAATGTCTATAACCGCAGTGCCGGGAATAATGGTCAGCCAGAATTACATATCAAAACGCTGGGCTCTGGCGTCATTATGGACAGTCGTGGCTATATCATTACCAATAAGCATGTCATTAATGATGCTGATCAAATCATTGTCGCACTACAAGATGGCCGTATCTTTGAAGCCTTATTAGTCGGTTCTGACAGTTTGACTGACCTTGCGGTATTAAGAATTGATGCTGCCAATCTTCCCATCATCCCTATTAATATCAAACGACAGGCACATATTGGCGACGTCGTGCTGGCGATTGGCAACCCCTATAACCTCGGTCAAACGGTAACTCAGGGAATTATTAGCGCTACCGGACGAGTTGGCCTGAGTGCATCTGGCAGGCAGTCTTTTTTACAAACCGATGCCTCGATTAACCGGGGAAACTCTGGCGGCGCACTGGTCAATTCGCTGGGTGAACTGATTGGTATTAATACCCTGTCATTTGATAAAAGTAATGGCGGTGAAACCCCCGAAGGAATTGGTTTTGCTATTCCGACCGTGCTTTCAACCAAAATCATGGAGAAACTGATCCGTGATGGCCGGGTTATTCGCGGTTATATCGGTATTGGCGGCAGGGATATCATCTCGTCGAATGCGCCTGCTACGGGTATCGAACAGTTGCAGGGGATCGTGGTTAATCAGGTTTCTGATGACGGTCCCGCTGCTGCCGCAGGTATCCATGTCAACGATGTCATTCTGTCGGTTAATCATAAACCCGCAGTTTCAGCGCTAGAGACGATGGATCAGGTCGCAGAAATTCGCCCAGGTTCAGTCATTGACGTTGAAGTCATACGTGATGATAAGAAACTCACCTTACCTGTTACTATTCAGGAATATCCTGCTGTTAACTAGGTAACAGCTATCAAACAGTCGTAAAAAAGGGAAAAACAGTGTTTTTCCCTTTTTTCTTATCAGACGACAAGCTGATTTGCTCTCATCCTGGTAGCGCTCAGGCTTACTTCACAAACTCTTCGCCCAGCTTAATGTCACTCTTCAGTGTGTCCAGCATACCGGTCAGAGCTTGTTGCTCATAAGCACTCAGGGTACCAATGGCTTTATACTCAGCAATACCGTTTTTACCTAACAGCAGTGGCTGGGAGAAGAAGCGGGCATATTCGCCGTCGCCTTCAACATAAGCGCATTCAACCACATTGCTTTCACCTTGCAGTGCGCGAACCAGAGACAGACCAAAACGTGCAGCTGCTTGCCCCATGGACAATGTTGCCGATCCACCACCAGCCTTCGCTTCAACCACTTCAGTACCCGCATTCTGGATACGTTTAGTCAGGTCAGCCACTTCCTGTTCAGTAAAGCTCACACCTGGGATCTGGGATAGCAGAGGCAGAATAGTCACACCAGAGTGACCACCGATAACCGGAACATCGATTTCCGTTGGTTTCTTGCCTTTCAGTTCCGCAACAAAAGTATTGGAGCGAATAATATCCAGGGTAGTTACCCCAAACAGTTTATTCTTGTCGTAAACGCCCGCATTTTTCAGCACTTCAGCAGCAATCGCGACTGTGGTGTTCACTGGGTTAGTGATAATGCCGATACAAGCTTTCGGGCAGGTTACCGCCACTTGCTGAATCAGATTTTTCACAATGCCAGCATTCACATTGAACAAGTCAGAACGATCCATGCCTGGCTTACGGGCGACACCAGCAGAAATCAAAACAATGTCCGCACCTGCCAACGCAGGTGTTGCGTCTTCACCAGAGAACCCCTGGATTTTCACATCGGTAGGGATATGGCTCAGATCAACCGCAACCCCTGGAGTTACTGGTGCGATATCATACAGAGAGAGTTCTGAACCTGAAGGTAGTTGGGTCTTGAGTAGAAGGGCAAGCGCCTGGCCAATACCACCTGCCGCGCCGAGGACTGCAACTTTCATCCTAAAACTCCTTATTATAGGTAGCTAAATCATGCCGTAACTTCCTACGATGGCGACCATTATCCTGAGAGAGGGTAATTACAATTTTTCGTTGCAAGATTGCGCTAAATTACAATTCCTTACTACGTTTTACTGCACTTACTGTTACTTTCCAGGTGGAATAACGCCAGAACGCCAGGTCACGACCTGATGTGATTTACATCAACCGCGATTACATTACTCGCCTGGAGTCATCAAAACAACATCAATTTAATAACATTTGGTTTACTTTGATGCTTATTTTTAAGTCGTGAGCCATGCATGTTCGTCGATAACAAAATCTGATATTATTCGTCGTTTCTATAAAATTATTTCACCCGGCTTTACCATTCGTTATTTGCATAACAATTCATTAAAACGCATAATCATTTCCTTTATCACCCTTCTGACAGGTGAATAATGCGTATTCCTTCAAAACAAGATGAATTAGTTAAAGCTTTCAAGGCATTGCTTAAGGAAGAGAAATTCAGTTCGCAGGGAGAGATAGTCCAGACCTTGCAGAATGACGGCTTTGAAAATATCAATCAGTCCAAAGTATCACGTATGCTGACCAAATTTGGTGCGGTGCGAACACGTAATGCAAAAATGGAAATGGTGTACTGTCTGCCAGCTGAATTAGGGGTGCCAACCACCTCCAGTCCGTTAAAAAACCTGGTTCTGGATATCGACTATAACAATGCCGTAGTGGTCATACACACCAGCCCTGGTGCTGCTCAGCTGATTGCCCGCTTACTGGACTCTCTCGGTAAATCTGAAGGCATTTTGGGGACCATTGCTGGTGATGACACTATTTTTACCACACCCACCAACGGTTTCTCAGTGAAGCAGCTTTACGAAGCGATTCTGGTGCTATTTGAGCAAGAGCTGTAAGCATTATGCTGTTCCCGCCATGAAGCATGGCGGGGAGCATGTTCCTTCGACCTTTCCCATGCCCTGCAACTTCGATTATGCATTAACGAGTGTGTGCTGATATTTATGCAATATCATACTCAGACGCTGCACCAGTTCGATGGTCTGCGGTGACGCTGACCACTGTTGTAATTTTTCCTCGTAGACATTCAACTCGGCCAGCAATAACAAGAATTCACGCTGCCGCTTACTGTCATTACTCGCGGAAATAACCCGGTTTGCCGTTTTACGTAGCTGGCGATGAAACGCCGACAAATCGTCATTGACCGGGATCGCGCTATCATGCAGGCGCTGATGCAGAATAATCAGTGTCAGCGCCAGACGATACCTGTCGATATCACCTGGAAAACGACTCAGCAGTAAAAATAGCTGCTGATAGAGAGCGGGCAGATGGTTCTCATTACGACGTATTTTATTTGTCGTTAACGCAGAGACAGCAGCCGAGACAAATTGATTGAGGAGTGTGCGCCCGGTTCTCTCTTTCGAATTATCGCGAACCAGTAAAATAACCATCAGTGCCAGAACACTGCCAACGATTTGCCCCAGCGCACTATCAAGGAAGCTGCTGAAATGGAAAGTCATTGGATTATCCAGCACGATGACATTAATCGTACCCGCCAACGCACCGAGCGATCCCATACGACGTTTTTGAACCTCAATCCCAACGAAGAAACCGAGTAACGCCAGGCTGATACAGAGCAACAGAAAGCTTTGTTGAGTCGAAGGAATAATGACCAGAAAATAGAGGGCACCCAGAGGGAATGCAATCAACATACCATAGACAAAGTCTAGCGCTACCATGCGAGGATTAGGCAGACGCATCGCCAGAGAGGTCACGACAGCTATCATGACCATCGCACCACTGCCAGATGCCCACCCCGTCCATAGCCAGAACAGGCTACCCAGCATGCAAGAAATAGTGGTACGCCAGAAGTTAATCATCGCATGATGTCCTTCGGCAGACTCGACTTTGATAACGACTTCGTCTTGTAAAATGTCCTCTTCCACTCTACTTATCGGGGCATGTGTGATAACCCCTTTCTTCAATAATAAATAGCGAGTCGAGGCTCCTACCCAGCTACTGATCGACACCGGAGTAGACTTTTCCCCCAAAACAGAAATCAATCGGCGGAGTTTTTTTAGCTGCTTACGTACATCCTCAGCCGTTTCAGCTTTAGTTGCAAAGACTTTTCTGAGGGACGGAGTGATATCAAGCGGACGTAAATTCTGTACCAGAAAAGTTTCACAGGCTTGCGTAATTTGCGTCAGGGCAAGGGTATTAATGGCTTTAAGACGGCGAGTCGTACGCTCCCAGCGTGAAGACTCCATCTGCAAATTACTTCGCATACCATTTAATGCTGTCACTCTCCGGACCAGATTACCCCAGGCTTTATCGACTTCGTCTTTATCTTCATGGGCAATACAGAGCTGCATCAGCCGATACTGCTCCACCAGCAAACTATCCAGTTCTCTGTCGATTTCCTGTTTAATCGAGCGTGGAGAAAAGAGTAAGTCGGCAACAATCGCGCAGACAATGCCAATAATTATCTCACTGCAACGTTCAATAGCGAATTGCGGCGTGGTCAGCGGGGCTGCCTGGATACTGATGACAATGATTAAAGCGGTATAACCCGATAGCCCCCAGGCATAGGAATTTTCAATACGCACCAAAGAGGAGATCCAGGTGCAGAAGCCAGCCCACAAACAGCATGCCAGTAGCATGACGACTGGCGCTCTAATCAGTGAAATAATAATAATTAAGGCAGCAGCACAGCCGATAAAGGTGCCGATAATACGTAACATACCGCGATAACGAATGGCACCAGAATAAGGCTCACCACCGGCAGCAAAAGCAGGTCCGGCTGCAACCAGCGCAGCAGTCAGCACTGCCCAGCGCGGAGTCTCAAGGTTGAAATGAAAACCAATGAAAACCGCCAGGACAATGGCAAAGGCCAGCTTAATCGCAAAGCGAATATGGCGTGTTGAAATCTGATACATGCTTAACCGACTCAGCCAATCTCACGAATACGGTGCAGAAGCTTCATAAAAAATGAATCATTCTCCGTATCCAAGTCTTGTTTCCCGGTCACCACCACAGTGGCAGTCGTTCCCGCTGGATACAGAATTCCCTGCTGCTCATCGAGATGAATGCGTACCGGTACACGCTGAGCAAGACGAACCCATTCCAGATTGGAGTCAATACTCGCCATACCTTTGGGATCATTGACACTGCTCGCGTTAGCAACCCCGGCAGAAACACTGTCTACTGTGCCACGTAATACCCGGTTGCTTCCCAGAGGGGTAATTTGTACCCGATATCCAGGGTGAATACCGTCTAGTTTAGTCTCTTCCATATAGGCCAGAATATAAAACGAGTTCTGTTTAACTAAGGCAACAGCCGTCGAACCTCGGGTAATAAACTCCCCCACATAGACATTAAGATTCGTTATCCAGCCATCAGCCGGAGCGCGAATAATCGTGCGTTGTAGATCAAGATCCGCAACATCTCGTAGTGCTTCAGATTTTGATAACTGATGGATAGCCGTTTGCAATACGTTATTTGACTGATCTATCTCTTCACGTGATATGGCATTGGAGCCAAGCGCATTGCGTCGGCTCGCCTCACGACGTTTCTCCGTCACCAAAGCATGATAGTAGTCGACGTCAGCCTGCGCTTCGGTTAATGCTTTTTGATAACGCTCTCTGTCGATGACAAATAACACCTGATCTTTCTTCACCAGCTGATTATCGTGAACATTAACTTCAGTAATTAAGCCTGAAACATCCGGTGCAATAGCGACAATGTCAGCAGAAAAACGGGCATCACGCGTCCAGGGCGATTCAGTGTAAAACGCCCAGGCGCGAAAAATAGCAATGAAGGCCAGTACCACCAAGACTAAAGTTATCGCAGGACGAGATATTTTTTTTACGAAAATCTTCATAAAGACCTCAAACAAACAGACGCGAAATCAAATAAAAAAGGCAGCAATACAAGGCGGTATTAAATAGGGCCGGATGCCAGACAAAATCATAAATACCAGTCGGGGTCAGTAGCCGATGAACTATCCAAAATAGTACCAGCGACAATATCAGCTCGAAAAATATCGGCGGAAAAGAAAGGCCAGATATTACGATGACGGGAAACAGACTCATATTAGACCTGAAAGATAGTGCTGGAGACGGAACGCTCGACAGCAGTTTACAATAAGAAACAGCTTGAATTTAATCTAATATTTGGTTAGTCGCGCATTAATTACACTATAATAATGTCATTAATACGTGTTATCCACGAAATGCTATATAAATCAATTTTTGTGCTATTGCATAGCGAAAAGACGAATAACAGAGAAATTTTTAGAAAATTAAGATTATTTACTGTTAAGACAGGGGCGACACTCCATTCGCCCCATAAGTGCAGAATCAGGCAGTGCCACCAATAGTCAGATTATCCACTTTCAGAGTAGGCTGGCCGATTCCTACTGGCAGACTTTGACCTTCTTTTCCGCAAACACCTACACCATGATCAAGAGCCAGATCGTTACCAACCATGGAGATCTGTTGCATCGCTTCGATCCCGGAGCCTATCAAGGTTGCCCCTTTAACCGGTGTCGTCACTTTACCCTTTTCAATCAAATAGGCTTCAGAGGTAGAGAAAACGAATTTACCGGAGGTAATATCCACCTGACCGCCACCGAAATTAGGCGCATAGAGGCCATACTCCACAGACTCGATAATGTCTTGTGGGGTAGACTTTCCTGCCAGCATATAAGTGTTGGTCATACGCGGCATCGGTAAATGTGCGTAGGACTCACGACGACCATTACCGGTTGGTGGTACACCCATCAGACGTGCATTCATCTTGTCCTGCATATAGTTCTTCAGGATACCGTTTTCAATCAGCACGTTGTATTGACCCGGTACACCTTCATCATCAATGGCCACTGAGCCTCGACGATTAGGCATTGAGCCATCATCGACAATGGTACACAGCTCTGACGATACCAGTTGACCCATTTTACCGCTAAACACTGAAGTGCCACGACGATTGAAGTCACCTTCCAGACCATGACCGACGGCTTCGTGCAGCAGCACACCCGGCCAGCCAGCACCCAGTACCACTGGCAGCATACCCGCTGGGGCTGCAACAGCAGACAAATTAACCAGCGCCATGCGTACCGCTTCTTTTGCCCAGGCATCAGCACGAACTTCACCGTTAACATTTTCCAGGAAGTATTCGTAACCAAAACGGCCACCGCCTCCTGTAGAACCACGTTCACGTTTTCCTTCATGTTCAACCTGGACACTGACTGATAAACGCACTAACGGACGAATATCCGCCGCCAGTGTGCCATCAGTTGCAGCAACCAGGATAAGCTCATAAACACCTGTCAGGCTGGCGGTGACTTCTTGCACACGGCTATCGGTGGCACGCGCCACGCTATCAACACGTTTCAGAATGTCGAGCTTCTCTTCCCGGGTCATACTGGTTAACGGGTCAACACTGGTATAGAGCGTACGGTGTTGTACTGCTCCCAGTGTCTGGATACGTCCATTACCTTGCTCACTGACGATGCTGCGTGCAGCATGACTGCTTTGTTCCAGCGCCAGCAGGCTAATCTGATCGGCATAGGCAAAACCGGTTTTTTCACCGCTAATCGCGCGAACGCCTACTCCCTGATCGATATTATAGGAGCCATCTTTAATAATACGGTCTTCCAGCACCCAGGATTCATGATAGCTGGACTGGAAATAGAGATCGCCATAGTCAAGACGACGCTCTGATAACTGACCGAGAATGGAAAACAGATCTTGATGGGTTAAGCCATTCACAGACAGCAATTGCTCACTTACCAGGTTCAGACTCATCGTTTCGATACTCTTATTACTTATCGCTCAAGGCGAAAAAGGGGGGAACTTTGGATAATTCAAATCGCAGCGGCTCTGCACATTTGAAATATATGAATATAGCTTTGAGTTTGTGGGTACTTTCCCACTCGTCAAATTATCTGGCTTCGTTAATTTTCGGCTGACGAAATATTTCATCGACTTGTGGTTTATCCATCGGACCAGTAATGCTGTAACGCAGGATAGAAACCTTGCTCCATAATGGACTCAGTACCTTGCTCGCCGCAAATACCGCTGCGCCAACAATAGGGTTGACGGCAAATGCCGTCGCTACACTGACTGTGGCAGAGATTTCCGGTGCGGCAATCGCTTCCAGATTAAGCTCACGTCGCACCAAATCGACTTCACCTTTAATGGCGATATCCGCTTCCAGACCGTCAACCAGTGTATCATCGGTATGGACAATACCCTCTTTTATCCATGCAGTACTGCTGATACTGTCATAATAGAAACCGCTGCCGAAGGTATCTCTGAAGTCAAAACGTAATTTACGCAAGAGTGCATCAAAACTCACAAGGCGGAGTAATTGTCCCGCACGACCCGTGCCAACAGACTCGATTTTGCCACGCCCCAGTGACATTTTCAAAATACCACTCAGTGAGCTTTCATCTGGTTTCCAGGGGACATCACGCCAGTGCAAATCGTAGTTTACATCAAAAGAAGACTCCTGGAGAGGAATGCTAACACCAAAGAAACTGGCTGCCTGACCGATTTTCTGGCCGGTAAGACTGCCTTTAATGGATGTGCGGATACCTGCGGATTGATTAACCCATTCACCTTCAGCGGTTAATCGGGCGAATCCGGCATCTATCAAACCGTTTTCCAGCAGTAAAGTATCACCTTTAACAATTAAATCACCATCAATACGGCCATATTTTTGTCCCCACAGCCAGCACTCAGCACAGCGCAGATCCACACTGGGCCAGTTGCGGAAATCGATAGCTGACGACGAAAAGGCTCCACTATCATTACCCTTATCACTTTTCATCGCCCACTCTGGGTTAAAGTAAAGATAGCGGATATCAGCCTGCCAGGCGGCACTATTATGCATTTCCAGCGTAGCGTTAAGTTCTCGTCCTTTAGCCACGACAGTTGCGCCACCTGATGTCTGTTGCGTCGTCAGACTCAAGTCATGCCACTGCTGCCCACCCAACGTCAGAACGGGGGTATGCAATGTCACCTTCTGAGGTAACACGATTGTATTATTGGCAACATGCGCTTTATTCTGGCTTGATAACCCCAGCCATTGCTCTCCCGCGATAGCCGATAAATAGAGCTCGATGCTATTTGAGTCAGGCAGTGTGGGGATGCTTTTGCTGTTCGACGCCCAAATAGCGCTATCAAGCGTCAGATTTTTATTGAGCAACCAGCGACTGGCAAAGTGATTTTCCGTTCCCGCATTTCCGCTCAGGGTAAACTCTTTTAATGACCCGTTGACGGCAATATTTACCGGTAAAGCGGTTCCCGCTGACTTATTCAAGGGAGCAGGTAAGTGGCTGCTTATATGCTTTAGGTTACCCGCCAGACTGGCCTGATAGTTAACGTCACCATGATAAGGGAGTGAAATATCGACTTTCCCGGTCCAGCCCAGACGGCCATCGAGTTTCTGAGTGATAGCATCGGGCAATACATCCAATTTACCCGGCAGCCAGTCCCCGTTCATATTGACATTAATTCGGTAATCTTTTTCCCCTGTCAGGGTAGAAAAATCAATATTAACCGGCTGATTAAACCAGCTTGCCTGTAACGGTCCACTGCGCAAATCCCCATTAGCAAAACTAAACTTCCCGCTTAAACGGTGAAGCGTACTTTTCAGGGGTTTAATCAGCAGGTCATTGTTCTTCAGAGTGACATCGCCGCTGGCCTGGGTCATTTCACCCTCAAGCGGAATATCAAGATGTAAGCGAGCATTCACATCACCGCTAATTTGCAGTTCATCCAGTGCCGCAGCCAGGGAATCATCAAGAGGAGTTTCTTTAAAGTAGGGCCCCACTGCGGCACCCGGGCCATTAATATCAGCATCAATCAGGAGTTTGTCTTTTCCATAATCAGGAATATCTGCCGTTAAGTTACGCGCAGTAACGCCTCCCAGAGCGACCTTATCCGCCTTCATCCACAGACCCTGATTAAGAAAATCGAGAGTGATATCAAGGTCTTTCAGCGCTGGCCAGTCTGGCTGAAAAGCAAAGGTCGCATCCCGTAGTGGGACATAAACCTGAAACTGGCCTTCATTATCATTGAAAGGGAATAAACCAGGATCACCCCCCAGTACCAGCGTCGCATCATCCGACTGCCCGCCCTGGATTGCACCACTCAGATAATCAGTAAGATCTTTGCCCATCAGATTTTCTGGGAAATAACGCCAGGCTTCTGCAGCATTATTGGTCCTAATTCCGGCCAGAATGCCTAACCAAGGCTCGCCTTGTGTCGGTTGCAGATAACGGAAATCCCCTTTTGCCCAGACTGCCAGAGCCTGAACATCAATATTTTTGCCCTCGAGTTCAAAACCTTCAGCATCTTTTTTCCACAATAATGACGCCGTGCCTTTGGTGATTTCCAGTGGTGCACGAAATACCGTTTCATAGGGCATTTTGCCATCAACAACCTGGAGATCGAGTTTGCCGTTCATCACACTTCCACTCACCGTTCCGGATAAGTGTTCGACGCCCGGTAGCAGCTTCCATTGATTCCAGCTGATGTTATTCCAGCTCGCCTGCATTCGTGTCTGGTCCGGGTGCTCCAATGGAATATCCAGCGCCAGCATCGAGACATGACCTTGCGGCTGCATGGTTTTCCAGACCGATACTGCATCAGGTGAAAAGCCTGTGGCAATGGGCAGTAATCCATTGAAATTGGCGAGTTCCATATTACTGGCACGGACCCTAATTTCATCCCCCCGGGCTTTATCTTGTCCGTACAGCCAGGCAAGTTCCAGCCTCCCTTTTGGCCAGGCGTGGTTATCAAGCGTAATATTCGTGTCAGGAATAACCAGCTGCCAGCCCGAAGGTTCACGGCGGATCTCTGCTGTCAGATTATCGACTGAAAGATGGTGTTCAGTCTTCTTCTCGCTCTCCCAGCTTGCTCCACCTTGTTTCAGCCAGATATTCCCGCCGCGGATCTCCCCACCGTTAATATCCATCCAGCCTTCAAGGCTAAAACGGGCACTTTGTAATGAGAGATTATCGGTCATCCAGCGGCTGAACCAGGGTTTGACATCAACGTCATCAGCTTGTAACCAGATTTTGCCGCTGTCTAACAGCCCATTTTCATCCCGTAGATCTAAACGCACATTGGCAACACCATGCTGTCCGTTAAAGCTCGACAAACTCACCATACCTTCAGCGCGGTGGCGGCTCTGGTTATTAAGCCAGGTGAGCTGCGGAATGGAGAGTTCAGCTCGCTCTCCTGAAAGCGTCAGAAAACTAAAGCGGCTGTCACGAAGATCAAAATGATCGAACTGACGTAAGAAAAGATCGCTGATTTTGCTGGCTTCCAGCCCACCACCACTCCCATCTGAACTGATCGGGGTATTGATGTGCATTTGCAGCTGATAAAAGGTGAGATCGCGAAACTGCCAGCGGGCATGCAATAAACTTTGCCAGATATCCAGCCCCAGTGTGACGCGTTTAATACTCAGCGAACCTTCTTCCTTCAGAGGGGCATGAATATCTTCAACATTGAGGGTCGGACCAAAACTTTGCCAGCTGGCTTCAAGATGGCTGGCTTCAACAGGCACACCTGTCACCTGCTCTATTTTTTCCAATAGAGCAGGACGCCACGCATTAAGATGCGGTAACACTAACCTGAGGGCGCTAATCAACAATGCAACAATAACAATCAGCCCCACGCCAGTGAGCAACAGTATGCCTGGCAGTCGCCTCACATCTTTCTCCTTGCTATTACGGCGTAATGCACAAATCCCAAGGGAGGATTCACATCATAACCACATCAAACTGCTCCTGATTGTAGAGCGGTTCTATCTGTACTTTGACCTGTTTGCCAACAAAGATTTCAACCTCAGCCAGCGCATGAGATTCATCACTTTTTAGCGCTTCACCTACGGCAGGAGAAGCATAAACCAGGAAACGATCGGAGTCATAAGCATGGTGAACACGAACCACTTCACGCATGATTTCATAACAGACTGTCTCAACACTTTTTACCGTACCACGACCATGACAGCTTGGGCATTCATTACACAAAACATGTTCAACACTTTCGCGGGTCCGTTTACGGGTCATTTCAACCAGACCAAGCTGTGAAAAATTGCTGATCCCGGTCTTTACCCTGTCTTTACTCAGCGCCTGTTCAAGAGAATGCAGTACCCGGCGGCGATGATCTTCATTACTCATATCGATAAAATCGATGATGATAATTCCGCCGAGATTACGTAGCCGTAGCTGGCGTGCAATAGCTTGTGTCGCTTCGATATTGGTATTAAAGATAGTGTCATCAAGATTACGGTGACCAACAAACGCCCCGGTGTTGATATCCACAGTCGTCATAGCTTCAGTCTGATCAATCACCAGATATCCGCCAGACTTTAGCTCAACCTTACGTTCCAGTGCACGCTGGATCTCATTCTCAACATCATAGAGATCGAAAATCGGCTGACGACCACTGTAGTGTTCTATTTTACTGGCCGTCTCCGGCATATATTCTGCCGTGAACTCCAGCAAACATTCATAAGTTAAGCGAGAGTCAACACGGATTCTGTCCAGCGCCGCATCAGCAAAATCCCGTAATACACGCTGCGCCAGAGCCAGTTCACCGTATAACTGATAGCGAGTCTGATTGCGTTTTTTGCGTTCGCTGACCTTGGTCCATACTCGTTTCAGATATGCTGCATCAGAGGCTAAATCGCTTTCACATACCCCTTCGGCAGCAGTACGAATAATAAATCCACCCAGCTCATCGCAATAATCGCTGACGATACGTTTTAAACGCTCGCGTTCTTCTTCGCTGTCAATACGCTGAGAGACCCCAACATACGAGGAACCGGGCATAAATACCAGATAACGAGAGGGTAAAGTGATATCTGTGGTCAGTCTGGCGCCTTTAGTGCCTAAAGGATCTTTGACCACTTGCACCATCAGATCCTGCCCCTGGCGCACCAACTCTGCAATATCGCGGACGTTGAAATTTTTCTGTTCTTCACCCGCGACGCACTCAGTATGGGGCATAATATCGGATGCATGGAGAAATGCTGCCTTATCAAGGCCAATATCTACAAATGCCGCTTGCATACCGGGTAGGACTCGACTCACACGACCTTTGTAAATATTTCCGACAATCCCACGACGTGACTCACGTTCAATATGGATTTCTTGCAGTATTCCGCCGTCAATATAAGCGACCCGCGTTTCTGATGGGGTCACATTGACCAATAATTCAGCCGTCATCTTTTCCTCGTCGATTCCGTAACGCGTGAAAATCACTCAGCAATTCATTTGTTTCCACCAGCGGTAGCCCCACCACTGCATGATAACTGCCATTTATTTTTCGGACAAAAGCGCCGCCGAGGCCTTGGATACCATAGGCACCGGCTTTATCCATAGGTTCACCACTGGCTATATAGTCAGCAATATCCTGTTCCGACAAATAACGAAACATAACCTGAGTTATCACCAGACTTTCCAGCACTTGAGCGCTGTCTGCAATCGCCACCGCTGTCATCACATTATGTTGCCGTCCTGATAGCTGACGCAGCATATGAGCGGCCTGTTCGGTACTCTGCGGTTTTTCTAATATTTCGCCTTCGAGCACTACGATGGTATCAGCCCCAAGCACAGGGAGGTCTTGCTTAGCCATCATCACTCCGGCCTGGGCCTTTTCACGCGCCAGACGTCGAACATACTGCTCGGCATTTTCATGCGGCTGTCTTTGTTCGGTAATGCCTGGGACTATCTGCTCAAAGACCAGACCCAGTTGAGTCAATAATTCCTGACGACGTGGCGATCCAGATGCCAGATATAACGTAATCATAATTACCTTTATTGCACCGCGAATTGTTGGCGAACTTTACGCATTAGCAGGAAAATCCACGGCCACAGAATACCGTTGATCGCACTGCTCCAGAAAACAGCTGGCTGGAAATCGATATTGGCATTTAAAAAACCTGACCAGAAAACAATCAGATTAGCCACTAGTGATAACAAAATCACGACCAATGCTTGCTGCCATAAAGCAAGATTGCGGAATAACTGATATTTCAGCGTGACCAGATAAGCGACAATACTCAGTGCTAATGCGCGTACTCCCAAGGTGGAACCGCTGATTAAATCCATAATCGCGCCCATCAAAAAACCAGTTCCGACATTCACACGATGTGGTAAAGCCAGTATCCAGTATAGCAGTATCAGTAATACCCAATCTGGCCGGTATAATTTCAAATTATCTGGCCAAGGCATCACTTCCAGCAACAGCGCAATAAGAAAAGAGATCCAAATGACCCAACGTCCCTGGCTACGATAACGGCCCACTAGCGGCTCCCTGCCGGGGCTGGGGTACGAGGGGGCGCTGGAGCTGGTGTTACTTCTGAGGTCGGCGCAGGAGCTGGGGCAGGTGTTACTTCAGGCGTCGGCGCAGGAGGCCCCATTGCATCTGCGGGGGGTAATACTTGCGGCATCATTTGCATCAAACGTTCGTTAGCGACACGATGAACTTCATGAGGAGCCATAGGTGTCAGGCCCTCTCTGTCAGCCCCCCATAGCAATAGCAAATAACGTAAACGTTGCAATCCTGCGGTTGGACGGGCCTGAATAACCGTATAAGCACGCTGGGTATCCAGTTTGACTGAAGACACCACACCGACCGGATAACCTTCAGGAAAACGTCCGCCCAGTCCGGAAGTCACCAGCACATCACCCACACGAATATCTGTATTGGCAGGTAAATGTTCAAGTTGCAGGTCATCCGTACACCCCGTACCAGAGGCCAGTACCCGAATATCATTGCGTAATACTTGAATCGGCAGTGAATGCGTAGCATCACAAATGAGTAGTACCCGGCTGGTGAATTTTGCCACCGCGATAACTTGACCGACTACGCCTTTATCACTGATAACCGGCTGACCTTCGTAAACACCATTCACACTGCCTTTATCAATAACCACCTGATCACTATAGGGATCACTCCCCGTAGAGATGACCTGGGTGACCATTTTTTGCTCGTCCTGACGCAAAGGCGAACCGAGAAGTTCGCGCAGACGAGTATTTTCCTGCCGATACTGGCCTAACATCAGCAGTTCACTGTTCTTCAGGATCAGTTCCTGACGTAAAACACGGTTTTCACGTTCCAGCTGGCTACGTGAAGTTAATGTCTGAGACACATTGTCCAGTAATTCACGAGGGCCGTTAGAAATAAAATAGAAAGGGCTAACAGCTGTGTCCAAGTATGTTCGAATCTGACTGAACACCCCTAAGCGACTGTCGGCAATAATGACGCCGAGCGCCACCAAAACCGCCAGAATAAGGCGAATTTGTAGCGACGGGCCACGGCTAAAAATGGGCTTCATAGGCTATGTGTATTCCCGAACCAACGAGCAAGGGAAGCCGTCAGGCTCCCTTGTACGAAGCTTATTACTCTTCGCTAAACAAGTCGCCACCGTGCATGTCGATCATTTCCAGAGCCTTGCCACCACCACGGGCAACACAGGTCAATGGATCTTCTGCAACTACTACCGGGATCCCCGTTTCTTCCATCAACAAGCGATCGAGATTACGCAGTAACGCACCACCGCCAGTTAACACCATACCGCGTTCAGAAATATCAGATGCCAGTTCTGGTGGACATTGTTCAAGCGCAACCATCACCGCACTGACGATCCCAGTCAGTGGTTCTTGCAATGCTTCGAGGATTTCATTCGAGTTCAGGGTGAAACCACGCGGTACACCTTCTGCCAGATTACGGCCACGAACTTCGATTTCAAGGACTTCATCACCCGGATAAGCGGAACCAATACCATGTTTGATACGTTCTGCTGTCGCTTCACCAATCAAAGAACCGTAATTACGACGTACATAATTGATAATCGCTTCATCAAAGCGGTCACCACCAATACGTACAGAAGAAGAATACACCACGCCATTGAGAGAGATTACAGCAACCTCAGTGGTTCCCCCACCGATATCGACAACCATCGAACCCGTTGCTTCAGAAACCGGCAAGCCAGCACCAATAGCCGCAGCCATAGGCTCTTCAATTAAGAAGACTTCACGAGCACCCGCCCCCTGGGCAGACTCACGAATAGCACGGCGCTCAACCTGAGTCGCACCAACAGGCACGCAAACCAGCACGCGCGGGCTAGGGCGCATAAAGCTGTTGCTATGAACCTGTTTAATAAAATGCTGAAGCATTTTTTCAGTCACAAAGAAGTCAGCGATAACACCATCTTTCATCGGGCGAATAGCCGCGATATTACCGGGTGTACGACCTAACATCTGTTTGGCTTCATGACCTACAGCTGCAACACTTTTTGGGGAGCCATTTCTGTCCTGGCGAATAGCCACAACAGATGGCTCATCTAATACAATGCCCTGTCCTTTAACATAAATTAGGGTATTCGCGGTACCCAAGTCAATGGACAAGTCATTAGAAAACATGCCACGAAATTTTTTCAACATACTAAGGGATAATCCTGAAGCTGGGGCAGATAAAAAAATCCGCTTACTTTAGCAACCACTCGTTGTAGCGACAAGGCGGAAAAATGTTCTACAACGGTGAAAAATAGTATCGTTCGCTACAGTTGTTACACTTTTGAAATATTCTGTCCAGATACATGCAAAATACAGCCCGCATGGTGAAATAAACGTTTAGCTCACAGTAACAAACCGATTAACAACAACTGCGATAATCCTAAGGCAAACCTGCGTGTCCCCTTAAGATGCAGCGGTCGTTATTCTACGTGAAATAATGTCAAACGGCAGGTTAAACCGAATATCTTTGAGAATATTTTTTCACGTTATTGTCGAGTAACTGTGCAGCGGCAATAAAATCACCTTGCGCGCCTGCTATACCATTATCCATCAGGGTCTGCCATTCACTCAGCGTTCTTACACCTGAGGCAAACACATGTGCACGCGTTCCATGACAGGCTTCAACTAAACTCTGTAGAAAAAGCTGATTTTCTGTCTGTGTACCAATATTTCTCACGATAGCAGGATGCAGTTTAATTAACTCAATATCCAGAACCTTAATATAAGAGGTACTGGCGACCGTTAATCCCGCGTGAATAACCGCTATTCGCCCACCTAATCCCGTGATGTGTTTGATTATTGGACGTAACAGACTGATGTGTTGACATACATCTTCCTCTGCAAGTTCAAAAATAATCCGCGAACGCTGTGATTTTTCACATTGCATCAATGAATTTCTAATCCAGTCCTGAAAAGAAGAACGCATTAATGAATCAATAGAGACCTGAATCGCAAGGGTTTCTTCTGGCCAGAATCGCAGCAATGGCAGTAAGCGGGAGATAATCAGCTGATCATATTGCCCAGACAAACCGAACTGTTCAACCATCGGCATATACTCATCAGACAGTATCTCCTGCTTCCCATCAAAAATACGGCACTGGATATCTCGATGAACCACAACCCCCTGACGGTTAACAACCGGAGTTTGATAAAATCGCGGCCCGCCTTGTTTTAAGGTTTGTTCCAGCAAAGTACGCCATTTCACACTTCCTCGTCCGGTATCAGGCAAACTTTCGTCATAGACACACCAATTATTTGTCCCCTGTAACGCTGCATTCCTGGCTGCAATTTCAGCCTGCTCCATCACCAGCTCTTTCGTTTGTCCATTACGCCAGGCACAGATACCGATATGCAAGACATTGTCCTTATCGACGATCCGGGTAGGGGGCAGAGCATCAATACGATGAAGTAACTGGCTGGCAAAGCCATTGGCATCTTTCAAACTACGGTGTGGTAGCAGTACCGCGAAATCATTGTGCAAATAACGCGCCAGAATCGCACCCGGGTAGCGCATTACAAATGTCGATAACAGATTAATCAGAGTGAACTGATAGTCCTCAACAACTTCACTTCCCCAGAGCTCTCGCAAGTGTTCAAAGTCTGGTAGTCGAAGGATCATAGCCATACCATGGACATCAGCCTGAGTATGCTCTTCTAAAAGTATCGAGAGTTGATTGTCGAAGAATTGTCGATTACTGAGACCCGTTTTTGCATCCTGAGCCGCAAAAGCACGGATTAACGTATCCAGACGGTTGCGTTGTTCATTTGCCGTCTGTAAGTCAGACAATAACACATCTAACGCCTTGCTGACTGACTCTGGATATTCCGGAGCCGTACCTTTTGCTTCAATATCTCGATCGCCTTCCAGAATTTTACCCGCCCGCTTTTCCAGTAACCTCTGCCCCGACAGTGCGCCCCTTAACCAGTATAGGAACCACAGCAAGATAAAAATGGTAATCGCCATCGCAACGATAAAAGGGATAACCGGGAACATAGAGTGAAAATAGTTCGTAATCACATCCTGATAAGTCAGACTGATACGCATGCCTGGATGATGAATTGAATGAACAGTGATATTACGCAGGTCACTATGGGGTATTTCCGACAAGAGATCCGCGGGGAGTGGGTATCTGAAGATCTCACCTTTTTCATTATTCAGACGAATTTCGGTGATATCAGACTGCATCATCTCTTCATTAAGCCAGGACCCGAGGGTTTCGGGTGATGCCGCAACTAAATGAATGTCAATCATCGATGCTACCGCTCTCACCCTCTGTTCAGTTTTTTCCTGAATGAGGCATAAAAAGCTCAATGAACTGCCAGCCAAGGTAACAATAACTATTGATCCGGTTAACAAGGCTATGAAAAATAAAAGCTTTGTTGTTAATTTCATTCCAGTGTTAACCCTGATAAGTAAATATAAAACACCCTATTATCGACCCTAATTACAGAGAGGTTACGGTAGATAAATCCAAAAATCGCCAAATATAGCGATAACTATCGACATATTCATTGAGATGAGTCTTCATTGCACCTCAGAATTCAGTATAGATTGTTAAGTCTGTTTACAATGTAAAGACCATCAGGAGTCAACCATGCAGGCATTAATTCTGGAGCACAATGAAGGTCAAACCCATGCCGAGGTAAAAAAAATTTCCACCTCTGCACTCCCCGAAGGCAATGTGATCGTTGATATTAATTACACCGGTTTGAACTACAAAGATGCCTTAGCCATCACTGGTAAAGGAAAAATTATCCGCCAATTCCCAATGGTTCCAGGAATTGACTTTGCTGGCCGAGTTCACAGTAGTGAAGACAACCGCTTCCACATCGGCCAGCCTGTCTTGCTGACTGGATGGGGAGTTGGAGAAAATCATTGGGGCGGTCTGGCGCAGCAAGCCCGTGTTAATGCCGACTGGTTAGTGCCAATACCAGAACAGCTGGATCCACGTAAAGCCATGATAATCGGTACCGCTGGCTTTACTGCAATGCTTTGTGTCATGGCACTGGAAGAGGCTGGCGTTACTCCACAGAGTGGCGAAGTTATCGTTACCGGTGCCAGTGGTGGCGTAGGCAGTACGGCGGTAGCGTTATTACATCATCTGGGATATCAGGTTGCTGCGGTATCCGGCAGAACCAGTACTCACTCGTATTTACAGCAACTGGGTGCCGGGCGCATACTGGATCGCGACGCGTTCTCAGACTCACGTCCGCTGGAAAAACAGACCTGGGCTGGTGCTATCGATACCGTCGGCGGCAAAGTATTAGCGACCTTACTGGCCCAGATGAATTATGGCGGTTGCATTGCCGCTTGTGGCTTGGCAGGCGGAACGTCATTACCCACTACCGTGATGCCGTTTATTCTGCGTAATGTGCGCCTACAAGGTGTTGACTCAGTAATGGCACCAGCGGCTCGTCGTGTTGCTGCCTGGGAGCGTCTTGCCAGAGAATTGCCTGAGACCTTCTATCAACAAGCGGCGACTGAGATTACGCTCGAGCAGACATCTGAATACGCACATAAAATCTTAAATAATGAAATACATGGACGCACAGTAGTAAAAATTGATTGACCGCCGATAAAGGAGATCCGGGCTGCTTCAGCTCGGGTCTAAATTTCAACTTTTCGTGACATATTCACCAGTACAGTTTATCTACCCCATGCCAGGGTTCTTGTATTGAGGAGAGCATCATGAAAAAAGTCACCCATCTTAACGAAGCTGACGTGACACCCGAGTCAGTTTTTATGATGAAGCGCCGTCAGGTGCTTAAAGCCCTGGGTCTGAGTGCCGCTACGCTAAGCTTGCCACAACCCGCTCAAGCCAATCTCTTATCCTGGTTTCAAGGTAACGACCGACCTCCTGCGCCAGCTGGAAAGCCGCTGACCTTCAGCCAGCCAGAACAATGGCAGTCAGTGCTTGCTCTGACACCTGAAGAAAAGGTGATGGGGTACAATAATTTTTATGAATTCGGGCTGGATAAAGCCGACCCTGCAGCGAATGCCGGAACACTCAAAACCTCCCCCTGGCAGCTCACCATTAGTGGCGAAGTCGCTAAGCCTGTGACGCTGGACTTCGATGACCTTCATCAGCGTTTTCCACTGGAGGAAAGGATCTATCGTATGCGCTGCGTCGAAGCCTGGTCGATGCTGGTTCCGTGGATAGGCTTTCCGCTGAGTAAACTGCTAGCCCTGGCTGAACCCACCAGCAATGCCCGATATGTCGCTTTTGAAACGCTGTATGACCCAGGGCAAATGCCGGGACAAAAAGATCGTTTTATTGGCGGAGGTTTAAAGTATCCCTACGTCGAAGGATTACGGCTGGATGAAGCGATGCACCCACTGACACTCATGACGGTGGGAGTCTACGGTAAAGCCCTGCCACCGCAAAATGGTGCACCAGTACGCTTGATAGTCCCCTGGAAATATGGTTTTAAAGGCATTAAGTCGATCATCAGCATCAAGTTAGTACGCGAGATCCCCCCTACGACCTGGAATATGGGGGCGCCAAATGAATATGGTTTTTACGCCAATGTGAATCCTCATGTGGATCATCCCCGCTGGTCCCAGGCCTCTGAAAGATTCATTGGTTCCGGTGGAATACTCGATGTAAAACGCCAGCCAACACAACTGTTTAATGGCTATGCCGACCAGGTTGCGTCACTGTATCGCGGTCTTAATCTGAAGGAGAATTTCTGAATGCGTCTGGTATCCAGACAGATATTCTGGCTTAAAGTTGTGTTACATCTGGCCGCTTTTTTACCCCTCGTTTGGTTAGTTTACGCCACTAACCAGGGGGCGCTTAGCGCCGACCCGGCAAAAGATATTCAACATTTTACCGGTCTGATGGCGCTGAAATTGCTGCTGGCAACACTGGCAGTCACTCCGCTGGCACGTTATGGCAGGCAACCGCTACTGATACGAACCCGCCGTCTGCTGGGAATATGGTGTTTTGTCTGGGCCACACTGCACCTGATTAGCTACTCAGTGCTAGAGCTAGGGCTCAGTAATCTTAATCTGTTGGGGCGCGAGCTAATAACGCGCCCCTATCTGACTATCGGGTTTATTGGCTGGCTGATTTTATTCGCACTGACCCTGACATCCCCCCAGGCAGCAAGAAAGCGATTAGGTGCTCGCTGGCAAAAATTGCATAACACCGTCTATCTGGTATTAATTCTGGCCCCTGTTCACTTTATCTGGTCCGTGAAGATATTGTCTCCTCAGCCCCTACTTTATGCCCTGGTAGCCCTGGCATTACTGATCTTGCGTTACAAGAAGTTTCGTTCCTGGAAACACTAGCAGCATTTCTTGCCACACTGGACTCGTTAAGAGAGAGCGGTATACTATTTTAAGACTGCTGTTGATAATCTTCCCAGATAAGACCAGTATTTAGCTGCCAAAAGCTATGAAATAGATATAATATGCGACTTCTGTTTTTTCCGGGTCTCATTTTTAGACTCAGGAGATGACAATCAGACAAGTTCGGTATATTTTGTCTGTTACTGGCTAAATTGCAGGAGATGGCGTCACAATGTCGTGTGAATTCAACATTTTACTATTGAATGGCCCTAACCTGAATATGTTAGGAACTCGGGAGCCAGATAAGTATGGCAACCTGACATTATCAGAAATTGTTAATACACTTGAGACAGAGGCTAAGGCCTTGGGCGTGGCATTTGACCACCTGCAGTCAAACGCTGAACATGTGTTGATTGACCGAATTCATCAGGCTAAAAATTCAATAGATTTTATTCTGATTAATCCGGCCGCATTCACGCATACCAGCGTCGCACTGCGCGATGCCTTGCTGGCAGTTGATATTCCGTTTATCGAAATTCATCTCAGCAACGTGCATGCCCGTGAACCGTTTCGCCATCATTCATATCTATCAGATATTGCCGTTGGGGTCATCTGCGGATTAGGCGCCGATGGCTATTCATATGCACTTCAGACGGCGGTAAAACGCTTGTCAACATCCATCTAAATAAGAGTACGGAACTGACTCATGGATATTCGTAAGATTAAAAAACTGATTGAACTGGTTGAAGAATCGGGTATTTCTGAACTGGAAATTTCTGAAGGTGAAGAGTCTGTTCGCATCAGTCGTGCGCCAGCTAACACTGGCTTCCCAGTAATGCAACAGGCCTATGCAGCACCGATGTATGCGCCACAACCAGGTCTTTCTCAGGCTATCGCACCTGCGGCAGCTCCGGCTATGGAAGCACCAGCTGCTGCAGAACTGAGTGGCCATATCGTACGTTCTCCGATGGTTGGTACTTTCTATCGTACCCCAACACCTGATGCGAAAGCTTTTATTGAAGTTGGTCAGAAAGTGAATGCGGGTGATACGCTATGTATCGTTGAAGCAATGAAAATGATGAACCAGATTGAAGCGGATAAGAGCGGTGTGGTGAAAGCCATCCTGGTTGAAAATGGTCAGCCGGTTGAGTTTGACGAGCCGCTAGTTGTCATCGAATAACGAGGCGAACATGCTGGATAAAATTGTCATCGCCAACCGTGGTGAAATTGCATTACGTATTCTGCGTGCCTGTAAAGAACTGGGCATCAAAACTGTCGCTGTGCACTCAACCGCGGATCGCGATTTGAAACACGTATTACTGGCAGATGAGACGGTCTGTATTGGCCCGGCTCCTTCAGTAAAAAGTTATCTGAATATCCCGGCGATTATCTCCGCGGCAGAAATTACTGGCGCAGTAGCTATTCACCCGGGTTACGGTTTCTTAGCTGAAAATGCCGACTTCGCAGAGCAAGTTGAACGTTCAGGCTTTACCTTCGTAGGTCCTCGTGCCGACACTATCCGCCTGATGGGCGACAAAGTTTCAGCTATCGATGCCATGAAAAAAGCGGGTGTTCCTTGCGTACCTGGTTCTGATGGCCCGCTTGACGACGATATCGATAAGAACCGTGCACATGCCAAACGTATTGGCTACCCGGTAATTATTAAAGCATCAGGTGGTGGTGGTGGGCGTGGAATGCGTGTAGTACGCAACGACGCTGAATTGGAACAATCCATTAATATGACCCGTGCTGAAGCAAAATCTGCTTTCAACAACGATATGGTCTATATGGAAAAGTATCTTGAAAACCCACGCCATATCGAAATTCAAGTACTGGCTGATGGCCAGGGTAATGCTATTTATCTGGCAGAACGTGACTGTTCTATGCAACGTCGCCACCAGAAAGTGGTTGAAGAAGCACCAGCACCAGGCATTACTCCTGAGTTACGTCAATCGATCGGTGAGCGTTGTGCTAAAGCTTGTGTGGACATTAACTATCGTGGTGCAGGGACTTTCGAGTTTCTGTTTGAAAACGGCGAGTTCTATTTCATCGAAATGAACACCCGTATTCAGGTTGAGCATCCAGTGACAGAAATGATCACCGGCGTCGACTTAATTAAACAGCAGTTGCTGATTGCTTCCGGTCAGAAACTGACCATTAAGCAAAAAGATGTGCATGTTGAAGGTCACGCTATCGAATGCCGTATCAACGCAGAAGATCCTAATACCTTCCTACCAAGCCCAGGAAAAATTACCCGTTTTCATTCACCGGGTGGTTTTGGTGTTCGTTGGGAGTCCCATATCTATGCTGGCTACAGTGTTCCACCGTACTACGACTCAATGATTGGTAAACTGATTTGCTATGGTGAAACACGTGAAATCGCGATTTCTCGTATGAAAAATGCCCTGGCAGAACTGATCATCGACGGTATCAAAACCAACATTGAATTACAGACGAAGATCATGAACGATGAGAACTTCCAGAAGGGTGGGACGAATATCCACTATCTGGAAAAGAAACTGGGTCTCCAGGACTAAGTTTTCATTCGACATGAACAACGGTGTCAAAAAAGGGTCGGATGCTTCCGACCCTTTTTTTTCTGGTTTACCATTCACAGCGATAACTATCTCGCTCTGACTACCAATGCACGAGACTATCATGGACAAGCGTTTTGTTCAGGCCAACAAAGAAGCGCGCTGGGCGCTCTGGCTAACGTTGCTCTATCTTATTGCCTGGCTACTGGCCGCCTATTTACCCGATAACATCCAGGGTATAACCGGTTTACCCCACTGGTTTGAAATGGCCTGCCTGCTGATCCCACTGCTGTTTATTTTACTGTGTTGGCTAATGGTAAGAGTTATTTTTCACGATATGTCACTGGAGGATGATAATGCATCATGAAGTAATTCTACCTCTGGTAGCCTATCTATTATTAGTCTTCGGGCTCTCCGTGTATGCCATGCGTCGCCGCCGTACTGGTACTTTCCTGAATGAATATTTTCTGGGCAACCGCTCAATGGGCGGATTCGTACTCGCCATGACACTGACCGCGACCTATATCAGCGCCAGTTCATTTATTGGTGGGCCAGGTGCTGCTTATAGGTATGGGTTAGGATGGGTGCTGCTCGCGATGATTCAGTTACCCGCGGTTTGGCTATCCTTAGGGGTATTAGGGAAAAAATTCGCTATTCTGGCTCGTCGCTACAATGCCGTGACGCTCAACGATATGCTTTATGCCCGCTACCGTAGTCGCCTGCTCGTCTGGCTGGCAAGTTTCAGTTTACTGGTCGCCTTTATTGGAGCCATGACCGTTCAGTTTATCGGTGGGGCACGGCTACTGGAAACAGCGGCAGGTATCCCTTATGAAACGGGACTACTCATTTTTGGCGTCAGTATCGCACTCTACACCGCTTTTGGTGGTTTCCGCGCCAGTGTGCTCAATGATGCTCTGCAAGGCATCGTCATGCTGATTGGCACGATATTATTGCTGGTCGCTATTGTATACGCTGCCGGAGGTCTACATAACGCCGTCGATACACTCCAGCGAATCGATCCCAAGCTGGTCTCACCCCAAGGAGCAGATGATATCCTGTCTCCTGCATTTATGACCTCCTTTTGGGTTCTGGTCTGTTTTGGTGTTATTGGTTTACCCCATACTGCCGTACGTTGTATCTCTTATAAAGACAGTAAAGCCGTGCATCGTGGGATAATACTCGGCACCATCGTGGTCGCTATCTTAATGTTTGGTATGCACCTTGCTGGCGCCTTGGGTCGTGCGATTATTCCTGATCTTAATGTGCCAGACCTGGTTATCCCTACTCTGATGATCACTGTACTGCCACCGGTAGCCGCGGGGATCTTTCTGGCTGCCCCCATGGCTGCGATAATGTCGACGATTAATGCCCAGTTGCTACAATCATCTGCGACGATTGTGAAAGATCTCTATCTGAATATGCGTCCTGATCAGATTAATAATGAGACTCGACTGAAGCGTCTTTCCTCAGCCAGTTCTTTGATCCTTGGTGCATTGCTGCTACTGGCTGCATGGCATCCACCAGAGATGATAATCTGGCTTAATCTGCTGGCTTTTGGTGGGCTGGAAGCGGTATTCCTGTGGCCACTCGTTCTGGGCCTTTACTGGGAGAAAGCCAACGCCGCAGGGGCATTGAGCGGCATGATAGTCGGTGCCGTACTCTATGCTGTGCTGGCCAGTTTCAACATTCAACTTTTCGGCTTCCATCCGATTGTGCCATCGTTACTGCTCAGCTTGCTGGCATTTGTGATAGGTAATCGCTTTGGCCAGGATGTTCCTGAATATTCCATTGTTTCAACTACTGATAAATAAAGAGTTTCGCTATGCCATGGATCCAATTGAAAATAAATACCACTGGTGGACATGCCGAAGAACTCGGTGATGCACTAATCGAAAGCGGAGCCGTTTCGGTGACCTTCCAGGACACTCATGACACGCCAGTATTCGAGCCTCTGCCAGGAGAGACTCGCTTATGGGGTGATACGGATGTTATTGGTCTCTATGATGCTGAAACCGACATGAAGGCAGTGGTTGCTATTCTTGAATATTGCCCGCTATTAGGTTCGGAGTTTGTCCATAAAATAGAACAACTGGAAGATAAAGACTGGGAACGTGAGTGGATGGATAATTTCCATCCTATGCGTTTCGGCCAGCGTTTATGGATTTGTCCGAGCTGGCGTGATGTTCCTGATAAGGATGCAGTTAACGTCATGCTTGACCCAGGTCTGGCATTTGGCACAGGGACCCACCCAACGACCTCGCTCTGTCTGGAGTGGCTTGATGGTATCGATTTAGTCGGAAAAACGATCATCGATTTTGGCTGCGGCTCAGGCATTCTGGCCATTGCGGCTCTGAAACTGGGTGCTGCAAAGGCCATTGGTATCGATATCGACCCACAGGCGATTCAGGCGAGTCAGGATAACGCAGAACGTAATGGGGTATCCGACAGGCTTGAACTCTATTTGCCTCAGAATCAACCTGCGGATATGCAAGCTGATGTGGTGGTCGCAAACATCCTCGCAGGCCCACTGCGTGAACTCGCGCCGTTAATCAGCGTACTGCCTGTACAAGGGGGATTACTGGGACTGTCTGGCGTGCTGGCTACACAAGCCGCGGGAGTATGCGAAGCCTATGAAGACCTGTTTACCCTAGATCCCGTTGTGGAGAAAGAGGAATGGTGTCGTATCACAGGTCGTAAAACTCAAGCCTAAAGGTCATCTGCCTGGCTGCGAACGAGTTTAGAAAAATGAGATCTCGTTCGCATAAAATAGCAAAAACTGTTCATTAATACATCGAGTTATCTGCTATTGTGCTGCTACTAAGATGCTTAATTATACTAGTTTTCATGAAAGTTTAATTGCTCATAAAACAACCAGCTCGATTCAAGACATTGATTTACATGATTAATGTTAATTATTTCTCATGATTTTGTAATATCATTTAAGTGTTTTAAGCATGTTGTTCAAAGTTTGGCCTTTCATCTCAGGCGAAAAATGCGTAATATACGCCGCCTTGCAGGCACAGTATGGTCATTTCTTAACTCATGCGCATCGGACACTACCAGCTCAGAAATCGGTTAATCGCAGCACCTATGGCGGGGATTACAGACAGACCCTTCAGAACGCTGTGTTACGAAATGGGAGCCGGTTTAACTGTTTCCGAGATGATGTCTTCTAATCCAGAAGTCTGGGTCAGTGACAAGTCTCGTTTACGGATGGTCCATGTAGATGAACCGGGTATTCGCACAGTGCAAATTGCTGGTAGCGACCCAGAAGAAATGGCAGCAGCCGCACGTATTAATGTGGCTAACGGTGCCCAGATTATTGATATCAATATGGGCTGTCCGGCTAAAAAAGTGAATCGTAAATTGGCAGGATCAGCCCTGCTGCAGCATCCGAGTCTGGTCAAGGATATCCTGACAACGGTGGTAAACGCAGTGGATGTACCCGTCACATTGAAAATTCGCACTGGCTGGGATCCGGAGCATCGAAACTGTGTACAAATTGCCCAACTTGCTGAAGACTGTGGTATTCAGGCACTGACAATTCATGGACGCACTCGCGCCTGTTTATTTCAGGGCCATGCTGAATATGGCAGCATTCGGGAAGTTAAGCAGAAAGTTTCCATTCCGGTTATCGCGAATGGCGACATTACTGACCCGCTAAAAGCCAGAGCTGTGCTCGACTATACAGGGGCTGATGCTCTGATGATAGGACGTGCGGCTCAGGGAAGACCCTGGATCTTTCGGGAAATCCAGCACTATCTGGACACTGGAGAGTTGCTTCCCCCCCTGCCTCTGGCAGAGATAAAGCGCTTACTCTGTGCTCATGTTCGGGAACTGCATGACTTTTATGGTCAGGCTAAAGGTTACCGGATTGCACGGAAACATGTCTCCTGGTATCTCCAGGAACACGCTCCAAGTGACCAGTTTCGGCGCACATTCAACGCCATTGAGGATGCCAGCGAACAGCTGGAGGCGTTGGAGGTATACTTCAAAAATTTTGCCTAAACAGAAATAAAGAGCTGACAGAACTATGTTCGAACAACGCGTAAATTCTGACGTACTGACCGTTTCTACCGTGAACTCTCAGGATCAAGTAACCCAAAAACCCCTGCGTGACTCTGTAAAACAGGCGCTGAAGAACTATTTTTCTCAACTGAATGGTCAAGATGTTAACGATCTGTACGAGCTGGTTTTGGCTGAAGTAGAGCAGCCATTGTTGGACATGGTGATGCAATACACCCGTGGTAACCAGACTCGCGCTGCGTTAATGATGGGTATCAACCGTGGCACCTTGCGTAAGAAACTGAAAAAATATGGCATGAACTGATACTAGTCAGTTAAGTCATTGATAGAAAGGCGCTACTCACTATGAGGAGGCGCCTTTTTTAATGTCAGTGATACACTGATAACACGACCATTAATGAACAATCTTAAACGATACTGTTCACTCATCGTAAGAGCTGTTGTAGCACAGTGACTACTCCCCGCCGTAAACGTCGAGGCTTCCCACTTCTCAGGCAGCCACTGACAATGAGCCAGATTTACGCAAGCCTCCGTGGGCTTTGACGACAAGTCCTGCCGCCATTAAATCAGTTATGCCCTTCTGTCTTATGTTGATTGCCGCATTTATATCGCGGTCGTGTTCAGCATGACACGACAGGCATTGCCATTCGCGCACTTTTAACGGCATTTCTGCCATCTTGTGACCGCAGCAATGGCACGTTTTTGAACGGGCATACCACTGATCTGTCTTGACCAGGTGAACGCCAGCTTGTTCTGCTTTGTAAGCCAGTTTCATGACAAAACCATTCCACGCAGCATCCCCGATATGTCGGGCAAGACGGCGATTTTTCATCATATTTGCAGACTTCAACGTTTCCACAATGACCGCTTGGTTTTCGTCAATAATTGAGCCTGAAAGTTTATGCTGGAAGTCTGCGCGAACATTGGTAACGCTATCATGTTGCGCTGCCAGTTTGATCCTTGCTTTCGCCTGTTTGCGCTTTTTAGCTTTTTGCGTGACAGGCTCTTACTGTCACGGCGCAAGCGCCGATAAGCATTGACCAGAAAGCGGGGTTGGGCGTTTTCTTGCCATCGCCGCGGTTAACCCTATGTCATAGCCCGTTGCGCAGGTGATACAGGTCGGTTTTGCTGGCGCTTCCTGTCCGTCATCGGAAAGGACAGAGGCATAGTATTTGCCCGCAGGGGAACGGCTGATAGTGAGGCCAGAAACCTTACCGACGATCTCTCTGTGAATGTTTGCCCGAACAGGCTGGATTTTCGGTAACTGGATCGCGTCGGTTAAGACTTTTCCGTTAGGGTGATAACTGGATTGTTTGCCGCGCTTGCTTTTAAAAATAGGCTTACCCGCTTTCAGCTTCTTGTTAAAGAAATTGGAACAGGCTTTATCCAGATTAATCACGGCTTGCTGCAATGCCAGTGGATCATATTCTTTCAACCAGCTATAGCGGCGTGATTTTTTGGCGACTGCCAGCAATGGTTTTAAGTCACGTTTAACGCTCAATGAGACGCCGTGACGCCAATACATATGACGGCTGATATGAAGGGCTTTGTTATAGCATCAGTAAACTGGTTGTACATCTGATATTTACGACAAAGTACCGCCGTAATATTTTCGATGGGATGATGATTGAGCAGATCCTCAATGCGTTTTTATCGGCAGCGGAAAAGCTGGAAGTTGATATTTTAGAAATGGACGGGGGATCGGATCACGTTCATGTATTGGTAGCCTATCCGCCGAAACTGGCGGTGAGTGTGTTGGTCAATAATTTGAAGTCTACCAGTAGCCGCCCAGTTGAAGGAAGAGCGAGCAGGAAAGCCCCCCATGGCACCTGAGAAGATTGAAATACCTGAGCAGAAGAAAAGACTTCAATGCGTTAAAATGGAAAGGGTGATATTAAAAAAGGCCACCACGCTCTTGATGTCAGACTCCCTGAACAGTTCTCATTAGTTGAGAAATTCAATTGTATGCAACCCTGTTGGGGTTCATCGCAGCAGATGCCACACGTGTGACGTTACTCAGTCTTGTTCGTGAAAGCTTTAGCGAAAGTAATAGACCCGCAGGTGCACCTGATATTGCTGCAATGGTCACGAACTGAGAGCCACTGGCGGGCAACAAAGCTTATGAAAGAACTTCATCTCATTAGCTGAGCATCGATATAAGAAGGCGTCTCAGGCACACCCAGAGCGTCCCAATTATCTGGAATGCCAGTTTACCTAATCAAGTCTGGTGCGGTGATGTGACTCATATCTGGACGGGGAAATTGGGCTTATTTAGCCGTTGTACTTGTTCTGTTTTCCCGCCAACCGGTTGGCGAGCGATATCATCCGATTACAGACGCAAAAAAGCCCAGTCTTTTGACTGGGCTCTTGCTAATTGATGTCTGACAGTTCCCTACTCTCGCATGGGGAGACCCCACACTACCATCGGCGCTACGGCGTTTCACTTCTGAGTTCGGCATGGGGTCAGGTGGGACCACCGCGCTAAAGCCGTCAGACAAATTCTTTTTTAGGTGCCGTGCCTAAATTTAAAACTGGTGCTGATACCCAGAGTCGAACTGGGGACCTCACCCTTACCAAGGGTGCGCTCTACCAACTGAGCCATATCAGCACTCTAAATTTGATGCCTGGCAGTTCCCTACTCTCGCATGGGGAGACCCCACACTACCATCGGCGCTACGGCGTTTCACTTCTG